>NZ_JBAUYR010000061.1:0-11716 GCF_049584895.1 Binatus sp. (SeqCode)
CGCAGGTGCTCGCCAATTATTACGACGCGGCCGAGTCGGATATTGCCGCGAAACCGCAGGCCAAAGTTAGCGCGCCGGTTGGAAAAGCCGCGGCTTTGGCAAACGCGCAAACTGCCAGGCAAGTGCAGCCGCTCGTTTTTATTTTGATTGCGCTGGCGTTGATCGCTCTGATGGTTGAATCCGCGATGCTGATCAACCACGCCGGCCGTTGGAGAATGCGCCATGTTTGATCGGCCGCTCCTGCTCTGGCTGCTCGTGCTCGTGCCGATCGCGGCGACGCCGGGAATTCTCGCGATGCGCAGTGGACCCCGCTGGGCGGGTGCTGCGTCTGCGACGCTGCGCGCGCTCTGCGTCGTCGGTCTGGTCGCGATGCTCGCGGGCCTGCGCATTCCCGGACGTATCGCAGCGCAAAGCGTTGCGGTGGTCGCGGTGATGGATGAGTCGCGCTCGGTGTCGCCCGATCAACAGGATTGGATGCGTAGCCAGATCGAACAGTTGAAGTCCGCGATGGCGCCGAGCGACCAGCTTGGGATTGTCGGTTTTGGCCGCGACGCGCGGCTGCTTGCGCCTTTGACCGATCCGCGAATGCTGGGCCACTTCGGCGACGGTGTCGATGGAGGGGCCACCAACATCGCCAGCGCGCTGACTGCGGCCGAGAGTTTGTTTGCGCCCGAAGCCGACAAGCGAATCGTGCTGCTGAGCGACGGCAATGAAACCGAGGACTCCGCGATGTCGGAAGTTCCTGCGATGCTCGAGGACGGCGTGCGAATCTTCGCCGGCGCGCCGCCGCCGTCGGCCACCGAGAGAATCGCGGTCACCAATTTCTATTCTCCCGACACGGTCCGCGCCGATCAGCGGTTTGCATTCAGGATCGGCGTCGAAAGTGAATCGCAGACTCCTGTCGCCGCGATGCTGAAGCTCTACCGCGACGATACCGCCATTGGCGGCGAATCGATTACGCTCAAGCCGGGGCTGAACGAGTTCGAGCTGCCGTATCGGCTCGAGCAGCAGGGCGCATATCTGATGAGTGCGGAAGTTTCGATTGCGCCGCCGCGAGTCGCGCTGAATACGCGGGTCGAGGCGTCGATTTCGGTGACCGGCGCGCCGCGGATTCTGATCGTTTCTAATTCTCTGCCGGAAAGCCTCGTGACCGCGCTCAAGATGCGCAACTACAAAATTGATTTCGTTTCGCCGCGCAGCTTGAGCAAGAATCCGGCGGATTACCTGCCGTACCAGCTCGTGATCCTCGACGACGTGCCCGCGGGATCGTTGACGCCGGCTGGGCAGCACGCGCTCAATCGCTACGTCGCGGACTACGGCGGTGGATTGGTCGCGACGGGCGATACGCTGCGCGAAGAAACTCTGGCCGGCGGCGATTTGGAAAAGGCGCTGCCGGTGAAGTTCGTGCCGCAGCCGCCGCCGCCGTCGCGCGAGCCGATTGCGGTCTATCTCTGCATCGATCGATCGAACTCGATGAGTTACGACTCGCGCTATCCCGCGGTGCGCGACGGCGAGCGCATTCGCTACGCCAAAGAAGCCGCGATCGCGCTGCTGCGCCAACTCGACGACACTGACTTCGCCGGCGTGATTGCGTTCGATTCGCAGCCGTACGTGCTCGCGCATCTGCAGCCGCTCGGTGAGGATCGCGGCGAGCTCGAAAATCGCATCGACCGTCTGCAACCTGGCGGCGGCACTGACTTTAAGGACGCACTCGAAATCGCGGAGCGCGAGATTCTGCAGAGCGGCATCCCGGTGCGCCAGGTGATTCTGCTGACCGATGGCGACACCAACCGCCAGTATCACGACCACGACGATCTCATCGCCGAATTCGCGCGCCAGCACATCCCCGTTTCGACCATCCGCATCGGACCCGACCTTGCGAATCTCGAATTGCTCCAGGACTTCGCGCAGGCGACCGGCGGTATTTTCTATCGCGTGCAGGATATCGAGAAGCTGCCGCTGCTGCTGGTCGGATTGACCCGCGAGGCGATGAACCGGCGCAAGCAGGATCGCACCACCGTCGAAGCGGGAGACGCGACCGCGATGCTCTCCGGCATCGGCATCAAGGACATTCCGCCGATCGATTTTTTCGCCGCGACCGAGCCCAAGGACGGTGCGCAAGTCACACTCAAGGTCGCGCGCGCCGACAAGACCGCGCCGCTGCTGGCGTCGTGGCAATACGGACTCGGCCGCACTGCGATTTTCGCGGGCGATCCCGATTCACTGGCGACGCTGAGCTGGATTCGATGGAACCGTTATGTCGAATTCTGGTCGCAGCTGGCGAACTGGACGATGCGTCAGGGCGACTCCGGGATGTTCACGATGCGCGTGTACAATGCGCCTGACGGGGCAGTCACGGTCGAGGCGGAAAAGGCCGATCCCGATCCCGTCAGCAACCTGGTCTGCCGGATCACCGGGCCCGAGCGCGCCATCGACGTTCCGATGACCGAGGCGGGCGCCTCGATCTACCGCGGCGAGGTCGGGCCGCTGCCGCGCGGCAAGTACGCGGCGACACTGATGTTCAAAGCGGGCGATTCCGAAAAAATCCTCGAGCAGCGCGAATTCGCCACCGCCGGATCGATTCCGGCCGACAGCGCCGAATTGCGCATCAGGCCGCCCAATCTCGAACTGTTACGGCGCCTGGCGACCGCGACCCATGGCGCCTTCGACGCGACCCCCGCGACCATCGTCCGCCACACCGGACAGACCGTCGCATATCGCCGCAGCGCCGACCCGTGGATGATTCCACTTGTAATCATGCTGTTCCTGGGAGAAGTTTTCGTGCGACGCCGTTATCTCGGCGACTAGCATGGAGCAGTTCATGAAAATTTCGGCTGCCAATCTTCCTCATCTTATCGCCGCAGTTGCAGTCCTGGTCGCCATCGCCGCGCCTGCCGCTATTGCGAATGCCGCAACTTCGCCGCGCGACGCCGACGCGCTCGCGAAGGCCACCTACATCTATGTTGCGACGGTTCGCAAAGACGGCAATCAGAGCAAAGCCGCGCCGGTCTGGTTCATCACCACCGCCGGCCAGCAGGTGCTTATCGAAACGTCGCCGACCAGCTGGAAGGCCAAGCGAATCAAGCGCGGCAGCCCGGCGATGATTTGGATCGGCGAGCGCACCGGTCCTGCGTTTATCGGCAAGGCCGAGATCGTCACCGATACGAAGCTGCAGGACCAGGTGATCGCCGAATATCCCAAGAAATATCTGCTCGCCCGGATCGGGTTTGCGCGTCCGTCGCGCGCCAAGCTGGACTCAGGCCAAATCGTCGTCATTCGTATTTCGCCGACGCGCGATTTGCCCGACGGATTTCAATCCTCGCCCGGAACTCCCGCACCGTCGCTCGACGAGAAGACAAAGCCCACCAGCGCTCACTAGAACATCTTGAAATCGCATCGCTAGTAGGACAGCATGCCTGCCCATGCGTTTAGTCAAACTGGCAGTAGCTTTAGTCATCATTGCGTTGCTAACAAGCGCCAACTGCTTCGCGGACGACTTCTTCTCGTTACGCGACGCGAGTGCTGATTTGCTCACCCCCGCGCGGCATCAATTCGACATCGAAGCCGACGACGCCTACATGTTCCTGGTCGGCCCGAGCACGCTGCGGCGCCGCATCAACTCGTTTCCCGATAGCGCGATTAGCCTGCAGCACGACCTCGGCGTCTCGCAGCTGCAGTTGCCCGAGGTGCTGCTCTCGCTCTGGTTCGACGACGTCAACGCGGTGCAGTTCCAGTTCCGGTACTACGGAATCTACGGCAGCAAATACGAAACGCAGCCGTTGGCATTTGGCGGGACGATAATTTCGCCGGATCAAAAGCTGAATCCCGGCGGCACGCGATGGTACACGTTCGGCGGATATTACGAGCGCCGCCTGACGCCGATTTACCAGGACTACGAATCAGGACTGCCGCAGTTTCTGCAGGGATGGGACTCGCGCGCAAAGGTCGGAGTCGAGTTCACCTACAACGACTTCCGAATCAACGACGGTACTCCTCTGTTCAGCCAGCGCTCGCCCTACGAAGCGCGAATCCGTTTCCACGAGAAGGGATTGCCGATACCTGCGATCGGCCTCGAGGAGCGTCATTGGCTCGGGTACCATTTCGCGTTCGAAGCGACGGCGCAGGGTTACTGGATCAACAAATGGCCGTCGGGGCGCAGCGAGGGTGGCGAGGTTTACGACTCGCAATCTGGCTTCGAGACTCACTGGCGCGTGATTTACGCTAGTCCCGAGTGGCGCGGCTTCTCGCCGTTCGCCGGATTCAACTACAACTATACGAAGTACACGCAGACTTCGTCGGGAGTCGGGAACTTGTTGCGCGTGCAGTTGTACGGTCCCGAGGTCGGCTTCAACTGGAGTATCTGATCGTCGCGCAACAAAGTCGCTAGCCTCAAGTGTGCCGCGGAGTAAAATCAAAATTGTGGCTAATGACTCCGCATCTGCGCTGATCAAGTGCGCGCTGAACTGCCGATGCCCGGTGTGTCGCGACGGCGTGATCTTCCGCTCGCACTTCAAGATGAATCGCGAGTGCCCGCGATGCCACGTCATCTTCTGGAAGGATCCCGGCGAGACTCTGGGCGCGATGTATCTCGATTTCGCGGTAGCCGCCGGATCGTTCCTGGTATGCTGGGCGATCCTTGCCATCACCACGCATCTGTCTGACGCCGTCGAAATTTTTATCCTGTGCGCGGTCGCATGCGGCAGCGTTTTGCTCTGCTACCCGCTCACCCGCAGCGCCTGGACGGTGCTGGTCTACCTCTCAGGCGGAATAGAGCGCCAGCGCCCCCGCCTGCGCACAATCCAGGGCGGCAAAAAATCCGCCTGAATCGATTTCCCCTCTACGCGCGCTCGACTCTCGAACGCCCCGCCAGCTTTTCCTGCAGATGCGCCAGACGATCTGCTGCCGCAGCGATCGTCTCGTCGCTTTTCGAAAACGTGAATCGAATCTTCCGATGTCCCAATTCCGCGCGATGATAAAAACTCGAACCGGGCACCGCAGCGACTCCGACCTCGTCGAGTAGGAAATCCGCCGCCGCGAAGTCGTCCTTAAATCCAAGCTCGCCGATTTCCGCCACGATGTAATACGCACCGTCCGGCTTTGTGCATTCAAGCCCCGCCCGCGTGAGCGCCGCGTACAACCTGCCGCGCTTGCGCTCGTACATCGCAGTCAGGTTGGCATAAAACGACTCTGGCAGCCGCAGCGCCACGGCCCCGGCTTCCTGCAGCGGATGCGGCGCGCCGACCGTCAGAAAATCATGCACCTTGCGAATCGGCGCTGTGATTCTCTCGCTCGCGATCGCATACGCCAGCCGCCATCCGGTGATCGAGTAGGTCTTCGACAGTCCACTGATCGTGACCGTACGATCGGCCATCCCGGGCAGGCTCGCGATCGAGATATGCCGCGCGCCGCCGTAAATGATGTGCTCGTAGATCTCGTCTGTGATAGCCAACGTGTCGTACCGCTCGCATAGCGCGGCGATCATTTCGAGTTCGGCGCGCGTGAATACCTTGCCGCTCGGATTGTGCGGAGTGTTGATCACGATTGCCTTGGTGCGCGGCCCGAATGCTGCCTCGAGCTCGGCGCGATCGATCGAAAAATCCGGATCGCGCAGCGCCACGTAGCGCGGCGTCGCGCCGGCCAGTATCACGTCAGGTCCGTAGTTCTCGTAAAAGGGCTCGAAGATGATCACCTCGTCGCCCGGATTGATCACCGCCAGCATCGTCGCGATCATCGCCTCGGTCGCGCCGCATGTTACCGTGATGTTACGGTCGGGGTCGCACACGATGCCGTTGTAACTGCGCACCTTGTCTGCGATTGCGCGACGGAAATTCGGCGAGCCGTGCGTGATTGCGTACTGGTTGTATTCCTCGTCGATCGCGCGTTTCGCCGCTTCCTTGATTTCGGCCGGCGCCGCGAAGTCGGGAAATCCCTGCGCCAGGTTCACCGCGCCGCACTTAAGCGCCCGCCGCGTCATCTCGCGGATAACGGATTCAGTGAACAGACGTGTCCTGGCGGAAATATCAGTCGGCATAGCTCTGCGATTACTCGCGAAGTCGCAGTCTAGCCGCGGACGGGCGCGCACGACAACTCGCTCGATTGAGTGCCCATCTGAAATCGAAAGTGAAAAAATTTCAGAGGAACGGCTTCGGAGGAAGGTAGAGGTCAGCGCAGGAACGGGCAGTTTTGAAATTCGACGGACAAAAAAGCACGTCGCGCTTCAAAGTGGTCCGCTACTCCACCACCTCTTCTTCCAGCACGCCGGGGCCCTGGCGCAGTCGCCACTCGTCGATTACTTCGACGTTGAAGCGCCAATCGCTCCCAATCTTGAAGCCGGGCAACTGCCCCTTCTTGAGCAGCCGATAGATGGTCGAGCGATGGACTCGAAGATACTCGGCTAGCTCATTTACAGTCAGGACTTTCGTCGACGATGGCATTCGTTCACTTCCTCTTTAGTGTGCCTACCCATTCTTAGGATGGCAAACAGGCTATCATAAAACCTGTACTATGCTATAGACCCTCTTATTGTACAAATCAGGCCCAACGTCAAGCTTTACGAGGGTATACAGCGCGTCATTGTGCTATTCGGCACTCAATCGGGTTAATTTGTACGTATGGAACAAGCGCAGTCAAGCGGCCGATTGACCGCTTTCCTTTGCTTTAGCCGCGCGTCATGTGGCTCGGTTACAAAGATCGGACTGGAGCAAAATCGGCAAAATTTACCCGAAGAGGCGGATAGCGGCTTTCCTCAACTCGGCGCGATGGTCGGGGTGAGCAATCGCGATCAATTCGGCGGCGCGCTCGCGATGGTTCTTTCCCAGCAACCGCGCGATTCCGTATTCCGTCACAATGGTGTCGGCGAAGTAGCGCGGCACCGTCACCAGCGCGCCCGCTTCGAGTTGCGGAACGATCCGCGAAATCGCGCCGCCGACCGCAGTCGATTGCAGCAGAGTAATCGCCCGACCTCCCGGACACAGGAACGCGCCGATATGAGTCTCCGGCTGCCCGCCGGTCCCGTTCATCATCCGCGCGCCGAGCACGCTCTCCGAATTGATCTGCCCCGTCAGATCGATCGCGAGCGCGTTGTTGATCGACGTCTGCCGGTAGTTCGCGGACACCGTCGCGAGCTTGAGCACGTACTCCGGATCGTAAAGCTCAAACGCCGGGTTGTCGTCGACTATCCGCAAATCGTCCGGGTCCGATCCCGACCACGCGACCGCGACTGCCTTGCCGCGATGGATCGTCTTGCGCCGCCCGTTGATTATCCCGGCATCGACCAGCCGCGCGATTCCCGGCGCCACCATTTCGGTATGCAGCCCCAGGTCGTGCTTGCGATCGAATGCGCCCAGCCGCGGCATCTGCGAGCTGGGATCTCCGACCCCAATCTGAATCGTCACGCCGTCTTCGATAAGTTCGCTGAGGTATCCCGCAACCGCCTTGAACTCCGCGGGCGGCGGCGTGAGGCCGAGCAAGACGCGCAAATCCGAAAGCGGCGTGCGCTGCAGATACTGAACCAGCGGCCAGATGCGCTCGACTCCCACCTCTGCGATGATCGCGCGGATGCCCTCGCGTTTTTCAGCGTCCATCGCCGCCAATGCACTTTCGATCACCGCCTGATCCGGCGGCGGCGGAGTCCCCTCCACGAAATACTCGAACTCCGAAACATGCATGTACACGTCGCCGTAAGTGCGCGTCAGGTTCGCGTCGACCTCGGCAATCGCATGACGTGCGCGCCGCGCGTACATCCGCTTGTTCCACTGATGCGGCCCAAAGCTGACGAAACCCTTCGCGTTGGGCGTGGTGACGTTGACGAAAGCGAAATCGATCGGCTTGTCTTCCGCCGGCCGCTCGTCGTGGGGCTTGAATGCGGTCGAAAATAAATTGGGTAAGTACGTCGCCTGTTGCCGGTCGTGCGCGGCGCGTCCCAGGTTGCCGATGAACAGCTCGAACTCGATCTTGAAATGCCGCGCGACGTCTCCACCCATCCATCCCGGGTCGGTAAGCGGCGACGACATCCTGAGATCGACCACGCCGCCGATCTGCTTGCCGCGCGCCGCCAGCGCCCGCTGCATCACGGTTCCCGCCGCGAGCGGAAAATCCACCCGCATCCCCGGCTTCACCATCGCCGCCGCTTCATCGGGCGAAATCGTGCGCGATCGGTAGTACTCCTGCCAGTTCATTGAGCGTTCCTTCTTGGCGATCAGAGTCGTCGAGCAGCCACAATGGCCCAAACTCGATAACGCTGGCAAACTTGTCCGCTCACATCCGAGCGGTTAGCTTTCGAGCATGGTGATCGTCGACGGTGATTTCCGCTACGAGATTCGCCGCGCCGGCGAATTGATAGCCGTCGAAACCGAATCGCTGGCGTGGGGATTGATTCGCGGCATGCGGCGTCCCGCGAGCGGCTCGAATTTGTACGAAGTCGAAGCCGACCTCGACGACGCCGGCCTCGTCCGCCGGGTCGCCGTCAGCTACAACCGCGGACCCTTCACTCGCAACGCCGCCTACGAATCGGTCGACAGTTTTCTGCGCGGCTACATCAGCGCGGGCGGTAGCCGCAACGATCTCACCACCAAGCTCGGCCGCTACGGCGAAGTGGACGCCGACCTCGTCATCTTCCGCGCGCTGACCATCTCGCACATACGCGAACGCGGGCAGACGCGATGGACCGGCCGCATCGCTGCTATCGATCCCAACACTCTTGTCGCAGTCACCAGCAAGCAGTCATGCCGCCAGCGCGGCAACGACCCGCATCTGTGGATTTACGAGCCGCGGATGGGCGATTCAGAAGAAATCGAGATCGACGATTCAGGATTGATACTGCGCCGCCGCGACTCACGCGGCGTGGAAACGGTGCTGGTGTCAAAAGAGCCAGTCAGTGAGTAGCCTGGGCGTTTGTGGTGCGATCCAGAACCCTCACCTACCTGCCGCGTTGCGGCAGGCCGCCTCTCCCGTAAAGGAACGGGCGAGGTAAGAGCGGGAAGGGGAACCATATTATTGGGAGAGCGAAAGGTCGTCCTCGACATTTCGCGATTTCCTATCACTGGGTGCAGAGCCTGTCCTGAGCGAAGCCGAAGGAGGTCACCCCTGCCGAAGGAAGCGTGAAACCCACCGCGGGTTTCACATCAGGTGAAGTGGATGTGTATCTACCTACGCCGCCAGCTTCTTCGACGGCATCTTGCAGTCGCCGTCGAATTGCGCGCCCTCGTTGAGGACGAAGCTGGGCGTGTTGATCGTGCATTGCACTCGCGCCGTCGCCATCAGCTCGACGCGCTCACGCGCAGTCACTTCGCCGCTGAATGAACCGGCGATCGTCACCTTGGTCGCGGAAATTCGCGCGCTCACCACGGCGCCGGTCGCGATGACGACATCCTCGCCGGTGATCTCGCCTTCCGCTTCGCCTTCGATTTTCACCGGGCCGCGAAAGTTGAGCTTGCCCGAAGCCTTGGTGCCTTTTCCGATTCGTGATTCGAATTCTTCGTGAGCCGCCATATGCTGATTGCCTTTCCCGATTTGGGGTTTCACTATTGCGGGAATGCGCGCGCACGCGCAATGCTCGCGTGATGGATCGCGTATGTGAACAAAACATTAAGTAGTGTGCCGTAACTGGTTTGCACTCGTCGTGTCGCGTGGAGCAAGGATTTTTTTGACAAGAGAGGCCCGAAAAAAAGATGAATCGTGAATCCAATCAACGCCGCGAGCATGGCCCTGAACGCCGCGGCGGACAGGGACTCGATCCGCATCAGTCCGATTCCGGCGACGCGACCATCCTCGCGCTGCTCGCCGAGACTCCCGCCGCCGACTTTGTCGATCTCGTGATCACTTGGCGAGCCAACGAAAACGCGTACGAAGTGTGGGCGCGCCGCGGGATGATTCGATTCAAACGGTATGCCGACGACCGCGGCGCGCTCTCCTTTCAGGTGGTGGAGCAAGTCGGTGAAAACCCAATCGCGAATCAGGATCCATTTATCATCTCGACTATCGACGAGGAGCTGGACGCCGCCGCCCGCAGCGGCAACCCTACTGACGATCCAAATCGGGCGTACTTCGAGCCGGGCGTGATCAGCCACCCTTACGCCTACGAGCGAATCGCGCAGCTGTTCGACAGTCCGCGCGCCCCCGACCTGATCGTCAGCCCGAAGGCTTACGCGTATGGAATACAGCCGGGCCAGCACGGTGCGCTGGACGTCGTGCAATGCCGCGCGCCGTTGGTGTTCAGCGGCCCCGGCGTCCGCCGCGGACTCTTCAAACTGAATGCTCGCCAGGTCGACGTAGCGCCGACCATCGCGCGCGTCGCGGGACTTCCAAAGATCGCCGGCCTCGACGCGTCAGGCTCGCCCGCCGAAGTTTATGTGAAGCGACAGGATGGCAAGCTGCTCGACGAAATAATCGACAACAATGCCGAGCGCCCGAAGCGCGTGTACATGTTTTTGCTCGACGGCCTCTCGCATTTCGAGCTGCGCCATCAACTCGACAACAACCGCGCCGGCATTCGGAATCTCGCGGGCCTGGTCGAGCGCGGAGCGATGCTCTCGCACGGCTCGATCGTCAACTTCCCGAGCATCACGTGGCCCAGCCACTCGACGATTCTCACCGGCGCATGGTGCGGGCATCACGACGTCGTGAATCCGACGTTCCACCTGCGCGAGCATCGCGAGACAGTGCCAATCCAGGGCAACATCTTCGAAACCGAGCGCTATCTGAGTCCCGACGTCGAGACGCTCTACGAGGCGTTCAAGCGCGCGGGCGGCAAGGGCACTATCACTGCGTCGATCCATGAACCGCAGGGACGCGGCGCCGATCACGCGGTGTTCGAGCGGCGAATCGTCGGCGACAAGACGCGCCTCAAAGCGCTGACTGCAGAGATGGCCTCCGACGTGAGCCCGCGATGGGCCGCCGACAACATGCCTGCGATGACGCGTGAGGAGATCGTGGACATCCGCGGGATGGCGCAAGTGATCAACCTGTTCGACCACTGCGGCGATGAGGCCCCGGTGTTCGTCGCGCACGAGTTCGTGCTGACCGACGGCGCCGGCCACGACTACGGCCCGCATCACGAGGGCCTGCGCGAGGCGCTCTATCGCACCGACCAGAAAATCGGCGCCGTGCTCGAGATTTTCCGCGCGCGCGGCTTGCTCGACTCGACGCTGTTCGTCGTCACTTCCGACCATGGGATGGCGGCGCAACGGGTCGAGCTCAAGGCAAATCCGGCGCGCGAGCCGGAGCGCGCGGGAATCCAAGGCGTATTCGCCGAGCCGATGATCTACCTGCGCGATCTGCGCGTCGAGCTCGAGCGCGCGCGCGACCTGCGCAGCCTCCGCGTGACTGTGCTCGACAACGATCACCTACCCGACGGCGAGCATCCGCCGCTCGCAGGCGCGCGCGTCACCTTGCATGGCCGCGGCGGTGCAGTACTCGCGGAATCGCGGACGCCGGAAACCGGCCGCGTCGCATTCGCAACACCAGCCGACGCCTCCGATGCCGAACTAACAGTGAGCATCGAGTTGAAAAACTTCAACTCGCGCAAGCTGCGAGCCGACGGCACCTCACTAGCCAAAAACCTCCGCCAAATCCTCTACGCAAATCTTAATTCATAAAGATGATGCCAAAAGTTACGACTCGTAATTCACAGAAGGCTGCGCGATCGATCTTCCCCTCTCCCGTCGGGAGAGGATTTAAGGTGAGGGACCTTACTCAGCGCGCGCCTAGCGCGCGATTC
>NZ_JBAUYR010000062.1:0-15701 GCF_049584895.1 Binatus sp. (SeqCode)
CCGCCCTGGTAGGCGACGAGGTAATCCTCGAGCCAGTTGCGCGCCTCGATGTCGAGATGGTTGGTCGGCTCGTCGAGCATCATGAAGTCGGGCGCATCGAGCAGGAGTTTCGCGAGCGCGATGCGCATCCGGATGCCGCCGGAAAATTCGCAGACGTCGCGCGAGAGATCTTCTTCGGTGAAACCCAACCCGAACAGCACCGAAGTGGCGCGGCTCTCGGCGCTGTAAAAATCGTGATGCTCGAGCTCGGTCAGCACCTCGCCCAATTCCTCGAGCGCGGCGTCGTGCGTCGGCCCCGAATGCTCGTGCGCGAGAATTTGCTCGACTTCCTTGCGCCGCGCGTCGAGCGCCTGCATCCGGTCGAGCGCCGACAGCGTCTCACGCAGCACCGAGCGCCCGCCCATTTCGGGAGCGTCCTGCGCCAGGTATCCGACGCGGGTGCGCTGCGGACGTGCGATTCTGCCCGAGTCGAGCGGCAACACTTCCGCGATCATCTTGAGCAGCGTTGACTTACCGGCGCCGTTCAGTCCGACCAGTCCGACGCGTCCGTCGTCGGCCATCGACCAACTGACGCCGTCGAGGATCTTGCGGCCCCCGTAGGACTTGGAAAGGTTGTCGAGACTAAGCATGGTTAAAAAAGTCATCTTATCAGCGCCGATTACGTGCTGAAAGCGACCCTCGCGCGCCGTGATGTTGGAGGGGCTTCCTTGGTTCCCGACATTGTGTTAGGAAATGTTACACTATGGCAAAATTCGCTCCCGGTTATCCACTGCCCAGAAGTGCCGACGAGTTCGAAAGACTCTGTCTGAAGCTTCTGCGGCGTCATTGGCAGCTCCCTCAGCTCGAGCGATTCCGCGACCCGGGTCGCGCCGAAAAAGGGATCAACCTGATCGAGATCAGCGGCCGTCCGCGACTCGCCGCGGTCAAGTGCGATCTACGCACGTCGCGAAGTGAGTTGACGATTGCCGAGATCAAGGACGCTGTGGACCGGGCCGCGAGCCTGAAGCTTCCAATCGGACGCTTCGTGATCGCGACCACGGCCGCCAAGCCCGACGGCTTGCAGCGCTCCTTGTTCGATCTCAACCGCGCGAACCGCAAGGACGGCATCTCGGCGATCGAGGTTCTGACGTGGGACGATATTGAGGAGCTGCTCGACGAGTATCCTCAAATTCTCACCGACTTCGGAACCGCGGCCAAGCGCCAGGCGTTGACGCGCGCCGATGCGGTGGTTCATCTCGAGGCACGATGCGAGCCCGCGGCGGCGGGACCTTCAGACGCACTGGGGGAGGAGATCTCGGCCGCCGCGGCATTTCTCGAGAGCCATCAATATCAGCTAGCGCGCCTGGCACTGCTTCGACTGCGCGAGCAGAAGTGGAGCCAGCTCTCAAACATGCACAAGTTCCGGGTGCTCTCGTACCTCGGCGCCGCATGGCTGAAGGAAGGCGAGCCGCGCAAATCTGCGATGCTGTTCATCGCGGCGAAATCGCTGCAGCCTGAAGAAGAGAACGCGTGCACCAACGAGGCGCTCGCGCACGAGCTGCTGGGTGAGCGCGAGCGTGCGTTTGCGTTGGCGGACAAGCTGCGGATGCAGTTTCCGTCGAGCGGCCGCGCGGTTGCGCTGTGGCTCAACAACGCGCCGAAGTCGTATGACGCCCGCACGCTGGAAGAAAACGTCGCGCCCGAGCTCTCATCGGATCCGGAAGTTGCGGTGGTGATGGCGCGCCGCGCGCTGCTCGACGCGCACTTTGATCGCGCCGAGCGTTATGCGCGCCTGGCCAGCGCCGCGTTGCCGAATAATTCGATCCCATGGCTGGTGCTCGGACAGGCGATTTTGCTCAATGAGCTGGAAATGGCCGGCGAGGGATCGAGCGATACGCCCGCGCCAAATGACGAGGGCCGCGTACGCGAGGCCGAAACCTGCTTCACGCAGGCGCTCACGCTCGCACAGACGGAGCATCAGGCATCGAGCGAAGTGCAGGCGTTGATCGGACGCGCGCAGGCACGAATCGCGCTGCGCGACACCGACGGTGCGGGCAAGGATATCGAACAGGCGCATAGCCTCGAGCGCGAGGACGCCAATGGGCTGTGCGAGTACGGAATCGTGCTGCGATCGCGCGGCAGCCTGAGCGAGGCGATCGAAGTGTTGCGGCGCGCCGCGGCAGTGGGTGGTCGCGACGACATCGACTATCATCTCGCGGTCACGCTCCGCGAGCGCGACGAACCCGGCGATTTGCAGGAGGCGACCGAGCTGCTGATGCGATCGATCTCGCGGCCGGACGCGATACCTGCGGGCGATTTTCCGTTCGCAGTGGCAGCCTCAGTCGAAGCGCTCGCGACCGCAGAGCGCTATCACGACGCCGACGCGCTGTTGTCCTCGATTCCCGAAGGGCGCCTGCCCGCGGTCACGATGCGAACGCTGCGCGCAAATCTCAGATTGGCGCAGGGCAAATTCGATCAGGCCTCGAAGCTTGCCGACGAGGCTCTGTCCGGGCTGACGCCCGACATCGGCGCCGACAACCGGCGCAAGCTGGCCGCGCTGCTCCATGATTTGGGGCGCTATCGCGACGCGCTGCCGCTATGGCAAATGCTCGCGCCGGCCGGCACCGCGGGTACGGACACGCGCCGACTGCTTGATTGCGCCAGCCGTCTAGGCCGCGAGGACATCGTCAACGACATTTCGCGCCAGCTGCATCCAGAGAAAGCCGTGGATGCGGGCTCGGTCGCCGAACAGCTCGACAAACTCGAACGCAACGATCCGGAGGCCGCGCTGGCCCAGCTCCAGGAGATGCTCGGTGCGCATCCTGAAGACCGTGTGCTGAAGCTGCGGCGATCGATCGTCGCGGCTCGCGTCGGCAAGGTGGATTTGGTTGTCGCCGATCCGAATGCGATGCCGCCGGCGCGGGAAATTCCACCGGCACTCGGCCGCGCCGCCGTGCAGTTCATGCGCGACGGTGGCCGCGCCAACGAGGCCCTCGCGTACGCGTACGAATTGTTGCGGCGTCAAGGTGGCAGCGTCGATGCGCATCGCGCGTATCTCGCCGCGCTCGGACCGGTCGGTCCGATGCCGCACGTGCCCGACTATGAGATGGCCGGGTCCGGCTGCGCGCTCAGTTTTCTCGAAGAGGGTTCCAACACCGAGAAATGGATTCTGCTCGAGGACGCCAACGACGCCGATGAAGCGCTCGACGAGTACGGCCCCCAGCATCCGATGACCAAGGCGGTCAAGGGCAAGAAGGCCGGCGAGAAATTCCAGCTCCCCGAGGGCCGCTTCAGCCGTCGTCAGGCGAGCGTCAAGCAGATGATCAGCAAGTACGCCTACCGCTACATGGACGTGCTTATCAACTGGCAGGCGCGTTTCCCCGGCCAGGCCGAAATTGAAATGAGCTACGTGCGTGGCGCCGCGATTCCGTGGAGCGAAATGAATGACAGCTTCGATTCATTGTTCGAAGCGAGTCACGGAAATGGTAACGGGAACGGCAACGGCAACGGCGTGGCGAACGGCAAAGCCAATGGCGTCGCGAACGGCCACGGCAACGGGACAGCCAATGGCAAACGCGACGACGCGCTCAAGCAGGCCGAGCGCACGTACGCCGACAACTCGATTCCGATCCATGCGGTGGCGGAACGGCTCAACCTCAACGATCTGCAGACAGTGTTTATCCTGGCGCAGCGCCCCGAGGCTCCGCTGAAGTGCTGCACCGGATCGCCGGAAGAGCTCGAAGCGGCTCTGGGAGCTTTCGAGCGCGCGAACGCGGTGGTGCTCGATCTGACCGCGATCGCAACCTTGTGCATGCTTGGACGGTTGAGCCTGCTGCCGACCTGGCCGCGTCAGTTCGTGATCTCGCAGTCCACGCTCGCCGAACTTCGGCGCCTGGCGTTCGAGGATACTCTCCTGCGCCTGCCGCCCGGATTCTCCGCATCGATCAGCAGCAACGCCAACGACGGCAAGCGCGCCGACGTTCAGTTGAAGGGGCTCGCCGATGCGTTGCAGTCGGTGTGCCGCGTGCGCGACGGCGCGGTGCTTGCCTCGATCGATCCTGAACGCCGAGAACGGCTGGTGAAATTCTTCGGCCGTCACGGCGCCGAGAGCATCGTGATCGCTTCGATGCCGGGGCATGTGCTTTGGACCGACGACATGATCCTCGCCGATCTCGCCAAGACTGAGTTCGGGGTGCGACGCGTGTGGACCGAGGCTGCGCTGCAAGCGCGCGCGCAGGCGGGCAATCTCGATCCCGCTGAATTGGCGACGGCCAGCACCAAGCTTGCGGGATGGGGCTATTCGTTCACGACCCCGAGCATCGAGACGCTGATGCGCGCGGGCTCGGTCGCGGTGTGGAATCCCGATCAGTTCCCGCTGAAGCAGGCCCTCGATCAGTTCGCGTCGGATTCGATGAACATGTCGGATGCGGTGCGCTTGGCGGCGGAGTTGATCGTCAAGATGTACAACGACCAATATCTGCGCGGGCAGCGCCGGACGGTTACGTCGCGGCTGCTCGACCGGCTTGCGATGCGCGCCGGCGGTCGCGACGCGATCGAGACGCTGCCGCGTTCGTTGCCGATTCGCTTTGGACTGGACTTGATTCGGGCACGTGAGCTAAGTGACGTCGTGCGGGGATGGACTGCTTCCCAGGGTGAGGGACAGCAGACTGAGCGCCTGATGGCCGGTCGCTGATCTGGGACGCCGGCGGATCCGGTAGTGGGTGGTTGCCCACTACCGTTGATCTCGGCGCGTCGTGTTAGCCTTCGCGATCGAGTAGAATCGCAGCGGGCTACGGCCACAGGAGGAACGCACGATGGCGGCAATCGCGGAAGGGGACCGGATCGTCCTCATCGATCGCAGGCTCTTCAAGGACGATAACACCCGGATTTTCGTGGGAATCGTCGAGACCACCGAGGGCGTCCTGATTCGCGCCCGCGGCTTTGTCTTTCATGTAAGCTCTTACGAGGTCGCCGGCCAGGAACGCCGCGGCGAAGAGCGCGTGCGCGTGTTCTCGATGGGCAGCGGGGACATCGTGTACCTGCTTCCGCAAGGACAGGACATTTCGCGGCTGATGCTCAAGCGATCGCCCAAGTCGATGACGCTGAGCGACGGGCAATACGCGATGGACCTGAGCGACTTCCTGCTCCGCGCATAAGATTCGGCTCAAATATGGCTTCTCGCTAGACTTATCGTAGTCGGCGAGAATGGCAAAAGAAGCTAGCAGTGGCGCACGTCGCGCCGCATCGGAAAAATCGAGAAGGCCCTGGCTCTCGCGACTTTCCATCTACCTCAAGGCGTTAGGTCCTGGAATCGTCACCGGTGCTGCCGACGACGATCCGAGCGGCATCGCCACCTATTCGCAAATCGGCGCTCAGTTCGGATTCGCGTTGTTGTGGACGATGCTGTTCAGCTACCCGCTGATGGCGGTGATACAGGAAATCAGCGCGTGGATTGGGCGAGTAACCGGTGTAGGTATCGCCGGCAACATCCGGCGTCACTACTCAGCCGGCATTCTCTACCCTCTCATAGGACTTCTGTTGATTGCCAACGTCATCAACCTGGGTGCCGATCTGGGTGCAATGGGAAGCGCGCTGCAATTGGCTATAGGTGGACCGGCACTCTTATATACTGTCGGCTTTGGAGTGATTTCTGTCATAGGAGCGGTCGCACTGCCCTATAAGCAGTATGCTGAGTACCTGAAGTGGACGACGCTGGTATTGTTCGTGTACGCCGCTACTGCTCTTATAGTCAAATTCCCCTTGATTCCTGTGATGCTAGGGACTTTCATCCCATCGATTACTTTTTCGAATAGCTATTGGACCGCGCTGACTGCGGTGTTTGGGACCACGATAAGTCCCTATCTTTTCTTCTGGCAGGCTTCGGTCGAAGTGGAGGAGCAACGGGCCGCGCCGCATGAGAAGCCGCTCAAGCACGCGCCCCGCCAGGCGCCGGCGCAACTTGATCGGATGCGAGGCGATACCTATCTCGGGATGGCGTTTTCCAACATCATCGCCTTCTTCATCATCCTCGATACCGCCGCAGTGCTGCACGCTCACGGCATCACCGACATTGAGACGGGAGCGCAAGCGGCAGAAGCGCTGCGGCCACTTGCGGGCGAATTGGCGTTCCTGCTTTTCAGCATAGGTATTATAGGAACCGGGTTGATTGCTATTCCTGTACTCGCAGGTTCTTCAGCCTATGCCCTAGGCGAAGCTCTCAAGTGGCCGATAGGACTCGAACGTCAGCTGGAGCGGGCGAAGGGGTTCTACGGAATCCTGGCCGTGGCGACCTTGATCGGAGTCGCGCTCAATTTTATAGGACTGAATCCTATCAAGGCACTGTTCTGGAGTGCGGTGATTAACGGCGTAGCGGCGGTTCCTATTATGGTCACAATGATGCTGATGACCGACAACAAAAAAATCACGGGCGGGCTAAGACTACCCACCCTTCAGCGGGTTGTAGGATGGATAGCCACCGTCGTCATGTTCGCAGTCGCCGCCAGCATGATCGCGACAATGTTGTGGAACGCTTGGCCTGGCGCCGACAAAATTCCGGGTCATTGAGCGATAGCTACAGCTTCTCGACGAATTCGATGATCGCTGCCGCGGTATCGCCAGGATTGTCCAGCGGCACGTGATGGAACGCGCGCGGAATCTCCTTCAGCACCGATCCCCGGATCTTCCGATGCATCGCCTTGACGTGCGACGGACTCACTAACCCGCTCTGATCGCCGCGCAGCAGGAGGGTCGGCATCTTTATCTGCCTGATCTTCGGCCGAGTCATCTTGATGCCATGCTTGCGCCACGCGCGCGTTTCCGGATCGAAGCGAAAAGCCCACGTACCGTTGGGCAGTTGTTCGGCGCCATGAAGTGCGAGCCGCTCGATCTCCAGCCGAGTCAGGGTTGTCTCCGGCGGCTGCAGTCGAAATTTCTTGATGATGTCGGCGGCCGAGCGCAGCTCCGGACGCACTCCTCCATGCGAACGTCGGCGCCATCGCCACATCAGGCGGCGAAACAGCGGCGGCGGTCCGTGCGGAGCATCGACGATTATCAACGCTTCGAGCAGTTCGGGATGCGTGACCGCGACCCACTGCGCGACCGCGCCACCCATCGAGTGCCCAACCAGGATCACGCGCGTGCCGAGGCTTTCGATCAACCCGCGAACGTCCTTCAAATACGAGGGCGGACCGTAGGCGCCGTCTTGCGCCCATTGGCTGCGGCCATGCCCGCGAAAATCCAGCGCGAGCACGCGACCAAAAGGCGTCAGCAGGGGCGCGACGCCGTCCCACCAGTGCGCATGCGCCGCGCCGCCATGCAGCAGAACGAAAGTGTGTTTGTCGGGATCGCCGCCCCAATCCAGATAGTGAAGCTTGAGTCCTTCGACCTCGACGTACCGATGGGTCGGCTCCGATAGATCGGTAGCCGCTTGCTGTTGTGCCATAACCTGCGATTCTATTCGACGCGGAACGATGAGCATAGATTTTCATGCGCGCCTCGTCGTGCTAACAACCGCAGAACGATAGAGATTGCGAAGGAGTTTTTTTGATGGCTCTGAGACTCGAAAACAAAAATGCATTGATTACCGGCGGAGCGAGCGGTATCGGACGTGCGACCGCGATTCGATTTGCGGAAGAAGGCGCCAACGTCTTCGTCGCCGACCGCCATCTCGCCGCCGCCGAGGAGACCGCTGCCGCCGTCAAAAAACTGGGGCGTAAGGCTATCGCACACCAGGTCGATACCAGCGACGAGGCGCAAGTCAATGCGATGGTCGCGCAGATGGTGAAGGATCTCGGCAGCGTCAATATCGTGGTCGCCGCGGCCGGAATCTCGCACGCCCACTACGGCGAAGAAGGACAGCCTGACATCACGTTTCTCAGCAACAAGTCCTTCGCCAACTGGCGCAAGGTCTTGAGCGTCAACCTCGACGGCGTGTTCCTGACCGACCGTGCATGCGCGCAGGCAATGATCGAAGCGGGCAACGGCGGACGTATCATAAATATAGCGTCAGCCGCCGCGCGACTGCCGACTCCCGGCGTTGGCGAGTATTCTGTCAGCAAGGCCGGCGTGTGGATGCTGACGCGGGTGCTCGCGACCGAGTTGGCGCCGTTCAATATCACTGCCAACGCAATCGGCCCCGGTTTCATCAAGACTCCGATGACAGCGCAGCTGCAAGACATGCCCAACATGACTCAGTTGATGGATCGGGTGCCGATGAAGAAGATGGGCGAGCCGCTCGACGTCGCCAACACCGCCTTGTTCCTCGCCAGCGAGGAAGGGCGGTACTACACCGGCTCGATCCTGCACCCCGACGGCGGCATCGTCATGCAGTGAGCTCGATTTGCGACGATTTGATTGCGAAGTTGGTCGCTCCTTTTTTGTGTCATCCTGAGCGTAGCGAAGGATCTCGCGCGTTAGCGCGTTTGCGCGCAGGCGCCGGACGCCGGAGCGTCCGTCGAGATTCTTCCCCTTTGGCTTCGCTCAGGGCTTCGGCTCAATCACGGCAGCTTTCGCTCAGAATTACAGTATCGCTGTTGATGCTCGTCGGCTCGGCCACGTCCGCATTCGCGCAGGCAGCGACCGCGACGCCTACGCCCATGATGATGCCGACGATTCCACAGATTCAGCTTCAAACGGTGCCCGCTTACGGTCCGGCTCCGCTGACTGTCGGCTTCTTTGTCTCGAGCCTCAATCCGGAGGCCGCGCCGCTGGCGAGCTATGTCTGGAACTTCGGCGACGGCCAGGTCTCGATGATACCGCCGACCGCGCTGTTTCACACCTACACGAATCCCGGCAGCTATGTGGTCAACCTGACTGCGACCGATACCGACGGTCATCAGGCGGCGGCGTTCGCAGCCGTAATCGTGACGCAACCCGCCGCGCAGTAACCAATAAATTAGTCCTTAAGCATCTCGATCGTACCGGTGTCGAGATCGTAGATGCCGCCGACGATCTTCAAGTCGCCCGATTTGACCATCGCCGATAGTTCTTCCGACGTGGCGAGGTTCTTCATCACCAGCTCAACGTTTTCGCGCACCGCATTTTCGATTGGATCGCCGGGCATGCCTTTGGATGCAGCCACCGCCGGTCTCAACTCGCTCAGCATCGGGCCGACGTCCTGATCTGCAGTGCCTTCATGACCTTCGACCGCGGCAATCACCGCGCCGCATCGACGATGCCCCAGCACCATCACGACCCGCACGCCCAGATGCTTGACCGAGTAGTCGAGGCTTTCGATCACGACCTTGTCGGCGACATTGCCCGCGACGCGGACCGTGAAGATATCGCCGAGCCCGCGGTCGAAAATAATTTCGGGAGGCGTGCGCGAATCGGCGCATGCGAGCACGGCGGCGAACGGATGTTGTCCCTTGGCCACTTCGGCGCGACGTTCCGGCGTCTGGTTGGGATGTTCAAGCTTGCCGGCGACGAATCGCTGGTTGCCGTCGAGCAAAAGTTTCAGAGCTTCAGCGGGAGGCATGGTTGGTGCGCTGATCGCGGCTGTCACGGCATGGGTTGCGATCACCAATAGCGCGACGAGCGCCAGCATCATGGAAATACTCGCGAGAACTTTTCTTTTTCGAATCACCATTGTGTCTCCCCAACTGTTTTGTGGCCATTAATCCCTCGCACTTCACGATTGACATACTCTGACTCGGGCGCGAAAATTTTACCTGCTTCGGCATCGGCACACCGGTCCGCGTGCGCATTCAAAGGAGTAATCGAATGTTTCGCACGACAGAAGAGATAAGCACTCGCTCATCGCAGATCCAATCCTCGCGCTCCTAGTAACTATCCGTTTCAGGCAGCTTCTTCGATACCTACAATTTCCGTACTGCTTAAGGAGTCAGACCGATGTCCAATATTGAAAAGTTTGAGAACCTGGTTATCGGTAGCGGAGGGGCGGGCAAGTTTGTTGCGTGGACGATGGCCGGTGCCGGTCATCGCACCGCGGTGGTCGAACGTTGGTTGCTCGGCGGTGCGTGTCCCAACGTTGCCTGTCTCCCCAGCAAGAACATCATCTACTCCGCCAAGGTCATCTCGCTCGCCAGGCGGGGCGCGGAATTCGGTCTCAAAACCGAGTCGTTGAGCGTCGACATGCAGACCGTTCAGCGGCGCAAGCGGCTGATGGTCGAAGGGCTGCGTCAGATGCACGCCGATCGCACCAAGGCCAGCGGCGCGGAACTCATCATGGGCAATGCGCGATTCGTCGGACCACGAACGGTTGAAATCGATCTCAAAAGCGGCGGCAAGAGATCCGTCTCCGCCGATCGCGTGTTCCTCGATCTCGGTTCACGCGCGGCTATGCCCGAAATTCCGGGACTGAAAGCCGCGAACCCGATGACTCATGTCGAGGTTCTGGACCTCGAGCGATTGCCCCAACATCTGGTTGTGATGGGCGGCGGATACGTTGGGCTTGAACTGTCGCAGGCGATGCGCCGGCTGGGATCGAAAGTGACTGTCATCGAGGCCGGCCCGCAACTCGCCAGTCACGAAGATCCTGATGTGGGCGAGGTGCTGCGCGATATGTTCGTTGATGAAGGAATCGAGGTGTTAACTGGAACCGAAGTTCGGCAGGTTGATGGACGTTCGGGCGATCGGGTTCGAGTCCATGCGGACAACGCGAATGGCAAACGCACTATCGAAGGTACCGACCTGCTGATTGCGACCGGGCGGAAGGCGAACACCGATGGAATAGATCTGGAGCTGACCGGCGTCCAACTCGACGCGCATGGCTATATCAAGGTCAACGAGCAGCTTCAGACCACCAGCGATAATATCTGGGCGATGGGCGATTGCGCGGGCAGCCCGATGTTCACGCACGTCGCCTTCGACGACTTCCGCGTCGTTTACGACAACCTGAACGGCGGCAATCGAACCACGAAGAATCGCCTCATCCCGTTCTGCATGTTTACCGATCCCGAACTGGCGCGAGTGGGCCGAAATGAGTCCGAGGCGCGGCGTGACGGGATCGAATATCGGCTGGCCAAGATGCCGATGGCCGAAGTGCTCCGGACCCGAACCGTGTCAGAACCGCGGGGCCTGATGAAGATGCTGATCGCGAAGGATAGCGACGAGATCCTCGGCTTTACCGCGCTGGGATTCGAAGCGAGCGAGCAGATGGCGGCGGCTCAGACCGCGATGATTGGGCGCATGCCCTACACGATGCTGCGCGATGCGATCTTTACTCATCCGACAATGTCCGAGGGCTTTAACGAGCTGCTGGCGGCCGTTCCAGCCAGGGGCACGGCAATGTCAGCGTGAAGCGAAGGCGTGTCGCTCACCGCCGCCGGAGTTGACACCGCGTTTCTATTCGCCAGTATTGTTGGCGATGCGACATAGATACAGCGCCCGCACAATTTCGACGTCGGTGACAAATTTGGCCAGACCAATTCTTGCGGCACTCGCACTCGGCATGTTCGCGCTCATCGGCTCGGGATGCATGGGCGATCAAATCGATGCCACCAACAAGCTGGTTCAACAGCAACAGGAACAGCTCGAGCATCAGCAACAGGAACTCGAGGCTCTCCAGGCGAATCAGAATCAAAACTACACACCGGGAGTCGCGAGCGCCCCTCGGGGCGGATGCGACAAGGATGTCGAGACAACAGCGACCCATCGCGGTGGCGACAAGTTTGCCGCCGGCGATTTCAACAAAGCGCTCGGGTATTACCAGGATGCGCTGATGGCTTGCCCCAACGATGAACGGGCGGAGGTCAACGTCGCGCGCAGCTACGAGGCGCTCGGCAACAAAGTCGCCGCCATCAACCTCTACCGAAAGGTGGCCGACACCGACAGCGGCACCAACAGCGCTACCGTCAGCGACGCCCAGGATGAAGCCAAGGCCGCGCTCTTGCGCCTGCAAGCCACGCGCATGCCCTGATCCCGAGCGCCTCTCACTGGTGCAGGGATGGCTTGCTCCACGGCTTGGAATGGGGCTATGAAAAAAACAGTTGGAGCGTCAAAACGGAAATTCCGGATAAAGCGGAAATTCCGGCTACGGTCGTCCCGGTTTGTAACATGTTGATCGGTAAGCAGGCATTGGAGAGATGGCAATGCCAAGCGACGCGACCCCATCGGGGGAAAATCAACCAGCTCCCCTGAGCGTATCCAGCAAACGGGCGCGATTGGCGGGCATCGGCGTTGTCATCCTATGCGTCGTCGCAGGGTTTCTCTATTTGGGCGGCTGGTTCAATCCGCATGAACTAACACCTGCGCGGTTCGTCAACGGTTTTGAAGAGGTTTTCGGAATCCACTCCGGTTTCCGTCGCAATCATGCCAAAGGCATGTGCGTCACCGGGTACTTCGACAGCAATGGCCAAGGAGCGCGCCTCTCTAAGGCCGTTGTGTTCCAAACCGGCCGCGTGCCGGTCATCGGCCGCTTCTCGCTACCCGGTGGCAACCCCTTTGTGTCCGACAGCCCGGCGTCCGTGCGCGGAATGGGACTCGACTTCACTGCAGGCAATGGGGAAGAGTGGCGGACGGCAATGGTTGATATCCCCGTGTTCGCGGTCAGCACCGCTCAGGGATTCTACGACCAACTGCTGGCGTCGAAGCCGGACCCGGCGACGGGCAAGCCGGATCCCGAAAAGCTGAAGGCATTTTTCGCCGCCCATCCTGAGAGTGCGCGAGCTCTAACGATCATCAAAGCCAAACCATTTTCCACGGGATTCGACAACAGCACCTTCAACGGTCTCAATGCGTTCCGTTTCATCGACGCGGACGACGTCTCGACGCCGGTTCGATGGTCGATGGTGCCGGCGGATGCGTTTAAGCCTGAAGACACGTCTCAGTCCGCCAATCCCGACAAAAACTATCTCTTCGACGACTTCATCGCGCGGATTCATAGCGGGCCCGTGCAGTGGCGGCTGATCCTCACGGTTGGACAACCCGGCGACCCTACCGACGACGCGACGCTCCCCTGGCCGGAAGATCGAGAGCACGTCGACGCGGGTACGCTGACGCTCGACCAAGTTGAGGCCGAGGCGCCTGGAAACTGTCGCGACATCAACTTCGATCCGTTGGTGTTGCCGGTCGGCATTGCACCGTCCGACGATCCTCTGCTCAGCGCTCGATCGGCGGTTTATTCGCAGTCGTTTACGAGACGAGCGGGCGAGAAGAAAGAGCCGAGCGCGATCACGCCTTCGGATGTGCAAAAGTGAGCATCAGGATGACGACGAACCCGCAGCAATTCCCGGTTTCCATGCGGTTTTTTCACTGGCTGGTGGCCGCGATGGTGCTGACCATGCTCGGCATTGGTGTTGCCATGGTCGCGTCGCTCGCCGACTACCATCCGCTAGTATCAATCCATCGCCCGCTAGGGATCCTGATCCTGATTCTGGTGGTGATCCGGTTTGTGAACCGGCAGTTCAGCACCATGCCTCCTTTTCCTGCGACGATGTCGTCGCAGGAGCGTTTCATTGCACACGAGTCGGAAATCTTGCTGTACACGTTGCTTTTTGTGCAGCCTCTGGTCGGCTGGGGGATGTTGTCCGCGGCGCGCTATCCGATCGTGTTGTATGGGTCGCTGCATCTTTTCCCGATTCTTCCGCATAGCGTGATGCTGTACGCGGCATTGCGGAAGGCGCACACGGTTCTCGCCTATCTCTTATTTCTCGCGTTCATCGCCCATTTTGGAGCTGTTCTGTTTCACACGCTGATTCTGCGTGATCGGTTGTTCAGCCGCATGGCGCCTTATAGAGTCCCCGCGCGCTAGCGAGTTTCTGCATTAAGGTACTTTCATCGCCAGTTTCTTAAGTGGGGTTGAGTTCCGCTGGATACGAGCACGACGCCGGGTTGGTTCTGCGCAGCGCGCTCGTTAGATTCAAAGGAGGGGCATGCGCGACACTCCCCATCCCCATGGACGGCAGTGGCAATAACGAAACTCCTGAGCTGACAGGCTCGCGACCGCGTCGAATCGCGATTCTTACCGCCGGCGGCGACGCGCCCGGGATGAACGCCGCGATTCGCGCGGTGGTCCGCAGCGCAGCGGTGGCAGGAGTCGAGGTGATCGGCTTCCGGCGCGGCTACGAGGGCCTCATCCGCGACCTTGCCGAGCCGCTCAGCGGCCGATCGGTCGCCAACATGATTCAGCGCGGCGGCACCTTCCTCGAGACTTCGCGATCGCCCGAGTTCCGCACGCCCGCCGCCCGCGGCCTCGCGGCCCGCAACCTGAAGCGTCATCAGATCGAGGCACTCATAGTGGTCGGCGGCGAGGGCTCGATGATCGGTGCGACGCTGTTCGGCACCGAGACCGGCGTTCCGGTCTTCGTCATCCCGGCGTCGATCGACAACGACATCCCCGGCACCGACTACTCGATTGGCTTCGACACCGCGGTCAACACTGCGCTCGAGGCTATCGACCGCATCCGCGACACTGCGTTCGCATACGAACGCGTCTTCTGCGTCGAGGTGATGGGCCGCGACTCGGGCTTTATCGCAATCGCGGTTGCGCTCGGCGGCGGCGCGGAAGCCGTCATCGTCCCCGAAATCCCGTTCAGCCTCGACAACATTTGCGACCGGGTCGAGGACAGCCATCGCCGCGGCAAACGATCGACCATCGTCGTGGTCTCGGAGGGCCCGCGCACCGGAGGCGTAATCCCGGTCGCCGAGGCTCTGACCGCCCGGCTCGGGATGCAGGCGCGGGTGGTGGTTCTCGGCCACGTCCAGCGCGGCGGAGCGCCAACGGCCAGAGACCGGCTGCTGGCGAGCAGGATGGGCGCGGGCGCGGTTAGCGCTATCCTCGACGGCGCCGGTCCCTCGTTGATTGGCGAGGAGCGGGGCGCAATCGTGCGCGTCCCCCTTGGCGACGTCGCCAACCGTCGCCGCCCTCTGGACCCGTCGCTAATCGAACTGGTCCATCAGCTCTCGACCTGACCCCGAAGCCGTTTCCCCCTCAACAAACACTGCGCGTTCCGCGTTCCCCCTTTCCATTCTGGAAAGGGGGTTAGGGGGTTAGGACGGCCGCACGAAATCTTTCATTCCGGTCCCCCTTCCCACAATGGGAAGGGGTTAGGGGTTAGGTTCTCCGCATCGCCGCCATTTCACTCCCGGAATAATCCGCACGCCCCCGCAGTCCGTATTTCCAGATAGCTGGAACACGAAGTTGGGAACCAATAACGCCACTCGATGGTTAACAGGGCGCATGGGGTCCGTCTCATCGCGGTCCGATGAGGGTTCGTTCGGGGGCATTCCGGATTCGCTCCCGGGGACACAAGCGCCCCAGCAGGTTTTGCAGATGTCTGAAGGCTTCCAGCTGAGTTTCGATACCGCGGTCGAGCACTTCGTCGGCCTCAACCAGATTCTTCCCAGCCAATACTACGACGTTTCCGGCGGCCATCGCCTGACCGGAGAGCAGCGCCTAATGCTCGCTCTGCTGGCCGACGCGATCAACGTCTACCAGCAAGGAGTCGTGTCGCGAAATACTCGCAAGCGCCTGCTCTTCATCGACGCCGAGCGTTGGATCTCGGCGAGCGCGCGATGCCGCCACGCATTCAGCTTCGACACGGTGTGCGACGCGCTGGAGATCAACGCGAGCATGCTGAGGCGCCGGATGATGGCGTGGAAGCATGAACTCCGCCGCAACGTCGAGATTCGAGCCGGCACGCCTCATCTGCGGCTGAAGATCACGCCGCGCAGTAAGCATCTGAGCCAGCGCCGGCGCCGCAGCCGTACCCAAATCACGTCCCCCGCATTTTAAGCCTTCCCTCGCAGCGCCCCCTCTGGCG
>NZ_JBAUYR010000063.1:0-68757 GCF_049584895.1 Binatus sp. (SeqCode)
CATGGGACCTGGTCAAGCGCTGGAGCTATCGCGAGCGGCTCGAAATCACCGACGCCGCGCATAAGCAGGGGCTTGACGCCCGCGCGGGAAAAATTAAACTTCAGGAGCTAGGCTACGAGCTGATGCAGATAGCGGCCAGGGGGCTCGAGCGCCAGCGGACGTTGAACAAAAGCGGCCAGGATGAGAGCATCTACCTGCTTCGACTGATGGACCTGGTGCGCAGCGGCCACAGCCAGGCGAGTCTGGTGATCAGCCGATGGAAGGGTGAATGGAATTACGATGTTGGCCGTCTAGTGAAAGGGTGCGCGTACGGGGCTGAGCCGATCCTGTAAATGCAGCTGAGATTTTCACAGATTCACGTCACGATCCTGAACTTCGTGCTGATCGCGATGCTGGCGATCGTCTCGGCGATGTGCGTGCGCGACATTATTGTGCGCAGCGTTTCCAATGAACCCGACCTGGCCTCGACCACATCGTTCGCGCGAATTGCTTCCAACGGCATGCGGACCCGCCCGTACTACGATCTGATCGTCAAGCGCGACATCTTCAACGAAACTCCGCAGGACACCGGGCCCGCGCCGGTAGTCGAGGCGGATCTGAATATCAAACTTATCGGAACCTCGCTGCTGAGCAAGGCGAAGCCGTACGCGATAATCGAAGACCCGGCCGGCAACGAAACGCTCTACCAGGTGGGAGAAGACATCCCGGACGCGGGCAAGCTGGTGAGCGTCGAGACCGACCGCGCGATCATCGACCGCGGCGGGCATCGCGTCGCAATCGAGATTCCGACGTCGGATCTTCCCTCGGTGCCGCCGTCGCAGTTGGGCAGTGGGCCTGCCGGCCCTGGCGCTATCCGCGGGCCTCTGCTCAGGGGCCTCCCGTCCGCGATGCGGCACAGGCTGCAAAGGCTCGGTCGCACACCTGCCGCGGCGGGCGACAGCGACGACAACGACGATAGCGACGACAACAGCAGCAAGATCGAGCTGAAGAAACTTGGCCCGGGAAAATTCGAAGTCAGCCGCGCCGAGGTTCAGCAGACGATGGAAAATCCCGCGCAGTTTTTCTCGCAGATGCGCGCGCTGCCCCATTTCGTCAACGGCAAGACCGACGGCTTCTCGATCTCGCAGGTGGCGCCAGGCTCAGTCTTCCAACAACTCGGCCTCCAGGACGGCGACCTGTTGACCTCGATCGACGGCCAGCCCGTCACCAACCCAATGCAGGCGATGAGCCTGATCCAGGCGGTGAAGACGGCGTCAGCGATCGACCTAACGGTAAATCGCGGCGGCACCCCGACGTCAGTTCATCTCGATCTGCGATAACCGCACGATTTACTACGTCTCCAAGCCCCCATCGCTTCTTTGTGTCATCCTGAGCGAAGCGAAGGATCTCGCGCTAGCGCGTTCCCATCGACACTTCAACTTTGCTCGCGTTCGCCATCGTCTCTCAACTGGGCGGGTCCGTTGCAATCGGCTCCTATAGCGGCACTCGCTGAACTACGTTACAAACCAAATTTATGGAAGTTCGATCGGCGCATCATAGCGAGCGGGATGAGGTGCTCGAGCTGCTGGGGCATTGGTATGACGATCGCGGCGAGTTTTTCGCGCGGTACAATCAGAACGATCCTACTTTTCGCGATGCGCTCTGCCTCGTTGCGCGCGATGGCGGGCGGCTCGTTTCGACTGTTCAGATTTTCGATCGGGCCATCAATCTCGATGGGCAAACGGTGCCGATGGGCGGCATCGGGTCTGTGTTCACGCTCAAGGAGTATCGGCACAAGCGGGTCGCGTCGGCGCTCATGCGGCTCAGTGTCGATACGATGATTCGCGAGGGCTTCGAAGTATCGCTGCTGTTCGCGGAGCGGCTCACTTTTTACAACCAGTTCGGATGGCGCGAGGTCGATCGCAAGTTCAGTATTTTGGCGGCCGCGGCGGGGCTTAACGTGCCGGATCGTTTCGTCATCGATTCGTTCGAAACCGAACGCGATCTTGCCGAGATTGCCGCGATTCATCGAGGGTACAGCGGCCGCTTCAATGTCACCGCGGTTCGCGACGACTCCGCGTGGCGTGCGAATCTCAAATTTGCGGGCAATCAGCCGCTTCATCCCGGCGAAGGCTCCGAGGAGTATTTCGTCGTGTGCCGCGACGGCTCGCAAGTCGCGGCGTACGCCCGGGTGACGCGCTTTCACGGCGTCTCGATGGTGATGGAGTTCGGCTACTTGCCCGACCGCATCGGGATCGACGCGATGCTCGCGACCTTCAAGTACCTCGGCGAGTCGGCGGCCGGTGCCCCCGTCACTGTTCGACGAACCGGGGATCATCGGCGGGCCGCCCTGCTCCACAGCGCATCGAAGCCGGACGACCCGAGCGTGATCGTGACGCATACTGCGCACGATCCCGCACTGGAAAACGCGCTGGGCGACGCCGGATGCCCCGTCGCGCATCACCTCGACAACAACTACATGTGGCGAGTGCTCGCGCCCGATAAACTCGCGCGACGATTTGGGATGACGGCGGAAGCCGCGTCGAGTCACGCCTTCGAAATCTTCGCCGATTCGCGATCCGTCTTCTGGACCGCCGATCGTTTCTAGATTTTTAAACAATTGTTATACGCGCGTAGCGCATGTCTCTCGCCGCAGGGCGAGTTGTTGGCTAGTATCCTTTCGTTGTTCTGATGTGTTGCGGGAGGTGGATGCGATGAAGGTTCTGTCGTCATCTGGCGAGTCGGCCGCGGGCACGGCGGCCCGCGCCACTGCTGTCACCATCCGAAAATTTGGATTTATCGTTTTGACGATAGTGATCGCCGCGCTGCTTTCGTCGCAGTCGGCGTTAGCGGCGCGACGACATCATGCGGCCGCGGCGGCTGAGGCGACCGATGAGGAGAGCAACGCCAGCACTTCGAGCACTGCGCTCGGCGCTTATTCCGAAGCCTGCGTGCTCGAACCTACGACGGGGACCGTCATCTTCGAATCGCCCAATGCTCACCAGCCGTGGCCGACCGCGTCGCTCGCGAAGATGATGCTGATGCTGATCGTCGCCGAGAAAATCCACGACGGATCGCTGAAGCTGACCGACAACATCACCACCTCGGCCAAAGCATCTGAGATGGGCGGTTCGCAGGTGTATCTCAAGGAAGGCGAGACGTTCTCGCTCGACGACATGATGAAGGCGGTCGTGGTGCATTCGGCCAACGACGCGTCGGTCGCGGTCGCGGAGTATATCGGGGGCTCGACGGAAGCATTCGTGGTAATGATGAACCAGCAAGCGGCCGCGATCGGGATGAAGGACTCGCACTACTATTCGGTTCACGGCCTGCCGCCGGCGAAGGGACAGCCGCCTGATGTCGCGAGCGCTTACGACCAGGCGATTCTCGCGCGCGAGCTGCTGAAATATCCCGACGTGATTCGATGGGCGTCGATCGACACTGCGCCGTTTCGCGCGGGAACGTTCATTCTGCGCAACACCAATCACCTTGTGCGGACGTATCCCGGATGCGACGGCCTCAAGACCGGCTTCTACGACAAGGCCGGGTTCAACGTGGTCGCCACTGCAAAACGCAACGACCTGAGGCTCATCGCAGTCGTGCTCGGGAGTCAGCACAAGCTGACCAATTTCAAGGAAGCATCCGAGATGCTGTCGCAGGGATTTCTCAACTACGAGATGCATCCGGTCGCGAGGAAAGGCGCGCCAATCGCGCAATCTGTCGCGATAACTGACGCCGATACCAACAGCATCAAGCCTGTTTGGGGTGGTGACGCTGGAGTTTTCGTAAAGCGTGGCGACGAGAAGAACGCGATCAAAGTCGACTACAATTTGCCATCGTCGATCGCAGCGCCGCTGAAAGCGGGTCAGCAGATAGGAACTGCAAATGTGACCGAAGGCGGCAAACCGGTCGCCTCGATCGCATTGCTGGCGCCTTCCGACGTCGCCAAAAGCGCCTCGTTAACTAAACGTTTATTAAGTATTTTCTGACCAACATTATTTCGATTTGTCGCACGAAGAACATTTCAGATTAGGTTTCGACCGACCGGCGTGTTACTCTTCAGGCGGTTGTTCCCGTCAGAATGACTGCACGTCTGATGACTGCGAAAGATAAATTTTACCGCGCGTACATGGATTTCTTCGAAACCGCGGAGCGCAAGCGCCGCTGGAATCTCTTCGAGGATATTCCGTGGGATAAACTTTCCGCGAGCGCTAACACCGAGGAGCGCGCGATTCGGATCGAGACGTACTGCGCCGAAGAGATGTTCCTGCCGGATTACACCGAAGCCGGTAACGAGTTGTTACGCGGCGTGTTCGGGCTCGCATGGTTTCAGAACGCGTGGAGCTACGAGGAATCGCGCCACGGCCTGGTGTTCCGCGAATATCTGATTCGCTCCGGTCTGCGCACGCAGGAGCAATTCGACAAACTCGAGTCGGACGTGTTCTCGCGCCGATGGAAAGCTCCATTCAAGACGCGCCGCCAGATGAGCTGCTACGGAGCGCTGCAGGAATCTGCGACCTATCTCGCGTATCGCGCGCAAAAAGATCGCGCCGAGGTCGAGCACGATCCGACCCTCGAAGCGATCTTCTTCCTCGTCAGCCGCGACGAGGCCGCGCACGCAGGCTTCTACCGCTCGATGATCGAGATCGACATGTCCGAGGACCGCGCCGGCACGCTGTCGGACCTCGCGCTCGTGATCGCGAACTTCAAGATGCCGGGCGACGGCCTGATTCCGGACTATCACGAGAACCTCCGAATCGGTGGCGGCGGGATCACTCCGCGCCTGTTCCTGACGCGTGCAGTGTTCCCGTTGCTCAAGCAGTTGGGCACCAGCCGCGACGAGCTCAAGAGCGCCACTGCCGCAGTAGTTCCACTGCGCGCGGCTTCCTAGCGATCGTGTTATAGTTCCGTCCGGTAATGAACCGGAACCGACTCCTGTACGGGGCTGCGGCCCTCCTTCTGATCTGGATCTGCGGCAACCTGGCGCTTCACTTCGGCCTGAAGCATCACGACATTCTCCCCTACGACATCAACGCGCAGTTTCCGCTCGACAAACCATTCTCGCCCGGCGAGATCTATGCGTCGACGTTGGCCGCGATCATGGACCACGAGCTTCACACCGGCTTCGGATGGCGTCCAAACGATTTCTTCCTGTGGGGGCCGAAAGTCGCGGCCGATAATAATTCCGATCGGCAGCTCGGGATCATCCAAGCCATCCGCGAGACCACCCGAGTGTTCAAGGATCATCTGACCAAGGTTTCCTCGAATCAGTACGATCCGAATCTGGTGATCGCCGATACTGATTTTCGCAACGATGCCGAGAAGTGGATCCTGCCGTCGCCCGAGGGCAAGTACGACGACGGCATCCAGCATCTGCGAATGTATGTCGCCGGGTTGCACACCACACCGCCGTCGTCGCGCGAGCTCAACACGCGGGCGGTCGAGCTGGTCCGATTGATCCAGACGTGGACCGACCTCCTCGGCGACGCGCACGCGAATCTGTACCGGAGCACCAAGGACGACGGTAGCCCGGTTCATAGCTGGGACTGCGACCATTATTTCTATCACTCGCAGGGTTACGCGCACGTGATGTACCACATGATGCAGGCGCTCGAGCGCGAATACGCGGGGCAGATCAAAGACGACCCGGTCCTGAAGACGCTGTTCGACGATTCGATCGACGCGCTCGGCAAGGCCGCCGTGATGAAACCGCTAATCGTGATGGACGGCTCGCCCGACGGGCTCTTCGCGAATCATCGCCGCAACCTCGACGCGTACATCACCGAAGCGCGCCAGAAGATGTACTCAATCCGCGAAGAACTCGAACGCTCCCCGCTCTAGCCGCGCCGTTACAGCTCGATAAACGGACACAGCAGCATCACGCCGCCGCAGATTAGCAGTTCGAGCATCGCGGGGGCCCAGCGGCTTGGGATGCCGAGGGTCGCGGCGGCTGCGCGAATCGTCCACGGCGTCGAGACGTCGGCACTGCTGCCGCGAAAATCCAGCCATCGACGCTCGGCGCGATAGGTTATGAGCTCATGGCGTCGATCCTTGGCGATGTGCGCGCGATCGCGCGCGATTGCCACCGCGGTCGAGAGTCCGCCGACTTCGTCGACGAGGCCGCGCTCCTTCGCCGCCAGACCGCTCCAGATACGCCCCTTGGCGACAGCTTCGGCCTGCTCGGGGCTGAGATGCCGGCCTTCTGCGACCTTCGCGGTGAAGGTCGTGTAAAGATGCCCGACGGTTTCGTTGAGCTGCGCGAGCTCGGCGTCGGTCATCGCGCGCGCCATCGACATCGCGTCGCTGATCGGCGCACTCTTCACGAAATCGAAATGGACGCCCAGCTCGCTGAGCAGATTGCCGAGATTGAACTTCGCGTACACGACTCCGATGGAGCCGGTGATCGTCGCCGGTTCCGCGACGATCGCGTCAGCGCCCGCCGCGACGTAGTAACCACCCGATCCCGCCACATCGCCCATCGAGACAACCACGGGCTTGCCGCGCCCCTGCGCCTCGCGCACCGCGCGCCATACCAGGTCGGAGCCGACGGCAGAGCCGCCCGGTGAATTCACGCGAAACACGATTGCCTTGACGCGCTCGTCACGCGACGCGCGATCGATTTGCGACGCCGTCGCGACGCCGCTGATATATTCGCCGGTCGCAGGCGCCTCGCCCGAAACCACCGGTCCGCTCGCATGCACCAGGGCGATTCGCGCGCGCCGTCCACGCTCGCGGTTGAAGATTGCGTGCCGCCGGTAGCGGGCGAGATTGATAAACACTTTGCGCTTGGACTCGGGATCGAATTCAGTGCGGAGGTCCTCGATATAGCCTTCGCGATCGATCAGTTTATTTTCGACCGCGAACTTTGCGCTGACGAATCCCGCCGCAATCAGCTCGCGCGCTTTTTCGGGAGAGAGTTGGCGCGCCGACGCGATCACCTCGATCAGGATTTTCTCCCAGTCCGCGACGATCGCCTCCATGCTCTCGCGCACCGCCGGCGACATAGTCTCACGGCCGAGAGTCTCGGCGGCGCCCTTGTACTCCTTCCATTGCAGGGTCTGCGCCTGGATCTTGAGTTTGTCCAGCGCGTTCTTGAGGAACACGCCGCCGGTCGCGACCCCGAGCATCGTGAGCATCGTGTCAGGATTGGCGACGATCTCGCCCGCCCCCGATGCGACCAGGTACTCGCGAAGGCCGGCGTCATCGCCTCGCAGCAGCGCGATCACCCGCTTGCCACCGGCTTGCGCCGCGCGCATCAGGCGATGGATCTCGTGCGCGGTCGCAAGCCCGGCGCCGAAGCTCGCGATCTCGACGATGATCGCGCGCACGTCGTTGTCGATCGCCGCCGAATCGAACGCATAGCGGAGATGGTCGAGGCTATTCGCTCCGCGCCGCATGATCTGATCGAGTGGCGAGCGCGTAACGTCCTCCTCGATCGCACCCGCGAGCCGAATCACCAGGACGGCGTCGTGAGGTATCTGCGCCGGTCTGACGACAGCGAAATAGAAGGCCGCCACCAATGCGATCCCGATTCCGATGGCGGTGATTCCCACCCTCCAATGGCCGAAGGCGAGTCCAATCGCGCCGACGACAAACAAAATCGCAACAACAATCCCGAGCCGAACCTCGCGGCTTATCCACAATCGATCGGTGAACGGATTCTTCATGGTCTAAATTGGTCGCCTTTTTTGAGCGGTCCAAATAGACTACCGCTTTCTGATGCCCAGGTCTGTCCTCATCCTGATTCTCGCCCTCAGCGCCGTGGCCTTCGCGTCATGTTCGACTGCGCCTGCGCCCAAGCCCGAGCCGCCGCCGTTTGTGGCGCGGTCGACCACGCTTGCGGTCACCACCGGTATCAAGGTGCTGACCAATGTCGCGATGCCGAGTGGGTTCGCGCCGATTCCGTCACGCCCGCCGATGTGGATGGAGAACGGCGAGGAGATCGGCGTCGTCGGGACGCAGGGCGGACACACGATCATGTACGGCCTCGGAGGCGCCGCGTGGCGCACAGGCAGGATACTCGCGGCGGAGACTGGACCCGCTGCCGCCGAGACAGGAACGATCGCCGACCTGGTAGTGAGTCCCAACGGGCTGACGCTGGCGACCGCGATGGTCGCGCCGGGCGCCGATCGAGTCGACGTGATCATTCGTGACCTGATCGCGACCGGGCCCGGCAACGTGATCGCGAACTTCAATGGCCGGTACGATTCGATCTCGATGAGCTGGCTGAATGACGCGACCATCGCGCTCGCACTCCGGCAGCATCCCGAGCCGCCCGAAGAGACCGGCGCCAGTGAGGAGGCGCCGAAATCCGATCCGGATCAGGCGGACGTCGAGCCGCCGCCTACTCGCGCGGACGGATTGCAAGTGATCGTGATCACCGGCGCCGGTTCCGTCTTACCGCTGAAGTTGTCGTGCCCGATGTCTGCGCTGAGTTGGAGCGCGCACGGCGTTTACGCGGTCGGCCAGGGCGATGCGGGCGCTCCGCCGGTCATAGTGGATCGACGCGCCGCGACCTGCACGCGATTTCACCTGCGCCAGCCGATCCACGTGCTCGATTGGGACAAGAACGACGAAGGCTCATTCCTCTACGTCGCGCCCGACCCCACGGGCCACACGGTTGGCGTATTCAAGTACAACATCCCGACCGGTGCCGAACATCTGATGGGCGTATCTACCGGAGGAGCCGCGTTCGCCAACAGCAGCAATACGCTGACGCTGGGGAATCGAGAACTCACATTCAAGGTGGCGATCGAGCGTCCGCGAGAACCGGTCACCGCGCAGGTCGCGGTAGCGCAACCCGACCTGACTCAGATCGACGTGAAATCGCTGGGCTTCGACACGTGGCCGGAAATGCTCGCGCAGAGCACGATGGCGTTTTCGACCGGCGCCGACGAAGCCGCGATGGAGATTTACGCTCCGAGCAAGCCAATTCCCTGGCGAAAAATCGTCACCTACTCGATTCATTACGACAGTGCGTTCCTGTTAGCCGAAGGTCCGGCCCAAGGCATCGTCAATATGAGCTGGTCGCTGCGAGGACGCTGGCTCGCATTCCTCGACGGCGACGCAACGATCGGCACGGTGATGACGGTGCTCGAACCACCGAGGTAGCTTTCGGACCTGCGGCTCCGTTCTGACGTCCCGATTTTTTGTGTCATCCCGAGCGTAGCCGAGGGACCCCGGATCTTTCTCGGCGCAAAACAGTTCGACCTCACTTAGGAATCTTGACTTCCGGACTCACCGTAAGCCATTCGGTTGCGTCGCGATCGCGAAATGGTGATGGTCCGTCGGCCAGCATCCTGAAAGACTCGGGGGTCCCTCGGCTACGCTCGGGATGACACTAAAGAGCGCGCTTCCAAGAGATCACACCAATTCGAACCGGATCAAATTACCGGCGAGCCTGGATCCAACCCGAACAGCACGCGCCCTACTACCTCGAAGCGGGCGGTGTTCATCAGGACGTGTTGCGTCGCGGTATGCACGTCGCGCCAGCATCGCTCGATCGGACAGGAAGTTTGCGCGGAGTTCATCCCGGCCGCATCTGCGACCAGATCGACCGCCTGCACCGCCAGCTTCGCCGCGGTTACTACTGCGAGCCGCGCGTGCGCGCGGTCCTGGAAGCTGAAACTTTCGCCCGCCTCGCCCTTGCGCCAGATTTCATCGTTGCAACTGTAGAAGTAGGCGCTCGCTGCGTGCAGCAGGCCTTCCGCTTGCGCGTACTGAATCTGTGCGAGAGGACGCTCGCGCAACGTCGCCCGAGTTGCAGCCGGCACTTTGGCTTGCGCGATTTCGTTCAGCGTATCGAGAGCGTGGCGCGCAGTGCCGAGCACCACCGATACCAGGCCGCCGACAAATTGCAGCTGCAGCGGAATGTTCTCGAACGGGCCGCGCTGCCATGGCGATTTCGCGTTCAGCCAATCGAAGGTGAATTCGTCGGGGACAAAGACGTTATCGAACTCGCAATCGTTGCTGCCGGTGCCGCGCATCCCGGCGGTCGCCCAGGTGTTGAGAATCTTCGCATGCTTGATCGGGAACAGACCCGCTCGCATCACCGGGAACCCGTTGACCATCTGCGGCGCGCCGTCGCGCAAGACCATCCCCGCCGCCATCAGGTAGGTCGCATGAGCCGACGCGCTGGCATAGGTGGCCTTCCCGCTGAAACGCCATCCGCCGTCCGACGCCACAACTCGAGTGGTGGCGGGATTCAGCGATCCCGCACTCACGCCGAGAGGATCGCCGTAAATCTTTTCGAACGCCGCGCGCGAAAGGTTATACCCAAACAGCGGACTGCCCGAACAAATCGCAAAATTCCATCCCGCCGATCCGTCGATGCGCGAGACTTCCTCGCAAAGCCGCAGCGAATCGGGAATCGTTAGTTCGCCGCCGCCCATGTTGCGGGGAATGAGGATTCGAAACAGTCCGGCGTCATGAAACGCTGCGATTACCTCGCGCGGGATTTGCGCCTCGCGCTCGGCCCGATCGGCATGCGCGCGAATTATCGGTGCGAGCTTTTGTATCTTTTCGAAATAAGGCCGTGCGCGTTCGGATATGAGACGATCCATATTCAGCACCTGAGTTCCGGCGCTCGGTGAGTCTAATCGCCGAGTCTAGCGCGATTTGCCCAGTAGTCCGACGCCGTGCGAAAGGCGGCAGCGGCGCGCTCGAAACTGTCGAACACGACCAGCCCACGCGCACGCGCGAGCTCTTTGCCCCGTGCGACGATCGACTCGACGTGCGCAGGATGCATCACGATTGCGAACGGCTTAGTCGAGCGCCCGGCAAAATCCGCCAGCTTGTCGAGCAGGCCGGTGATTTCGTCCTCGTGTGTGGCCCATCGCGCGGCGCGCAGCCCCGTGCCGACCTCGAGCACGATCGCGTCGATGACAGGGTCGCGTTCGAGAATTTCGAGGATGCGATCAAGATTCCCCTGATGATGCCCGGCGCCGATGGTGCCACCCGCGTCGAGCGGATTACGGTAGCTGCCGCCGATTATATTGAAGAACGTTTTCAGCTCGTCGTATGAGGAGTCCGACAGTGCGGGAATCTCGAGGCCCGCCGTCGCGAACGTGTCGGTGATCACCACCGACTGCCCGCCGGTCATCGCGACCAGGCCCATCCGCTTACCGCCGAGACGCTTGGCACGCGCGAACAGCTCGACCGCGTCGAGCATCGCGTCGAGGCTGGCTACCTCGACCGCGCCACTCTGCCGCACTACCGTGCGCCAGGTCGCCTCGGGCGTCGCGAGCGATCCAGTGTGCGAGAAGGTCGCGCGCGCGCCCGCTGCGGTCATCCCGCCCTTCCAGATGACGACCGGATGACGCTCGGCCGCATGCCGGACGCTGTCGAAGAAGCGCCGCCCGTCGCGCACGCCTTCGATATACATCCCGATCACGCGCGTGGCCGGGTCAGCCGCCATCAGATCGATATAGTCAGCCGCCTCGAGCACCAGTACGTTGCCGATCGACGCCGCCTTGTTCACGTTGATGCCGTGAGTGGGCGCCTGCAGGCAGAAGTTGATCGTGTGAGTGCCGCTTTGCGAGATAAAGCAGACGTCGCCCGCCTCGCCGACCTTCTCTTCGGGAAAATTGCGCAGCCCGGTGCCCGGACTGTACAGCCCCATGCAATTGGGGCCAACCAGCGCGATTTCCGAGTTGATCGCGATGTCGCGCAGCTCGGACTCCAGCCGGATTCCCAGCTCCTCGGAGGTCTCCGAAAATCCTGAAGTGAAAAATCCAATCGAGCCGACGTGGTTGGCGACGCAATCTTTCAAAATTCGTGGTGCGATTTGCCGCGGGACCGCGCTGACCGCGTAATCGATAGGCTCCGTGATTTCGGCCAGGCTCTTGCGGTTCTCGACGCCCATCGCTTCGATTCCCGGTATCTCGTTGGGATCGATCTGGATCGAGTAGAGCTTGCCCTTGAGATGCGCCATCGCGCGCAGCCACATATACCCGCCCATCCGCTTGTCACCGATCACCGCAACCGTGCGCGGGTTGAACGCGCGCTCGAGATTTTTGAGCCGCGCCGCCCGATTTGGGTCCGGATTCGGCGTCGAGACCTTTGCGTCGGCGAGCACGATTCGCGCATCCAGGATCGCGAGACCGTCCTCATACGCGACTACCGGATTGAGATCCATCTCGGCGATCTCCGGATGCGTCCAGGCGATTCCCGAGACTGTTTCCAGGAGCGAAACGATCGCGTCCTCATCGACGCCGGGCTGACCGCGGACCCCGTGGAGAATCTGAGCGCCGCGGAGCCGCGCGAGCATCTCCGACGCCTCGCGCCCGCCAATCGGTGCCAGCGCCAGCGCGGTATCCTTCATCACTTCGACGAATACGCCGCCGAGCCCGACCATCACCATCGGGCCAAATCGATCGTCGCGGAATGTCCCGGCGATCAGCTCGACGCCCTGCCTGGCCATCGGCTGCACCGCGACACCTTCGAAGCGCGCGTCGCCCGCCTTGGCGGCCAGGTTACGACGAATTCGCTCGAACGCGTCGCGCACCGCGGTTTCGTCGGCGAGATTCAGCTCGACACCGCCGACGTCGCTCTTGTGACTCACGTCCGGCGACAGCACTTTCAGCACGACCGGTAAGCCAATCCGCGACGCCGCTAGCACCGCGCCGTCTGCAGTGGCCGCCGTTTCCGGCACCACAACCGGCAGGCCGAGCGAATGCAGGATTCGCTTGCTCTCGATTTCCGTGAGAACCGACCGTCCGCTCGAACGAGCCGACGATATTACCGATGAAACAATGGAATCAGCCACGCTTGTCGCGTATAGCAGAGCGCGACAACTAATTGAAACCGTCGGGGAACCCCGGTGGGATGCTGCTGAGAGTCGCAGGCGAGACCACCGGTCGGGTTGCATCCTCCAAAGAGGACAACCCGGACCGGGTTCGCAATTGAGTGATTGGTCTGTTGCCGATTAAAGGCTGCTATCGACCGTGCCCAGCATCGTGGTAAGCGTCGTCCCCATGGTCTGGTAGCCGACGTACACTACGATCGCGACCGCCGCGAGAATCAGCGCATATTCAGCCATCGTCTGGCCACGCGCAAAGCTGTCGGCCTGCACATAGAGCTTTCTGAGTGTATTCATAATGATGAGCTCCCATTTCTTTAGTTTCGTCGACCAGTTACCGGCGGAGGCGCTTACCCCCGCCGGTCTTACCAGTCAGCTTTGTAATAAAAATCGGCATGCGATTAGAGCTTGGTATCGACCGTGCCCAGCATCGTGGTAAGCGTCGTCCCCATTGTCTGGTAGCCGACATACACTACGACCGCGACCGCCGCGAGAATCAGCGCATATTCAGCCATCGTCTGGCCGCGCGCAAAGCTGTCGGCCTGCACGTAGAGCTTTCTGAGTTTATTCATAATGATGAGTTCCTATTTCTTTAGTTTCGTCCACCAGTTACCGGCGGAGGCGTTCCCCCCGCCGGTCTTACCAGTCAGCTTTGTGCCAAAGATCGGCGCCCGATTAAAGCTTGGTGTCTACGCTGCCCAACAGCGTGGTGATCGTCGTACCCAGGGTCTGGTAACCAACGAAAACCACGACCGCGACTGCCGCGAGAATCAACGCATACTCAGCCATCGTCTGTCCCCGCGCGAATCCATCTGCCTTCACATACAGTTTCCGAATCCGATCCATTTTCGTGTCCCTCCGTCCGTTTGTGTGTTTCGAACAACCATACGCGGGAATCCATCTACCCCCGCGCCTTGCGACGATTTTACTTGTTGTGATGATATCTCTACTTCTAGTTATAAACACCTACTACTAGCTAATTCCAAATCCTACTAAGTAACCCATCCAAACTGAATCGCTATTTGCTCTTGATTGGTTACGCTTGGTTGAGACGATACAAACATGTCTTTACCCAGCTTCGGCATTCTCTACAGGGGTCGTACTTAAGTCAAGCGTGTTTTGTGCTCGTAAATCTACTTGAATACAAGCCAAAGCACTTGTTGTCGTGCTATGGAGCATAGAACGGACTGTGTGCAGCGCCAAAGGGCGACCATAAGGTGCCCAAAGGATCAAAAGAAATTTAAAGCTAGGATGGGGAGCTATAACGCCGCTATAGCGATGCCGATTGGATAATCTTAACGGATCGCCGCAGCCAACGCGTCACGCAAATCGAAATTTCCTTCGTACAGCGCTCGCCCGACGACCACGCCCACGACGCCGGCCTCGAATCTCTTGCGGAGTGCCCGAATGTCGTCGAGGCTCGCGACGCCGCCGGACGCTATCACCGGGATTCGCACCGCCTTGGCGATTTCTTCGATACGAACTGGATCGACGCCGACCTGCGCGCCGTCGCGGGCAATGTCGGTAACAATCGCGGCCGCGACGCCCGCGGTGCGGAACCGGTCTGCTGCCTCGGCGATAGTGAGCTGACTGGTCTCAACCCATCCTTTGACGGCAAGCCTGCCTTCGCGAATATCGAGCGATCCGAAAACTCGTCCCGGGAACTCGGCACAGGCCTGGCGGACCAACTCGGGGTTCAGCAGCGCGGCCGAACCGATCGAGACGCGGTCGGCGCCGCTTAAGAACGTCGCGCGCACGGCCTCGATTGTGCGCAAGCCGCCACTCACGTCGATTGCGCATTTCACCGACGCTCGAATTCGCGCGATCGCATCGACATTTCGCGGCGTTCCGGCAATAGCACCATCGAGATCGACTATGTGGATAACTTCCGCTCCGGCTTCCTCGAAGCGACGCGCCGTCTCGTCCGGATCCGCCCCGTAGATGGTGGCCTTGCTCATGTCGCCGTGGATCAGACGCACGACCTGGCCCCCCTTCAGGTCAATCGCGGGAATGACGGTGAACTTCTCGAACAAGCGACCTAGCTGTTGAGCGTGCCCTTGGTCGAAAGCACGCCAGAGAGCCGCGGCTCGCGGGCCGTCGCATGGTCCATCGCACGCGCCAACGCCTTGAACGTCGCCTCGATGATGTGATGCGGGTTGCGGCCGCTCACCAGGTTGAGATGCAGGTTCATGCCGACCTCGTCGGTCAGCGCCTTCATGAAGTCGTGCACCAACTCAGTCTGGAAGTTACCCACCCGCTCCTGGCTGATAGGCACATTGTAGCCGAGATAGGCACGGCCGCTGATATCGACAATCGCGGTACAGACGGCCTCGTCCAGCGGCACAGCGGCCTCGCCGAAGCGCTTGATTCCGGCGCGGTCGCCCAAAGCCTGCCGAAACGCCCTGCCCACTACCATCCCGACATCTTCGACCGTGTGATGGTCATCTATGTGCAAATCGCCAGTGGCCGCGACCTTCAGGTCGAAGAATCCATGGCGCGCGAAGCTCTCGAGCATGTGATCGAGGAACGGCACCCCGGTCTTGGCCTCGCCGCGCCCGCTGCCGTCGAGCTTGAGGGCGACGGTCACGGAAGTCTCGCGCGTCTTGCGTTCGACTTCGGCGCTGCGCTTCGCCTCGGCCGGCGCCAGCCGCGCAACCGGACTGGCGGTCTTGCCTTTATTTTGCGCGCTGACCTTGTGTTTTTGCATTTCGATTCCCTGCCCGCCTTGGCTTCCCATCGCCGACACCGTTGCGCAGCTCCATTGCGCGCGCGTGGCCCTCGAACCCTTCCATCCGTGCCAGGTGCGCGACCGTTGGCCCGAGCTCCGCAATCGCACCCGTCGACGCCTCGATTATACTGGTTCGTTTCAGGAAATCGTATGCACCCAGGGGCGACGCGAAACGCGCCGCTCCGCCCGTCGGCAGAACATGATTCGGGCCCGCCAGGTAGTCGCCCAGCGGCGCAGGCGTCAGCGGCCCGAGAAAAACGGCGCCCGCGGCTTTGACCTTGGGCAGCCATCGTGACGGATTGCGCACGTCGAGCTCGAGATGCTCCGGGCCAATCTGGTTGGCCAGATCGAAGGCCTCGTTGAGATCGTTCACGACGACCATCGCGCCACGCTTCGCCAGAGCGGCCTCGACCTGGCGTGCGCGCGGTAAAGTCTTGAGCGAGTTTTCCACCGCCTCAGCGACACGATTCGCGATACTCTCCGACGGGGTCAGGAGCACGGCCGCCTCGTCGCCGGAGCCATGCTCAGCCTGCGCGATCAGGTCGGCCGCGATCCATTGGGTATTCGCGCGGTCGTCCGCAATCACCAGCACTTCGCTCGGCCCGGCCATCTTGTCGATATCGGTGACGCCGTAGACCATCCGTTTGGCGGCCTGCACGAACGCGTTGCCGGGACCGACGATCTTGTCGACCGGCTTGATGGTCTCGGTGCCGTATGCGAGCGCCGCGACCGCATGCGCTCCGCCGACGCGGTAGAATTCGTCGACCCCGGCAATTTCAGCGGCCGCTAGCACCGCCAGCCTCTCCCCCTCCGACGACGGCGGCGAGACCATCACGACTTCCGCGACGCCTGCGACCTTGGCGGGAATCGCATTCATCAGCACCGACGACGGATACGCGCCGAGCCCGCCCGGCACGTAAATCCCGACGCGACGCATCGGCTGCACTATCTGCCCGAGCCGCATCCCGGCCTTGTCGCGGTAGATGAACGATTTCTCCATCGTGCGGCGATGAAACTCCGCGATTCGCTCGGCAGCCAGTTCGAGCGCGCGGCGATCCACAGGCGGAATACGATTGATCGCCGATTGGCGTTCGGCCGGCGTCACCCGAAGCGTCTTCGCGGTGAGCTTCACGTGGTCGAACTTCGCCGTCAGATCGATCAGCGCGCGATCGCCGCGCTTTCGTACGTCGGCGATTATTTTCGACACCACGGAGTCGATGCCGGCGCTGTCGCTACCCCTGCGCGCGAGTATCGCAGACAGGAATTTTTTGAATTCTGGTGATTCAGACTTGAGAACGCGGGGCTTCATTGTTCTTGCGCACGCTCGATTCGGGCGCCGAGGCTCGAGAGCTTCGCGTCAAGCGCTTCGTACCCGCGATCCAGATGGTAGATGCGGCTGAGCTCGGTCGTGTGTTCCGCGGCGAGCCCTGCAATTATCAACCCCATACTGGCACGCAGGTCGGTCGCCATCACCGGCGCGCCGCTAAGCTTCGACGGCCCACGCACCACCGCAGTAGGCCCCTTCATCAGGATGTCGGCGCCCATCCGCGCCAGTTCCTGCGCATGCATGAACCGGTTCTCGAATATCGTCTCGGTGATCACCGAGCTGCCGTCGGCCTGCGTCAGCATCGCCATCATCTGCGCCTGCAGGTCGGTCGGAAAACCCGGATACGGCAGCGTGCGCAGCTCGACCGGCTTGAGTCCGTTGTTGCGCGCGATGCGCACGCCCTTTCCGTTCGCCTCGACCGTCACGCCCGCCTCGCGCAGCTTGGTCGCGACCGCCTCGAGATGCTCGATCGGTGCGTTGGTAATCGTAACGTCGCCGCCGGTGATTGCCGCCGCCGCCATCATCGATCCCGCCTCGATCCGGTCCGGTATCACTTCGTGCTCGGCGCCATGCAGCCGCTCAACGCCTTCGATTTCAATCACGTGCGTGCCGGCGCCGCTGATCTTCGCGCCCATCGCGACCAGCACTCGCGCGAGATCCTGCACCTCTGGTTCGCGCGCGGCATTTTCGATCACAGTGCGGCCGCGAGCGGTAACCGCTGCCATCAGAATATTTTCGGTCGCGCCGACCGACGGAGAATCAAGCCAGATGCGTCCGCCTGTCAGCTTTTCTGCATGCGCTTCGACATAGCCGTGACGAAACTGGATCTTGCTGCCGAGCGCGCGAATCCCTGCGATATGCAGATTCACCGGGCGCGCACCAATCGCGCATCCTCCCGGAGTCGAGACGCGCGCCCGTCCCGTCCGCGCCAGCAGCGGTCCGAGCACGACGAACGACGCGCGCATCGTCTTGACCAGTTCGTACGACGCCTCATGCGAAGTAACCTTCGCCGCGTGAAGCTCGACACGATGGTCGTCGATCCAGCGCGCCGCAACGCCGAGCTGGGTCAGCAGGTCCATCGCGGTCTTCACGTCGCGAAGCCGCGGGACGTTGCTCAGCACGAGCGGCTCCGACGTCAGCAACGACGCCATCATGATCGGCAGCGCGGCATTCTTGCTGCCGCTCAGCGTGACAGTGCCGCGCAGCGGAGCACCGCCATGAATTATCATTTTTTCCATTCTGAATTACCTGACCCGCGCCCTCGCGACCCGCATCTGTCCCGCGAAATCGTTTATCACATCGAGAACTAACAAACCCGCGTGCACCATGATTCCTACAACGTCACTGGCGTGGCCTAAGCCCATTTCCATGATTAACTCGCCGCCGGTTTCCAGATGTGCGCCAGCGCCGCTCGATATCTTTCGGATGACGCGCAGGCCCCCTACCCCTCCGCTTAGAGCAACGTGCGGCTCGTAGTGACGTACATCGGGCTCCAGAGCTGTGATCTCCACATCATCCAGGTAAGGCGGATTCGAGACTATTGCGTCGAATGTCCCGAGCGCCGCGCCGCCATCGAGAACATCGAAGCAATCGGCACGCCGGAGCGTGACTCGATCCTCGACTCGATGACGCCGGACGTTGCGCGACGCCACCGCAAGCGCGTCGGGGGAGATATCGACCGCCGTGATCTGCGCCCTCGGTGCGTTTGCCGCGATCGCAATTGCGATTGCGCCTGACCCGGTGCCGATGTCGAGCACGCGCGCAACCGGCTTGGCCTTTATATATTCCAGCGCCTCGCCGACAACGAACTCCGTCTCCGGCCGCGGAATCAGTACCGCGGGCGTCACTTCGAAATCGAGCGAGTAAAATTCCTTGTGCCCGAGGATGTACGCCGTTGGCTCGCGCTTTTCACGACGCGCGACGAACGTTTCGAATTTGTACAGTATTTCATCTGACAGCTCGATCGAGCCGGTAATCGCTTCCTCGCGCGTGACGCCCGCTGCTGACGCCATCAGCAATTCAGCGTCGAGTAGCGATGAGTCAATTCCGACGTTCGCGAGCTTGCGCGACGCGGTACCAATCGCTACCAACACCATCCGCGCGAGGTCTCTCATGACCTCTTACGCGTTGAGCGACTGCTCGCGATCGTAGGCTGCCAGCGCGTCGATCACCGGATCGATAGCGCCATCGAGAAAATTGTCGAGCTGATGAATCGTCACGTTGACGCGATGGTCGGTCACCCGTGATTGCGGGAAATTGTAAGTGCGGATGCGCTCCGATCGGTCGCCTGTCCCCACCATCGACTTGCGCGTCTGCGCGATTTTCGCCTGCTGCTCCGACTGCGCCTGCTCGAGCAGCCGCGCCCTCAGGATCTTTAACGCCTTCGCCTTGTTCTTATGCTGCGATTTTTCGTCGCGCTGGATTATCACCATCCCGCTCGGGATGTGCGTGATTCGCACCGCCGAATCTGTAGTGTTGACGCTCTGCCCGCCGGGCCCCGACGCGCGCATCACGTCGATTCGCAGGTCCTTCGCCTCATTTATATTAACCTCTACTTCGTCCGCCTCGGGCATCACCGCGACCGTTACCGCCGACGTATGAATGCGTCCCGATCCTTCAGTCTCCGGCACCCGCTGCACGCGATGCACCCCGCCTTCGTACTTGAGCCGCGAGTACGCGCCCCGTCCCGTCACCAGCGCGATCACTTCCTTGATTCCGCCGAGCCCGGTGTCGCTCATGCTGAGCGCTTCAATCTTGAATCCGTGGCGCTCGGCGTATCGCGTGTACATCCGATACAAGTCGCCAGCAAACAAAGACGCTTCCTCCCCACCAGTGCCCGCCCGTATCTCTAAAATTACGTTCTTCTCGTCGTTGGGATCGCGCGGCGTGAGCAGCTCTTTGAGCTTCTCTTCGACCGCCTCGAGATTTTTCTGCAGCGTCGGCATCTCGGCCTTTGCCAGCTCACGCAGGTCGGCGTCATTGCCGTCGAGGATCGATTTGTGGCCCGCGATTTCGTCCGCGATACGAATGTACTCGCGCGCGCATTGCGCCGCCTCGGAAAGCTGCGATCGCTCCTTGGCCAGCCGCGCGTATTCGCGCTGATTGCCGAGCGTCGCCGGATCGCTGAGCTTGCGCTCGAGTTCCGCAACCCGCTCTTCTATTGCGCTTGCCTTATCGAGCATCGCCTCATCACGATCATCGGCCTTTAAGAAATCCGCGAAGAACTTTCCTGAAAAAGAAAAAAGAACGGCGCGGCCGCGATGGCCGTGCCGATGGATTCTCCCCCGCGCACCCGGGTGCGTCGAGCACCGCAGGCGGCGGGAGCTGCTATGCTACTTTTCGGCAGCGGTTTCCGCCGCCTTCTCGGCCGGCTTCTTGATGCCGTACTTGCGATTGAACCGTTCGACGCGCCCCGCGGTATCGACCAGGCGCTGCGTGCCAGTGTAAAAAGGATGGCACTTCGAGCAGACCTCGACGTGAAGCTCTTTCAGCGTCGAGCGCGTCTCGAAGGTGTTGCCGCACGCACAAACTACCGTGCAGCGGCGGTATTCAGGATGGATTCCGGGTTTCATTTTAATCTCTCAAGCCCTTTTGACTATTGTATCGCAGGATACCACCGCACGGTATCGCAAACAATTCGCCGACTCCTGCTGCGATTTCGCCTTTTCCGTATCGCTATCGCCACCTCATCCGCAGCAATAATAATCACGATCTGCGCGATTGCGAGCTACGCCGCATCTTCGCCGCCGAAGCCCGCATCAGCGCCAACGGCTGCAAATTCCGGCTTCGCGCCCGATAGCCGAACGCTCTTCGCACCGATTGTCTGTCTCGCGCCGCCGGGTCCCGCACGCGCGTCGCGCGCGATCGAGATTTTCGATCGCCAGCTTGCCTTCCAGCGCAAACTCTCGTTCCATCCCAAAATTGGTCGGTCGCTCCAGAAAGTCGTCGACCAGATGCCGCCGCGCCAATCGACCATGATTCGCGCCGCCGCGCTCTATTCGAAGGCTGAGATTCCATGGCACGACGAGCCCGACGGCACGCATCAGATTTGCGTCGCGGGCCGTCCCGACGACAGCGATTATCTCTACACGCTGGTCCCGCAATGCCGCAGTCCCGAGGAACCGGGGCGCTTTGCGGGCATGTTCAGCCTCAAGCCATACGGTGACTCCACTCCCGACAGTGTTTCGAGCGTCACCGGCACATTGGCGGGCGAGCTAATGATCGATACGTACGACCTCGGCGCGCTGGTCGATACGATGGCCGACGTGCTGCGCGAGTTTCACGGCGACCTGAAACCGCCATGGGATTCGGTGCCCGGCAACTTCAATCATCATGACCGCGCCGCGCTCGACCGCTTCCATCGCAACATGCCGCATCTTGCGGCGAAGTTCGATCACTATTTCAAGTTCAGCAACCTGCTCGACGAATTCAACTCGCCCGCCGGTCCAATCGTGCTCTTCAACGTCGATATGGAAGTTCGCCTCGACGCGCTTAAAAAATATCCGCTGCTTTACGACTTCTATCGGAAGGTCGTGCCCGCCGTGGTCGCGAAATCCGACATACTCGACCCGCACGGCAACTACTGGATGCGCGAGGCTTTCGACCACGGCCACATCCACTTCACAATAATGATCCGCAACGGCCTGCTGACGCCGTTCAACGCCGCGATGCAACCGGCAGGCGACAGCGTCGCGATCGGCGAAATCACGCGCGGGAGTTATCGCACGCTCGCATCGGGCCAGATTACCAGCCTCGCGATGAACTTTGGCCTCGCCAACATTGGATTCACCACCGATTACCGCCGCGACGCCGATACCTGTACCTTCGTGAACCGGATGAACGCGATTCCACAACTCGTCGCGCCGCCCGGAGTGCATCAGGTGATGGATTTGGTTGCCGGCGATTTTCTGCGAGTGCTGGCAACCGGCGATGGTGGCCTGAGTTCAAAACTCAGCTCGCGGATGCTCCCCAACGGCACTTATGATTTTTCCGGCGGCTTCACCGCCCAGCTGGATTACTCGCCGACGCTCGAGCTGCTCGCGCGCATCGGCGATGCGATCGCGAAGGAACACAACGACAAGGTTCGCGCCGAGGAACGCGCATTCGGCGAAGAACTTTTCGACGCCTTCGTCGCCGACTACAATGAGGCGCGTCCGGCAATCGTCGCTTTGGATTCGGACAAGAATAACCGGCGGGAAAAATCCAAATGATCCGTGCACGATGGAAACCGTTTTTATCAGCGGCGCTTTTTGGAGTCGCAATCTGCGCTGCCGGATGTGCTGCCGATGACAAGCCGCCGCCCGCTGCCCCGGACGCCGGCCCGCAGCCAAAATTGCTGAGCGATCTGTCTTCCGTATCCGACGCTCCCATCAATCCGTTCGCCGCTGCCCAGCCGGCTCCGGCCCGCGGCGAAGGACTGCTGCATGATTCCAGCCCTGACGCGGTTATTGCGGGGCCGCGGACAAATCAGGTCGATCCCGGCATCTCGCGCGTGGTTGGCAACGAGGCCAATCCCGGCACCGTACGCCTGCTCAACACCAAGGCCGCACAGTTCGGCGATTTCTCGGAAGTGATTCTCGATCGCATCTATGGAAGCCTGATCGAAGCGGAACGAAGCGAGGAAATTTCAAGAACCAAGCTGCCCACCGACATCAAGGCGGTCATTATCACCGCGATCCTGGACAAAAGTGGCAAGCTCACCGAACTCATTCTCGAGCAACATTCGGGCAAGGCCAGGATCGATCAGATGATGCTCGCAGTGTGCAAGAAGAGCATCTGGTACGAGAATCCTCCCGCCGCGGCGATTTCCGACGACGGCACCTACAAGCTGACCATCAAGCTGAAGATGGAAAACTACGCCTCCAGCGACGAGCATCACTGGAGCTTCATCACCGACCTCGGCCTCGGCATCAGCTAATCGCATGCGGGCAGCACCGACCTGCTTCTGCTAGAATCCCGCGCGTGCAATCGCTCGACGACTACATCCCGCGTCCCGGCCTCTCCGTTCCCATCGTCACGATTCTCGACGCTCGCGGCCGCGTCCTCGAAGACCAGCAGCGCGCTGTCGTTCGCTTCGCGCTCCAGGACGGCGCCGGCGCCGACATCATCTTCGCCGCAGGCACCACTGGCGAATGGGATCGCATCGACAATTCGCGCCGCCAGGCCGTCGCACGAATCGCGATCGAAGAATGCCGCCGCGTGCGCGAGTCTGCCGCCAAGAAGATCGAAGCATGGGCCGGGATCACCGCGCACACCCGTGCCGACACGCTCGACAACCTCACCCACGCGCTCCACGCCGACGCCGACGCAGTGGTCGTCGCGCCGCTCTCGATCAAAGACGTCAAGAATCCCGCTGAATTCGTCGAGCGCGACATCGGCGCCGTGTTCAATCGCGCGGGCCGGATGCTCCCGCTGTTTCTCTACGACAACGCCGATATCGCCGCTCCCGGCAAATCGCCGCATCTGCATACGCGAGACGTCAAGGCGATGGCGCGGCTGCCATACGTCCGAGGAATAAAAGTCACGGCGAGCAAGACCGTCATTGGCAACTACACTCGCGCCGCGTCGCACTTCAAGGCGGGTCACGAGTTCGCGATCTATGCCGGCAACGCGTACCTCATCTTCGATTTGTTCGCTCCGCCCGAAGGCGTCGGCGATCGCATGCGCCATTACTGGAATCGCTATCTGACTCAGCGCACGCGCCCTTACGGCGTCGTCGCCGGGCCTGCCAATGCGATGCCGCGCGAATGGCAGCGCGGATGGCAGGTCTGCCGCTCGGGCGACATCGAGCTGATGCGCTTGTATGCTGACGCGATCGAGGAATTCCGCATCACGTGTACATTCAAGCGCGGCGCCAAGTCCTATCGCCCGACGATCGCGACGATCAAGGCGTCGCTCAAGGAAATGGGCGTCATCGAGAGCGACGCAGTCGGTGCAGGCACGCCGCCGCTGAGCGATACCGAGCGCCGCGAATTCTCGACGCGATTCGCCGCACTGCGCGATCGCAACGCCGAGATGCTTGAGCGCGGATGGGTCAGCGAATACGATTCGCCCGCCGGGCACGCGCCGGCAACCGAACGAAAATCTGCGGGGCGCAATGGCTGAAGAAAAACTCGACGTCGTCGGATGCGGCAGCATGGTCGTCGACCTGTTCTACCGCACGCCGCGGATCATCCGCGCCGACGAAAAGATTTTACTGCGCGCGCATACCGCGAGCGCCGCGATTGAACGCACCCAGGTCGGCGGTCTCGTCCTGAATCACGTCGGATGGGGCCGAATCCTCGGCCTCAAAACCGGCATCTTCGGCAAGATGGGCGACGACCGCAACGGCGAGTTTCTCCGCGACGGGATGGATCGCCTCGGCATCCGCCACCACCTGACCTTCGACGGCACCGCGACCGCGTTCGCGACCATCTTCGTCGACGCCGCCGGCGATCGCGCTATCTACATGGCGCGCGGCGCGACCGGCGAGCTCACTCCCGCCGAGGTACGCAATCGTCACGGCGCTTTCATCCGCCGCGCAAATCTTGTTTCAACCGAAATTTCGCAGCTCCCGCTCCGCACCGTGATCGCGATTCTGCTGTTCGCACGCACCCATTCGATTCCGACGATTCTCGACGTCGACGTGCCGCCCTCCGACGCGATCGGATCGCTCGGCACGCGCGCCGAACTCGAACGCGCATTGAAACTCGCGACCTGGCTCAAGCCGTCGAAGGCGGCAGCGCGAGAAATCGCCGGCAACGGCCGCGATCCTCTAAAGATTGCCGACGCGATCCGCGCGAAGTACGGAAATCGCGCCGTCATCATCACCGAGGGCGACAAGGGATGCTCGATCGTGGCGCGCGACACTTCCGTTCGCGTGCCCGCGTTCAAGGTCAAGCAGGTCGACTCGACCGGCGCCGGCGACGCGTTCCTCGCCGGCGTCTGCGCCGGCCTCCGCCTCGGCCTGCCGTGGGAAAAGATCGGACGCCTCGCAAACGCTGCGGGCGCCGTCGCGGTCACGCGCCTCGGCGCGTTTCCGTCGGGATTCGAAGTGCGCGAGGAAATTCTCGATATTTACGCCGAGCCGCTCGCACTGCCGACGCCGCGCCTCGACGCCGAGCCGCGCGAAGCCGCAATCGGTGATTCGACCGGCGAAGTCGAAAAATTCTTCGACCTGGCACTCGCCGAGCTCGCTGCGCTGCGCGGCAGCTTGAACATCGCGGCCATCTCGCGCACCGTCGAGATAATTCGCACCGCGCTCGGCCGCGGCGGTCGCGTGCACGTGACCGGTGTCGGCAAGCCCGAGCATGTAGCACGCTACGCCGCCAGCGTCTTCTGCTCGGTCGGCACGCCCGCGACTTTTCTGCATGCGACCGAAACCCTGCACGGCAGCCTCGGCCAGGTGCATCCGCGCGACATCGTCATCGCGATTTCCAACAGCGGCAGCACCGACGAGTTGCTCTCGACCGCGACCGCCATCCGTGAGCAAGGCGCGCAGTTGATCGCAATCACCGGCAACAAGGACTCGAGCCTCGCGCAACTAGCCGACCTGGTGATCCACGTCCCGGTCCCCAACGAAGGCGGCGGCCTCGGCCTCGCCCCGCGCATCAGCGTGCTCGGCGAAGTCTTCGTGCTCGCAGGACTGTCCGTCGCATTGGAACTAGCCCACGGCCTGACCGTCGAAGAGTACTCGCGATGGCATCGCGCAGGCGCAATCGGCGAAGCGGCCCGCCGCCTCGCCGAGACCCGCACCTCAAGCCGCCGCGCGTAACGCAGCAGTTTACGCTCGCGCTACTTTCGCGACGCGGGTTTGAGCGCGACCGACGCTTCCGAAGTCAGCAGCAGGAAGGTCATCGTTTCCTGCAGGTACAGCCCCACGTTCTTGTCGTCGTGGCGGAGATACCCAATCGAGACGTCCTGGCCGAGATGCAGCTCGAAGTCGCCACCGCGCGTCGTCAGCACGAACGCTCCAGCGATCGCAGGCGCGAAGATGATCTCGTCGTTGACGAGCCGCTGGATGTGCTGGATAACCGGATAGCCGTGATCGCTGGCCTCACTCAGCGCCGTGTACGCATCGGCGCCCATCACCACCGAATACGGCCCGTTGACGCCGGCGAGGCGCAGCTGGCTCAAGGCCTCGGCGACAGCGTCCGGATAGTGAGCCGGGTCGCCGGGCAGCGCCGCGACTTTGTTGCTGGTCCCTTGCCGAATGCCTTCGATTCCGGCGGCGGCATATCCTTCGAAGATCGCGCGGTCTTCGGCAAATGCGATCCGCTTCGCCGCATCTTTCAGCGGCTGCCAGTCCGAATCATTCGCGCCGCGATCAACGTCGTCGATCGCCTGCCGATCCAGTTGGAATGGAGCGCGGAGTTCGACCAGCGCCTTGACCTGGCGTTGGCGCGCAATGATACCGTCGCCGGGAGCCGCCAGATCGCTCAGATGGCCAGTGCCGACCGCGGACAGCATGACGCCGCCCGGACCTTTGACATCGACCACTCGCCGCCCTGCGAGATAGCGTTTCAGGGTGCGCTGCGCCTCTTCTTCGATTTGAGCCCACGCGCCGTCTGAGATGGGGGCAAGCTCGCGGTGCAGGTTATTCATCGCGCGATTCTCCTTTCAATGAGCCGATGCCGAGCGAGCCGTCGCTGGCACTCGAGGCATCCGGCGAAGAGCCAGTCTGACCGGAAACGGGTGCGGGTGTGGGTGCGGATGCCGCCGCCGCGGTGCCGGCGGGCGTCACGCTGTCGAGGAACGATGTCGGCGGCGCGAAGAACAAGCTGCCGGTGACCGCGCGGCTGAAGTCCAGTATTCGATCGTAATTGCCCGGCGGGAGTCCAACGAACATGTTCTGCAGCATCTGCTCAATCGTCCGCGGCGAGCGCGCATAGCCGATGAAGTAGGTGCCGAACTCGCCTTGTCCTGGCCGACCGAAGATGCCGTTGGCGCGGAAGATCTTCTTCTCGACGCCATCTTCAACGATAGTCGTAAGCGCGTTGTGCGCAGAGGTCGGTTTGACGGTGTCGTCCAGTTCGATATCCGCAACCTTGGTGCGGCCGATGATCCGCTCCTGGACTTCTGTCTGCAGCGCGTTCCATCCCGTAAGATCATGCAGATACTTCTGAACGACCACATAACTGCCGCCGGCAAAAGCCGGATCGTCGTCGCCGACCAGCGCTGCCTCGAGCGCCTCGCTGTCGACCGGGTTCTCGGTGCCGTCCACGAAGCCCAGCAGATCGCGGTTGTCGAAATAACGGAAGGCGTGGACCTCGTCTTCGACGGAAACCGCGTCGCCGAGCGCCGACGTGATCTGCGTCGCGAGTTCGAAGCAAAGATCCGTTCGTTCGGCGCGGATGTGGAAAACGACGTCGCCCGGCGTCGATACGGCGTGGCGCGATCCGGCGCTGATCTCGCGGAACGGATGGAGTTCCGCAGGCCGTGGCTCTCCGAACAGCCGGTCCCATGCCGCGGAGCCAAAGCTCATCACGCAGGTAAGCTTTGCCGCGGTGTCGCGGAACCCAACTGCGCGCAGCAGGTTGGCCAAGTCGGGGCAAAGGGAGCGGACCGCATTCGCGCTTTCAGGGCGCGGGTCAATCGTTACGACCAGAAAGAGCGACGCCGCCGTCGGTCCCATCACCACCGCCTGTGGCGAGGAAGGCTGGGGATAGGTCGCAGTCCTGGGGGAGTCGGCGTTAGGCACAGCGCAGCATTTGAGCACGATCGCAAGGTTGGAAAAAGCCGATCGTAACGCCCCGCGAACCGATTAGAACAGAGGGAATCCTGTACTTCTGTACCCGGCCGATCTATGACTCTTAAATCCCTCCAAGGAGGCTCACCATGCACGTTGGCTACGGAGCAGTATTTCAGAATCCCAACAACGCACTTTCCGACGCCGAGGTTTATCGCAACGAGCTGCGCCTCGCCGAGATGGTCGAGCAGCTTGGCTTCGATTCCATCTGGGGCGTCGAGCATCACTTCGACGACTACACGATGTGCCCTGACGTGCTGCAATTCCTCTCCTACATGGCCGGCCGCACCTCGCACATAAAGCTCGGATCGGGCGTGGTCGTGCTGCCGTGGCACGATCCTATCCGCGTTGCAGAGCAAGTCGCTCTGCTCGATCACGTTTCCAACGGGCGCGTGATTCTCGGACTAGGCCGCGGTCTCGCGCGAATCGAGTACGACGGTTTTCGCCTCGATCAGAACGAAGGCCGCAACTTGTTCGTCGAATACGCCGAGCTGGTTTTGGACGCGCTCGAAACCGGTTATATGGAGGGCGGCAAATTCACTCGCCAGCCGCGCCGCGAGATTCGTCCGCGCCCCGCGCGCTCATTCAAAGGGCGCACCTACGCCGCCGCCGTCTCGCCCGAGTCGATGCCGATAATGGCGAAGCTCGGAGTCGGCCTGCTGGTGATTCCGCAAAAACCGTGGGACGCCGTCAAAAAAGATTTCGAGGTCTACCGCAAGGTCTGGCGCGAGGTTAACGGCGACGCGCCCGCGCCCAAGCCGCTCTCCGGCGGTTTCTGCGTCGTCGACGAAAACAAGGACCGCGCCGAAGAGCTCGCGATGAAATGGATCGCCGCCAACTACCACACCGTCATGAAGCACTACGAGATGACGTCGCCGGAGTTCGGCACCAAGAAAAGCTACGAGTTCTACAGCAACGTCAGCAAGTTCATCAAAAAGACCGGTCCCGACGTTGCCGCGCGCGACTTCGCGATGCTGATGCCGTGGGGCACTCCCGACCAGGTGATCGAGAAGTGCGCGTTCATCCGCGACACGATCGACGCCAACGGTCTGTTCTTTAATTTCAGTTTCGGCGGAATGCCCTACGAGGATGCGGAGCGCAGCATCAAGTGCTTCGCGAAGTATGTATTGCCAGAACTCAAGAAGTGGAACACGGCGCCGCTCACCGAGCCGGCGTCAATCCCGTCGTCAGCCGCCGCCCGCTGAGCAGGATGATCAAGCGCCCGGCTTTTCAGCGTCGTGCGCGTGCCCGATCGCAAGGCGGAGCTTGCGATCGAGCTTGGCGCAATTCAACACGACCTTTTCCGAATGCACGGCTTCGACGGCGCTGATCGGAACCGTGAAGTCACCCGCGTTTTCGACGTAGATCACCAGCTCGGGCCGGCCGCCGGGAGCAACCTGGCGAACGGCACCGAACTCCTCGCCGCCGTCGGAAACGAAAGCCTGGAAACCAACTTTGATTTTCTCCTGCACGAGTTTTCTCCTCTTCCTACTTGCCGACGAACTTCGGCGCGCGCTTTTGTTGAAAGGCTGATATGCCTTCCTTGTAGTCTGCAGTTTTTCCCGCCGCGCCTTGCGCTTGAGCTTCAAGCTTCAGAACCGCGAAGAGGCCCATCGCTTCTTCGTCGATCCTGCGCACCAGGTGCTTCGATTGCATGAACGCCGCCGTGGGTCCTTGCGCAACCTGCGCCGCGATCTTGCGCGTCTCCGCGACCAGCGAATCCTTCGCCATGCTGCGATTCACGAGTCCCAGCTGTGAGGCCTCGACGCCCGACAGCAATCGTCCAGTGTAGATCAGCTCGAGCGCGCGATGCGTTCCCAGGCGCGAAACGAAAAACGAATGGCCGCCCGAGTCGAGCACCGCACCGATACGCGCGAACGGCGATCCAATCTTCGCATCGTCGGCGACATAGACCACGTCGCATCCCAGCGCGAGTCCGAGGCCCGCTCCCAGGCACGCGCCATGAACAGCGGCGAAAGTCGGCGCGGGGAACGAGGCGATTCGCTTGATCAGAGGATTGAACGTCGTCTCGATTATCGCTTCGGCGTCTTCGTCGCCCGGATGCGCATCCGCGAGATCGCGGCCCGCGCAGAACGCCGGCCCCTCGCCGCGAATCATCATCGCGCGCACACCTTGCGAGGCCGCGCGCTCGAGGGCGCTGTTGAGTTCGGCGACCATCGCGTCGTTCAACGCGTTCATCTTGTCGGGCCGGTTGAGAACGATTTCCGCGAGACCGCCTTCGACCGACAAATCGACGCTCATATTTGTAGCCCCTGAGGTTTCAGAATACCGGGATAATGTCCTCGGCAGTGATATCGCCGACGTCAACTCCCTCAATATCAAGTTCGGGAATCGCGGGAAACTGGATGTCCCATCGCTCGACCAGCTTACGCACCCGCGCTATCGCCAGGCGCCAGTTGTCGGCCTGCTGCTCGTAGGTGAGAATTCCGAGTCCCGCTTCGCGCGCGGTGCGCAACAAGATCCGATGGTTGTGCAGAAAGTAACCCGGCAAATCCCAGAACTGTGCCGGCGGCTCCCACAGCACCATCGAGAGGAACACGAATCCCGCGCGAAGCTGCTTGGTGATGAAAGTCTTGTGCTCGTCGGTGAGGCCGGGCCACTCCTTCTCGAGCAGGTTGATACAAATCTGAAGATGGCGCGCTTCGTCGCGTCCGATTTTCGTGAAGATTTCGCGGAACACCGGATGCGTCGTCGCGTGCGCCATCCCGTGGAACAGCGTCGACGACGCCACCTCGCCCATCATGAACGAAGTGAAGATCACCGCCAGCGGATAGCGATCGATCGCGCGGTTATAACCGGTCCAGTAGCGGCCGCCGTTATGATACAGCCAGCCGATATTGTTGAGCGCGACGCGCTGCAGTTCGCTGGTCGGCGTGAAGCCTTGCGGCCCGTTGGGCACCAGGCGCTGGATGACCCGCTGGCAGGTCTCCTCGTGATTGGTTTCGTCGCGGGTGATCGAGAAGAAGCATTTGCGAACTGGATCTTCCTCGTGCATCTCCCACGCATGAATCGTCGCGCGCGCAAACACCGCCGGCCCCGACGAGTCGAAGTTGGACAGGAGCGCCCACCAGTACATGATCGCGACCTTCTCGTCGTCGCTCCACGCTTCGGGCGAAAGCTCGCTCCAGTTGATGTCGGCGGGATTGAAGCCCTCGCGTTTGGCGCGCTCGTAGATTTCGGCGAGCTTCGGCGTCTCGCATCGCCATTCGATTGGAAAGATATTCGGCTGGGCAACGGCAGGCGCCTCGACCAGGCCGCCCGCGGGAATCTCGAATTCACTCATCGGCGTTTGTCTCCTGAATCCAGTTTATCTACCATTTGGTTGATTTGTCAAAACGCGTCGTCGGGCGCCCTGCTCCATTCCCTCGAACGCGATCCGGAAAACCGCTTCAGCTACTTCGGGCGCATCGAGGTCGCCGCCAGCCCGGTACCATTCAGTGATCGAGTTTAGCATTCCGAACAAAAGCCTCGTTGCCAGCCGCGGCTCTATGTCCGCGCGCAAATCGCCCTGGCGCTGCGCATTACGCATCAGCCGCGCGATCAGATGGTCAAACGTGCGCCGCCGCTCCATGATCCGCCGCTCGACCGGAGTGTTGCCCCGAACGCGCAGCAGGAGAGCCACTTCGGGCAATTGCTCGACGGTGATTTCGATCGTGCGATGCACGATGTACCTGAGACGCGCCTCCGCGCGGCCGCGTTTGGCCGGCCGCTCGTCAAGCACGGCGAACAGAGCGTCGTGCGCTCGTCCGACGCCGCGCGCGAGCAGCTCTTCCTTGCTGCGAACGTGATAGTAGATGCTCGCCTTGGTGATTCCCGCCGCGCGCGCGACGTCGTCGAGCGTGCTGCCGTCGTACCCGCGCTCGCGGAACACGCGCACGGCAACGTCGAGAATCGCGTCGAGGTTATAGGGCTTGCGCTGCTTCGCGGATGGACGGCCCACGCGTTTATCGCCTCCAATGGCCGAGTAGTTTGACTGGATGCGCGCACGCTTGCCAGTGTTTTTTAGTATCAGTGACGTCGCCGGAGTAATCGCCATGAAATTCGGAATCGCAATTCGCAACATGGGTCCGCAATCCAACCGCACCACGATTCGCGCCTGCACACGAATCGCGGAACACGCCGGCTTCGACGCGCTCTTCGTATCGGATCACTTATGCATCCCGCCCGACCAGACCGAAGGTTCCGGTGGACGCTATCTCGACGTGCTCGCCACACTGGCGTTTCTCGCCGGCGCGACCGAAAAAATCCGGCTCGGTATTTCAGTGCTGGTCGTTCCCTATCGGCCCTCCGTGTTGACCGCAAAGCAGGTGGCCACGATCCAGGAACTGTCGGGCGAGCGAATGATTCTCGGCGTCGGCGTCGGATGGATGAAACCTGAGTTCGATGCACTTGGGGTTGAGTTTCGCCGTCGTGGAGCGATTACCGATGAAACATTGAACGTGATTCATCATCTGTTTGGCGCCGACCTGCCGGGTGCGTACAAGGGGAAGCTGGTGAAGTTTCCGTCGTTCGTTTTCCTGCCGAGACCCAAGCGCCCGACCATCTGGATCGGCGGCAACGGACCGGCTGCGATGACTCGCGCGGTAAAGTTCGGCGACGGATGGCATCCGATGCTGCCCGCGACAGAACTTAAAGCAAAAGTTGAAGAATTGCACGCGGGTGCGCTCGCAGCCGGGCGGGCGGTTCCTGAGATCATCGTCCGGCGAGGCCTCAAGCTCGAGGATACCGCCGCGGCGCGCGCGAAGGTCGCGGCTGAGCAGGAAGCCGGCGCGACCTATTTTATCCTGGATTTGGGGCGCTATCCGGACGAGCAATCGTTCGGGAGATCGGTCGAGACCTTCATGGGTAAAGTCGCGAGCTAGATCACTTTGTCGCGGCGGAGCGATTCGAGATCGTCCGCGCTGACGCCCAGCATCTCGCGATAGACGCGATCGTTGTCGTGGCCGATCGGCACCGATCCGCGCACTATTCTTCCCGGCGTCAGGGAGAACTTTGGAGCGACACCGATGCCTTTCACTTTGCCGACCTGCTCGTCGTCCCACTCGACGTGCATCCCGCGAGCTCGATATTGCGGGTCTTCGGCGATGTCCTTGCTCGTCATGATTGGCGAGCATGGCACGTTGGCGGCCGCCATCGCGGTCACGACGTCCTTCACGGTGCGCTCGGAAATCCATCCGCGCAGGATAGCGTCGAACTCGATCCCTTCGATCGATTCGAGTTGGGTGCGCGCGGTTTCCCATTTTGGGACGGCGGGATCGAGCCCGATCACGCGCAGCATTCGCGAATACACGTCGCCAATCGCGCCCATCACGACCCATCCGTCGGAAGCTTGAAAGGTGTCGAGCGGCTGGAAACCCTGGGCCCGATTTCCAGAACGTTCGCGAACGATGCCGTCCTGGAAGTACTCGACCATCGTGCCGCCCAGCGTTTTGTGAATCGCCTCGTACTGCGCGACGTCGATCGACTGACCTTTGCCGGTCGTGCGCGCGTAGGTCAGGCCGGCGAGCGACGACCACATCGTGAACAGCGCGGTAATGTAGTCGCCGGTCCACGGTGCGGCGCGCGTCGGCGGAATCGGATCGGGAAACCCGGTCTGGCTCATCATGCCGCCGACCGCCTGCCCGACCACGTCGTACGACGCGCGATGCACATAATCAGGGTCGCCGGTCTGCCCGAAGCCGGAGACGTGAGTGATCACCAGCTTGGGGTTGACCTTCCAGATTGCCGCATCGTCGAGGTTCCATTTTTTGCAGGTGCCGGGCTTCGAGCTTTCCATCCAGATGTCGGCGCGCGCGATCAGCTGCAGAAAGATTTCGCGGCCGCGTGGCTTCGACAGATCGAGCGAGATGCAAAATACGTTGCGGCGTTCCTGGATCCAGGTCGTCGCGACGGCGGATTTGCCGTCTTTGGTCGCGAGCCTGATCCCGATATTGCGCCATCCGACGTCGCCGATTCCCGGCCGCTCGATCTGGATCACTTCGGCGCCCATCTCGGCCGCCAGCTCGGCGGCGAATGGTTGCGCAATCAAAGTCCCGGTCGAAACGATTTTCACGCCCTGCAGCGGGCCGAACTTCTCCGTAACGAGATTTTCAATGCTCATGGTTCCGGCGATGATGCCTGTTTTTGCTGGACCTGAGCAATACGAGTGCGCAGCGTACTGATTGCACGCAGTTCACGGAGAGCGTTTTCCGAGGCTACGTTGCAGGCTATTATTTGATGAGCATATTTGATGTAGAGGGCCCGTGAATTCACCTCTAGCTCTTCTCAAAAGCGATTCCCTGAACCGGCGCGAACTCACGCTCAAAGCTCTTGCGGGACTGTGTGGCGGCGCGATCGGATGGCTGCCAGTCGAACTCGCCTCGCACAACTCTCATCTCGGCGAGGCGCAGACTACAGGTGCGCTAATCGCGTACTACCTGTCGGCGGCGATTGCCGCCGGCTTGATTGGCGCGTTTATCACCGCCGTCGACACGTCCGAGCTTCGTATAACGCCGGAGACTCAGCGACGCTTCATCCGCGGATTTTTGATCTGCGCGGCGCTGTCCCTGGTCTCGACCTGGCTCGGAAATCTCGTCTTCAACTGGGTCTTGCAGGCTGGCGGCGTCATGTTCAGCCCAAACGGCGAGCTGGTTTCGGGATCGATCATAACTCTCGTCATCGCGAGATTGATGGGATGGGCAATCGACGGAGCGCTGGTTGGCGCCGGTGTGGGATTGGCGACGCTCACAATGGACAACGTCCCCAAGGGCGCGGTGGGCGGATTGGTGGGTGGAGCGGTGGGCGGAATCGCCTTCGACTTGATCGGCTCGATCGCCGGCGGCGGGTTGGCCTCTCGCTTCTTTGGCGAAGCGGTCACCGGTCTGGCGATCGGATTGTTCATCGGGCTGGTACAGGAGCTGACCAAGGCCGCGTGGGTCACGGTCGAGCAGGGCCGGCTGCGCGGACGTCAGTATCGAATCGAAGGCGCGCGCGCGACAATCGGGCGCGCCGAGGAAAATCCGGTCGGCCTTTTTGGCGACCCGTCAGTACAGCAGCGGCACGCGATTATCGAGCGACGCGGCGCCGATTACGTGATCAGGAATATCGCCGTCCAGGAAGGCACCTTCGTCAACGGCAAGCGAATCGAAACTGTGGACCTTCACGACGGCGACAGAATCAATATTGGCGGCTACGAAATGATGTTCCATCTGCGTGGAACGTCGGCGCCCGCGCGCGAACAGGCGTCGCTCGCGGCGGACGCGGTGAATCCCGCGCACATCGCGACGCGGCTGGCGGGAGCGAATGCCAAGGTCGACGGCCCGAGCCTGATCGACGCGTCGGGACAGGCCTATCCTGTCCGCGCCGGCACGATTACCCGGGTCGGGCGCGCGCTCGACAACGAAATCGTCGTCAGTCATTCGTCGATCTCGCGGCATCATGCGAGTATCGAAAATTCCAACGGCTCATTCGTGGTGCGAGACCTGAACAGCCAGAACGGAACGTTCGTCGGCAATCGGCGCGTGACCGAGCCGACTCGCGTGAACGACGGCGAGGCGGTACGCTTTGGCGACGCGCAGTTTACGTTCCGTGGCTGAAGCTGATTTCGAAAAGCCCAGGTTCTGTTCGCGATGCGGTGCGCCGATCGTGGTCGCCGAGGCGAGCTTTTGCAAATCCTGCGGCGCGCCGGTGACCCGTTTCCCGTTGCTGCACCGAACCCCGGGGTTCAACCCGGTGCTGGCGCTGGTTTTGAGCATCGTTCCCGGTGTCGGCCACATCTACCGCGGCAAGCCGTTCAAGGGAATCATGTGGTTTTTCTTCGTGTCGATAGCTTACGGTATGGGGCCCCCGTTCGGTATCCTGATACACATCATATGCGCGGCGAATGCTGCCTTCTCGGACACGATCCGCGAAGACATGCTGGCGCGATGATCCCAAGACGCGCTTCGGCTGCTATAAAAATGAGTAGTGGTTAGATTCTGATTGCAGGGATGATTGCGTCCAACACAATCGTCGGCGGACGTTACCGCGTGATGAGGCCGCTCGGCGGCGGCGGGATGAAGCTCGTGTATCTCGCCGAGGACCTGCGACTGGCCTCGCGCGAGTGCGCGCTGGCCGAGATGGTCGATACTTTCACCAGCCCCGAAACTCAGAAGGCTGCCGTCGCTGCGTTTCAGCGCGAGGCCGACATGCTCGCGCAACTCAGCAACGAACATATTCCGCGCGTGTTCGATCGCTTCAGCGACCAGAACCATCACTATCTGGTCATGGAGTTTATCGACGGGATAACCCTCGAGCAGAAACTCCAGAACGCCGGCGGAAAGCTTCCCGAGAGCGAGGTTATCGAAGTTGCGCTGCAGGTTCTCGACACGCTCGAGTACCTGCACAACCTCGAGCCGCCGGTGATTTATCGCGACCTCAAGCCGTCGAACGTGATGCTCACGCCGTCGGAGCAGGTCAAGCTGATCGATTTCGGAATCGCGCGACTGTTTCAGCCGCTGAGCAACGCTACGATGATCGGCACGCAGGGCTACGCGCCGCCCGAGCAATATCGCGGCAAGGTCGAGTTTCGATCTGACCTGTATGCGTTGGGTGCCACGATGCATCATGCGCTGTCGGGCCGCGATCCTGCGGTCGAGCCGCCATTCAGTTTTCCGCCGCTGCGCTCGCTATGCCCCGACGTTACTCCCGCGCTTTGCGAGGTGGTCGATCAGGCGCTCAAGTACGACGTGGTATTGCGAGTGGCCGACGCGGCGGAATTCCGGCAGCGGCTGATGGCGATCAAGTCGGGGACGCCTATTACGATGCCGCAGCGAAATTCCTCCACGGCGGCGTCGTCGCGTCCGCAACTCAAGCTGCCGCTCAGCGGCGTCAAGGACAGAGAGCAGCAAGCGTCGGCGCCGACGATGCTGAGCAATCAGATCGATACGCAATGTCCGCGATGCGGCCGAAGCATCCCGGTGGACTCGAATTACTGCTCCTTCTGCGCGGCGGACGTGACGGGACGATTGTCGGGGATGGATCGCGGCGCGACGCCTGAGGCGCAGACGATCATACTCGATGACGTCGCTTCGCCTCGCGAGTTTCCGGGTCCGATCTTCCATGAGCGTCATCGCCGGCGACGTCCGGCGCGAACGCTGGCGCTCGTGATCGGTGGATTTTTTCTGTTGGGATACCTGATTTTCCATTCGTCACAGCCGGCGCCCTCTGACGGCGACACCGGACCCGGACCCGACTACGGTTCGGTCCCTGCGGTGCCCAATCCTGATGCGCCCGTGCCGGGAGAGCCGGCCGAGCCAGCGCATACCGAGCCACGGGAGATCGCGCTTCGCCAAGCGCTCGACGCACAAGGCTACAATTCTGTGCACTTTAAGATGGAGGGCGACACGATCATCCTGTGGGGCTCAGTACCGACCGAAGCCGATCGCCTGATGGTACAGACGCAGATCTTCCTGGTCGCGCGAATTTTCTCAATCGAAGACCATCTCCAGGTGCGCGATAACTTCTTCGCCGAGCCGTAGCATCCACTTCATGATCGCCGACCTCCACGTCCACACCAAGCTTTCGTCCGACTCGAACGTCGCGCCGGAGCAGTATCTCGAATTCGCGAAGTCGTCGGGCCGCGGCCTCGGTGCCATCTGCTTCACTGAGCATCGGCTGTTTCCGAACGACGCCGAAGTTGAGCGGCTATACAGGGAACTCGCGGATCGTTTTCAAATTGCGATCTTCAAAGGAATCGAGGCCGACACCGACCTCGGTCATCTGCTGCTGTTCGGCGTCAACGACGAAGTGATGCGTCGATTCGATCTGACGGCGCGAATGCTCAAGAGCGACAGCCTGATCGAAGTGATTCATCACGAGGGCGGCGTCGCGATACCGGCACATCCGTTTCGCGATTCGGGTTACGGATCGCGCCTCGACGCGCTGCTCAGCCGCCATGGCGCGGCGATTGGCGCGGTCGAAGTGCTGAACGGTCAGAACTCGATCGAGGAGAATCGGCGCGCGGAGGACGCGGCGCTCAAGCTCGGGCTGACTGCGGTCGGCGGCAGCGACGCTCATTTCGCGACGGCAAAATGGTTCATGACAGTGGCGACGGAATTCGAGCGCGACGTGAAGACGGTCGAGCAAATGTGTGCAGAAATCCGCGCCGGACGCGCGCGTCCCTATGTCTTTCCCGATCCGCTCGATTGAGCCGAAGCTCTCGCCGCTTCGGCCGGCTGGATGCTCTCCAGCTCATGCGTAAATTGCCGGATATCTTGCGAACGCCCCGCGACGACTAGTTCGTCGCCCGGCTTGAGTGGACGGTCAGGCGCGATCGGCGCGAATCCGCTATCCGGATTGTTCGCATCCTGAACCGCCAGCACCGTGATACTGAATCGCGCGCGGGGATCGAGTTGACGCAACGTTTTCCCCGCAGCGTTGGCAGGGACGCCGATGCGCGTGACGCGATAACCGGTCGCCCAGTAAATATTGGTGTCGCGAGTGGCCAGCGTCGAGAGCGAAACCGACACGCGATTGAGCGCTTGCGCAATCTGCCGGCTGGTAACCAGCCCGAGAAATCGCCGGCTGACGCGTTCGACCACCGGAATCTCATCGAGACCGTCGTGCTCCATCAACTGGCTCGCCTCGTCGAGATTCGCATCGAGCGTCACAGTTGGGCCGTGCACGTTGCAGATATCAAATGCGTTTACCAGAGGCCCCAGCTCCTGCCCGCCGCCGATCACGGTCAACAAATCCCGCACGACGATTGTCCCGGCCAGCTCGCCATCGCTGTTAAGCACCGGCAGGGTGGATTGCGCGGTCTCACCCGCGGTGCGCAGCACCTCCGCCAGGGAGGTATTTTCGTTTACGATCGTGACGTTTTTGGTCACCACCGCGCTTACCGGAATGAGCGCGAGCGCCAGCCGTTCGCGGCCGATTTGCAGGGTCTTGCCCTCACGGGCGAGGCGGAACTCGTCGATCGATTCGGTTTCGATCGCGCGCGCCACCACCAGCGCGGTGATCGTCGCGATCATCGCAGGCAACGCGATAGTGTCGCTGTGCGTCATCTCCCAGAGCAGGAATAGCGCGGTGAGCGGCGCATGGGTGGTCCCGGCCAGAAACGCGCCGAGCCCAACCAGCGCGTACGATCCGCGCGGACCCGTAAGATGTGGAATCGCCATCGCCGACACGCGCTGAAAGAAGCCGCCCGCCATCGTGCCAATGAAAAACGTTGGACCGAAAGAACCGCCGGGCGCGCCGCATCCGAGCGACACGCTGCTGGCGAAGATTTTCGCGCAGGTCAGTGCAGCCAGCATCCCGATGCCGAACTCGCCTGCCATCGCGCGATTGATCACCGGGTATCCGTCCGACAGATTTTCAGGAAGCCAGATTGCGATCACGCCAACCACCGCGAGTCCCGCCTCGAGCTTGACCCAAACCGGGAGATTCAGCCGGCGAAACCACGCTTCGGTTGCGTTGAAAAATCGGATGTAGCCAGCGGCAAGGGCGCCGAGAGCCGCACCCATCAACGCATAGGTCGCCATCTCCCAGTAACTGCGCAGTACGAACTCCGGCACGGTGAAGACGACCGCGTTGCCGATAATCGCGCGCGAGGTGATCACGGCGGTGAATGTCGCGATGATCAGGAGAGTGAGATTGGCGATCTCGGTGTGGCCGAGCAGGATGATCTCCTGCGCGAACATCAGGCCGCCGATCGGCGCGTTGAAGGTCGTCGCGATGCCCGCGCCCGCACCCGCCGCGACCAGCACTTTGGCGCGATCGGGCGAGAGTTTTCTGAGCTGCGCGATAGTCGAGCCGATCGCGCCTCCCACTTGCGCGATAGGACCTTCGCGCCCGACCGACGCTCCTGATCCCAATGAAAGCGCAGCGCCCGCTGCTTTCACGAAGATCCATCGGCGTTTGAGCCGCGCGGTGCCGAGGTTCACCATCTCCAGGAAATTCGGAAAGCCGTAACCGAGTACGTCTTCGGGAAAGATCCGGTCGAGCACCAGGATTGCGACGCCGCCGCTCAGCAGAACGAGCGGAATCAACGCGCGATGGAATCCGCCCTTTTCAATTCCGAGCGCTTGCCATTCGAGCTCGCGAAACACCCATGAGAAAAGTTCGATGAGTTGGCGAAATCCCAGATTTCCCAGCGCGGCGAGCACGCCCACTATCACCGCCAGCAAAATCAGCTGCACGTATTCGAACTGATCGACACGCAGCGAAAGCGTAGGTCGACGCATCAGCAACCCCTTCCGGTGATCGAGCTATCTGCCACCAACTACACGCCAAGGAAGCGGTGCGTGACCGCTAGAAACTCGTCGAGCCGATCGTGATGCACCCAGTGGCCGGCCTTGTCGATCGTCACCGACTCCGCGTGCTTGAACGCCTGGATGCGCCCGTCCTTGACCCAATCGCCCGCCCACGATTCCGTGCCGCGAATCAGCAACGTCGGACACGTGATGCGCCCCCAGATTTCGCGCGCGTCGCGGTTGTTGAACATGTACGGCGAGGTGGCGTGAACGTAGTTGTCGAACTTCCACGAGTAGGTGCCGTTCTCGTTGCGGCGAATTCCCCAAATCGTGAGATGGCGCGCCTGCTCGCGACTGAGATGCGGATTGGCCTCGCGCATGCGCGCGAGTGCCTCCTCGATCGTCGGGTACTCGCGCACCTTGCGCCGCGCGAGCGTCTGCATCTGTCCGATCCAGTTGTTCATGCGGTCATACGCGGGCGTATCCTTGATCATTCCGGGCGGCGGACCCATCCCCTCGATCGAAACCACGCGCTTGACCGCGTCGGGATGCGTGCCGGTGTATTGCAAAACGATTCCACCACCGAGCGAATGGCCGATGAGCGTCGCGGGTTCGGTCGACGCAGCGTTCATCAGCTGTGCGAGATCGAGCACGTAATCGATCATCGAATAGCCACTGCCTACAGCCCAGTCGGAATCACCATGACCGCGCAGGTCGGGGGCGATGATGTGAAAGTGCTGGCGCAGATCGAGCGCGACCCAATCCCAGTTGCGGCAATGGTCGCGGCCCCCATGCACCAGCACGAGCAGCGGCTTGTCGGAATTGCCCCAATCGACGTAATGCAGTTTCAGGCGCTGCGAATAAAAATAGTGCGAAGTCGGCCCGATGATGCTATCGGCCATGTGCCGGTCTCTCCACGAGTCTTAGACGTGTGTCAAACGCTACAGGTTAGGCTGGATCTCGTCGAGTGCCGCGCGCGCCGTACGAATGATGAACTCAATTTCCGCGTCACCAATGATGAACGGCGGCGTGATCATCATCGCGTCGCCACCAGCCTTCCCCGCCATCCCGGTCGCCGGATAAAAGAACAAACCTTTTCGAACCGCCGCGCCCAGCACTCGATTAGTCACCTTCTTTTCAGGAGAGTACGGCCGGCGGGTCGCTTTATCCTGGACGAGCTCGATCCCCCAGAACATCCCGGTACCGCGGATGTCGCCGACCATCGGATGCCCCGACAGTTCTTCCTTCAAGCTCGAGCCGAGCCGCGCGCCGACTTCTGCCGATCGCTCGACCAGCCGCTCGCGCTCCATGATTGCCAGCACTTCGTCGGCAACCGCGCACGCCACGGGATGCGAGCTGTAGGTGTAGAACATGAACTCGGCCTTCGCGCGCTCGACCTCTTCGACCAGCGATTCCTTCACCGCGATCATGCCCATCGGCATGTAACCGCCGGTGAGGCCTTTGCCGCCGACCAGGATGTCCGGCACGACCTCCCAATGATCGACGCCGAAGCGCCGACCAGTTCGGCCGAAGCCGGTCATCACTTCGTCGGCAATCAGCAGCACGTCGTAGCGCCTGCAGATCTCGCGAATCTTCGGCCAGTATTCCTTGACGGGAGGCACGACGCCGCCGCTCGATCCCATCATCGGCTCCGCGATAAAAGCTGCGATCGAATCGGCACCATTCTTGAGGATCTCTTTTTCTAGCGCGGTCGCGCAGTCGAGATCGCATGACGGATATGTTTTGCCCCACGGGCATCGATAGCAGTACGTCGGATCGATCTTCGGCCAGTCGAGCAGGATGTGTTCGTAGTCAGCGCGTCGTCCGCTCCCACCCGCCGACAACGCGGCAATGGTATTACCGTGATACGAGAAGCGGCGGCCGATGATCTTGCTCTTCGACTGTTTGCCGCGAGCCTTGTGATAGAGAATCGCGAACTTCAGCGCGGCTTCGACCGCCTCCGATCCGCCGCTGGTGAAGAAGAATCGCGACAGCCCCGCCGGAGTCCATCGCGTTAGACGCTCGACGAGCCTCTCGCGCTCGGCCGAAGTCCAGACCGGCACAATGTAGTCGAGCTTGGAGATCGTGCGCGCAGCCGCTTCGGCGATTTCACGGCGTCCCTGCCCGATGTTCACCACTACAGCGCCGCCACCGGCGTCGAGAATCTTGTGGCCGTCGGAGGTGTAGAGCCATGGGCCTTCGGCGCGCTCGATTCGAATCGGATCGTGCGGGCCGCGCATGAACATCGGAACTGGCTGTGGCATAGCCAAATCTTAACCGTGATTCGATGCCGCGGGCAACGTAGCGCGCGCCACCGACGCGATGGCTCGCTACTACTTGATGGCGCCCGACTCGCGCCAGCGGTCGAGTTCGTCCTTGCTGTAGCCGAGTTCGCCGAGGATTTCGTCGGTATGCTGCCCGAGTCGCGGCGCGAGCGACCTGATCGAAGCGGGCGTGTCCGAGAACTTCGCCGAGATGCCGACCTGTTTGAACTTCCTGCCGCCCTCGCCTTCCACTTCGACGATCATGTTGCGCGCCTGTACCTGTGGATCGTTGGGCACCTCGTCGAGCGTGAGCATTCGGCCGACGCAGATATCGTTCTTGCTCAAAATCTCAAACCACTCGTCGCGCGTCCTGGTTTTGAACGTCTCGGTGAAAACCTGCCCAATTTCGGCGCGTTTGCTCGAATCGTATTCATGCGGAATGAAGTCTTCGCGGCCGAGCGCGCGGCACAGGTTGGCGAAGAACCACGGCTCGATCGCCGCGATCGTAATGTATTTGTCGTCCTTGGTCAGATAGACGTTGTAGTTCGGAATTCCGCCGTCGTTTATGGTCTCGCCGCGCCTCGGCACTTTCCCATTGGCGAAAAATGTCGAGAACGCTTGCGCCAGCAGCGCGAGGCTGCCGTCCATCATCGAGATGTCGACGTACTGCCCCCGCCCGGTCTGGTTGCGCGCGACCAGCGCCGCGAGCACTCCGATCGCGCCATGCATCCCGCCACCGGCGTAGTCCGCAACCACGTTGTGCGGAATCGTCGGCGGCTGCCCGGGCCGTCCGAACATCGACAGGACGCCGGCGGTCGCGATGTAATTGAGGTCGTGGCCGACCAGATCGCGATACGGCCCGGTCTGTCCGAAGCCCGTGATCGCGCAATAGATCAGCCGTGGGTTGCGCGACGCGAGCTTCTCGTAGTCGATGCCGAGACGCTTGGCAACGCCCGGCCGGTATTCCTCGACGATAACGTCGGCGCGCTGGGCGAGCCGGCAGTACACTTCCTTGCCCGCGCCGCTCTTGAGATTGATCCCGATCGACTTCTTGTTGCGCGCGAGCGCGTTGTGCGGCGAACTGTTGAAGTTGTTGCCCGCCGGAAGCCTGCCTGCGGCGCCCGCTTGCTGCGCGCGTCTTCCGGTGGGAGGACCCGGCTCTTCGATCCTGATCACGTCGGCGCCCAGGTCGGCCAGGATCATCGTGCAGAATGGCCCCGGCGCTAGCTTGGTCAGGTCGAGTACTTTGATTCCGTCGAGTGGTGCAGGCATCGTCCGTCCCCCGGAAGAGCTATTGAGCAAGCAAGTGCGCGAGTCGCGCGCTGCTATTGATTTGGGTTCACCGGCTGCGGATATGAATTCATCTGCGGCGCCTGCCCCGGTTCGCCCTGACCATTGTCGGGCGAGCCGAGGACTGTCGGCGGAATCGTCTGATCGTCGCCGGCCGCATTTTGATCGGTCTGACCACTGTCGCCGTTTTGATTGTTGTCAGCGCTATCATTTGAATCGTTGTCGTTGTCGTTGCTGTTATCGTTGTCGCTGTCGGTCGTGCCCATGCTGGGAGCGTCCTGACTATCTTGCGCAAGGACAACTTTCGGCAGCGACTGATTCGCCTGGCGGGTTATCGGTGCGGAGTTAGCAACTTCGTGACTCGAAGCGCACGCCATCGGCGGCACCATCATCAGAACAAACGCGGCCGCGAGGCTGATTTTCGGGATCATACCAATCTCCCATTCATTCCGATCATATGGCGTCGAAGCATCTCGCCCGATTATAGAACCGCGGCGCGCACCCGCGCCATTCTTTCCGCCAGCGACTTGAGCCCCAGCACCATGTGAACGCCGTACCAATGCAGGTCGCGGCCGCTGACTATCAGCACGCGGCGGCTGAGTGCGGGCGGCAAGAGAGGTTTCAGCTCGGCGACATCGGACTCATCGAATGCGTACGGCTCGTCGGGAAGTATCACGATATCAGGACGAAGTTCGACCGCGTCCTCGAGCGTCGTAACGGGATACCGCTCGCCCGCCGATGCGAAAATATTGTTGTAGCCAAGCATCCGCAGCACGTCATGCGCGTAGGTGTCGGCGTTGAATGACATCCACGGCTTTTTCCAGATCGGGCAGAAAACGCGAAGCCGCAATTTGCTCCACACGCCGAGCGACGCCTCGATGCCGCTCACGCTGAGCGTGATTTCCTTGGCCAGCGCGGCCGCCTGCGGTTCGCGACCGAGCACCCGGCCCAATCGCAGGATCGATTCGACCGCGCCCGGCACCGTGCGCGGATACGTCGTGAACACCGGGATACCCGCAGCGCGCATTCGCTCGATGTCCTCGCGCCGGTTCTCCTCAGCGTTGGCGATCACGAGCTCAGGCTCGAGTTTTACGATCGCGGCGATGTCCGGATTCTTGGTACCGCCGACTTTTGGAATCAACGCAACCGACGCGACCGGCTCGACACAAAATTTCGTGATACCCACGACTTCGGAACTGAAGCCGAGCGCGAACAGCGTCTCGGTCCAGCTTGGCACCAACGATACGATTCGCACCGGCGGCCGCTCGAGCTCTACGCGAAAGCCCATGTCGTCCGCAATTTGCATCGAGCCTGCCATCTAGCCGTTCGTCACTTCGCCTTGCGCTTGATGATCTCGTCGAGCTGACGGCGATCGTCGGGCGTTAGATTCTCCGAATCGTTGTCGCCGCCGGTTGCTTCCGACGCGGCGGGAGCATTTGCTTGCGGCTGATCGGGCGGTCGATACGCGAGGTAGTGAACCACCGACGGAACCATCACTCGTTTAGCTAAAAATCCCAAAATCAGCGCCGCAAGCAGAGACAGCCCAAAGACCCTGAGCCCGCGCGTCCTCTTCCTTTTCGCCGGACGCTTCGCACCTCTGCGCTTTCGCGCATGAGCGACTCGTACTCGATCCGCCACCTGTTCCTCTCCACCGCGAGCGACACCAAAATGCTACCGCACGGGCTCGCGTAATAGAACCGCGCGCGCCCATCGCGCGATCAGGCGCCGGGTGGGCAGCTCGTCGAGATGCCGCGCGCCGTTGTACCAGTCGACGCCAATTTCCCGCGCGCGGCGGCTGATGCGTGCGACTCGGAAGAACAGCCGATGATGCGGGCTGTAGAAATGACGCGCGGCAAACGCGAGCTTGCTCAATTTCTTTCCAACCGCACCTTCATGCAGCGTGAGATCGTAAATCCGCAGCGCGTCGCCGTCGCCGTCGAGAAATTTGACGATTGCGTCTGCCGCCAGCTTGCCGTGCTCGAACGCGCACGAAATGCCCTCGCCCATCAGCGGATCAACGCCGGCCGCGTCGCCGGCGAGGATGACGCGTCCACGAGCATAGCTGTCGCGCGCGTCGAACCATCGAATCGGAAACGATTGCCATCGCGTGGTGTGCCGCTTCAACCCGTCGAGTGGAAGTTCGGGAAACGCCGCGATTAGTTCGGCCATCATCCGCGATTGCTCGCCTCCATTTTGGGCAAATTCGCTCGGCCGCTGATCGTAAATGCCTACATTAAGATGCGGTGCGCCGCCGATAAAGCACGGGAACGACCAGCTGTAGCCGCTGATTCCGTGGCTCACGCATCGGAAGTCGAAGCGGTAGCGTTGTTCGATAAATTCGGGCGTACGTTCGGGATCGACTGCGATATCCGTCATCAACGCGCGCCCGATGGTCTCCTTGCGAGCGCCGAACACTGCGCGACGCACCCGGCTGCCCGATCCATCGGCGCCGACGAGGATTTGCGCTTCGAAGATGCCCTGGTCGGTGTCGACGCGCACGCCGCTTGCGTCCTGAGTGACGTCAAGCACGCGACTGCGTTGGAGGATCTCGATACCCGCGTCGCTCGCGGCTCGTGCGAGCATCGCGTCGAACAGGTCGCGTCGAATCACTGTGGCGAGCACGTCGCCGCCGCGCGACAAGTCGACGTCGCCTATCGGCGTCGCGGCTTCACCGCGAATCACTTCGACCGCGGGCACGTCGAGCTTGAGTCCCAGTTCGTCGAGCGCGAGCATCGTTTTGGGAATCAGCCCGCCGGCGCAGACCTTAAACCGCGGATGCGCCGATTTCTCGATCGCCACGATTCGACCCGCGAGCGCAGGCCGATTCTTCACGAGGAACAGCGCGGTCGCGAGTCCCGCCGGCCCAGCGCCTGCGATCACGACGTCAAATTTTCGCGAGGCTTCCATCCGAGGCTTCAACGCCTAGCATCAAAACAAGCGCGGCGCATCGACTTCCTCGATGCGCCCCGCGTTCACTATCTTACTTACGACTCGATCAGCCTTGCGCTTGTCCCTCAGACGGCTTGATCACCGTGTAGAGCGTCGCGCCGCCGCGTTGCACCAGCAGCAGGGCCGGCTTCTTATTCGTCTGCGCATCCTTGGCCTTCGCGACGAAATCCGTAACCGTAGCGACTTTGTCGTGGTTGATTTCCATCACCACGTCGCCCGGCTGCAGACCCGCGTCCGCCGAAGGGCTATCCGGCGCGACCTTTTGAATCACTACGCCCTTGGTTCCTTCGAGATGGAACTGCTGGGCAATTTCGGGAGTGATGTCTCCCACCTGCATTCCCCAGTTCCCGCCAGGAGTCTCCGCCTTGGCCGACGCCACCTGCGGTTCTTTGCGCTCGCCGATCGTGACCTCGAGGGTCATGTGCTTCCCGTTGCGCACCACCTCGACCGGCACTTTCTGATTGATCGGCGTCTGCGCAACCAGCGCGGGCAGCTCATGCTCGTCGTCGACCGGATGGCCGTTGAAGCTCAGCACGATATCGCCGCGCTCGATGCCACCCTTGCCTGCGGGGCCGTCTTTGTCCGCACTCGCGACCAAGGCGCCTTCGGGTTTCGGCAATCCGAACGACTGCGCGAGGTCGGGGGTCACTTCCTGGATCTCCACGCCCAGCCATCCACGAACCACACGTCCATGCGCCTTCAACTGGTCCATTACGTTGCGCGCCATGTCGATTGGAATCGCGAAACCGATGCCATTGTTAGCACCGGTGCGGCTGTAGATCGCGGTGTTGATTCCGATAACTTCGCCCTTCGTGTTTATCAGCGGCCCGCCTGAGTTGCCGGGATTGATCGAGGCGTCGGTCTGAATGAAATCGTCGTAGTCGCCGCCGAGGATTCTTCCCTTGGCGCTCACGATTCCCGCCGTCACCGTCATGCCGACGTTGAACGGATTGCCGATCGCGATTACCCAGTCGCCGACGTCAGTGGAGTTGGAATCGCCCAGCGGTGCGACTGGCAGCGGGTCCTTGGTGTCGATTTTGATCAGTCCGAGATCCGTCTTCGCATCCTTGCCGATCACCTTGGCGGTGAACTCTCGCTTGTCCTGCAGCGTGACGTGGATTTCTTCCGCATTACCGACCACGTGATTATTGGTCAGGATATAGCCGTCGGCCGATACGATCACGCCCGAACCCAGCCCATGCTGTTTGTACTCGCGCTGACCGCCTTGTCCGAAGTAGCGGCGCAGCTGATCGAACGGATCGCCGCCGCCGGGCGGCATCCCGCCTTGATCTCCTTGATCGCCGCCTCCGCCCTGAGCACCGTTGTCGTCATTGCCTCCGCCGTTATCGTCGCCGGGTCCGCCTTGCGGGCCAAACGGCATTCCCGAAACCTTCACATCCTGCACGACGTTGACGCTCACCACCGCCGGAATCATCTTCCTGACAAGAGGCGCGAACGAGGTGATTACTCCGACTTTTTCACCGGGCTCAGGTGCATTCGGCTCCGCAGGCTGGGGCGGCGGCGCCACATGAACCCCGGGAACCGGTGGCGCCGGCAGAGGAGCAGCCGGGTTTGCCTGTGCTTGCTGCTGCGCAGGTGGGTTAGCCTTGGAAGCGTCGGAGTCAGATCCCCAAAAAGGGAACGCCCCGGCGCGCGCAAAGGCAATGACCAAGCCGATCAAAACGCCGCCGGTTACGGCGGCGATCTTCTTAACCATGCATTCCTCCTGGAATGTAGCGAAACTGTTGGATCATGAGGCAGGGCAAGTACCGGACCATCTAGTTGTAGGACGATAGAATTCGTCCAAAATTCAGGTAACCCGCCGAATCACCTATCGTTCTCGCCGCCTGGCCAAGACCCTTACCAATAGTACATCAAATCAAAATTCGCCGCACCAACAAAACGTTCCCGGAACCCGCATATTGCGGTCCCGAGCCACCTTCGATGCTAGCTTTTCTGCATCGCCTTGATGTCCTCGAGCAGCACCTTCTCATGCCCTTGCGGATTCACTTTTTCATACACCTTGCGCAGGTTGCCCTTGGGATCGATCACGAAGCTGGTCCGGTTCCAGTACTTGGTACCGTTGTAATCCGTCTGACCGACGCCCGCCGCCTTGAGCAACTCGTGGTTCGTGTCCGCCAACAGATCGATCGTGAACGCAAACTTGTTGCAGAAATTCTTGTGTGACGCGACGTCGTCCGCACTGACGCCCACCACCTTGATTCCCGCCGCATCGAAGTCGGCCTTGCTCGCGGTGAATGACTTGCCCTGAATCGTGCATCCGGGAGTGTCGTCCTTCGGGTAGACATAGACCACCAGCCACTTGCGCGCGAAATCGCCGAGCTTCATCTGCTTGCCGTCCTGGTTCTGCAGATTGAAATTGACAAACGGTTTTCCTGTCTCGAGCATTATTGTTTTTCCTTTCGTCGCGTACGACGGGTTTAATAGTGATGGAGAGCAGGCCCAATTGATCTGCTCCAACAAAGCCTAGCACGGGTGGGATGCGTTTCGCACTGAAGATTTGCGGGCGACCTAAGTTAGGTAGCCCACATTCACCACGATTTCTGAACACCAAAAAAAAGCGCGCCCCGCCGGGAGGAGACGGGGCGCGCGGTCCTAGGACCGGGAGAAATCGAGAGACTTAGTACCTCCAGTTATTATAGCCGTAAGGCACTCCACCACAGGCCCGCTCCGCACGATGCAGCTGATAGATTAGGTCGGATGCGGCCGCCGGATGACCGGTGTATTCGTCGTGACGAATGACATTACGAAGATGCTGCGCCCATCCGCACGCTCCACCATAGTAACCGCCCGGCATTGCCCAACCGCTCGCGGCGTACTCACGATCATGACCGTAGTCATCGTGATCATAATCTCGGCCGTAGTTCCGGCCGTCACGATCGCCATGGTTCCAATCATTGCCACCGCGGTTGCCGTAGTCGCGCGAGTCGCGATTAGTCGCCACCGCCGGCGCGTTGTTGTAGGTGCGGCCGTTATCGCGTGATTCATTGCGAGTAGCAACCGCCGGCGCCGCATTACGGGTCTCGCGAGCGCCACGCTCGTCGCGGCCCTCGTTCCGATTCATATTCGCGGGCGCGGCAGCATGAGTCTCAGTGCGCGGAGTCTCGGTGCGCGCGCTATGCTGATCGCGTGACTTATTGTGCGTGGCCGGCGCCGCATTATGTGCGGGAGCGCTGCCACGCGATTCGTTCGATCGCGATTCCGACTGCGCCTGCCGCGAATTATCCTTGTGATCTTGGGCCGCGGCAGTGATAGGAGCCGCCATCAGGGCAACCCCAATCAATCCGGTCATTATGTTCTTGCTGAATTTCATCGTCATAACCTCCACCAAACAGGTAGAGCATCAAGGATGCCAATCGCTGACCTTGAAAAAACCCCTTGAAAAGCCGACGCCTCTCAGCAATAGACACCCCAAAACAACCGTGAACAAAGAAATCGGCAATTTTTGCAATTGAACGTTTCCGGACAAACAAACCCCAAAAATGCGCACGGAGAGAGCAGCTTAATGTACGTTTAAAAACCTAAAGACGGGGACACTTCGCGTCAAACTTCCAGTCCCCCCTTCCCACTATTGGGAAGGGGGCTAGGGGGATAGGACGACACGAGATACCCACCACTCTTCTCGTTCCCCTTCCCACGATGGGAAGGGGTTAGGGGTTAGGTTCTTCGCATCATCTATAAAGCTTAAACGGCTCGACCCCCTTACGAAACGCAGTGGTCTGCACCACAAACCGAGGCATCGACGAACAGTTCAGCGCCGGCGCGTGCAGCATCATCGGATGCACCAGCACCACGTCGCCGGGTTCTCCGATCATCTCAACGACGCGCACCTCAACCCCGTCGATTCTTGTACCCTCGCGCATGAACCGGCGCACGCGGTCAGCTTTCTCATCCCTCGAGCATAACGCCTTCACCCACGGATACGCGCGAATCAGGCGCATCCGGGCGTCGGCGGAACGAAGAATCTCCCCCGCGCGCGCAGCCTTCTCCACCAGCCGATGAGAGCCGGCGACGAAAACAGTACCGCCACCGCATTCCGGCAATTTCGCCAGGCAGCTGAAGATACGCACGCCCGCTGGCCCCGACGGCGACTGCGAAGCCGGGAAATCCAGATGCCAGTTGCTGCACGGAACCTCCCAGCGCTCCGTCGATTCCGGAAACGTCACCAGCAGCGATCCCCATCGCTCGGGCCGCTGCCAGTTCCCTGATCCTAGAACGTCGTCAACCGCGCCACAGACCGCCGTATTGCCGACCTGCTCGAACGTCAGGGACTTGGGGATGTGATGCGTCCCCAAATACCGATGCGCTCCTCCAATCTGCTGCAGTCCTCCCGCGCTTTGTCTCTGAGGCTCCGGCCACGTATCGGGAGCCCCGCGATGGAGATGGTACCGGTCGCGAAGACAATCCCAGACCGTCGTCAGCATCTCGTCAGCCGCAGCTTTCCCGACCGCCCCAGGCATCCTGACTATTCCATATCGGTCGAATTCATCTCGTTGTTGACCAGTAAGCATTTGAGCACCTCCCAAAATACAAAAATGAAAACGCCTCGTGCCTGTCCACCACTAACTCCGGATGGACAAACACGGGGCGTCCCCGCGTTCAGCGCCCGCCTCGCAATCCGCAAAGCAAGCCCAGATATTTTCGCTCCGGCAGCGAGACTCTACAAAGCTCGCCGACTAACCTCGTTTATGCCACCGCCCGCACCCAGTTACAACCTCTTTCTAATCCAATCCGTCCCCCTTCCCCGGCACTTAGACGCCGCAACGTCGGAATTTAGCGCAGTGTTTCGTAGCCGGCGGATTTGCCGATTTTGTCCATGTCGTCGGCGGATAGTTCGGCGGTGCGCTGCGTGACGTACCATCGATGGCCGAATGGGTCCTGCAGCGTTCCCGATTTCTCGCCCCACGGCTCGTCTTCTAACGGCCTGACTGCTTTTCCGCCGGCATCCACCGCTCGCTTGAAGGTTGCGTCGGCGTCCTCGACCAATAGATGCAGTCCGACGGACGTGCCGCGCAGCGTTTCGGGACTGACGATGCCCATCTCCGGATGCTCGTCGCTGATGAACACCGGTGTGCCGCTGATCTCGATCTCAGCGTGCCCTACTCTGCCGTCCTGCCCCGTCCAGCGCATCAACTCCTTCGCGCCGAACGCTTTTTTGTAAAACTCGATTCCGTTCGCCGCGCCCTTTATCGTCAGGTACGCGGTGATCGCGCGCGGCCCGACCGGGATTGTATAAATTTTGCCTGCCATCATTGCTCTCCTAGAACATGAAAGTGATCGGGCTCGCCGCCGCGATCATCCATGCGAACCACAGCGTTTCAAAAACGGCGATCACTATCAGATTGCGCGACGCGCTGTACGCCGACGCCGAGAATATTTCGATCATCACGAAGGCAATCGTCAGGATCGGCATGAGCAGCATCAGTACGAAGGGCAGAGCGTTCAGGCTCACGCCCACCACCGTCAACACCAGGATCAGGATGCGCCCGAGCGATGCCTGTACCGTCGAAATCGTCAGCCCTCCGCGCCGCACCAGCCACTCGAAGCTAATCCAGAACGGGAACAGCAGCACCGTCGCCATCGCCATCACCATCAGACGCTCCGGCGACAACGACAGATGATGCAGCATCGCGGACATCGCGACCTGGCATACGTACACCACCGCGAAACCCGCGGCCCCGGCAAGCATCGCGACACCTGCGCCCGCCCGGATACGCTCCCAATCCAGCGTCTCCGACAGCGCAATCACGCCCAACATGATCAGTCCCGCGACCATGAACCATGAGATTTGGACATCGCCGACCACTATCTGCAGAAAGTACGCCGGATTCGCCGCCGACAGCGGCATCGCTGCAACCAACGCCCCGCCGAGTATCAATAGCCCCATCCATCCGCTCGGCCCGGGAGGCTCGATGGTCCAGCCCGGCGCCAAGGATCCGCAGACGATGCCAAGCGGCACAAGCAGGAACACGAACATCAAGAGCGCGAATCGCGCAGAGCCGCGCCGCGCATCTTTGAGTTCGATCGGAGTGGTTCTCGCGATCCCGAATGTGCCGTCGAGCCATTTTATGATCGTAGTCGCAGCAGCCGGCGAGTTGACGATCGTTATGTGATTGAGGCCCGGCATCCGGATCGCCTCGACTGCGTTGCCCTGCGCGAAGTCGCCGTAGATCTTGCCGAGTTCGATTTGCTGCACGCCCGCCAGATGAGCCGCAAGCGCGGTGGACGTGTCCTGGATCGGCTCCTGCGGATCGCGCTCCGCAAAAATGAACAGCGCGTTCTTCGGACGCTCGGGACCGAGCGCCCAGCCGCCCGAAATCATTACCGCGCCTTTGACGCTGGCATCGTGGGTCGCGTAGTCGAGCGCGGCGCCCGCGCCCATCGAATGCCCCATCACGACGATTCGCGATCCATCTACCAGCTGATTGTCGCGAAGATAATCGACCGCAGTCTTCACGTTCGCGCGCAGGCTGTCGCTCTCAGCCGTGCCGCCATTGAACGGATTTCGATTCTCGCCGTGCCCGTTTACGTCGATCGCCAGGACAGCGTAACCGTTCTCCGCCAGTCGTCGTGCGAGCCCGCTCATCAGCACGCGATCGCCGGTGAAGCCATGAATCAGCACGACAGCCGGCGGCCGCTGCGCCGCTGGTTTGGGAAACAGGGTATAGAACGGATCTCCCGGCCCCGGCAGATACATTGTCGCCGGCTCCTGACCGGGCAGCATCACGAAGGCATGCGGCGGCCCGCCATTCTCGAGTCGCGCCAACCGCGCAACCGCGACAATGAACAGCAGCACCAGGACGATTGAGATGATGCGAGAAATTTTCATCTTCAATTTGCCGCGCGACTGACTCCCGCGCGCCCCTTCGAGACTTCCTCGAAAGGCACATCTCTTTTGTGAGTCGCGATCATCCAGATATGTCCAAACGGATCTGTCAGCGAGCCCAGCCTGTCGCCCCACTCCTTGTCCGTCACCGGCTCCATCGCTTTCGCGCCCGCGGCTATTGCACGTTTGAATACCGCGTCCGAGTCCTCGACGTAGACATAAAAGTGCACCGGCGTGCCACCTAGCGATTGCGGACTGCGCGACCAGCCCTTCGCCACCCACTCCGCCACGTGCCTGGAACTATCATCCGAGAGCCTTACGATCGAATCCCCGATCTTCAGCAGCGCGTGATTCACTTTCCCGTCAGGCTCCGCCATTCGTTCCAACTCCGTCGCGCCGAACGCCTTGCGATAGAACTCGACTGCCCGCGCTGCGTCGTTGACGCACAGGAACGGAGTCACGCTATGCCACCCTTTGGGAATCGATCTCACTTTGCTCGCCATGGTTGTTCTCCCCGTTCGCTAATTCGAATTTCTCGGCGGCACATCCTTGAGCGGCGTCCCGACAAACCAGACATGACCCCACGGATCCTCGATTCCACCGCACCGGTCGCCCCAGTCCCGATCCTCGACCTGATCGATAGCTTTCGCTCCAGCTGCGATTGCGCGCTTCACAACGTCGTCGACATCGGTAACGTAAATGTACAGATGCACCGGCGATCCGCCGTACGAACGCGGCGGGCGCGACAACCGATGCACGTCATTCTGCTTCACGTCCGCCGAACTGGGATCGGACAGCATGACGGTGGTGTCGCCCATCTTGAGCATCGCATGGCTCACGATTCCGCTCGGCTCTTCGTCGCGCATCAACACCGTCGCGCCGAATACACTCTGGTAGAATTCCAGCGCGCGGGCCGCGCCTTCGATATACAGGAACGGCATGATGCTGCGTGAGACATTCGCGGCTGCCGGGGCTTCGACTCTCTCGACGACGACGCGAGGATCGTCCGCCATCGAGTTCTCAGTCGTATCGATCGGTGTCCCGTACAGCATCGAGACCGACTTCTCCGCAAACTGCCGATGCCACATTCCTTGCGGGCACACGAACGCCTCGCCCGCACGCAACTTTCGCGTCACGGGGCCGTCGTCGGTCAGCGTCGTCACCTCGAGCTCGCCATCGAGCGCCAGCAGCAATTCGTCGCCATCAGGATGCCGCTCCCACGGCGTCAGACCCGTGTAGCTCATCACGCCCAATGTGAGATTCCCGATCCTGGCGACGTTGCGCACCGCGGCGTTAGCGTCATCGCCGGTCGTGTCGGACGTAATATTGAGATGCGGCGCCTCGCGCAGAGCCGCGCGCAGATCGCGCTCCTGGAGCTTGGCGGCGGTAGTCCTGCGCACCGCACGCTTCGCGACGCGCTCGCTTTTCGGCCGCGGATCCTTGGCGGTCGATCCCTCGGTGCGACTCGGAGTCAGGTAGAACGCCGACACGAACGGACGCGGCGTCAGGCGATGCCACAATCCTTCGGGGCAGACAAACAACGACCCCGCATGAATCGTAGACTCGACCGGTCCGCCGTCGATCAACGTGACAATATCGGTCTCGCCATCCATCACGTAGATCATTTCGTCGGAGCCGAAATGGCGCTCCCAATTGGTGCGGCGGTTGCCGCGCGACGCCACCAACAGATGATCGTTCATCGTGTCGAGAAAGCGCATCGACATTTCGGGCAAATCGCTCAGTGCGGCGCGCACGTCATGGACGACAAATTTCGGCTGCTCGGCCAGCTCCTTGAGCCGCTCTTCAATATCCTGATGAGTGATGAGCGGCTTGCCGCCCGCGCTGGTGGCGACGACTGATTGCAGTTCCTTCGATTGCGCCGCCAGGTCTGCCTTCAGACGATTCCTGAAATCGGCGCGCGGCAAATCCCGCAACTCGCCCGCGATCCGCAAAATCGCCGCCAGCCGCGGATCGGACGTGGGCAGCGGCGCGTTCGGCTTGGCCACGAGAGCCTCCACCGCGTCGTCCAGTTGCTCGATAAGTTTCCCCTTAGCCATTCGTATCACCCATCCGCACCCGCAAATTCTGCAGGCCGCGGAATTGAAGCTGCTTGATACTGCCCTCGGAGCGCCCGAGCGCAGTTGCGATTTCGCGAATCGATTTCTGCTCCGCAAACCGCATCACGATCACACGGGACTGATCGCGCGGCAGCCGCTTGACCAGTCCAAACAACCGCCCCCGCCGCTCCGCCTCGTCGATGCCAGCGACTACCTCGCCACGAGCGTTGGTTGTCTCGAAAGAAATCTCTCGTTCTTGGGCGCGGCGTCGGGCGATGCGCTTGGAGCGATCAGCGATTTCGTTGGAAGCAATCCTGAACAGCCACGCCGCAAAAGGAACCCCGCGCCACTCGAACCGCGGCAAACTCTTCAGCGCCAAATGAAAAACGTCGGCGGTGATATCCTGCGCCTCATCGCGATCACGAACGCGCCGGACGACATATGCATAAACTCGCTCGAAGTTAGACTCATACAAATCCGCAAACCGGCTACGATCCAGCTGCGCCGCTTCAATCAGCGCCCGCTCCGCAGAGTAATCGACGTCGGTCTTAGCCGCCGCCCGCACCTTCAACACGGCCTCCGATGCGCGACTGAACTCGCGCGTCGCAGAGCGCGCAAATAAGGATGCAGATTGCGGGGACACATCAGCCTCTATCTACAGAAACCGCGGTATCCCGGAAAGGTTACGGAACGAAGAGGAACAAGACGGTGAGCGGGCAGGCTCTTGTGGTGCGATCCAGAACCCTCACCTACCGGCCGCGCTGCGGCCGGCCTCCTCTCCCGTAACTTAACGGGCGAGGTATTTGGAGGCCGCAGCGGCCGTGGGACAAGAACAGAGGAGCGACCGGTCTTCTGCTAACCAGTTCTAACAGGGACCCTACGAGTACTCAGGGTAAACTCCGTCCCGCATCTTTCTTAATACTAAGGTGCAGGGGTTACCCCTGCCGAAGGAAGCGTGAAACCCACCGCGCGGGTTTCACATTCAATTTAAGCTGCCCCCTTTCCTGCCGTTTGCTTCTTCTCCGCTGGGAACAACTCGCGATTGCGATCGATCTCGTCGATTGCCCACTCGCACCACTTGATGTTCTCTTCCATCCAGTCGATCCCGTATTTGAGCGTGAACATCGAGAACATCGCGTTCACATCGCGATAGCCCTTGCCGTCGGCGAAGTAGTCCTTGTCTATCTCGCGGTAGCGCTTCAGATGAATCGCCCACGACCTTTGCTCTTCCCTGAGCACGGCGATCGCGCCGTCGGCGCCGAGATGGCCGAGGAAGCGGCATCGCAGCAGCGGCGGATGCTTCAGGTTGATTCCTTCGAACGGACTCTCGAGCCATTCGATCAACAATCGCTCGCCTGCCGGCGTGATCGTGTAGAGGCGCTTGTTCGGCCGGTCGCGCTGCACGACGTTGCGGCTCTTGATGAGTCCCGACTCCTGCATCCGATCGAGCGTCGGATAGATCTGCGTCGGATGCGCGTGCCAGTAATGCGTCATCGACAGATCGAAGATCTTCATGATGTCGTAGCCGGACACGCCGGGCACTTCCGCGATCAATCCGAGCAGCGCGAGATCCAACGACGCCTTCCTGGTAGGAACACGCAGGTGGCCGAGGCCGTCATTGGGACCCGGGTGCAGAACCTTGCGCGCGCGATCGCGAATCGGCGCGCGCGCCGGACGTGTCGCCTTCTTCATTGCGCGGGCACCCAGTTGCCGGGAAAGCCCCACGGCACGCGATGCTGCAATTTGATTCGCGCGACCGGAGCGCCTGCGAAGTGTTGCGCGTCGAGCACGACCATCTCGCTGCGATTGAGCTGCTCGTCGTACCAGACCGCGAGCACCCATCCGTCATCCTCCGATGATTTCGAATTGCGCGGGACGAACACCGCCTCGCCGGGAGCAAAATGTTTTCCGAGGTCGTGAACCTCGAGCTTGTCAGTCTTATAGTCGCGTTTGAGCAGCGCCTGGAAACGGGTCTCTTTCTCAGGCGATCCCGGATTGCCGCCGGCGAAGTAACCGTACCGATGTTTGCGGCCGGCCAATCGCTCGTCGAAACGCGGGAACTCATTCGAGACGTCGTCGATCTGACGCTGCTTCATCGAGCCGTCCTTCAAATTCAGATTCCATTGCCAGGTCAGCGGAGGATTGCCGCCGAACGAGCTGCCGGTCATGTCGAGCGACTTCATCCGGCATCCGTCGACAATCAGCGAACCGTTCTCTTCGTACGCATTGAGGAAATGAAAGACGAAGAAAGCCTCGTCCTGGAACCATTTCATGTCGCCGGTCTTGCGGTTCATCACGCCGATTTTGGTGCCGTGCTGCGGCTCCCAGGCAAAGATAGGTTTTCCGGCCGCCGCATTCTCGAGATGGAACACAGACGGGCAGACGAAGAAGATCGCGTAGTTATCAGTCGCGATAAAATCGTGCATCATCACCGGCAGACCGGTGTCGATCGGACGCGATTCGATCAGCTTGCCGTCGCGGCTCGCGCGGTACCACGTCACGTATGGCGGGAACGGCTGGTAGCCGAAGAACAGCAGGTCGCCGGTGACGGGATCGAACTTCGGATGCGCCGTCACCGGGCCGGTCACCTTGCCGTCGAAATCGAACAGCCCCACGGTCTCGAGAGTCTCCGGCTTGAGCTCGTGCGGCGACGCGGCTTCGAGCAGGGCGAGCAGACGGTTGGCATACCCGATGATGTTGGTGTTGGCGGTGTTCTTGAACGGGGGCAGCTCCGGCGACATCTCGCGCGGCTGCCCGAGCAAGCCGCCGAAAAGCGCGCGTCCCTGCTTCATCTCGGCCTTGAGGCCTTCCGTGCGGACGTAGCGATTGCGATAGGCGGCGCGGCCGTCGCGCAGAATGAACGCATGCACCATCCCGTCGCCGTCGAACCAATGGTAGCGGCCTAGCGGCTTGAAGTGCGGGTTCGGACCGATACGGTAGAGCGCGCCGTTGAGTTCTCGCGGCAGCTCGCCTTCGATCTCGAGGTCGAAGGCGTCGCCCTCTTCGCGCCATGGTGCGTAGTTGCCTTTCAGGTATGGATTGGTTGAGTCGTACATTGGGAATGTTTCCTCCTGCTATAAAGTTAGAGTATTCCAATCCTTCAATAGGGTGTCAAGCGACGCAATTGAATCACCTGCGCGGTGGGCGCAAGGGGTGCCCCCTTGACCCAGTGAACCGTCGGCCGACGCGTGCGACTCTGAAATCTTTGCCAAGGTTGCAGCGAGACGAACCAAAATCCAGGTCGCTTATCCCTGAGATTGTCGGTGCTCGGTTTGAACTCGCCTGCGATTTACTCTGGATTGATCAGATTTTGCGCGTCGATCGTCGTCGGTGCCGAGAGCGTGGTTTCAAGTTGAGGCGCGGCGATCGCCGAAATGAAAAATCGGACCAGAACTTGCTTCCTTTGCTGGATAGACATTTTCGTTTTTTCAATTTTTCATCCCGAGTGCTTCTATGTTCCAAGCGTGCCGATCTCCTCCCGCGATCGTATCGCCGGCAGCTATCGCCTTCTTCAATCTTCAGATTTTTAGCGAGAGAGGTGTGCCGAAATGAATAGGACGAGGTTTTTTATTATCGCCGGGTTGGCGCTGTCGCTCGGAGCGTTCAGTCCCGCCCTGGCGCAGACCTCCGGAAACACGAATCCAGCGACCGGGACCACAAATTCAGACAGTACGACATCGGTAACAAATACAAGCGGGACCTCTTCGGTGGGTCCTACCAGCGGGACTTCTTCTATGAGTCCCATGTCAAATCCTGACAGCGACAACCAAAGCTCGGCCGAAGCCCAGGACTTGAGCAAAGGCGCTACGCCGGGTGAGGCAAACGCGACACCTTCTTCGATGAGCATGTCCGATCAGGAGAGCAATATCGGACGGCAGATTCATCGACTCGATCGCGACTTGAGCGATGCAGCATCGTACCAAGCCCAGGGACGCGAAGAGTTGAGCAGGGGCGACACGGCAGCAGCGCGGCGGGATTTTCGGACCGCCGAGCACATTCTCAAGATGGCGACGGGCGGCAAGAGCTTTCAGCCTACCATCATGGGTGAGAACCCCCGCCAACAGCAGGTGGTGGTCGAAGATAATATCGCGCAGGCTCAAAAGAGCGGCGCCGACGTAAGCGATGCGGAGCACTATCTCGATATGGGTAAGGACGCGCTCACCAAAGGCGACCAGGCCAAAGCGTCCCGCGACTTTCGATCGGCTGAGCTCGCGCTCGGTATCCCGGTAGAAGTCGGATACGCCGAGATCTGGGAAGCAGCGGTGCCCGTCAACGAACAGCAGAATGCGGCGGCTGGAACCCAGTCGGATACGTTCCAGGCGGCAAGCGGGCGTCCTCGGACTCAGTCGGAGATTCAGAACGATATCAATCAGGCTGCAAGCCAGGGCAAGGACGTCACCGATGCGCAGGCATTCCTGAACGATGGAGAGCAGGCGCAAAACAGCGGCGACCAGAGCAAGGCGCAGCGGGATTTCCGGGCAGCGGAGCGCTCGCTGGGCATGAGCGAAGCGTACAATACCTCGGGGTCTTCGAACCGTACATCGGACGAAAGCGATTAATTTTCCTCAACCGGGCGAGGAGCCCTCTCCTCGCCCGTGTCCTATCGACAAATAAGTGCGCCGCGCAGCTACATGCAATCAGCGCGCTGCGTTGCTAAGCGGCTGGAGCCATCCTAAGATCATGATGTGATTGCCACCACGCTGATTTTCGTTGCTGGACTGTTCGCGTGGAGCCTCCTCGAATACATCATCCACGGCGTGCTCGCTCATTCGCATCGCACGTTCGTAACGCCTCTTCATAATGAGCATCACATCGATCCGCGCGCGGTGTTTGCGATGCGCGCGTGGATTCCTACGGCCATCGCATTGATCGTCCTACTAACCATCTTCGGGATGGCGCCCGGCATGATCTTTTTGCTCGGAATCGTCGCTGGATTCGCGGTGTATGAGTACATCCACTACCGGATTCATTTCGCGATACCCTCGAGCGCGATTGAGGCGCGGCTGCGCGCGCGGCACCTGGCGCATCATCTGAGGGAGCCGGACGCGATATTCGGGGTTACCACGCGAATCTGGGATGTTGCGTTCGGGACCGAGCCGTCGCCGGAGCGGATGCGCGAACTGTCGGCGGTGGGAGCGAGCGTCGCGCCGCTTTCGGGTTCCAGCAACCTGGGCAGAGTGATCCGCAGCCGAATTGCTGCATCCTGAGTCGGTTTCCTACTTCTTGACAGATAGCTCAAGTCGAGCTATTGGCTCGATAGGTATGCGTGATGTGTCGTTGATATCGGCGAATGGGACGCGGAGTTATCGTCCCGGCGCGCAGTTGTTTCCGGCCAGGTCGGCGCTGGAATTCGACAAGACGCCGCCGCGGATGGACGTGAAATTTCCGATCCTGGGCTTTCTGATGGACGCGGAGGCAACCGGTTACGACCTGAAGCAGCGGTTCCAGGACCCGGTCGGCTTCTTTTATAGAGTAAGCGATGGATCGATATATCCCGCGCTGAAAAAACTGGCGCGTGATGGGCTGGTCAAGCTGCGGACGGAACGGCACGGACGGCGCGCGCGGAAGATTTACGCGATCACGCCCCGCGGACGAGCGCATTTTATGAAAATGCTGCGCGAGCCGGCGCAGCCGCTGTTCGTGTTCGATGAATCGCAAGTGAAGATGTACTTCGCGGACCGGGAGCCGGAAATTGCGCTCGAGCATATGGAGCGGTCGCGACTCGACGACGAGGAACGAACCGCGATCCTTGACGGGATGGTTGCCGAGATGCGCCGGGCGGGCACGAGCACGGTCCGAAGGTTCGTTATCGAACTAGGTTACGAGATCGTAAGTGCCAAGGCGCGCGTGCTGGCGCGGCTGTGCTCGCAGTTGAAGCGCGAAATACAGGGGAAACGGCGGGTTCCGTCGCGAGTAAAAGTACCGCGCGTGGACGCATCGGGAAAATGACCTGCGAGGGCCCAAAAAGGGGAAAGGAATGTTATGGACGAAAAATTCGCGATCGATCTAGAACACGTGACCCGAATCTACAAACGCGACGAGTTCGAGGTCCGCGCGCTCGACGACGTGACGATGCAGATTCCGACCGGGCGCTTCGTCGCGATCATGGGGCCGTCGGGGTCGGGCAAGACCACGATGCTCAACCTGATCGCGGGAATCGATCACGCGAGCACCGGTCGGGTCGCGGTCGGCGGCGAGGAAATTACCGGGATGAAGGAGCGCGACCTCGCCGGCTGGCGCGCGCGGCATATCGGGCTGGTGTTCCAGTTCTACAACCTGATTCCGGTGCTCACGGCGTTCGAGAACGTCGAGTTGCCGCTGTTGCTTACGAGTCTGAACAAGGCCGATCGGCGGCAGCATGTCGAGACGGCGCTCAAGGTGGTGGGCCTCGCGGACCGGATGGACCATTATCCGCGGCAGTTGTCGGGCGGTCAGGAGCAGCGGGTAGCGATTGCGCGCGCGATCGTCGCCGACCCGACGATTATCGTCGCGGATGAGCCGACCGGAGATCTGGATGCGAAGTCGGCTGAGGAAATTTTGGGATTGCTGGTGGATATGAATCGGCAATTTTCGAAGACAATTGTGATGGTCACCCATGATCCGCGGGCTGAGCGGTATGTCGATACTGTCTATCGATTGGATAAGGGAGTGCTGGCTGGGGTCGAGCCTGGGAAGCGCGGAGTCGCGGCGGAGGCGGCGGCGCATGGGTGAGACCAGGAACCTAACCCCTAACCCCTTCCCGAGCGGGAAGGGGAACAAGAATGCCTCCGGGAGTTAGCGATGAAGTACACGGCGCTGGTTTTTAAGAATCTGGTTCGGAGTAAGCGGCGGACCTTTCTTACTGTGCTGTCGATTGCGGTTTCGCTGTTTATTTTTTCGGCGCTGGTAAGTATCCCGACGGTGGCCAATGAGATTCTGGGTAACACCGCTTCTTCGACCCGGATTGCTACCCATAACAAGGCCGGTCTGGCCTATTCGATTCCGGTCGCCTACAAGCAGCGGATCGCGGCGGTATCGCATGTCGAGGTAGTCGTGCCGGAGAGTTGGTTCGGCGGCGTGTACCATGAAGTCTACGACCAGTTTCCGAACCTGGCGGCCGATCCCGAAGACGTCGACAAGATGTGGACCGACTGGGGAATCAGCAAGGAGCAATTCGAGCAGTTCAAGAAAATCCGCACTGCATGCCTGGTGGGCGGCGGTACGATGAAGCGGTTCGGTCTGCATCTCGGGCAGCAGATTCAGCTCAAGGGCACGCTGTACCCGTTCAATGTGACGCTGACTATCGTGGGCACGATCAGCGGCAAGGCGCCGCCGGATTTCCTGCTTTTCAGGAGAGACTACCTGGAAGAAGCGGCCGGACGTCCCGGGGTCGTCGATAACATCTGGGTAAGAGTCGACAAGCCGGAGAATGTCCCGCAGGTAATCGCGGCGATCGATGAAGGCTTTGCCAACTCCTCGGCCGAGACCTTGTCGGAATCGGAGGCGGCCTTTATCGGCAGCTTCATGGAGCAGTACCGCACATTTTTCAGGATGGCCGAGCTGCTGGGTTTTATCGTGGTGCTGACTATAGGACTGGTAGCGGCGAATACCGCGGCTATGTCGATACGCGAGCGTCGCGGAGAGATTGCAGTGATGCGATCGATAGGATTTCCCGCGCGCACGATTCTAACATTGCTGTTGGCTGAATCGCTGTTGATAGGACTTATCGGCGGTGTTATCGGATGCGGGTCGGCTTACTTCGTGTTGAAGGCCTTCTCGATTGGCAACGTGGGCGGACCTCTGGGAGCGATACGGATGCCGCCGATTATCCTGGCTGAGACTCTTATCGTGGCGGCGCTGATAGGACTGCTAAGTGCGATGGTGCCGGCAAGTTCGGCGGCGCGGAGAAATATTGTGGATGCGTTAAGGACGGTTGCATAAGCGGGGGTAGGAGCGTGCGTAAGTGAGGGTTATCGGGAACCTAACCCCTAACCCCTTTTTTCGGGCCTCGCGGAAAAGGGAACCGGATTTTTCGAGAGGGCGAGCGATAAGAATATGGCGATACCGCTGAAATATAATGTGCGCTCCCTACTCGTGCGGCGGGTTTCTACTGCTATGACTGGCGGTGGGATTGCTCTTGTCGTTTGCGTGTTTGTGATCGTGATGGCGCTGGTCGCAGGGCTTAACTCGGCGATTTCCGACACTGGCGATCCTGATAATCTGATCGTGTTGCGCAAGGGTGCTACCACTGAGACTTACTCGGCGATTCAGCTCGATCAGTTCGATGCGATGAAATTTCTTCCACAGATTCGGCGTGAGCCGGGCGGCGAGGTTGACGCTTCACCTGAACTACCGGTGCAGGCACTGATGGAACGTATAGGTGGCTCGCGCGACAACATAGTAGTGCGCGGAGTCCTACCAATTGCGCTGAAGGTGCATCCTAAAGTGAAAATTGTCGAAGGGCGGATGTTCAATCCTTCGGTTAACGAAGTGGTAGTTGGCAAAGGACTCCAGGGGCATTACGCGAACATGCAGCTCGGATCGACGCTGCATTTCGGAAGAGGTAACTGGAAGGTCGTCGGGATAATGGCGGCCGACGGCGGATCGTTTGAGTCCGAGGTGTGGGGCGATATTCACAATGTGCAGGACGATGCGCAGCGCGGCGCTTATTACGCGGACGTGCGGCTCAAGCTGGCGCCGGGCGCGGACAGCGACGCTTTAATCCGGCGGCTGGCGGACGATCCGCGAATCAATCTGCAAGCGGAGACTGAGGCCGACTACTACAAAGATCAGGCGGTGGTCGCGAATCAGATGCGCGTGCTCGGGATGATCGTCGCGGTGATAATGGCGGTGGGCGCGATTTTCGGCGCGATGAACACGATGTATGCCGCCGTCTCGTCGCGGACCACTGAAATCGGGACACTGCGCGCGCTCGGCTTCGCGCCGATCGCAGTGATGACCTCATTCCTGCTCGAGTCTTTGGTGCTGGCGCTCGCGGCGGGCGTGATTGGAATCCTGCTCGCGATGCCAATTAACGGGCTTAGTACCACCTTTGGTAATTTCGTTACGTTCTCGACGCTGGCATTCAGTTTCCGCGTGACCTTTGCAATCGTGATCGAGGCGATGATCTTCGCCGGGATAATGGGTATGGTCGGGGGCTGGCTACCCGCGCGGCAAGCGATGAAAATGCCGGTAGTAGATGCGCTAAGGAGCGTATGACCGTGTCCACCGAAGCACCCAAGGGGCCGAATATCCGCGAGCTCGAGTCGCTAAGGATTGCGCGCGCGGCGAATCCGAAAAAGCCGAGCCGGATAATTCCAGCGGTAGTAGCGATCGTGATTTTCGCGATCGTCGGCGCTGCCGGTTTCGTCGTCTATCAGAAGACCCTTGGACGTCCGCCCGAGGTGCAGACTGCTATCGTCAGCGTCAAGCAGGCCGGACAGGCGGGCACGGTGCTTACCGGCAGCGGATATATCGTGACCGACCACAAGTATATCGTGATCGGCACCAAGATTCTCGGGCAGATTGTCCAGGAGCCGATCGAGGAAGGCCAGCGGGTCAAGGCCGGCGACCTGCTCGCACGAATCGACGATCGCGACTACCAGGCGCAATTGAAGCAGGCTTATGCCGACCGCGATTTGGCCAAGGCCAACGTCGTGCTCAAATCCGCGCGGGCGAACCGGCTGCGCGCGCTGTACAAAGAGGGGGTGGAGTCGAAGGACTCGCTCGACGACGCGGAGAATCAGCTGGCGGTTGCGGAGGCGGATCTCAAGAAATCGGACGGCGAGATCGAATTCGCGAAGTTTAACGTGAGCCAGACGGTGATCACGTCGCCGATCAACGGCGTGGTGCTGCAGAAATATCGCGAGCTCGGCGACACGATTAACTACGGTGGTGAAATCCAAGCCGGCGGCGGCGCCACCGATATCGCGCAGCTCGCGGACCTGAGCGACCTGCGCTGCGAGGTCGATATCAACGAAAGCGATATCGCGAAGGTCAAGATGGGAACGCCGGCGACTGTCATCCTCGATGCGTATCCCGACGATCCGTTCCCGGCGAGAGTGGTGAAGATCTATCCCGAGGCCGACCGGCAGAAGGGCACGGTGAAAGTCGAGGTGAGGGTCCTGCAGCCGGACCTCAAAGTTATCAAGCCGGAAATGAGCGCTAAGGTCACCTTCCAATCGATCACCACGCAGACCGCGTCTGCGGCGTCGATGGTGCTGGTACCGAAGAAGGCGATCGTCACCGACGGCAATGCGAATTCAGTGTGGGTCGTGCGCGGCGACTCAGCGCATCTCGTGCCGATTACGGTGGGACGCGAATTTCAGGAAGGCGTCGAGGTCAAGCAAGGACTCAGCGGCGGCGAGACGGTGATCGTCGTGCCGGCGGCGACGATCAAGGAAGGGCAGCAAGTCACGCCGGTCGCAAGTTAGGGGAAGGGGAAATCACTTGATTAAAAGCGGAACACACCGTAGGTTCCGCACCTCCCTGGGCAGGGGTGACCCCTGCACCCAGTGAAAAGAAATCGCGAAATGTCGAGGACGACCTTTCGCTCTCAGCTTCTTTTTCTTGTGTCATTCAGTTCTTGTGTCATTCAGAGCGAAGCGAAGAATCCCGGATCCCTTTTTTATAAATGGAGAAAAAAATGGCGGAGACTTTTGTTTTGGTGCATGGCGCCTGGCATGGAGCATGGTGTTGGGCGGCGGTTATCAACCAGCTCCAAAAGTTGGGAGATAGGGCTTATGCGGTTGATCTGCCGGGGCATGGGATGAATCAAGCGGACCGCTCCACGGTCACCCTTCAGAGTTACGTCGATAGCGTCGCGGAATTTATCGAAAGGCATCAGCTGAAAGACGTCGTGCTCGCCGGGCATAGCCTGGGCGGGCTCACGATTCCCGGCGTTGCGGCGAAGATTCCTTCGCGTATTAAGCGCGTCGTGTGGGTGACGGCGTTGGTTGCGCTCGATGGGGAGCCGATCGTGGATCCGGTTACGTCGCCAATTGCGCAGGGCGCGGACTCGTTGCCGGAGCGATCGATTTCGATCGAGATGATGGGCAAGGAGTTTGTCGACGGGCTCAGCAACGACATGGCGCCGGCGATGAAAGAATACGTGCTGGCGGCGGTGGGGCCGCAGCCGATCGCGCCGATGATGACGCCGGTCGCGATGGCGCCCTACTTCGCTACCGGAATTCCCAGCAGCTATATCGTCTGCGAAGATGATCAGACGCCGGTCGCAGGCGCGCCGAATTGGCATCCCTATTTTTCCAGCAGGTTGAACAATCCCACGCTCAAGTTCGTGAAAAGCGGGCACGAAGTGATGTTTACGCATCCGGTGGAATGCGCCCAGGCCTTGCATGAGTTGGCGCGCGGCGAGTGACTCCCCTTTGCCTCGCCCCACGAGGAACGAACCAATTACCGCCTACCGCGCGGAGTCGAGCAGCTTCTGCAGATTGCTCGTATCGCCTCGCTCGCTCGCGGTCTCGCCCGCGCGATCGTAGAGAACTTTGCCGGCACTATCGATGACCGCAATCGTCGGGATGTAACCGCGGTAATAGCGAGCTATCAAGGCTCGCTGCGCGACTGACGGACTCCGCAGATCGACGACCACGAAGTGAATCTTATCCTTGTATTGAGGATAGAGGTTCACCAGGCGTTCGGCTTCGCGCGCTGTGTTCCAGCAGTTAGCGGTGCCGAAAAAGATCACGGTCGCATGGTCGGCGGCGACCGAGCCGTCGGAAAGGTTTTTCCCCGCGATGGGAAAATTGGGACTCGAATCGTCTGAAAAGGACAGACCAGGTGCCAGCTTCAAGTCGGTGGCCGGCGGACCCGGAACTTCGGTCGCGAGCGCGAGGGCGAAAATCAGACAGACGACCATCGAAGTCGAAATTGCGAGCGCCTTGATATTTGGCTTCATATCACATTAACCGATCGGCGGGGTTGTATAGTTCCGAGGATGCCCGATGCGAACGAAAAATAACAGTTCACCAACCTCGTCGTACGGACCGCATGGCGACGGCGCTGAAATGACTTATTCAATCGTCGATTCTGCCCTCGGACGTCTGATAGTCGCGGGCACGCGCCGCGGAATCTCTTTTGCCGCGATGGATGAATCGGATCGGACACTGGTCGCCGAGCTGCGCGCCGATTATCCGCGAGCGTCGATCCATATCGCCGATCCGAATCGACCCGAAGATTCTCAGATAGGGAATTGGGCCGACGCGCTCGCGAACTACATCACCGGACTCGCGCCGATGCCGACACCGCCGATGGATATTCGCGGCACTCCGTTTCAGTTCGCCGTGTGGGAGCAGCTCCGTGCGATTCCGCCTGGCGAGACGCGATCGTACTCCGAGATCGCGCGACGCATCGGACGGCCGCACGCGATCCGCGCAGTCGGTACCGCCAATGGTGCAAATCCGGTGTCGATTATCATCCCGTGTCATCGCGCGATTCGCGCGTCGGGTCATCTCGGCGGATATCGATGGGGATTGGATCGCAAGCGCAGGTTGTTGGAGATGGAAGCTCGGATGTGCGAGCAACCTAACTGTGATGTTTCAATAGGTTGTCCTTCCGGGAGGACGCTGAGAAGGTGAAAGGTGCGAAACTCAACACCGACTCAGGAGGTCTCCCCGGATGGACATTCATCAGAATGCGCGCACTACGCCGCATAGTCGAGCCGGACTGGTCAGGCGGGTGAATGCTGGAGAATTGCCAAAGATAGTAGCAGCGGGGGTGGGAATATGTGACAAGACCGTGCGCAAGTGGGCGGGGCGGTTTTCGCGCGAAGGCGCGGCGGGACTGGCCGACCGCAGCTCGCGTCCTCACCGGCTGCGTTGTCCCACGGCGCTGGCGGTGGTCGAGCAGGTGATCGCGCTGCGCCGCCAGCGCCTCCTGATGAAGCACATCGCCGCACAACTCGAGCTGAGCATCGCCACCGTGAGCCGCCTGCTCAAGCGCGCATGCCTGTCCCGACTGAGCGCGCTGGACCCACCGCTTCTGATCCAACGCTATGAGTACGCCGCGCCCGGCGACCTGCTCCACCTTGACACCAAGAAACTCGGCCGCTTCCACCGGGTCGGCTCGCGCATCACCGGCACTCACCAAAAACGCAGTCTCGGGGCCGGCTTCGAAGTAGCTCACGTCTGCATCGACGACCATTCGCGGCTGTCCTACATGGAAGTTCTGCCCAACGAGCGCAAGGAAACCACTACTGCCTTCCTCGTGCGCGCCCTTGATCACTATCAGGCCCTTGGAATCTCGGTCGCGCGCATCATGACCGACAATGGCTCCGCCTACCGTTCGCACCTTATTGCCGACCTGTGCCGCAGCCGCAGGATGCGGCACATCTTTACCCGTCCCTATACCCGCGCACCAACGGCAAGGCCGAACGCTTCATCCAGACCGCGCTACGCGAATGGGCATACGCACGTCCCTACGATCATTCCCAACAGCGCGCCGATGCTCTGTTGCCCTGGCTCCATTCCTACAATCATCACCGCCCCCATCAAGGCATCGGCGGCCGCACTCCTATCTCTCGCCTTCCGAGGGACAACCTGTTGCAACTCGACACCTAACCCCT
>NZ_JBAUYR010000064.1:0-46723 GCF_049584895.1 Binatus sp. (SeqCode)
TCATGATCTTCGTCTCCATCATCGAGATGAAGTACTTTGCTTCCTGATCGACGATGGTGAGCAGATCTTTTTCGAAGTCGGCGAGGAACGGGTTGTGATCGCGGATGAAGAGCAGGATGTCTTCGTCGGGCTCGAGCGGGACCTTGTGGAAGTCGGGAACCTCGACGATTTTGCGCGCGTGGATTTTCTGAAACGGATCGGGCGATCCCTGCGCAGTGTCTTCGGCGCGAGCCATCTGCTCGAACGGCGAGAGCTTCTTGATCGCAAAATTGCGCCGGCACTGCCATGACAGCGCGTGCGCCGCGTCGAGAATGCGCTCGACCTTCTCGACTCCGATCGACGGATCCTCGACGTAGCGCCGCACGCGCATCGCCGCGGCCTTGAAACTCTCAATCGTCAGCTCGGCGCGCGTCGCCGACTTGAACGTGAAATTGTTTTTGAAGAAATCGTTGTGCCCGTAGACGTGCGCGATGGTCAGGATGTGCAGCAGCAGCGAATTGTCGCGCATCAGGTACGCGATCGCGGGATTCGAGTTGATCACCATCTCGTACGGCAGGCCGCTGACGCCGTGATCGTAAAGCGTCTTGAGCTTTTCGTACGACTTGCCATACGACCAATGCGGATAGTGCGACGGCATGCCGGAGTACGCCATGTAGCCGAGCATCCCGTTGTGATCGCAAAGCTCGAACTCCTGCGGATAACAGTCGAGCCCGAACTCGTCGGCCTTGGCGCGAATCTTCAGGTCCCATTCGACGAGGTCGCGCAGATCCCAAGGCTTGACGCCTGGCGACGTGCCCGCGAGCGGAGTGGCGCTCATGCTTCCTTCACCCTGTCCTTGGCCAGGAACGCTTTGAACGACGGCCAAATGTCTTCCTTGCGTTCGATCAGCACGGTGTGAAAATTCGGCGCCTGGATTCGGCGGAACACGTTGAGCATCGAGGATTCGTAGTAGCGCGAGCCGAGCGGCTTGATCTCGCCGTAACCGAACAGGTTGCAAATCTCGGCAAGCTCTTCGGCGTCCTTGAGCGCGGCGGGATTGTCGGAATCGAAGTTGTCGCCGTCGGAGCAATGAAACGCGTACAGGTTCCACAACGACGGATGGTAGCGCTCGGCGATTATCTCGAGCGCCTTGGCGTAGCCGGACGAAATGAACGTGCCGCCCGATTCGCCCTTGTGAAAAAATTCTTCCTCGGTGACCTCGCTGGCCTCCGTATGGTGCGCGATGAAAACGATTTCGACGTTGCGGTAGCGGGTCGAGATGAACTGGTAGAGCAGGAAGAAAAAACTGCGCGCGAGGTACTTTTTCATCGTGTCCATCGAGCCCGACGTGTCCATGATGCAGATGACCGCGGCGTTCGACTCTTCCTTGGTGTCAACCTCGACGTGCTTGTAGCGCAGATCGTTCTGATGGAACGGGTACCGGTGGCGAACGCGCTGAAAGGCGGCCGTCGCGGGCGAAGGCGCGAGGTCCTCCTGGTCGAGCGGCGCTCCGTCCAGCGCGCCTTCCTCGAGCGCGATCTCATCGAGCGCACCTTCGACGTCGGCATCGGCGCCAATCTCGCGGTCTGCTTGCGATTCTTCCAATGCGCGCGCGACGGCATCGCTGCGCTTCTCGGACGCGAGCATGCGCATCACGCGCTGCTTGGCTGTGCGCCGTTTGTCGAGCCTGATGCGGATGCCGACCTTGCGGTACCCTTTGCGCCGCGAGGAGTACTCGGATTGGATTTCGCGTAGCGCACGCCGCTCGAGGTTGGGCAGTTCGAGATCCTCGAACATGATCTCGATTAATTCCTCGAGGGTGACGTCGGTCTCGTAGTAGTCGACGCCGGGGCGGTCGCCGGCGTGCTCGTCGCCCTTGCCGGGGCCGTCTTTGCCGGTCTTGCCGACGACTTGCCCGGGGCGCGAGTCGCCGTCGCCCTGCGACGCGCCGGGTGAGTTGTCGCCGAACACGAACCGGTATTCCTTGATTCCGCGCAGCGGAACCTTAATTACGCGGTCCTTATTTTTGCCGATGATCGATTCTTCGGCGATGATGTCGGCGATATTCTCGCGAATCGATTCGCGAACCTTCTGCCGATGCCGCAGGCGGTCGCCCGCCGAGCGATCAGAACGCTCGGCGTCAGAGACCCGGTACTCGCGAAAGATAGTATCGCCGCTCATTGGGACACCCGAGAGGTTTTGTTCAGTTCGGCTATCTTCAACTGGAGCACCAATGGAGCACCAAGGCACGTTTATACCATAAGTGGTGGTTTTGAGATGAGGGCACTACCATCGGTAGCTTCGGTCCGTCAAAAATTGTTTTCGCCGCGCGCAGATTCCCTAGCCGGGATTCTTCGCTCCGCAGACTCCGCTCTGAATGACACAAGGAGCGGGATTCTTCGCTCCGCGGACTCCGCTCTGAATGACACGAGGAGCGGGATTCTTCGCTTCGCTCTGAATGACACAAACACCGGGATTCTTTGCTTCGAAGACTACGCTCTGAATGACACAAGGAGCGGGATTCTTCGCTTCGCGGACTCCGCTCTGAATGACACAAGGCGGTGAGCTGTCTTGGGGTGATTTGCATTTCCGAGTCTTTGTCCTTGTGTCATTCAGAGCCGCTGCGGCGAAGAATCCCGGTCTTTTCGCTTGACTCAGCGACCGCTTCCGACTCAGCACTCAAGTCCTGCCACCTCGGATTCTCTTCCTCGATCAGCGCGATCTTTTTTGATCGCGACATACCCTTGATCCGATTTTCGGCTGCTATCGCCTCGTTGACGTCGTTCGTTTCCTGGAAATAGACCAGACGATTGACTCCGTAACGCTTGGTGAAGCTGTCGAACATTCCGCTTTTGTGCTCATTAACGCGTCGCTCGAGGTCGTTGGTTACGCCGGTGTACAAAGTACGAGACGGACTGCTCATTATATAAACGAAGTAGCGCTTGTTGCTCGACGTTTTTCGCATACTGCTTCAGGAGCCGGGATTCTTCGCTTCGCTCTGAATGACACAAAGACCGAGATTTTTCGCTTCCCGGACTCCGCTCTGAATGACACAAGGATGACACAAGAAATCAGTCCTTCCACAGATTGTTCGCTGCATACTTCAGCACGACATCCACGCATGATTCGCAGTAGCCGTTTTCGAGGAGATTTTTTACCATCGAGCTGTACTTTTCTCCCTGCTCCTCGTCGCGGGTGCGGGCCTTGGTGATGATGCGTGAAATGTCGCGCACACTCGTCATCAGCTTTTTCTCGATCGCTTCTTTCAGCGGCTCGTAACTCTTGTAGCTGATCTTTTCGCCGCGCCGCGAGGTTGCCCACAGGTACGCGATCACTTCCTGGCGGAAACCGTCGGCCGCAGAGCCGATGATCGCGATTTGCTCCTCGATCGATTTCAGGAAGCCCTCGTCCGGCGACAGTTCCTCGTTGGTGTTGCGATCGCGCACGCGAGTCTTGTTGACGTACGCTTCCGCGTGATCGAGGTAGTTCTGGAACAGCGACTCCGCCTGCTCCTGGTACGAGTAGACGAACGCGCGCGTGATCTCTTTTTCGAGCAGGTCGAGATATTCCTTGTGCAGCGTGTCCTGCAGGAACTCGAGGTACTGCTTGCGCGTGTCGTCGGGCAGGTCGCCCTCCTTGGTCATCGAGATGAGCGCCTCGCGCACGTTGATCGGATTGATGCAATTGCCGGTGACGTTGTCCGACAGCGCGTTGTCGAGCGCTTTCATGATGAAGCGGGTCGAAATCCCCGACATGCCCTCGCGCTTGGTGTCTTCCTTCAGCTCCTGCACGTCGATCTTCTTGGTGCGTCCTTTCTCGACGACTTCTTCGCCGTTGTAGAGCCGCAGCTTGGTCATCAGATCGCACTTCGACGTCGGCTCGAGGCGCGACAGGATCGCGTACATCGAGGCGAGCTCGAGCGTGTGCGGCGCGACATGCGCTCGGAAATCCGAGTTCTTGATGATCTTCTGGTAAATCTTGACCTCTTCCGACAGGCGCAGGTTGTACGGCACTTTCACCACGACGATACGATCGAGGATCGCTTCGTTGGTGTGATCGGCCTTGAACTTCTGCCACTCGGCTTCGTTCGAATGCGCGACGATGCAGGTATCGACGTAGACCATGCCGTGACGGCCGGGCGCCGGGATCACTTTTTCCTGCGTCGCTGTGATCATCGCGTGCAGGTACTCGGTCTCGTTCTTGAAAACTTCGATGAACTCAACGATTCCGCGGTTGCCGACGTTGAGCGCGCCGTTCAGTTCGAGCACGCGCGGGTCGCCCTCGGAGTATTGGTCGAGCTTCGAGATATCTTCCGATCCAATCAGCACCGAAGTGTCCTGGTTGTTCGGATCAACCGGGGGCACCACGCCGACGCCGACGCGATTGCGCTTGGAGAAGCTGCGCGCGGCCACCGGAAATTCCTCGTAGCGATTATTGAACTCGGACTTGAGCCGGTAGCGGCACACGGGGCAGAGGTCGCCCTCGATATGGACCCCGAGCATCTTCTCGAACTCGCGGCGCAGATGGCGCGGGACGAGATGCAGCGGCTCCTCGTTCATCGGGCATCCTTCGATCGCGTAGATGAGCCCGACCTGCTCGAGGCCGCGCTGGATGCGCTCGACCAGCGAACTCTTGCCCGAACCCACCGGGCCCATCAGGTAGAGGACCTGGCGGCTCTCTTCGCCCTTGAGCGAGGCGGAATGGAAATAGCGGACGATCTGCGCGATGGTGCGCTCGATGCCGAAGAATTCTTCCGCGAAGAAATCGAAAACCTTCAGCGGCTCATCCTTATATAGCCGCTTGGTGCGCGGATCGTCGGTGTCCGACAGCGGATGCAGACCCGACGAAATAATCAGGTCGTAAATCCGCGCGTGCGCGAGCTTGGTCATGATCGGGTCGGCTTTCACGACCTCGAGATATTCGAGCAGAGTGCCACGCCACTGCTTCGACTCGCGTGCAGCGCGGTCTTCTTTGATCACTCGCTCGAAGTTATTGAGATCCGCCATCGGCTATCTCCTTCGGGTTCGGGTTATAGAATGTTGGACAGGAATACTGCCTGGGGGGAGCGTTTACTGGTCGGGCCGTACTAGTTCTGGAGCCCATCTGACAGCGAGTATATCGGAGCCGGTGATTTGCAACAAGCAAGGTAGGTGCATACGAACGCACAGCGACGCATTGAATGTTAATAGACTTGCTGCCGACTGAAATCAGCATCACTCAAATAACCGTTCGGACACCGGCACCGTGTCGCCGAGCACGATACGTCCGCGATCGTTTCGCACCGTCGCGGCGAAGACGGTGTCGTCGTGCGCGAACGACAGCCACCATCGCTTCTCGACGGCGAGGCCGAGGTAGTGCGCCTTCTGTTCCATCGTGCGGAGCGCGTCGAGATCGTACGCCTGGTTCCACGGGCCGCGGATATGCGATCGCGTCGGCACGATATCGGCCAGATGCATGAAGCATTCGCCGCCGTCGCTGACGATGGCAGCCTGATGATCACGCGTGTGGCCGCCGGTGACGACGGCGCGCACCCCAGCGACGACGTCGGTGTCGCCGTCGATTGCTTCGAGCATCGAGCGCACCGGTGCGAGGATCTCATCAGTGTGACGATAAGCCGCGCGAAGCCGTTCGTTGCGCGGATTGTCGGCGATTTCGAGCTCGCCGCGTTGCAGGAAGATTCGCGCACGCGGAAACGCGGCCTCGAACGCGCCGGAATCGCGCCGCCGCACGATCCCGCCGCAATGATCGAAATGCAGGTGCGAGACGATCAGATGCGTGATGTCGCCCGCTTCCATCCCGAGCGCGCGCAGATGTTGCGGGAGCCATCCGTCGCCGTGATCAAAGATTTGACGCTCGACGTCGGTCAGCCGATTGCCGATTCCGGTGTCGACCAGGACTGCGTCGCTGCCCTTCATTATAAGCGGGCACGTCAGGTTGAGGCGGATACGGTTGCGCTCGTCAGGCGGATGGTTGCCCTTCCATAGTTCGCGCGGCACGACGCCGAACATGCATCCGCCGTCATTGCGCCATAGCCCGTCGGCAAGGAACGCGACGGTGAAGGCGCCGATCTTGATTTTTGGAGGTGTCTCAGCCATCGCGCGTGCTGTGAGTCCGATCAGTCACGTTTTGAGGATCAACGCGATGCGCTTGAAAGTGCAAGTCCCGCGATTGCGGTGGAGCGCTGCGCGATTTCTGAAACCGGAACCGGCTTCGCTGACGCGAAGCTGTCTTCCTCCCGTCGCTACGCTCCCGTCGTCAGGGTGACAGAATAGACGCGTCGCGCTCTTAGGTTGTCGGGTGACAGGGTGGGGCGTCGCGCTTTTGGGTTCGGGGTGACAGAGGGGGGCGCGATGGCTCGCCTGGGTGATGTGGGGGCCATGGAATGCTAGCGCTGCGCCATGTTGGCTACGCGCTTGAATTCGTCGAGGTGTGATGCGTCACACCATCGCTGGCCGGCGATGCGGCCGAATTCGCGGTCTTCGCAATGCATCGTGTCGCCCTCGACGCGGCAGGAAAATTCGTGAGTCTCGTCGATCGCCGTAGGATGCGAGAACAGGAGACCAAAAAAGCTGGCGCCTTGTTCCTTATGATGGAGCAGGAACCGCATTCGCATCGAAGCAACGCCGTCGGTCGAAACCAATTCGAGGCGCGACCATTGTTCGGTTTGGGTTCCATAGAGGCCCGGCGTCAGGCGCAGCGACGAAAAGCTCGGGACATATTTTCCGTCCGCGCCGCGTTGGTAGCAGAAGCGTCCCGAGTCGTGCGTGTAGAGGCATCCCTCGGGCGCGCCGGGCTGCAGCCGGACGGGACCGTTCTGCTGATCGTTCACCAGCTCCCAGCATCCGTTGAACACACTCGGCAGCTTGAGCACGGAGTTCTGGTTGCCGGGCGGAATCTCGCGGGTCGCGAGGTTGGGTTCGACCTGAATCTGATTGTCGAGCGCGAGGTTCTGCGTGCCGAGAAACTTGAGCGCCTTGCGCTCGGCGTCCTCGCGGCCGAACTCGGACGCGACCTGTCCCGATAGTGTGAGAGATGCCGGCGCTCCTGACGCGTCCTGGAAAACCTTGGCGGTGACGAAGGGCAGGCGATGTGAATGCAGGTAGTCGGTCGCACCGCGCGAGCGGGCCGCATCGAGCATCGATTGCGCAGGGAGAGTCAGCGCGCTCGACGCGGGCGGCGGCTGTTGCGGGATTTGCAACTCATTTTTCTCGGCAGGCGTGGGCATTACGGGAGCGGGCTGCATCGGAATTTGCATCGGTGCCTGGTTCGGCGGCGGTGAATCGCCCGACATGACGTTGGACACCAGCGCATTCGCTAGGAGCAATATCGCCGCGAGCAGCGGTCCGATTCGCTTGCCTGTGCCGAAATCGCGCATCACCTCATGATCCCATCAACCAGGTTCCGAGGATCAGCGCGATACCGCCCATCGCCACAATTGCGATGTGCGCGCGCACCATCCGAGTCATCGCGCCCGGTACGGCGTCGGTACGTTCGCGCGCCACGACCGCTCTGATTACGGCGCCGATTCTCATCGACCACGTCATCACCATGATCATAATGATGAACAATGCGATCTTGATCGCGAGCACGGTCATGAAGGCAGTCGAGAACACGAAGTGTCGGGCGACTCCTGCGGTCATCAGGTTGATGAATCCTGTGATCAGAAGGACGATCGCGGCGACAAGGCCGAGCAGGTCGATTTTGGGCGCAGCGTTGGTCGCGAAATTGCGCTGATCGACGCTGCCCGCTGAAAGCGCGAGTCCCGCGATCACGAAGCATGCGCACGCGCCCACCCAGATTGCGCCGGCGGCAGCGTGGGTCCAGAGAATCAGGGTTCCGAACAATCGCAGGGTCTCCGTTGGATAAGTCTTATCATTGTGTAAGGCGGAGCGAAGACGGTGGTGGACCGCTGCGCGATTTCAGAAACCGGAACCGGCTTCGCTGGCGCGAAGCTGTCCGGAGGCCAGAAGCCAAGTACTGCCGCGTTGCTCGCTCTGTCAGGATGACACAAAAAAATGAAGGCGCGAGTCCCTAACGATCCGTTCAAGTTCAACCGCTGTTGGCGGGCGGGTTCGTTTTGCGCTACTAGGGTTTTTGAATCGACGCATCGTCTGACGGAGGTGAATGTGATGCTCAATCCCTACATCGAGGCTCATGAAGTGCGCGACTTGATCCTTAAGAAGGAAATCAAGCCGCGCGAGGTTGCTGAGTTTTTTATTGCGCGCGTGCAGAAGCTTAATCCGAAGCTCGGGGCGTTCATGACTATTACGCCGGAGCGTGCGCTCGCTGACGCTGAGCGGATTGAGAAAATGAGCGATGCGGAGCGGCATCGCGCGCCGATGTTCGGGGTGCCGTATTCGATCAAGGACCTCAACTGGACCAAAGACATCCCCACTTCGATGGGGTCGAAGAATTACGAGAACTTCATGCCGCCTGCGGACGAGGAGATCGTCTTCAGGATGTGCAATGCGGGCGGGATCCTGCTCGGCAAGACCACCACGCCCGAGTTTGGCGGGCGTCCGACGACTGAGGGCGGCCTTTGTCCGCCGGCGCGGAATCCATGGAACCTCGAGCACACGGCGGGCGGGTCGAGCGGCGGCGCAGGCAGTGCGCTCGCGGCGGGACTCGGTCCGCTCGCGCAGGGCAGCGACGGCGGAGGATCGATTCGCATCCCGTCGGCATGCTGCGGCGTGGTCGGAATCAAACCGTCGCGCGGGCGTATCTCGCTGTCGCCGGTGGCGGGCGAGGCGTGGGCGGGATTCGCGACGTTCGGCCCGATGGCGCGATCGGTGCGCGACGTTGCGACGATGCTCGACGTGATGCACGGGCCGGTGGTCGGCGATCCGTATTGGGCGCCGGAACCGGTCACGTCGTTCAAGGCCGCAGTCGAAATTGCGCCGCGTCATCTGCGAATTGGAATGATCTCGAAAACCTCGCTGGCGAAGGTCGATTCGGAGACGCTCGACGCGCTCGATTCCGCGGCGAAGTTGTTCGAGGAGATGGGCCATCGCGTCGAGCCAATCAGCACCGACCCCGGCGGGCGCATGCGCGATATCGTGATGTCGCTGATTTGCGCGGGGGTGGCGTCGACGCCGGTCAAGGATATCAGCCTGGTCGATCCGGTGGTGCGGGCGCTGTGGGAGGCCGGGCAGAAAATCACGGCCGTCGAGTACATTACGAACGTCACGCAGATGCATAACGTCTCGCGCGAGATCGTGCAGGAGCTCGCGCCGTACGACGCCGTTATCTCGCCGGTTACGAGTCGTCCCGCGGTGAAGCTCGGGACGTTGCCGTCGCATCCGAGCAAATACCTGGACGAGCTGCCCGAATGGATTCCGTTCACGTTCCCGTTCAACGCGACGGGGCAGCCGGCGTTCTCGGTGCCGAATGGATTCAGCAAATCAGGGCTGCCGCTCGCGATGCAGATTGTCGGTCGCCAGGCGGACGAGGTGACGATCATCGGGCTCGCGGCGCAATTCGAAAAGGCGCGTCCATGGAAGGACAAACATCCGCCGATTGATTAGTGAGGATACATGACGATGCTCGATCCATTTATCGAAGCTTGGGATCTGCGTGAGCTGGTACTGAAGAAGGAAGTGAAGCCGCGCGAGGTGGCGGAGTTTTTTCTGAAGCGCGTCGAGGAGCTGAATCCGAAGTTGGGCGCGTTCATTACGGTTACTGCCGAGCGCGCGCTGGCGGATGCGGCGCGGCTCGAGAAGATGAACACTGCGGACGCGGTCAAGCTGCCGCTGTTTGGGGTCGCGTATTCGCTCAAGGATTTGCTGTGGACGAAGGACATTCGCACCACCTTTGGATCCAAGAATTATGAAAACTGGCACGCGCCCGCAGATGCGGAACTTGCGGTACGGCTCGCGAATGCGGGCGGAATCCTGCTGGGGAAAACTTCGACGCCGGAATTTGGATTGCGGCCGACGACCGAGGGCGGACTTTGTCCGCCGGCACGAAATCCGTGGAACCTCGAACATACTGCGGGCGGATCGAGCGGTGGGTCGGCGTCTGCCGTCGCCGCCGGATTGCATCCTGTCGCGCAAGGCAGCGATGGGGGAGGGTCGGTGCGGATACCGGCGGCGTGCTGCGGGCTGGTGGGAATCAAGCCGTCGCGCGGACGGATCACGCGGGCGCCGTCGGAGGGCGAATCATGGGGCGGGCTTTCGACCACGGGTCCGATCGCGCGCACGGTGCGCGACGCTGCGCTGATGCTGGATACGATGGCGGGGATGATGCCGGGCGATCCGTACGCGGCGCGCCCGCATACGCGTCCGTTCGTCGAGGAGGTGTCGGCGCATCCGAAAAAACTACGGCTCGCGCTTCTCAACAAGAGCGAGCTCGGCACCGTGGACGCCGAAACGCTCGCGGCGCTCGAGTCCGCATGCGGAGTGCTGCGCGAGATGGGGCATAGCGTCGAGCCGATCACGATCGATCCGGCCGCGATGCTGGGAAAATTTGCGCGGGTGATCGTAGGCGCGTCGGTGTCGGCGCTGAATATTCCGAATCCGGAGTTGCTCGATCCGGTAGTGCGCGGGAGTTACGAATGGGGCGCGAAAATTTCCGCCGCGGATTATATCCGCGCGGTCACCGGGATGCACAACACGTCGCGCGATATCATCCATAGGCTGATGCCCTACGACGCGCTGATCGCGCCGACGCTCACGCGACCGGCGGTGCGGATCGGCACGTTGGCGTCGAATCCGGCGACGGGCGCTGACGAAATTTACGCCTGGATCGCGTTCACGTTTCCGTTCAACTCGACCGGTCAGCCGGCGATCTCGATTCCCAACGGATTCAGCAAGGCAGGATTGCCGCTCGCGCTGCAAATTGTCGGACGTCCCGGCGATGAAGCGGGCGTAATCGCGCTGGCCGCTGAGTTCGAGCGCGCGCGACCGTGGAAGGACAAGCATCCAGCGATTTAGTCGGTCACATAACCTGGCTAGCACTCTTTCGCAGAAGAGCAGAATCTTGAATTGCGTGCGAGAGAATCGCGCGCTTTATAAGGATCCTCACCTTAGATCCTCTCCCATTCTGGGAGAGGGGAAGAGATTCATTTTGTACCGGGATGGCCATTGCTCCCTGCGACACGCTTGAGCATCATAGCGGGTCATCGGGGCGCTGGGGCGTTGCTCGACGCCTGTTAACGAGCAGTTAGCATACTAATGGTGAGCTTTTGCCAGCTGGACTCAGGTCTCTGGTGCAAATCTTGCTGTTACGGCGTGAACATGTCCGCCTCTCGACTTCAGAGCGGGGAAAGATGGGGAATAATGGGGAGAATCTATGAATTATAAGACGAAGGGGACAGCGCTGGTTGCTTGCATGCTTGCGATCGGTGTTGCGTCGATGCCACAAAATGCGCTCGCACAGCAGCCTTCCCAGTGCAGTTACTCGCCTCAGCAAACGGCGCAGACGCGCCCGATTGAGCTGGGCGTTTCGGGCGGGAATATCAACTCGCTTCTCAGGGCCAACAGCGGAAAGCTTAGCGGTTGTTACAGTGGGACGCTGGGGTCGTTGGTCGAGGACGCAACCGATACTCAGTACATCCTGAGCAATAATCATGTGCTCGCGGATCAAAATACGGCTAAACCCGGCGATCTCATCGTTCAGCCAGGCCTGGTGGACGTGGAATGTTTGAAGGCGCCGAGCAATGCCGTCGCAACTTTCAGCGGCATGGTAAGACTCAAGTTCAACGGGAGCAGGAACTACGTCGACGCCGCCATTGCAGCGGTGAATCCGGGAGACGTAAGCCCCGAGATCGCATTCATCGGGGGAATCTCAAGCTCGCCGGCGACGGCCACAATCGGGATGGCTGTACAGAAAATGGGTCGTACGACTTGTCTGACGTTCGGGGCGGTCGCGCAGCTGGATGCCCATTTGAGGGTAAACTACTCCGATACGAAGCGTCCGAAACCGGCTAAGTTTGTCGACCAGATTGTTGTGAGTGGAAGCCTTGAAACACCTCAATTTAGCGCAGCCGGCGACTCCGGCTCATTGATCGTAACCGATGACGATTGCCCGCAGCCGGTGGCCCTGCTGTTTGCGGGATCAGCTAGCGGATTGACCATCGCCAATCCAATTTCCACGGTGCTGAGCGCGCTGAACGTTTCGATGGTGGGCACTTGTACCGCGTCGCTCTCATCCGACTCAGCGAATGCAGAACTAGTGGCTGGGGGTGCGCCGGTGTCGAAGGAGGCCGTCGCCGTAGCCGCTGCGGTTCGCGACCGCCACGAGGACTCGCTTATGAGTATTCCGGGAGCAGTCGGCACGGGGATCGGCGCCGGCGATCATCCCGGTCAAACGACGATTGTGCTCTACGTCGATAAGCTGACGCCTCAGGCGCAGGCTGCCGCGCCCAAAGAAGTCGAAGGCACGCCGGTCAAGCTGATCGAGAGCGGCGAATTCGTCGCCTACTAGATCGCGCGCTAACGGGTGGCGAGACTCGCGGTGTGACGCGCGTTCCGAGCGCGGATCACCGCATCTTCGTAATTGAAAAAATTGCAGTCTGGTGCAGCCGCATCGGAACGTGGTGTAATTTCCCCGAAGTTTATTTTCAAGATGGGAGATTGCTACGAAGTATTCAGCAATGGCGGCTACCCTCGCGCTTGGTGTGTTGGCGATCGGCGCGGCGTCGATGCCGGCGGGCGCAGTTACGTGCGATCAACAAACGACGTTGCCCCGACCGATCCCGCTTGGCGTCTCAGGCGGAAATATCAATGCGTTCGAAAAGATGCATCACCAGGAATTCTGCTTCGGCGGAACGCTGGGATCGATGGTGCAGGATTCGAGCGACAATCAGTACATCCTGAGCAACAATCATGTACTCGCGGACATTAACAAGGCGACGCCCGGTGATCTGATCGTTCAGCCGGGCCTGCCGGAAAACGCAATCAATTGCCAGCAGATGCCTGGTGACGCGGTTGCGACCTTCACCCGCACCGTCAACATTAAATTCTCGGGGAAGAACACAATCGATGCGGCTATTGCGGCGGTTGATCCGGGTGACGTGAGCTCCGAAATCTTGAACATCGGGGGAATCGCAAGCTCGGTGACTGCGCCAAGCGTCGGCCTTGCGGTGCAGAAGATGGGGCGAACGACATGCCTCACGACCGGAACGATTTCATCGATTAGTGGCCGCTTCAAGATAAGTTACGGCGGCGGAAAGGTAGCGAAGTTTGTCGATCAGATTCTGATTAACAGCCCGGCTCCCCCGAATAACTTTGGCGGACCAGGCGACTCCGGATCGCTCATCGTAACTCAGGACGCTTGCCCGCAGGCGGTCGCACTACTGTTCGCCGGCTCGGGGAATGAAGAGCAGACGATAGCCAATCCGATATCTGATGTGCTGAGCGGGCTGGGCGTTTCGATGGTGGGAAGTTGCACGCCGACAGCGACCTCGGAGACGGCTCAATCAGATGTGCTGGCCGGGAACATGGGCATGTCGAAGGAGGTAGCCGATTCGGCTGCCGCGGTGCGCGACCGGCATGAGGACGATCTCATGAAAATTCCGGGCGCCGTCGGGACCGCCATCGGGATGAGCGATCAACCGGGAAAGCCCGCGATCGAAGTTTACGTGACGAAGATGACGCCGCAGGCGCAAGCCGCCGCGCCGAAAGAAGTCGAGGGCGTGCCGGTGAAGCTGATCGAGAACGGCGGCTTCGTAGCGTACTGAGATTCCCGCGCTACGTCACGGGCGCGCTTCGAGGATCAGGTTGAAAGGGGTTGCCGTTGCGCGGCGGACTCGGGTGAAGCCGCCGGCTTTCAGCACCTCGGTCAGTCGCTTTTCTCCCGCCTGTGTACCGAGACCCAGGCCCACTTCCTGCGAGAGTGAGCCCGGGACGCAGATCATTGTCGATGCGGCGTAGAATACGCGGCCGACCGGATTGAGGTTATCCTCGAGGCGGTCGTTGCCGAACGGCTCGACCACCATCCAGGTTCCATCTGCGGCCAGCGAGGATTTAACGTGCGCGGCCACGCCGACCGGATCGCCCATGTCATGCAGACAGTCGAAGAAGGCGGCGAGGTCGAAGGTGCCCGGAAATTCCTTGGCCGTGGCGCGCTCGAAGGTTACGCGATCGGCGACTCCCGCATCGCGCGCAATTTCGCGGGCGCGGTCGATCGACGGCTGATGATAGTCGAAGCCGAAGAATTTCGATTTCGGGAACGCTTTCGCCATCAGGACTACCGACGCGCCGTGGCCGCATCCGACATCTGCGACGCGAGCGCCGCGCTCGAGTTTCTGCTTGACGCCATCGAGCGCGGGAATCCATTCGGAAACCAGATGCATCGCGTAGCTGGGGCGGAAGAAGCGCTCGGTGCCGCTGAAGAGGCAGGCGTCATGCTCATGCCATCCGACGCCGCCGCCGTTGCGGAACGCATTGGCAACTTTGGGTTCGTCGCGGAGCGTCGCGGCGACAATTTCGTACATCGCGGGGAAAAATGCCGGCCCGTTTTCATCGGCCAGCACGAGCGCCTGCTCGGGCGAAATCGAAAAGCGGCCTGAGTCGGCGTCGTAGTTGATGTAACCGGCGGCGGCTTGAGCGGCGGCCCATTCGCGGACGTAGCGCTCGACGGTGCCGGTTTTCGACGCGAGCTCCGCGGACGTCATCGGTCCGTCGGCGGCGAGCGTTTTATAAAATCCAAACTTGTCGCCGAGCATCACCAGCGCCGAGCCCATTGCGGCGCCGACGTCGCCGAACATTTTATTGATCAGTTCCTGTAGTTTGTTTCCGTCGATCGCCATAGGAATCCTCCGCCCCCAGCGTTGTCTCTTCTTTAGAAAGGTCGCGCGCGTACGTCAAGAATACCGGCGTTTGCGCGGACGGCCGTAGCGCAGAACTGCCGCATTGCGTTCGAAGGCTTCAACGATTGCGTTTGAGACCAGCCGAATCCTGGCGGCGCGTCGCAAATCCTGATGGATGACCATCCACACCTGACGCATCGTCGGCCGCTCATGCGGCCATACGCGCTCCAGTTCAGGATTCTCGTCGGCGAGGCAGCACGGCAACTCGCCGATCCCGATTCCATGTTCGACCGCCCTGATCTGCACGAAGGCGGTCCCCGTCGTATGCATCGCGATGCGGGCGTCCTCGAGCGATTCGCCCTGAAAAGGCACCCCAAGAGACGGCGGGGTGACCGGGTACTTGATAAGAGAATGACCTCGCAAACCCGCGCCGCGTTTGGGTCTGCCGTGGGCCGCCAGGTAGCGATGGGATGCGTAAGCTGCGACTCCAAATTCTCCGAGCTTGCGGCAGATCAAGTTGGAGTCGGTAGGGCGCGCGGTACGCACAGCGATATCGGCTTGGCGTCGTGCGATGTCGAGCGTGGTCAGGCCAATCAGCAAGTCGACCTGGAGTTGCGAATGTTTCTGAAGGAGGGTCGCCAGCGCCGGCACGATGACCTGGTGCGCGAGCATCTCGAGCGTCGTCAATCGCACCAGTCCGCTCGATCGCGTGTCATGACCGGTCGCCAGCCGCTCGACCGCGAGCGCGGCGGTTTCCATCCCTTCCGCCTGGTTCAGGATGGCCTGGCCGGCGGAGGTGATCGCGAATCCTTCGGGCGTCCGGTTGAAGAGTTTTGCGCTAAGGCGCCGCTCGAACGCAGTCAGGCGGCGCCCAACTGTCGCGTGATCAACGCCTAATACCCTCGCGGCGCCTGAGAGGCTTCTTTCTCGGACGATAGCGAGGAAGAAGCGGATGTCGTCCCATTGATCCATCCCGAAGATCCTCCGTGCCCGACGAGCGGCTGTGAGATTTTGCACGACAGATGTGCACAGATACCTAATTTCACGAAATATGGATCGAGCGCAAGAATTGCTCCATCGAGCGATTGGAGAATCTGCGAATCGTGAAACTTCAGGAGCGCACCATTCATGGACAAGCAGGATGAACGAGGCTGGGTAGTAGTCGGCGCACTGTTCGCGACCTTGTTCCTGATCTGGGGACCGATCAACGCGGGCAGCGTGTTCTTTATTCCGGTGATCAAGCATTTCGGATGGAGCCGCGGATTTTTCTCGCTGTTGGCCGGTATCGCTCCGCTGGCGGCAGGCCTCAGTAGTCCCGCGGTTGGATGGCTGATGGATCGGATCGGTGCGCGCCAGATGATGATCGCGGGCGCATCGACGGTGGCACTCGGTTACATGGCGCTCAGCCGCGCGAATTCGGCGGCTGAATTCCTGATAATCCTGTTCATCCTCGGGGTCGGAGTCACCGCTTCGACGATTATTCCGACGGCGCTGGTGATCACCAACTGGTTCCAGGAGAACCGCGGGCTCGCGCTGGGGGTAGCTTTCGCGGGAATTCCGCTGGGCGGCACCGGGGTCACAATTTTCGCGAACTACGTGGTGCTGCACTACGGATTTCGGGCGGGATACTTCGCGATGGGCGTGCCGATCGCGTTGATAGTGATTCCGCTGCTGGCCGCATTCGTGAAAACGCGACCGGACGCGCATGCAGACGATTCGGAAATGGCCACGGTCAGCGCGATGACGGTGCCGGGCCTCGAATTGAGCGAAGCGCTGCGGTCTCGATCGTTCTGGCTCATCGCGATCGCCGAAGTCTTGTTCGCCACCGCCAGCCTCGGCGTCCAGGTCCATCTGGTTCCCTATCTCACCGGCATCGGATATGCGCCGACGGTCGCAGCGGGGCTGTTTGCTGCGATGTTCATCTTCAGCGCAATCGGAAGTTTTGTAATTGGTTCCATGGCGGATAGCCGCGGCGGGCGCGTGATGCTTACGGCGGTGTTCGTCGCGGCTGCGGCCGGTATCGCCGCATTGCTCGGCGCCCCGCACTTCGCGGCAGTCGCAGCGTGCATAGTAGTGTTCGGATTTGTGCGCGAAACGCATCTGCTGCCGCTGGTGATCAATGAATCTCTCGGCGTCCGGCGACTTGGATCGATCCTGGGACTGTTGGCGCTGTTCACAACGTTCGGATTTGCAGCGGGGCCGGCGATAGCGGGGCGGATTTTCGATGTGACCGGCAGTTACACCGGCGCCTGGATTATGTTCATCGCGATGGGGCTCGTATCGGCACTAGCGATGCGCGCAACTCTGCCGCTCGCCGACGAGGAAGCCCGCATCGCGGTCGGCAAGGTCCTGCCGCTGAATCCCGGCCAGGAGCAGGGCTCAGCTGCTGCGCCTTAACGCGGGGTTAGGTTGAAGGTTTTGGCGAGGAGCTCGTGCGAGCGCAGGCGGGCTTGATGATCGTGCACGACGGTCACGAGCATCACTTCCTCCAGGTGCAAGACGCTTGCGATGTCGACCAGCGTGTCGCGGACGTGGTCGGGCGTGCCGATGATCGCGCGCGGCCATTCTCCCGTTTCGCGCATCATCACGTCGGCGGGTAACGGCCCCGGGCCCAGCTCGGCGAGCGCCTGCTCGGGCGTTGGGATCGGACCGCGCATTCCCTGGCGTGCATGACGCACGAAGAGGCGCACGCTCGACGCCATCCGTTGAGCTTCGGCGTCAGTCGGCGCGGATATCGCGCTGATTCCCAGAATCGCAACGGGTGCGGAGAGCTCGTTCGAGGGCTTGAAGTGAGTGCGGTAGTACTCGATCGCGGCGCGGGTGTGAGTAGGATCGATGAAGTGCGCGAACGCGTACGGCAATCCAAGCTGCGCCGCGGCGGCCGCGCTCCACATGCTCGAGCCGAGCAGCCAGACGTCGGGCGCCCCGGGCATCGCGGGCGAAAGCTCGATGCGGCTGAAGGCGTGATCGGGTCGGAAGCCGCCGTGGAGGAACGCGATCAGCTCGAGCAGTTGTTTGGGGAAGTCGTCCTCGGTCTGCTGCGAGTTGCGATCGCGGCGCAGTGCGAATGAATCGAGCGGGCTGCCGCCGGGCGCGCGCCCGATGCCGAGATCGATGCGCCCGGGATACAGCGCGTGCAGCACCCGGAAGCTCTCAGCGACTTTCATCGGACTGTAATGCGGAAGCATCACGCCACCCGAGCCCACGCGGATGTGCGAGGTCTCGGCGCCGACGCGCGCGATGAGAACTTCGGGCGCGGGGCTGGCGAAGGCGCCGGTCGCATGATGCTCGGCGATCCAGTAGCGCTCGTAGCCGAGGCGGTCAGCGAGTCGCGCAAGCTCGATGGTATTGCGGAAAGCGTCGGCAGTGGTGAAGCCGGCAGGAACGGGGCATTGGTCGATGATCGAGAGTTTCATGGAACTTATAAAGGTATCTTGCTGAGGCGCGTCGAACGATTCCAGAGGACGATCAAATGCAGGCAGGGCGGAGTCATAATCTGAAAGACAGTGGCACAGGCTTTAGCCTGTGGTCTTCAGCCTGGATTTGCATGATCCAGAAAATCACAGGCTAAAGCCTGTGCCACCATGGGAACAGCGCTCTGGTAAAAACTTCCCGCATTGGCGAGAATCCGGTTGTGAGTTCCAGCCGCGCGAATCGGCGGGACAACACTCTACACGGAGGACGAAATATCATGAGTTGGGATTTTGAAACTGAGCCGGAGTTCCAGAAGGAGCTCGACTGGATCGAAAAATTCGTGCGCGAGGAGGTCGAGCCGCTCGAGTTCGTGCTCGATTGCCATCCTTATGACGTGCGCGATCCGAAACGCAACGCGTTGGTGCGGCCGCTTCAGGCCGAAGTGAAAAAGCGCAAGCTGTGGGCGTGCCATCTGGGGCCGGAGCTCGGTGGGCAGGGCTACGGACAGGTCAAGCTCGGACTCATGAACGAGATTTTGGGACGCGCGACCTATGCGCCAATCGTGTTCGGATGCCAGGCGCCCGATTCGGGCAACGCGGAAATTCTCGCGCATTACGGGACGCCCGAGCAGAAGAAAAAATATCTGCAGCCGCTGCTCGACAACGAAATCGTGTCGGCGTTCTCGATGACCGAGCCGCAGGGCGGCGCCGATCCGAAGGTTTTCAAGACGCATGCGGAGCTGAAGGGCGACAGCTGGGTGATCAACGGCGAGAAATGGTTTTCGTCGAATGCGCATCTCGCGTCGTTTCTTATCGTGATGGTGGTGACTGATCCCGACGCGAAGGAATACAACCGCATGTCGATGTTTATCGTGCCGAAGGATACTCCGGGCGTGAACATCTTGAAGAACCTCGGGGTCGGGACGCATGAGCGCGGCGGCAGTCACGCCTACATCAGATATGAAGACGTGCACGTGCCGAAGGACCATATGCTCGGGCCTCGCGGCAGCGCGTTCGTGGTGGCGCAAACGCGGCTCGGCGGGGGCAGGATTCATCATGCGATGCGCACGATCGGGCAGGTGCGCAAGGCGTTCGACATGATGTGCGAGCGGGTGTTGTCGCGCACAACGCAGGGATCGCGGCTCGCGGACAAGCAGATGGTGCAGGAAAAGATCGCGGACTCCTGGATGGAGATCGAGCAATTCAGGCTGCTGGTATTGCGCACCGCGTGGAAGATCGATCGCTACAAGGACTATCTGAAGGTGCGCAAGGATATCGCGGCGGTGAAGGCGCTCATGCCGAAAGTATTCCACGACGTGGCGGCGCGCGCGCTACACTTGCACGGATCGCTTGGCGCCACCGGCGAGATGCCGTTCGTCGAGCAGGTGATCCAGAGCTTTCATATGGGACTCGCCGACGGGCCGACTGAGGTCCACAAGATAACGCTCGCGCGCCAGGTGTTGCGCGATTACAAAGCAACCGACGGTTTGTTCCCGACTCAGCATATTCCGCGGCTGCGCGAGGCAGCGATCAAGAAGTACGCGGACAGGATCGAGCTCGAGGTGGCTAATCAGTAAGCAGGTCAGACTTACCTTCGCAGTTTTCGCCGCGCTGTAAATTATACAGGTCCCGCGAACGGGTCGTTGCTAACTCTGTTGGGATTTTTTGGGCACAGAAAATGCTCAATTTAATCCTGCAGAGGAAGCCGATCATGGGCAAGATATTTTTATCGCTGGGATTTTGGATGACCATTGTGCTTTTCGTCGCGCTTGGATACGCATTTGACCGTGCATGGGGTTCAGAGTGCGCAGGATCAATTAATTGCGGCTATACGGATGCAACGCGCGCGTCGTGGATTTCACCCGCGTCGTGGCTCTCACCGGACGAGAATCAGCATTTTCTGTTTGAGAATGATCTCGGGGAAAGCAACGATGTTAGTCGTCGCCGATGCACGCCCAACGCGTCGCCGCGTATCGACTATCCCGACTTCCAGCAGATGGCGAATTTGCAAGCCGGCGATGCTCCGATATATGCGCCGGGCTTTTCGCTCAACATAACTCGTCGCCCTCCCGAGGTCGCGCTCTGTCCCGGACCAATCGAAATTCCGCGTCACTAGTTCCTAGTCACCAACCGGCTTTTTAGTCCAAAAAATAAATGCGGAATGGCGGGCACGGCGGGCCGCCCCACTGACTATGGCGGCATTCGGCGCGTCTCTGCTTTCAGTTGCATTTCGAAACCCGAGTCGGCTAGAACCGTGGAAGCTTCAGGATTCGCATCGCAATCGAAAAACAGGGAGAGGAACGACGATGGAGACGATCAAGTTTGACGATATATCGGCGCTCAATAAGAAGATCAGCAAGGAGTTCGGGCCGTGGAGCGAACCGATTCACGTGACGCAGGAAAAAATTAATCAGTTTGCCGACGTGACCGGCGACCATCAGTGGATTCATATCGATATCGAGCGTTGCAAAAAAGAAAGTCCGTTCGGCGGGCCGGTGGCGCACGGATTTTTGACGCTGAGCTTGCTGCCTGCGTTCAAAAGTACCGATGAATACGCGATCACCGGATTTCGCAACGTCGTGAACTACGGCGCGAACAAACTGCGCTTCGTGTCTCCAGTGCCGGCCGGCGCGAGCGTGCATGCGCGCTCGCGGCTGATCGCGGTCGATCCGCGGCCGATGGGCACGATGCTCACGCGCGAGACGGAGATCCAGGTCGTGGGACAGCAGAAGCCGGCGGTGGTTTACGAAGCGCTGATGCTTTTCGTGAAGTAGGCGGGAGGCCAGTCGATGGCGTACGAACAGATTATTTACGAGGTCGCCGATAATATCGCGACGATCACGCTGAACCGGCCGGAGAAGCTCAACGCGTTCACCGGCATCATGATGAACGAGATGATCGACGCGTTCGATAAGGCCGACGCGGACGACAACGTGCGCGCCGTCATCGTGACGGGCGCGGGGCGCGCGTTCTGCGCGGGTGCGGACTTGTCGGCGGGTCCCAGGACGTTCGATTCGACGCGCGAGGATCGGCCGGAGCGCCGTTCGGCGATCAAATCTGACGGCAGCGTTGATTGGAGCAACGAAGGAGTTCGCGATGGCGGCGGACGCCTGACGCTGCGAATCTTCGAAAGTCTGAAACCTGTGATCGCGGCGGTCAACGGACCGGCGGTCGGCGTCGGCGTGACGATGCAACTCGCGATGGACATTCGGCTGGCGTCGGAGAACGCGCGCTTCGGATTCGTTTTTGCGCGTCGCGGAATCGTGCCTGAGGCGTGCTCGAGTTGGTTCCTGCCGAAGATCGTCGGCATCTCGCAGGCGCTGGAGTGGACGTTCACGGGGCGCGTCTTCCCCGCCGAGGAAGCACTCGAAGGCGGGTTGATCAAGAAGATCTACAAACCAGATCAACTTATTCCGGCGGCGCGAGCGCTTGCGCGCGAGATCGCCGACAACACGTCGCAAGTATCGGTTGCGCTGATTCGCCAGATGCTCTGGAAGATGGCGGGCGCGGACCATCCGATGGAAGCGCACAAGATCGACAGCCGCGGAATCTTCGCGCGCGGATCGTCGGCGGACGTCAAAGAAGGCGTGGCGTCGTTTCTGGAAAAGCGTCCCGCGAAATTTCCAGACAAGGTTTCGAAGGACATGCCGTCATACTTTCCGTGGTGGCAAGAACGGAAGTACAGTTAACGGTCAGTAAGAATGCAGGATGATCGGCGATCGTAGCCTGAAATCAACGTTGCGCTCGCTCACGAAGTCTCGATTGATTTCGAGAACCTTTTGATCGAGCAACTGCCCATTTCTATGGAGTTGGACCGTGATGGTTTTGGGCTTGCGGGTGCACCTATCCGGTACCACCAACCCGGGTCCATCGTAGGGATCGAAGTATCGGGTCACGTCGAATTTGCCGTCGGTATCGACGACCGCTGCAGGTTCTGAGTTCCAATTTGGATCCGGGAGTACTTGCACAGAGACAGTAGACCCGGCAGCAGGACCTGAAATCAGACCGTAAATCACGATGGTGCCGCGAGCACACTTTGCCCAAGCATTCCCCGGCAACAAACAAAGCACCACCAGAGTTAGAACATGCTTGAGCATTTATGCCCCTTTCGAGAGCTTTCAACTCTCGTCAGACTGGCGGTGGGCCTTCGGGATGTTGCGGCAGGGCGTCGGTAATCTCGTGCCACGGAGCCTTCGAGCCGACGTAGATGTGACCGCTCGTGCGAATCTTTGGATCGTCGTCGAGCGCGCCCGCCGGAATCAACACGACTTCGCGAGTCGGAACCCTTCGCGGCATCGGGCTGCCGCAGATACGGCAGAACGAATTTCCAAATCGTTGGGTGTTCGGCATCCGATAGGTAGTCACGAGATCTTCTCCGCGAGTCCATCGGAAAGATCCGACCGGCACGAACATGTTGGCGGCGAATGCCGCACCGCGCGCTTTGCGGCACCGCGAGCAATGACAATTGCGTAGCTCGATCGGATCGCTGGCCTCGAAGGCCACGCCACCACACAGGCAGCTTCCCCTGATCATCGCGAAAAGACCTCCGGTTCAGGGCTTGCGACAGATTACGATGCGGACTTCGCCGGGCTGCTCGACTTTGATGGTGGCGCGCTGGTTGTCGAGGTCCAGTTCGGCGACGCCGCCGATCACTTCGATCTCGCATCCGCGTGGATACTGAAGGTGCGGAACGAATATTTCGGTCGCGCCGGCCGCGGCTGGATCGGCCTCGAAAGTGTAGTCGAACAATCCCGTGACGCGATCGAATTTCATCTTGCGCGGAGTTCCATCCGTCGCCATCGCGTAGGGCCTGACGAAGCCGGCGAGCGCGCGGCCACCACTATTGATGTCGGCGGGATTAGTCTGTTGGTCGCGCGAGAAGATACTCAGATCCTCCTGGTTCCATCCGTCGCCAATAGCCAGATCGTTGCGATTGGATGCAGTATAGTTCCATTGTGTACTATTGATTAACAGAGTATCCAGTGCGTTATACATCAGATCGAGCGCGATGATGTGCGGAGTCCATGGTGTATCGCTGCGATCGCCGGCCCTGAAGGCGCGATATGCTTCGGCGCCGTTTAAATCGAACGGGATTCCGCATTCGCCGATTAAGGTGGGCGCGCCGCCGTTCACCGTCTCCGACATTCTCGCGATTTTGCCGAGCTGACGTTCGTAGCGCGCCTGCAATTCGTCGGCAACTTCAGCAATTTCGCCGGTCATCGCGCCCAGACTGAAATTCGGATTGAAAGTCTTGGTCGAGAGCGTGACCACGTCGTACCAATGACCGGCGTTGACGGTGTTGGGCGGAGTGTCGGCGGGAAATCCCGGTCCGAAGAAGCCCGAGTGCGGATCGAGTTCAGCAAACAGGATCCAATCTGGATTAATCTCGCGCATGCTCCTGGCGACCTGCGCGAAAAACGGTCCCATGTAGTCTTCGATGAAGTTTACCTTGCGGTCACCGACGTGCTGGAAAAAATCGTCGCGCAAAACGTCGAAGGTGCCGTCTTTATTGAGCTTCCACGCACCTGCCTGCTCGAATGGATCGCTTCGATCATCGAGCCAGATCGAGATGCGCTCGGGATTGATCGTGCGATCCCGTTTGTGCACGACCGCCTTGGTATCGAAGCTGAGGACCGGTACCGAGCGTGTGACTCCGTGAGAGACCAGCAGGCCGTCGATCGGTGACCACGCAAGGCCGGGCATCGCACGATTTGGATTGGTTTCGCTCGGGCCGAGATGACGATAGGTGAGCGACTGCCCGATCCACCCGGGAGTGGGTTCGTTGAGCGAGTCGAAGCCCATGACGTTGGGCAGGTCGCGGATGCGGCGAGCGATTTCGCCCATCGATCCGAGGTAGTGCTCGAGCATGTAGTCTTGAGCGTTGTCGCCGTCGATAGTGAGGCCGGGAGCGAAGTCGCGACCGGCGAAGAACAGGGTCCACATGATGCCATTAGTGGGACGTCGCGAATTCGCCGACCAGCTCATGGTCGGGTAGCGATCTTCCTGACGTCCGCCGCGCGAATAGTCATATAGATGTTGCATCACATGAGCGGAGCCTGACTCGGCGATCCGCCTATAGTCAATTCCAACTTTTTCGAATAGCCAGCAGGGTGCGCCGTCGCCGCCGGACATGCGACTCCAGACGTCCTGGTGAAAATCGACGAATACATAGAAGCCATAGTCACCGGCAAGTCGGCACAACTCGGCGAAGTAGTCGAGGTATTCGACGTCGTAGTTATTCGGGCCGCGATGCTCGACCGCCTCCCAGGTAGTCAGCAGGCGGATGCAGTTGAAGCCCCACGCGCGCAGGCGCGAGAAGTGCTCGTCGGCCTCCGCGATCGGAAACGGACGGCCGATGAACGAGACCTCGCGATGGTTGGAAAAGTCGGAAGGGAAATTGGTTCCGCCGTCAGGGTAGGGCACCTTGCAATCGCCGCCCAGGTTGACGCCGCGCAAAATGATGTGGCGCCCGTGCTCGTCGACGAACCATCGTCCTCCAATATGCAGTCGTGGGAGGTTCATGGCGCGAGGTTGACGTAATGTCCGTTCGCCCGTCAAGCTGCACAGTCTGATGGCGAGCTGGCAGGAGAGCGAAATAATTCCGGGGTTGTTCGTCGGCGATTTGCAGGATGCGCAAAAGTTTGGCGGGACTATAATCAGCGTGCTGCCGGACGTGCCGGAAGACGAGCCAACGCAGGCCATCCACATGCCGTTCCTTGCCGAGGGCGTCGTGACGCTCGACAAGACGGCGGAGCTTATCGACGACGAGCTCGAACTCGGGCATCAGGTGCTGGTGCATTGCGAGGAAGGATGCGAGCGCGCGCCGCTGGTCGTCGCGTGGTTCCTGAAAACGAAGCGCGGCAAGACGCTTGACGAAGCCTACGCGCTGTTGCAGAGCCGGCGGCCGATAGTCGTGGATCGGAGGCGCTGGCTGGGTATCCACAACCGATAACCACATCTAAGCTGTCTCCGACGAATTGACTATTGGCGGGCGACGGCTCAGGCTGGCGGCGTCAGGTTCATGGCGGGCTTTTTCAAAAGAGCGAGCGAATCCACAAAAACCGCGCTCGGACATTTGACGGCGGCGTTTCATCCGAGCAAGCCGTGGGTTGCGCGCACGCGGGAGTTGGGGCGTTCGCGGCGGGTGCGCAAGACCGGCATCGTCGTGCTGTCGGTGGTTCTGTTCCTCGGCCTTGCGACTTACATTGCGGTTCCGCCGATTTTACGGCACGTGCTGACCGGTTCCGTCGCCGGCAGCATCCATCGTCAGGTGAGCGTCGGCAAAATCCGCTTCAATCTTTATCGGCTCAAACTCGATCTCGACCAGCTGCACGTCGGCGAGCGCGACGATCCGCAGAAACCGTTCGTCGACCTGGGGCATCTGGCGGTGAAGGTCTCGTGGACCTCGCTATTCAGACTTGCGCCGGTGGTCGGCGAGATCGTGATCGATAAGCCCGCGATCCACGTCGTGCGCTTGTCGCAGCAGAAGTTTAACTTTTCCGATTTGCTCGAGAGCTCTCCTGCGCCGCCGAAGCCGAAACCCGCGGCGCCCAGTTCTCCGCAGCGATTCGCGGTTTCCAACATTCAACTGCGCGACGGCGAAGTGACGATCGACGATCAACTGCTCGGCAAGCAGCACAAGGTCGAGAAGATTCAGATCAACGTGCCGTTCATCGCGAACCTGCCCGCGGACGTGGACGTGTTCGTGCAGCCGCTCGTGCAGATGGTGATCGACGGCAGCCCGCTGCGGATCGCCGGCGTGGCCAAGCCGTTCCAGGCCACGCGCGACTCGGTGGTCGATTTGAAACTGCACCGGCTCGACCTCCCGCTCTACGTCAGTTATGCGCCGATGAAGCTGCCGGTGAAAATTCCGAGTGGCACGCTCTCCACGGATCTTTATTTGCATTTCGTGCAGGCGGAGTCGCAGCCGCTGATTCGCTTGAACGGGACGGTTGCTCTGGATCAGCTCGACGTTCGCGACACCGCCGACGCGCCACTGGTCGCGCTGAAACATGCGGAGGTGAAGCTGACCGATGTCGAGCCGCTCGGCGCGGTGTTTTACCTGAGATCGATCTGGATCGACGGGCTGCTCGCGAATGTGCGGCTGAATCCGGACGGCACCAACAATCTCTCGTCGCTGGCGAGCGGCGGTTCGGCTCCGGCGGCGAATCCTCCGGCGCAACCGGCGGCTGCGAGCACTCCGGCGCCGGTGGCGGGAACGGTCGCGCAGTCGGCGGTACCGGTGGCGGGTCCGTCGACGGCGAAAGCGCCGATGGATTTTCAGTTGGAGTCGTTCGTCCTCACGAAAAGCGGAGTGAACATCCAGGACAACAGCGGTGCAACCCCGGCGACCGATGCGCTGGATGCGCTCGAGGTGGGAGTAAAAAATCTTCAGACGCTCGGGAAGTCGCCGGCGACGTTCTATGTGAACACCAATATTCACAGCGGCGGCGCCCTGGCGGTGACCGGCGCGCTGGATCTCGCGCAATCGCAGGTTACCAGCGACGTGTCGATCGACAAGATCGATCTGCCTGCCCTGCAGCCGTTCGCGCAGAAATTTCTGGCGGCTACCGTGGCGTCGGGCAAGTTCAGCGCGAAGGCCAACGTGCTAACGCATTTCGCGAGCGCTAAGTTCAACGTGCATTCCGAGCCGGCGAGCGTCGCGATCGAAAATTTCGAGGTCGATGCGCCGCACGAAAAAGAAAAGCCGGTGCAGTGGAAAAATTTCAGCGTCGCGATCGGGCAGTTCGACCTGGCGTCGCGTCAGGCGACGGTCACCGAAGTGAAAGCCGACGGGATGCATCTGTATGTCCGCCGGGAGCGCGACGGGAAGTTGAGTCTCGAATCGCTGATGCGCGGCAACGAACCTCCGCCGCACGCCGAGCACGTGGCGACGCGCCAGCCGCGGCGAACCTCGCGCGAGCGCCGGCGAGCGGAGCGGAAACCAGTACAGCCCGCCGCACCGACCGCGCCCGCGTCGCCGAGTTTTCAATTCCAGGTCGCTTCCGTTTCGCTGGATCAGACCGACGCCACCTTCGTCGACGAGAGCGCGCCGCAACCGGTGACGGTCGCGATCGCGCCGCTGAATCTGCATCTCAAGGACGTGACCAGCAACTTCACCAAGCCTTTTGGGGTGGATATCGACGGCACGCTGAATCGCAAGGGCACTTTCAAAGTCACCGGCACGGCTGCGATCGCGCCGCTCAAGGCCGACTTGCGCGTCGCGACCAAGCGGCTGGACCTGACCTTCGCGGATCCTTACGTGAGCAGCAGGATGAACGCGAAGATCACGACCGCGAACCTGACGATGGACGGCGCGGTCGGGCTCGAGCAGCAGCGCAAGGATTTTCTGGTCAGCTACAAGGGCGACGCGTCGCTCGGCAGCGTGCGGATGCTCGACAAGCTGACCAACGATTTGTTTTTCCGCATGACCGCGCTCAACGTGAACGGAATCGATTTCGCGCTCGGCAAAGGGCCGCCGAAGGTGCACGTAGGACTGATCGCGCTGAACGATTTTTATTCGCGGATCATTCTCAACAGCACCGGCAAGTTGAATCTGAAGGACATCACGGCGAGTCCGCAGGAAGCGCCCACCTCGCTGACCCGCGCGACCGGCGAGCCCGGATCGAAGGGCGCGGTTCCAGTGGCGGCGACCTCGACCCCGACTCCGGCCGCAGCGCCGAGTGTAGCAGCCGCGACCGCTCCTGGAGCCTCTCCGGCGGCAGAGGCCAGTCCGGCGCAACCTTATCAGGGACAGCCGATGAACGCCGACGTCGAGCTGAGGAAGATCACGCTCAAGGGCGGCAAGGTCGATTACACCGACAACTTCATCAAGCCCAACTACACCGCGAACCTGAGCGAGATGGAGGGCAGCGTCGGTGCCTTCGGATCGAAGTCCACAACTCCGGCGCCGGTTTCACTCGACGGAAAGATCAACGGCAGCTCGCCGATCAATATTGACGGGTCGATAAATCCGCTCGCGCCGACTGCTTTTGTCGATATCAAAGCGAAGGCGGACGCGATTGAGTTGACCGGGGTCTCACCGTATACGGTCAAGTACACTGGCTTTCCGATCACTAAAGGCACTCTCACAGTTGACGTTCACTACCTGCTCGACACGGGCAAACTGACGGCCGACAACCATATATTCATCGATCAGCTGACCTTCGGCGATCATGTGGACAGCCCCGACGCGACCAATCTGCCGATTCGGCTTGCGGTTTCGCTGCTCAAAAATTCGAAGGGACAAATCGACGTGCGAATCCCGATCTCAGGGTCGCTGTCGGATCCGCAATTCAGCATCGGCGCAATCGTCCTCGGCGCGTTCATGAATCTGATCGTCAAGGCGGCGACGGCGCCATTCTCGCTGATCGCGGCTGCCTTCGGCGGCAGCGGCGGCGGCGCGCAGCAGGACCTCGGCTACATCGAGTTCAAGCCGGGCTATTCGACACTGACGCCGGACAGTCAGCAGAAACTGGACACGGTCGCGAAGGCGTTGGCGGATCGAACTGCGCTGAAGCTCAACATCGAGGGACGCGTCGATCCGAAGTTCGACACCGACGGATACAAAGAAGCGTCACTGGATCACAGTATCCAGGTGCTCAGTCATAGGGCCCAAGGCGACAGCGCGGATGGGACCGCGAAAAGCGCGGCGCTGTCGACCGAGGACTACGACAAGTATTTGAAGAAGGTCTACAGCGCGGGGGATTTCAAGAAGCCGCGCGACGTGGTCGGAATGGCGAAGACCCAGCCGCCCGACGAAATGAAGAAATTAATCCTCGCCAACACTCCCGTGACTGATCAGGATCTGAAGAATCTTGCGGATGCGCGCGCGAACGCGGTGCGCGCGTATCTGAGCAGCAAGCAAGTCGACTCGGGGCGGATGTTCATAGTCGCGCCGAAGATGGACGCCAACGGAATCACGGATCAGGGAAAGACCACGCGCGTCGATTTGGGGTTGCAGTAATGCGCGCGTTCGATGGAGGCCGGAGTCGATGAGCACTACATGGGGACTCTGCAAAGACTGTAAGTGGTGGCAAATAGAGCCCAAGGCGCCGGTCAAGAATTCCACGATGGGACTTTGCATCGACGACAAAATGCAAAAATTCAAGCTGCGGGTTTCCGGCAACAGCGGATGCAATCGATTCATGGAAGGCAAACCGGCGCACGCGAAGGGATCGAGCGGCCAGCCGCCCAAGGCGAAGCCGACGCGGTGATCGAAGCGCGTCGGAACCTAACCCCTAACCCCTTCCCTCGAGGGAAGGGGGACAATCGCAGAAAAGGATCGCCTGCCTACAGAGAGCCGAAGATTTTGTCGGGGACTGCGTCCCAGGCGCGGCGTTCTTCGTCGCGGGGGGCATCTTCGAGTTTCGTGGTTGCGCCGAAGATCATTGTTGAGCGGTGCCCCTCGTCGTAAGGCTTCCAGCTGCCGGTGCTCTCATTACTTGGATCGCCTGAACGCGCGAATGCCAGCCATGCGTCTTGCATCTGGGTTGCGAGCTTTTCTGCGGCCGGGCCGGTGCCGGCGAATGCGGCCATGCCGGGCATCTGATTGGTGCCGAAGACGAAGCCGAGCTCGAGTGCGTGGCATGAGCCGAGCGCGCCGCCCATCGCGGGCGACGGCCACGTGAAGAGATAACTGTAAACGCGCGCATCGTGGCGCGGCTGGATTTGTGCGAGGCGAACACCCGGGATTCGGAAAACGCGGTCGGTCTCGATTGCGGTGAACAGTTCGGCGGGCGTGACCGTCTCGCCCCGCTGCGCGCGCGCCTTCGCGTACGAATCGATGAGAGAGTCGGCCGCTTCTGCGGTGAGTCGCCGGCTCATGCGCGCACCGAGGCCGGCGCGGTTGAGCTTGTGCAACGACGGATCCATCATTGAGAACAATTTCCATTCTTCGAGCGTCGAGCCGACCATCACCGCCACACCCGACGCGGAGCCGTCCGCGACCATCTCGATCGCGGCGCGGGGCACGAACGTACCGTCGATGACGGGCTGATACGCCATCCCGAGTTCAGGGTCGGGCGTTACACCGTCTTCGAGCAGGGTGCCGGTGAGCAATTGCGCGGGTGTCAGCGCGCGGATCGCTGCCGCGTCGCCCGGTTGCACGCGCAGCTTCGACAAGACTCGCTCTGCGGTGCGATTTGCACGTGCGACCGGAGCGCCGGTGTGACAGGCGCCGCTCTGCGGTATCGCTTTGTGGAAGAGGCCGCGCGCCGCCGGCATCGCGAGCAGAGTTCCGACGCTCATGCCGCCGGCAGATTCGCCGAAAATGGTGACGTTGCCCGGGTCGCCACCGAACTCAGCGATATTGTTGCGGACCCATTCCAGCGCCGCGACTTGATCGAGCATCCCCTCGGAGCCGCTCGATGGAATCTTGCCGCCGGTCACGTCAGCAAGGCGCAAGTATCCCAGCGGTCCGAGACGATAGTTGACCGTGACGAGGACAACGTCGCCGCGTCGCGCGAGAGCCGAACCATCATAGATGGACTGCGAGCCGGCGCCGATCGTAAAAGCTCCGCCGTGAATCCACACCATCACCGGGCGGCGCTTGCCGTCGAGCGCGGGAGTCCAGACGTTTAGCGTGAGGCAATCCTCGGACTGCTCGCCGTCAACCACCATCGCAGAGAGCGCGGTGAGCATCATCTTGTTCTGATGCGCGACTGCGCCAAACCGGCGTGCATCGCGGACACCTGTCCACGGCGCGGGCTTCTCGGGCGGGAGCCATCGGCGTGCCCCGACGGGAGGAGCGGCGAACGGGATTCCTTTGAATACGAAAAGTCCGTTCTGCTCGTCGCCTTCGAGTTTGCCCTGATGGATTGAAACAGCCGCGCTCATGTGGATGAACCTCGATAGTGAGAATTGCGCGGATTCTCGCAGAATTGGTGTGCACTTAACAAACCCCGAGGACACCCGTCCCATCCAAATCTCAAATTGAGACACTTGGCGTCAAATCGCCCCGCGCGTTGAGAAATTGACGAGCGTTCGGTCTGTTTTTTTCAGATCTGCGACAGATTTTCGGGCATTGGACTTGCTGTAATTCAGTGGATCCCTGCGCCGCGCGGGGCCGGGAAGGATATCGGATGGGCGGACCGCCCGAGCAGCATCACATTACCTCGCCCGAGAGGAACCCCGAGCACGACCAGTTGACAGCAGCAGCTTCGACCTTGGACGAGCTGGCGCGCGCGGCGTCGCGCAGTGCTTTGTCCGATTCACAGGTCGCGGATAAGAACGTCATCGGTTTGTGGAGGACGGGCGCGGCGCTGGTGGTTTTCTTCCAGCTAGTCTATGCAGCGGAGCATCGCTATGCGTCCCCATCGACGTTCGCTGCGACGCTGAATCTGCATTTGGCCAACATCGCGATCGGGGTGGTCCTCTTTCTGTCGAGCTTTACTCCTGCGATGCGATATTGGCGTCAGCTCACCCTCCTTGCCTGCATCGCCTTGCTGATAGCGACGACCGGGATCTGCACCACGTCGACGCGCGTCGAGGCGCTATTCGTGTCGATGCTGGTCATCGTGGTCGGCGCTGGGACTCTGGCGCCCTGGGATTGGGGCTGGCAGGCGGCGATTAGCATAACCGGGATGGTCTGCTTTTACGTTCTCGGGCGCACGCGTGGAATAGTTGATTCCGATCCTTCGATGTATTGGCTGGGACTAGTGACCGCGGTCGGGCTGGGGCAGTCAAACGTCTATCTGCAAACCAGGACTCGACGCGCAATCGCGCAAAATCTCGCAGACCGGCTAAGCAGCGATCAGAAACTCAAGGACAGCGAAGAAAAGTTCCGGCAGATTTTCCAGCAAAGCGGCGACATGGCCGTGGTCACCAACCTGGACACCGGTGCGATTCTCGAGGTCAACAACCAATTCGTCTTGCGCAGCCGAGTGCCGCGGGATCTGGTGGTGGGCCGAATCGATACCGACTTCAATTTCTTTGCGGAACCTGCCGCTCGCGAGCAGTTCATGAAGGAACTCCACGAGAGTGGCGTGGTGAAGAACTTCGAGCTCCAGCTCAACGGCATCGGCTATGACCGTCCGATGCCCGCACTGATTTCCGCGGTCGCAGTCCGGCTGGACAATCAGAAGTGCGCGATTATCGTGGTCCGTGAAATCTCGGACGTGAGAGAAGCGGAGCGGAAGATGCGCAACAGCGAGACTACGTTGCGCAAAATTTTCGATGCCAATCTCGATTCGGTGACGACCACCGACGCGACCACCCGGCGCTTCACCGACGCCAATCACGAATTCTCGCGCTCGACCGGTTTTAGCCGGGAAGAGGTGATCGGCAAGACTTATTGGGAAATCGGCGTCTGGCCGAGCCGCGAAGAGTCGGACAATTTTTCGGCGGCGATGATTCGCAACGGCGAAGTCCGCAATATGCGGGCGAACTTCTATGCCAAAGACGGAACCCTCATCCCATGCCTTATGTCCGGTACGCTGCTTGAGCTGGACGGCAAGCTGAGCGTCCTGACGATCACACGCAACATCGGCGATCTGATGGCCGCGGAAGAGAAACTCAAACAGAGCGAGGCCAGTCTGCGCAAAATCTTCGACTCGATCCTCGATCCGCTGTCGATCACCGACCTTGACGGGCGCTTTGTCGATGTCAACGATGAGTTCCTGCGGCTCAGCGAATCTTCACGCGCCGAGATTATCGGCACGATCTCGCCACGAGTGGCCGACAACCGCTATGAAAGCGAGTATCGAGAGCCGCTCCGGACGACCGGCCAGGCGCGGAATTTCGAAGTGACAATTCCGACCAAGAGCGGCACCGACATTCCGGCACTGCTCTCGTCGGTGGTGGTGGAGCTGGGGGGCGAGCCGCGTATCGTGACGATTGCCCGCGACATTACCAAGCTCAAAGAGCAGGAGCGGAAACTGCAAAGCAGCGAGGCGATGCTGCGGGAGATATTCGACTCGAGCGTCGATAATATCGCGCTGACCGACCTGGACGACGGCATCATTGTCGATGTGAACAAGGAGATGGTGCGGTCGCTGGGGTTGGCAAAAAATGAAATCGTCGGCAAACGCTTCGAGGAGGTCAAAGTCTGGGAAAGCGCCGAGCAGCTCGATCTGTTCACCGCGACCCTGCTCAAGCAGCGCGAAGTGCGCAATTTCGAGACCACGTTCCGCACCGCCAGCGGTGGTACTTTCCCAGCGCTGATCTCGGCGGTCATACTCGAACTCGGCGGGCGCAAGTGCGCGCTCTCGATCGCGCGCGATATCACCGACCTCGAGGCGGCGCGCCAGAAGGCGCTGGCGGCGTCGAAGGCGAAGACCGAATTCCTGTCCAGCATGTCGCATGAAATTCGCACCCCGATGAACGCAATCCTCGGGATGGCCGACCTGATCGGCGAGAGCGATCTCAATTCGGAGCAGCGGCGCTACCTCGACACCATCCTCAGCAACGGCAACGCGCTGCTCGAGCTGATCAACAGCATCCTGGATCTTGCGCGGGTCGAGAGCGGCCGCATGAGCCTCGAGGCGGTGGCGTTCGACGTGGTCGAGCTGACGGAAAGGGTTGCCGACACGCTTGCGGTGCGTGCGCACGAAAAGGGAATCGAACTCGCCATGCGATTCAGCGGCAATTTGCCGCGTGCGCTGGTGGGCGATTCGCTGCGGCTGCGCCAGGTGCTCACCAACCTTATCGGCAATGCGATCAAATTTACCGAGCGCGGTGAAGTCGTGATCGACGTCGCGCACAATCCCGACCAGGCCAATCCCGGCAGCCTGCTTTTCTCGGTGCGCGACAGCGGTATCGGAATGCCGCGGGAGATGCTGCCGAACATTTTCTCGGCTTTCACCCAGGCGGACTCCTCGACCACGCGAAAATATGGCGGCAGCGGACTCGGTTTGACAATCGTCCAGCGGCTGGTCGCGCTGATGGGAGGCAAAGTCTGGGTCGAAAGTGACCTCGGATCGGGAAGCATCTTCCATTTCACCGTGGAACTCGGCCTGCCGCCCGCGGTCGCCAATGAAAACGAAAAGCAGGAGCATCGCGAGCCTGTGCTCGCTTCAGTCCGCGCGCTAGTGGTCGACGACAACGCGATCAACCGATCGATCGTCAGCCAGATGCTGAGCGCGAGCGGCGCGATCGTCACGGAAGCGAGCTCAGCGGCGGAAGGTCTGGCCGCGGTCGCCGTAAAAGATCAAGCGCCGTTCGGCCTGATGCTGGTTGATCTGCAGATGCCCACGATGGACGGTTTCGAAATGATTCGCCAGATGCGGCGCGGGCCGAATGGAAACGTGCCGATCGTCATGCTCGCGACCTCGAACGGCCTGACCACCCGCCTGAATGCGATGAGAGAGCTGAGCGTGAATCATTAGGTAGTGAAGCCGATCAAGCGCCGCGAATTGTTCGCCGCGATTTCCGACGCGATGGCTGAAGTCGACGCGCCTGCGGGCGCGCCCGCCGAGTCTCACCGTGAAGTAGAGCCCAACGGTTCGGCGACGCATCTGCTCGAAAGCCCGCTCAGTATCCTGCTGGCGGACGACTCGCCGGACAATCGCCTGTTGATCACGGCCTACCTGAAGAAGAGCGGCTACGTGCTCGACCAGGTGGAGGACGGCCAGGCGGCGCTCGATCATTTCATGACGCGCGCCTACGACGCGGTCCTGATGGACATCCAGATGCCGATTCTCGACGGATACAGCGCGGTGCGCGCGATTCGTCAATGGGAGACGGCGAATCAACGGAGCAGGACACCGATCATCGCACTGACCGCGTCGGCGCTTGAAGGCGATGTGCGCCGCGCGATTCAGGTTGGCTGCGATATGCACGTCAGCAAGCCGGTCAAGAAATCGACGCTGCTGAAGGCAATCGCGAACGTGGTCGAAAATTGCCAGCATGAGGATGCGGTTGCAAAGCCGAGTGCGAGCGGCGGGCGCGATACCACCAGCCTCCAGGAATAGTCAGATGCCGAAGCACCGATCCGGGTTCCTCGCTGCGGACAAGACGTCACCAAAACCTGCTCTCTCCATCGAGGAGCAAATTTAGTCATCTAGACGGGTTATGGCGCGACTTGCCTACAAACAGCTAATCTAGTCGAGGCGATTCGCTCTGACTGACGCACATCGCTCGGGGAGGGGTCTCGAGAAATGAATTTCCTACTCTACTGTAGTGTCGCCACACAGGTCATATTCGTCATTGTGGCGTTCGGCGGTGGCAGTATCGCCGGTCTCTGTCTCGTGAGATGGTTGGTCCCGCTCGACCGCCTGCAAAAGAACCACGAGGTAGCGGGAGTGACGTTCGGAGTGCTGGGCGCATTTTACGGCCTGGTCCTTGCCTTCGTTATTGTGGCCGCCTGGGAGCGCTTCAATGACGCCAACGCCTATGCGCTTACGGAAGCGTCGGCGCTCGAGAGCCTCTACAAACTCGGTGCGGCGTTCTCCGAGCCGATGCGCTCGCAGCTCGATTCCGCCGTTCTTGAATATTCGCACCGTGTGGTCGACAAAGAATGGCCGCAGATGGCCGACAACACCTTTGAAGGCGGCAAGGTTGGTGCCCACGAACTCTGGGCGACCGTACTTGCGTATCACCCCACGGATAGCCGCGAGCAAATGTTGATGGACAAGTCGATCGATCAGCTCAACCTCGTCAGCCAGGCGCGCGGCCAGCGGTTTAACTTCTACTCAGAGGATCTTCCATCGGTCGTGTGGACGGTGATCTATCTTGGATGCTTGATGACGATCGGCTTCAGCTATTTCTTCGGCAGCAATGTTTTTCGCGCGCAGGTGCTGATGTGCGGGTTCTTTTCGATTCTGCTCGGAATGACGATTCTCGCGATTCTGGAACTGGCGCATCCGTACCAGGGTGTTGTTACAATCTCGAACGAGCCCTACCGCTATGCGCTCTCGCGAATGGAAGCGGCCGACACCTATAAGATGGCGAAGGCCTTGCCACAACCGGTCAATCCGGCGTCAGATCCGTGAGGATAAGAAAAGCAATTAACTGGTTTCCGAAGGCGGAATAGCTATGCCAGAAAAAAAGCCGATTCGGTTTGGAATACTCGGCGCGGCGCGAATCGCGCCGGACGCATTGATCAAGGCCGCGCACGATGTGCCGGAGGCTGAAGTCGTCGCGGTCGCGGCGCGCGATCCAAAGCGCGCGCAGGAATTTGCCGCCACTCATAAAATCCCGCGAGTGCTCGCTACCTACGACGACCTCGTCAACGACCCGGAACTCGACGCGATTTATAATCCACTGCCGAACTCGCTTCACTGCGAATGGACGATAGCCGCGCTGCGCGCGGGCAAGCACGTGCTCTGCGAGAAACCGATCGCTTCCAATGCGGCCGAGGCAGAACGGATGTCGAAGGCGGCCGGCGAGACCGGGAAGATTCTCGGCGAAGCGTTTCACTATCGCTATCACCCGCTTTCGGATCGCGTGCGCGCTCTCATCAGCGACGGGACGCTCGGCCGGCTAGTCCACGTCGAGGGGCAATTTTCGGTACCGATTCCCGAAACGAACATCCGCTTCGACTACACCCTTGCCGGCGGCGCGACGATGGACCTCGGATGCTACCCACTCCACATGATCCACTATTTTTCCGGCCTGACGCCGCGCGTGCTCAGCGCCAAGGCCGAGACCGGACCGAAAAACATCGACATCGCGATGGACGTCGACCTTGAACTCGCAGGCGGCGTGACTGCCCGGATGACCTGCGCGATGAAAAAGGACTCAGTCATAAGTGCGACGTTCATGGCGCGCGGCGAGCGGGGAGAACTGCGGGTGATAAATCCGATCGCGCCGCATCGGGGGCATCAGCTCGCGGTGAAGACCGACGCCGGCGAAAAGAGCGAGACGGTGCCGGGCGACTCAACGTTTACGCATCAGTTGCGCGCGTTCGTCAAGGCGGTTCGCGGCGAAGCTGAATTTCCTACCGACGGGGCCGAGGGCATCATCAATATGCGCGTGATCGACGACGTCTACCGAGCCGCCGGACTCCCACCCCGCGCGACTTGAGAAGTCACCACCGCCTAATACAGCTAGCCTAAGCGATCGGCCCATCGTGCGTTCTGTGCGATGGGTCTCTCTGTTTTTGAGGCTATTCGGGCCTCAAATTGCGATTATTTACGCCTCATAATCCGTTAAAACTGAGCAAGACTTGCTTGGTTGGAACATTTTGGCTAAAAATTCTACTTGGTTACTGATGCTCTGTATAACTAAGAGAGGGAAATCAGAAATGAAACTAGCCAAAACGCTTCTAGTCTTGGCCTGTACGAGTTTGCTCTCTGCGGGTCACGTGCGACATGCGTACGCCCAGGACGGAGATGGAACTGATCAGAGCGCAGGCGCCTGGGGTGCGCCCGACGCTAGCGTCGCGACTCCCGATGCCAAAACCAAAGTGCTTCCGCTCGATATCAAGGGATGCTGGTCCGGCGAGGTGGTTGATACCGGCGATGGCTCGGGAACTGCGACGTTCGAGTTCGATCAAAATTCGAATCGAAAGAAAGTTGTGACCGGGAGCAATTTTGATTTTCGATGGGCTGACTCCGCCTTTGCGCAGGGCCCGATCAAGGGCACGGTGAGCGCGACGGGATTCAAATTCAAAGGCAACGCCGGCGCCGGCTGTACGATCAGCGGAAGCGGCACCGGCGACGCGACGGCGTTGACGGGAACCTTTGAGTTCGCAGGCGGCTGCGCGACGACGTTCTAGGACGTGACCTTTTCAATCACACCGGGGTGCCCGTAGCCGCGCGGCGCAAAGCTTCAATTCAGGGCGCGCAGACCATTTCCCGCCATTTCGTGATATAGCCGTCGCTGTACCCGCCTATCGATACGGAGGGAATATGGCGAGCGAACAATTGAACAAGGTAATCGAGCGAATCAAATCGCAGCCGCAGAATCCGAATGCGTCGATGGAACAGCGGCGCGCCGGGATGGAGCGGATTAGCGAGCGCGTCCCGGCCGACGTGATTTGCGAAAAGGTCGACGCGGGTGGCGTCAAGGCGGAATGGATCGCGGCGCCTGGCGCGGCGGCCGACCGAGTCATTTTGTATCTGCACGGCGGCGGCTACGTGATCGGGTCGATCAATACGCATCGCGCGATGGTCTCGAGAATCGCGCGCGCCTCGAATGCCCGTGCGCTGTCGATTGACTACCGGCTCGCGCCGGAACATCCGTTTCCCGCCGCGGTCGAGGATGCTACTGCCGCATACAAGTGGCTGCTCGCGCAGGGTTACAAGCCCGGCAGGATTGTTATTGCCGGCGATTCTGCCGGCGGAGGACTCACGCTGGCGGCGTTGCTCGCGATTCGCGACGCCGGGTTGCCGATGCCGGCGGGCGCCGTTCCGATTTCGCCGTGGACTGATCTCGAAGGCACCGGGGAATCGGTGCGTACCAGAGCCGCGAGAGACGTGATGGTGACCCAGGACAATCTGCAGTCGTCGGCGAAACAGTATTACGGCACGCACGATCCCAAGGATCCGCTGGTGTCTCCGGTGCATGCGAACTTTCGCGGTCTGCCGCCGATGCTGATCCAGGTCGGCGACGCGGAAATTCTGCTCGATGACGCCACGCGCGTAGCGAAGAGTGCAAAGGCTGCCGGCGTCGAAGTCGATCTCGAAGTGTGGGACGAGATGCCCCACGTCTGGCACGTGTTTGCGAAGTTGTTGCCGGAAGGGCAGCAGGCGATCGACAAGATCGGCAAATTCGTGATCGCGCGAACGTCGTAGTCGTCAGCGCGAGGCCGCCGGCTCAGAACGCGTAGTGCACGTTGGTGAGCCGCTCGGATACTTCCCACAGTCGCCCGGCTGCCGCGGCGTCCTGCGCCGCCGCACTGCGGCCGACATGGGCCGGATGTCCCCACATCTCGGCGACGCCGTCGGGGCCAATATAGTCGCCGCCCTGAACGTCGGGCGCGACCGCAGCATACTCGGTCGGCAGCGCGCCCATCGCGGCGCTCTGCGCGAACACGCTGTTGCCTAAAGAGAAAAGAGATTCGAGCATGGTCGATCCCTGCATCCGCGGTCCCGCGGCTTGCAGGTTGGTCGCCGCATATCCGGGATGACATGCGATGGCCAGCAATTTCTTGCCGGCCGCATCGACTTTGCGCTGCAACTCGGACGTGAACAGCAGGTTGGCGAGCTTGCTCTGCCCGTAGGCCATCCACTTGCGGTAGCCATTCTTCCATTGCAGATCGTCGAATCGAATCTTGCCCATGCGATGCGCACCACTGGCGACGTTGACGACCCGCGCGCCCTCCGTCGCAAGCAATCGATCGAGTAGCAGGCCGGTCAACGCGAAGTGGCCGAGGTGATTGGTGCCGAACTGCATTTCGAATCCGTCTGCAGTTTGCCGATACGGAATCGCCATCACGCCGGCGTTGTTGCACAGCACGTGCAGCGCCTGATGTTTCAGGTGAAACGCGTCGGAGAAACCGCGCACTGAAGCGAGATTCGAGAGGTCAAGCTCCATGATATCGACCTTCGCCCCGGTCGCTGACCCGGTGATCTGCGCGGCCGCGGTGCGAGCCTTGCCAAGATCGCGGCATGCCAGGATGACCTCGGCTCGCTTGCGCGCAAACTCCAGCGCCGCTTCGTAGCCGATACCGCTGTTGCCGCCCGTTACGACGATCGTCTTGCCGGAAAGGTCCGGTATGTCATCGGCGGTCCAGGCTTTTTTGTCGGGCATGCGGCGCGTTCCTCCTCGTGGCTTCCACGAAGGCTATCACACGACCGCCGAGTGAGTGTAAATCGCGCGAGTGCTATGCCTGAGCCGTACGAAAGTTTAAGGGGCCGGATGCGAGCCGGCCCCTCTGTTTTGAGTTGCGAAAAGTTGCTGATTATTTACGTTGCTTTTCCTGCGTCTCTAACGCTTGCGCAATGGTGTCCATGAATTTGCTGTAGTCGCAGAGAGGGTGTACCTCAAATTCATAGAAGAGCCCCAGCGGCGAGCTGAATAATCGCTGGTTGAGATCTTCCGCGGAGTCGGCGTTTGTGATGCTACAGCCGCCACCATTAACGAACGCGTAGGCGCAGTCAGCCTCGCCACGTTTGACGGCGCCGAGCAACATTTCCTTGTGAGCACGAATCGTCTGGCTGGTGGGCTGCACAATCGCCCCGACGCGCGGTTTCCGAATCACTAGGAATTTCATTGGACCTCCTCCTTTCAATCAAAGTTTAGGACGCCGGTTTCGTGGCTTGCTTGGTTACCTCCATAAGCTTGTCCTCCTTCCGTTGACGGTTGAATTCGCTGACGCAGGAACATTTTTCCTGTACCTCTGCGTCAGGCATAGGGCAACTCGCAGTCGCCGAGAGGATCGAAATTAGAGAGCAATGTCGGCGAGTTTCGCGATTCGTGATAAGTCCACGCACTGTTCGAGCGCGTCGGCGATTCGATCGAAGGCAGCGCGGCGATTCGCGTCGGTGTCAATTCGCTCACAAGATTCGAGCGGCACGAGACCTTTCGCGACTCTTATTTCGTCGAGAAAGTTTCGTCGAAAATCGGCGGAATCGAACACGCCGTGAATTGAAGTACCGATCACTCGTGCATCATCTGATCGGATGCCCTCGAATTCATCCACGACGCCGGCATCTCGATGCATTAATCTGAACAGCGCGCGTGATTCGGGGACGCCGATGATACGTCCGGAGTGAATCTCGTAGCCGGAAATCGGTGCGTTCGTCGGCAGATGAATCGCGCGGATTCGATCGGTGATTTTTTCGGACTGAAAGGTGGTTTCAATTTCCAGCAGGCCGAGCCCGACAGTTTCAGGAGTATCACTCTCGACGCCGTCGGTATCGACGATGCGCCGCCCGAGCATCTGGTAGCCTCCACAAACTCCAATGATCCATCCGCCTGCGCGACGATGACGCACAAGGAAATCCTCCCAGCCGGCGCGGCGGAGCCATTTCAGATCGGCGACGGTGCTTTTTGTCCCCGGAATGATCAGAACGTCGAGGCGATGCGCAGTGCCGGGATCGCTCAAGTAGTGCACTGCCACGTCCGGCTCGCTATCGAGCGCTTCGAAATCCGTATAGTTAGAAATGCACGGCAGATGTATCACTCCAATAGTCAGTGGCTTGTTCACCGCAGAGCTTTCAGTTCCGTCCAACCTGGCAGCGTCTTCTTGCGGCAAGCCGAGGTGCTCCTGCCATGGCAGCACTCCTAGTATCGGGACACCGGTGCGTTGCTCGAGAAAGCGAAGGCCGGATTCGAGCAGCCTCACGTCGCCGCGGAACTTGTTGATCAGCACGCCTTTGACGCGTCGGCGCTCGTCGGGCGCGAGCAGCTCGATCGTGCCGACGATCGAAGCAAAGACGCCGCCCTTGTCGATATCGGCGACCAGCAGCACCGGCGCGTCGGCTATCTCGGCGATTTTCCAGTTGACGATATCGCGATGCCGCAGATTGATTTCTGCCGCGCCGCCCGCGCCTTCGATTACTATCAGCTCGAAGTCGCGCGCCAGGTTGCTATAGCTACTGACTATCTCAGGCCATGCCTCAGTTCGATATCGCTCATAGTCATTCGCGCCCATCTGAAATCGCGCGCGGCCGCGAATGACGACCTGGCAGGTCATGTCGGATTCGGTCTTCAACAGCACAGGATTCATGTCGACGCTCGGTTCGAGTCCGCCCGCCTCGGCCTGCACTGCTTGCGCGCGTCCTATCTCGCCGCCGCCGCGACAAACCGCCGAGTTGTTCGACATGTTTTGCGATTTGAATGGCGCCACCCGCACTCCGGCGCGCGCGAACGCTCGGCACAGCGCGGTGACCACGACGCTCTTGCCGACGTCGGACGCCGTGCCCATCACCATCAAGCTCTTGGCGCTCAATTTTCGGTTCCTTTTCGCGCGAAATTCGTTTGAGCCATAACATCTGCGATGCGGTAGAGTGTTTCAATACGGGTCCCGTTCAACAAGGAGCGACTAACATGCAAATGGGAATGATCGGCCTGGGCAGAATGGGTGCGAATATGGTCCGGCGGCTGCTGCGCGGCGGTCACGAATGCGTCGTGTTCGACGTGAGCGCCGATGCGGTCAAAGAACTGGCGAAGGAGGGCGCGATCGGTGCGTCGTCTCTCGACGACTTCGCCGCCAAGCTTAAGCTGCCGCGCGTAGCATGGATGATGGTGCCGGCCGCGGTGGTCGAGAAGACGGTGGCCGACTTGTCGAGCCGATTTCAGCGCGACGACATCATCGTGGACGGCGGTAATTCGTACTACATCGACGACATCCGGCGCGCCGAAGCGCTGGCGGCGAAGGGAATTCACTACGTCGATTCGGGCACCAGCGGCGGCGTATGGGGCCTCGATCGCGGATTCTGTCAGATGATTGGCGGCGAGCCGCAAGTCGTGAAGCATCTCGATTCGATTTTCGCGACGCTCGCGCCGCCGATCGATTCCGCGCCGCGCACCGCCGGACGCGAGAAAATTAAGGGCAGCACTGCCGAACACGGCTATCTGCATTGCGGGCCGAACGGCGCCGGGCATTTCGTGAAGATGGTTCACAACGGAATCGAATACGGGATCATGGCGGCCTATGCCGAGGGCATGAACATTCTCAAAAACGCCAACGTCGGCAAGCAGACGCATGCCGTCGATGCGGAGACCACGCCGCTGCGCAATCCCAAGCTGTATCAGTACGACTTCAATCTCACCGACATCGCCGAAGTATGGCGGCGCGGTAGTGTGATCGCGTCGTGGCTGCTGGACCTGACCGCGGACGCGCTGCTCGGCGATCCGGAGCTGAAGAAGTTTGCCGGCCGCGTATCGGATTCAGGTGAAGGTCGATGGACGATCGACGCGGCGATTGACGAAGGCGTCCCCGCGCACGTGCTTACCGCCGCGCTCTACGAACGTTTCGATTCGCGCGGCGCCGCCGACTTTGCCGACAAACTCCTGTCCGCGATGCGCTACGAGTTCGGCGGACACATCGAGAAGAAATCCTAGAAGGCATTCGCCATGCCGAATCCAGAACCAAAGCACGCATCCAACCAGGCTGTTCACGGGCGCCCCGGAGATCCGTGCGTGTTCGTGATCTTCGGCGCGACCGGCGATCTGACCAAGCGGCTGCTGATTCCGTCGCTGTACAATCTGCTCGTCAACAAACTGTTGCCCGACAAGTTCGCGATCATCGGCGTGAGCAACGTGAAGATGAGTTCCGAAGATTTTCGCAAGCAGCTCGGCGACGAGATCGGCCAATTCACGACAACCAAGGTCAAGCCCGAACTCTGGAAATGGTTCGATCAGCGGATCACTTACATGTCCGGGGATTTCAAGGATCCTGCGACGTACACGAGTCTGAAGACCACGCTCGAGTCAGTCGACAAGGCGCATGGGACGCCGGGAAATTATTTGTTCTACACCGCGGTGTCTCCAAGTTTTTTCGGCGAGATCGTGAAGCAACTGGCCGCGGCGGAACTCACCAAAGAAACCGACGGGCATTGGCGAAGAGTGATCATCGAAAAGCCGTTCGGTCACGATTTGGAATCGGCGAACGCGCTCAATCGCGAGATTGGCGCATGTCTGCACGAGAATCAGATCTACCGAATCGATCACTATCTCGGCAAAGAAACCGTGCAGAACATCCTGGCGTTTCGCTTCGCCAACGGAATCTTCGAACCGCTGTGGAACAACAACTATATCGATCACGTGCAAATCACCGTGGCGGAAACCGTCGGCGTCGAGCATCGCGGCGCATTCTATGAAGCGACCGGTGCGCTGCGCGATATGGTGCCGAATCATATTCTCGCGCTGGTCTCGCTCACCGCGATGGAACCGCCGAATTCGTTCGACTCCGAGCCGGTGCGCGACGAGAAGACCAAGGTGTTGCGCGCGATCCGCTTGCTCAAGCCCGAAGACGTCCCGAAATGGGCGGTGCGCGGCCAGTACGGACCCGGCACCATCGAAGGGAAGCCGGTGCCGGGTTATCGCGAAGAGCCGCAAGTCGATCCCAAATCCGGCACCGAGACTTACGTCGCGCTGAAGCTGGCGATCGACAATTGGCGATGGTCGGGCGTGCCGTTCTACCTGCGCACCGGAAAGCGGATGGCGAAGCGCGTCACCGAAATCGCAATCAGGTTCAAGGCGCCACCGATGCTGCAGTTTCGGCGGACCGGTGTCAGCCACCTTCAGCAGAACGAACTCGTGATGCACCTTCAGCCGAACGAGGGCATTTCGCTCAGCTTCAACGCAAAGGTGCCGGGTCCCGTGGTCAGGCTCGGCGGCGTCGATATGAATTTCAAATACGCCGACTACTTCGGCGCCGCGCCGAGCATCGGCTACGAGACGCTGCTGCTCGATTGCATGATCGGCGATCCGACGCTGTTCCAGCGCGCCGACACGGTGGACGCGGGATGGCGCGTGGTCGATCCGATTCTGGACGCCTGGAAAGCGACTCCGGCGTCCGACTTCCCCAACTACGCGGCTGGTTCGTGGGGACCGAGCGCTGCTGACGATTTGCTCAAACGCGACGGCCGCAAGTGGAGATTGAACTCATGATGTCGCTGCGTGACGTACTGAAACGGGCCGAGGCCAACAAGGTCGCCGTCGGCCATTTCAATTTTTCGGATTTGGTCGCTTTCAACGCAATCGTCGCCGCCGCACGTGACAAGGAACTGCCCGTGATGGTCGGTGTGTCGGAGGGCGAGCGCGAGTTTACCGGCGTGTGCCAGGCGGCCGCGCTGGTGAAGGCAATTCGCGACGAGTACAACTACCCGATTTTCCTGAACGCAGATCACACTCACTCGATCGCTCACGCCGAGGAAGCCGCGAAAGCCGGCTTCGACGAAGTCATCTTCGACGGCTCGGCGCTGCCCTTCGACGAAAATATCAAGCAGACCAGGAGAGCGATCGAGGCGATCAAATCGATCAACCCCGCGATTCTAGTCGAGGGCGAGATAGGCTGGATCGGAGCGTCATCAGCCGTGATTGAGAAAGTTCCGGAGGGCGTCGGGGTCTTGACCACACCGGAGGAAGCGCGCCAGTTCGTCGATGCGACCAAGGTCGACGTGCTCGCGCCGGCGGTTGGCAACATGCACGGGATGCTGGCGAGCATGGTTCACGGCGATGTGCAGAAGCGGCTCAACATCGATCGCATTGCCGAGATCAAAGCAGCGGCGAAAATTTTCATGACGCTGCACGGCGGGTCGGGCACCAACGACGACGATTTCAAGCGCGCGATCAAGGCCGGCATGACGATCGTCCACGTCAATACCGAAATCCGAATCGCGTGGCGGCGCGGAGTCGAAGCCGGTCTCGCAGCGGAGCCGAATGAAGTGGCGCCCTACAAGATTCTGAAGCCGGCGTTCGAGGCGGTGAAGAAGGTCGTCAGTTCGCGGATCGAGCTGTTCAGTTCGAAATAACGGCTATTTGGCCCAGCCCTTTTCGTACGGCGCCGACATCCGCCCGATCGCGCGCAGGTGCGCGAACTTCCACTCGCCGTTGAGCTTGACGTAGCCGTCCTCATAGCGCGCGCCGAGCCACATCGGGCGATTTCCATTGCGCATCGTGAACGGCCCGATGAAATACCAGATGCCGGTAGCGCGATCGCCGCTGACGTCGATGATCGGATTCATGACGTTATGCTGCGAGAAACTAATCCGCTCCTGGAAGCTCTGGAACAGTTTGCGGATCGCGTCGTGACCCTGATGCCGCCCAACGCCGGCGCCTTCCCAAATTCCGTCAGGCGCAAACAGCGTAGTGATTTTCGCTGGATTGTGATCCTCGTCGCAGATCGCGCAGTAACGTGCCTTGAGTTTCTTGATCGCCTCGATGTCTTCGAGAACCGTGATCCGCTTTTCGAGGTCGCTAACGTTCATCCGGGCTGCTTGTCCGTCGTCGGCAGATTCACAAACACCGCGGCGGTGACGACCGTCGTCCACAGACCGTCGCGATCGCCGATTGCGGATTGCGTAATGTTCCGCGTCGTCACGATTTTATCCGACAGCTTCCACACGTCCTTGCGTTCGTCGTAGCTGACGTTGGGATCGAAGTCCACGCCGAGCGCCGTCGCGAGCATCGTCGCCGCGAGGTCCTCGGCGTAGTCGCCCGCCTTCTCGTCGGTCTGCCCAAAACTCTTATGCTCGGACAGGTAGCCGTACTGATCTTTGTCGGCGGGAATCGCGAGGCCGACCGAGGTCGCCATCAGGCGATGCGGCTCGTCGGTCGAGTTGTCGTACATAACGGTGTAAACGATCTGCCCGGGCGTCAGGGTCTTCAGCCCGTCCTGAATTGAGATGACTTTGCATCCGGGTGGAAAAATCGAGCTGACGCGAACGAGATTGAACTCCGCGATCCGCGCGTCGCGCAGTGCAAGCTCGAACGAAGTGAGTTTCTCGCGATGCCTGCCGACGCCCTTGGTCAGAAAAATAGCCTTACCGGTTGGACCCATCTGAATTTGTTCCTCGAATCCGATTTCGTCATTTACATAGAGCAAGTGCAAGAGTTTCGCGAGATTACGCGCCGATGATCGGTCCGTGAACGATACGTTCAATCGAGGCCGTTGCGCGCGACGAAGATTGCCCAACCGCAATAGCGGCGATCGAGCAAATCAAGACGCATCCCCGCGGGATCGGTCAGCCTGGCCACATCGGGATGTCCGGGATTCTCCAATGCCCAATCCATGCCTGCCTGCCAATGC
>NZ_JBAUYR010000065.1:0-20772 GCF_049584895.1 Binatus sp. (SeqCode)
GGTTGCCTTTCAAGAAGTGTCCGACGCGCTAGTAGCACAACAAACCCTGGTCGAACAAAATGCCGCCCTGGCGCATCAGGTTGCTGCACTAAAAGAGTCGGTCGACCTGTCATTACTGCGTTACCGAGCGGGTCGTTCGAGCTATTACGAGGTCCTGGAAGCTGAACAGTTGCTGTTCCCGGCGGAAGATGCGCTAGCACAGACTCAACGCGATCAACTTCTAGCAGTCGTGAACCTGTACAAGGCGTTAGGCGGCGGGTGGAACCTCGGCGACATCGGGTGGGACCGCCTTCATTAAGGGAGACATAAATCGGTGCCAGAACGTTCAGATCGCAAGCAGGGCAAGACACCAGGTTCTCGGGCTTCGAGCGATCGTCCGGCCAAGCTCAAGCGCAAGGACTTCGAAAAGCAACTGGAAAAGCTTGAGGCTGAACTGGTTAAGCTTCAACTATGGGTTCAACACAAAAAACTGAAAGTCGTCGTGATCTTCGAAGGTCGTGACGCCGCCGGTAAGGGTGGCGTCATCAAACGCATCACGGAAAGAGTCAGCCCTAGAATCTTCCGAGTGGTCGCCTTACCAGCGCCGACCGAGCGAGAAAAATCGCAAATGTACGTGCAGCGATACATTCCTTATCTACCGGCTGGGGGTGAAGTAGTTATCTTTGATCGCAGTTGGTACAACCGCGCCGGCGTAGAGAAAGTAATGGGGTTTTGCAGCGAAGAGGATGTAACTCGCTTTCTTGAAATGTGTCCCACATGGGAACGTGCGATGGTAGAGAACGGGATCATCCTTATAAAGTATTGGTTTGAGGTGAGTCAAAAGGAACAGACGAAACGTTTTCTTGGTCGTATCAACGACGGTCGGAAAATATGGAAGCTCAGTCCGATGGACCTGGAATCTCACCGTCGATGGTACGATTACTCACGAGCAAGGGACGCCATGCTACTTGCCACGGATACTCCATTCGCGCCTTGGTACATAGTCAATGCCGATGACAAAAGGCGCGCCCGTATTAACTGTATATCGCACCTCCTCAGTCTGATCCCCTACGAGAATGTCAAGCAGGCGCCAGTAGAGCTTCCTAAGAGACAAAAGCCGCACGGCTATGCAGAGCCTAAGAATCGTCGGTACAACATTGTGCCGGAAGCGCTGAAATAGGGCAGTCATTCCAAAGGAGAAACATATGACGGAGCGTAGAATTCTGTGGGTCTTGAGTTTGTTGATACTCGGATTTGCCCTGAACCCAGCGATGCCATTGGTGCGGGCCCAGACAACTGCACCCGCACCCGCTTCAGGTGGTGACGCCGAAAGTTTACGCGCGGCTACTGTCTTAACGATTCATGGAACAGTAACCGCCGTCGACAAAGCTGAGAAGTTGGTCACTATTCAAGTACCTAGTGGCCAGAAATTCACACTGAAAGTTGACAACCCTTATAATCTCGACGCCGCTCAGGTAGGCACGGGAGTCGTCGTGCGTTACTATGAAGCGATTACTGTCCGGAAAAAGAAGGCTGGCGAGTCTCTACCGGCTCTATCCGTGAGCGGCGGTGTTGTGACCGCAAAAGCGGGCGGAGTTCCTGGCGCTGTGGCCGAGGAGCATCTGAAAGCCGTTGTTTCAGTGGTACAAGTGGACAAAGCAAACGGAACGGTGACGATAAAAGGGGCGGATGGATCGGTCGAAACCGTGAAGGCGAATAATCCGAAAGTGCTTTCCCACCTGAAAGCAGGTGACGATCTGGTCATCACTGCCTCGCGCGCGACCGCGATTTCGTTGGACAAGGAACCTGCGAAGTAACCTTGCTGACAGGGGCCTTCGATCCAATCCAAAAGGGTCGAAGGCTTCCTGGGTTTAAAGCGTGTTGAGTGGTGCTCCGAACGGAGGGGACAGCAAAGCACCGTTCGGGCTCATGGCGTGATCCGCGTGATCTTTGAGCCCTCGATGCCGATTCCACCCATCAGGCCCGACTGTCCGTATATGAAAGCGTAGACGTCCGACCGCAGGTTCGTGGTAGTGAGCGACCGCGCCATCCCCTGGTCCACTACCACGACACTGGGTCCGGTACCTATAGCCCAGCCTCCGCTCTTATCGAGGTACTCCACTGATGAATCGGTCATGAAGAACAATGCGTATGCAAACTTCTTCACGCCGCCCTGAAAACCATACGAGGCGGCGCTGGTGCGGTAGTAGGCCGCTGTCTGTGAACCTTTACGAAGAGCGCCGTAACCATATTGGGCCCCTACTATAAAGGCTCCTTTTCGTATGTCGGGAAAGACGAGTATTGCCTTTGCTTTCGCAGCAAGCGCTCTTGCCGCGTCGTTTTGAGAATATAGTTCGTTCAGTGAAGCTGTTACTTTTCCATCGATTTCAGACGCACTCGGACCACTCAACGGCCCCTGCGCAAACGCCCCGCTACCAAATAGCAAGCTAGCTAGAATTTGAATCAAGATAGCGATTGTTAATCGTTTCATTATCATCTCGACCTCCAAAAGTCGTAATCGTCTGTTTCTGAAATGTCCTTGGAACTCACTTAAGCGATTTGCGAAGCAATTCATCGTAGTGCGGCCTGAGTAGAGCGCCTGCATCGTCGGGCTCGAATGGCAGATCCACAGGAATACCCACCGTATTGGTCTCGCAGGTCTAAGCACGCTTCTACGGAATTGTGCCTTACCGACGTGCTTCCCGAAAATCAGACCTTGGTCCGATAGAAGCCCACCTCGAAATTGGGCAAATATTTGCCAGGCATCGATAACTGAGAACGGCGCGACTGGCCAGACAAAGGTCAATTGATCCATGAAACAAGCGATGACGATCGGATCTTCAGTGACTCAGCACCGGCGGGTTTTGAGAGTGAGACTACTAAAAAAGCGCGAAGGCCGTACTTTACCGCTTATGCTTGCAGTCGCGGTAATAGCGTCCACGACTCCGATGCTGACTGGTTACTCGTTCGGCGCAGATCAACCTGCCGCCGCTTCTGCTGAACCCGGACCGGCTCCGGGGGCTGCTACCCAGAAAGAACTGGAGGAGTTGGTCTCTCCGATCGCACTGTATCCTGACTTATTGCTCGCCCGAATCCTGGTGGCTTCGACCTATCCAGATCAAGTCGTGGAAGCCCATAAGTGGCTGCAGGAGAACTCGAAGCTTCCGCACGAACAACTGGCCGCTCAGGTGAATGCACAACCTTGGGACCCAAGCGTCAAGTCCTTGGCACAGTTCTCTCCGGTTCTACAAACGATGAGTGACAGCTTGGCATGGACTTCGGCGCTCGGTGAAGCGTACTACAACCAGCCTGACGACGTTATGGCGGCGATCCAGGCAATGCGCAGTCGAGCGGTGGAGGCTGGGACCCTTAAGAGCACCGCACAACAAAAAGTGGAAGTTCAACCCGCGCCGCCACCTGTAGCATCGGAAGGTGAGGCACAACCCGCTGCTCAGCAACAAACAGTGATCATTCAGCCCGCTCAACAAGACGTTGTGTATGCGCCCCAATATGACCCCGCGACCGCCTACGGAGCTCCAGTGCAAGCACCCGTGGGATATACCGGGACCGAAGTGTTGGCGACTGGGTTGCTGGCGTTTGGAACCGGGATGGCTCTCGGTGCGCTGATCAATGAGGATGACGATGACTGGGACTGCGGTTGGTCAGATGGCGGCGGCGGTTCGGTTCACTACAACAACAATGTTTACGTGTCCAATTCGCCGGTCCCACCACGCGGCAACGGCAACTATCCGGCTAGACCTCCGGCTGGCAACCGTCCGGGGGGAGTCGGTGGTGCGGGTGGAGTCGGCGGCGTCGGTGGAGCGGGTGGAGTCGGAAGGCCGGGCGGAGTCGGTGGCCCAGGGAGTGTCGGCGGAGCCGGGGGAGTCGGTAGACCAGGGGGAGTTGGCGGGGCAGGCGGTGTCGGGAGACCAGGGGGCATCGGCGGACCCGGGGGAGTTGGCGGGAATCCTCGACCTGCCTCTGTCCGCGGGACGGGTTCACCCAACAGGCTGGCAGGGCCATCTACTCGGCCATACAACCCAGCCACGGCGAAGAAGTACGCGGCAAACAATCCGAACTTAGCGAAACCTAACTTCCCGAAGGCGGAAACCCTCCCGAACAGTTCCGCGCTCGGAAATTCGCAGCGGAATCCGGGGCAAAATCAGCCGGCGCGAGCATCGACGCGCCCAGCGGCCCAGCCAGCCAATAGGACGGCATCTAACCGACCCGCAACTGCGAATCGCGCCAACAATCAGGCGCGCGGATTTGGTGGCGGAGCGGATACGAGAGGCGGACGCAATGGTGCATTTGGTGGCTATCAACCTGGAGGACGAACTCAAGCCTCCAGCAACCGCGGAAGGTCCAGCGTCGGCGGAGGCGGATTGGGTGGCCGCGGCGGAGGAGGAGGCGGCCGAGGTGGCGGTGGTGGTCGAGGCGGCGGTGGCGGTGGTCGTGGCGGAGGCGGTGGACGACGACGCTAGCTGGCGATTGGGGTCCAGAGTTCTTTGTAATCGGAAGCTATTAAAAAGGAACCACGAACGAACAGAGACTAGCGATGCAATATCTAAAGAATTCTACTGCGTCGGCCGGCAAATATGTCGGCGCCATCCCGGCACTTGCGTGCTGCTTCGTGCTCGCCTCAACCGCAATCGCTGCGACATCGTCAGGACAGCAAGTATTCCCAACAGTTACAGCAGCAGCAAAGGCCCTGGTGGGGGCGGCACGTACCGACGATATGGCTGCTCTTTCCTCGATCCTAGGCGGAGATGCGAAGGAGATTCTGTCGTCGGGCGATCCTGTTGCCGATAACAACGCGCGTGACAATTTTGTCGCCAAATACGACCAGATGCAGCGCTTGGCCTACGATGACCGAGGTCGAGTAATCTTATATCTGGGGGCCGATAACTGGCCCTTTCCGATTCCGCTGGTGAAGAGCGGCGACGGATGGATATTCGATTCGGAGGCTGGCAAAAGAGAGCTACTCTATCGTCGTATCGGTCGCAACGAACTCTATACGATCGACGTACTTGCAGACCTGGCGGACGCGCAAGAAGAGTATGCAAGCGAGATTCGTGACGACGGGAGCGTCAAGCAATTCGCGCAGAAGGTCCAGAGCGACCCCGGCAAACACGACGGTCTTTACTGGTCTGTTAGTTCCGGGGAAGAAGAAAGTCCAATTGGGCCTCTAATTGCGGATGCTACAGCCGAGGGCTACAAAACCGGCGCCGCCGCGTCCATTCCCTTTCACGGCTATTACTACAGAATCCTCACCCGCCAGGGTAAAAATGCTCCGGGTGGTGCTAAAGACTATCTTGTGGACGGCAAAATGACGCAAGGGTTTGCCTTCATTGCCTATCCGGCCACCTACCGCGCGTCAGGCGTCATGACATTTATGATAAATCAGGACGGCATTATCGTTCAGAAGGACCTTGGCCCGAACACAGCTAAGGTGGCCAACCAAATAACCGAGTATAATCCGGACGATAGCTGGGACGAAGTCGACGATTAAGCTGCTCAGCCAAGGCGACAGAATAAGCCCTCGTCAAATCGACTGAAGCGATTCGCCGTAGTATAGGTGGAGCGACTAGTTGCTAAGAAGTACGTCGCTGAGAAGCACCGACCTCCTCGCTGGCGTGGCAGTAGCGGCGGTCGGAATTCCAACCGGGCTTGCCTACGCTGAGTTGGCCGGATTTCCTCCGGTCGTAGGTCTCTACGCTAGCATTCTTCCTCTGATCGCCTATGCAATCGTCGGCTCGTCTCCACAGCTTATTGTAGGTCCTGACGCGGCGACCTGCGCGTTGGTTGCTGCCGCGCTCGAACCCTTGGCCAGTGGAGATCCGCAGCGTTACCTGGACCTCTCGATCACGCTATCCATTCTGGTTGGGGCATTTTGCGTTGCCGGCGGGCTGCTACGCCTGGGTGTGATCGCGAATTTTCTCTCGCGTCCGGTCCTGGTCGGTTTTCTCAACGGAATGGCGTTGACCATAGTTAGCGGTCAGCTCGGAAAGTTGTGCGGATTTGCAGTGCGCACTGACACGGGTTTCTTCCTGCGGATTGCAGATTTCATCTGGAAACTCCCACAGACTCATCTCCCAACTTTGATCGTGGGAGTCGTCACACTGGTACTTATCTCCGTGATGGGGAGACTAGTTCCCCGTCTGCCCAGCGCGCTGGTCGGTGTCTGCGGTGGAATTGCAATGATGGCCGTATTGGACTCGGAGAAATGGGCAGTGCCAACGTTGGGTGCGGTTCCGGGGGGATTTTTGAGGCCTCACCTGCCGGCGTATTTTATTTCTGACTCCCTCCGTCTTCTACCGGACGCCGCGGGTATCGCGCTGATTTGCTTCTGCAGTTCTATGCTGGCGGCAAAGAGCTTTGCAGTACGGAATAAGTACGAAGTCGCGGCAGATCGAGAATTCATAGCGCTTGGTCTGGCAAACGTTGTGTCCGGTCTCTCGAACGGCTTCGCGATTGCGGGTGCGGATTCGCGCACGGCGACAAACGATATTTCCGGCGGCCGGTCGCAGGTGAGCGGATTAACGGCTGCCCTTGTCATGGCATTGGTACTTACAGCTTGTACGGGTCCGCTGTCATATATTCCGACCGCTTCGCTAGGTGCTGTGCTGGTCTTGGCTGGTGCATCGCTTTTCGACTTTCAGACTGTGTGGAAGATACGTGATATTAGCCGGTCAGAATTTGCGCTTTCTCTCATCGCGACCTTGGGTGTCGCGACAATCGGAGTCTTGCCGGGAATCGCGCTGAGTGTGATGCTCAGCCTCGCTCTTCTCATAAGGCGCGCTTCGAGTCCGTACGACGCGATCCTTGGACAGGTTCCCGGGGTCGATGGATTTACGGACATAAGCGAACATCCGAACGCGCTAACCATCTCAGGGCTCTTGGTCTACCGTTTTGACGCGGCGCTCTTGTTTTTCAATACTGATTACTTCAAGAAGCGCGTTCGCGATGTATTAGCTTTGTCCGATCACTCATTACGACTTTTTGTTTTCGACATGGAGGCGATAAACGTAATCGACACGGCCGGATTAGACGCGATAGAGGAAATTCGATCAGACCTGGCCGCAAAAGGAATCGCCTTCACAGTGGCACGCGCCAAGAACGAGATTCGGAACAAACTGATCCGCTCAGGTCTGTGGGATCGAATTGGTGCTATGAACTTTCATCCGTCGGTAAGGAGCGCGGTACAATCCGGATTGAATCAAGCGCTGGAAGTAGCGAGGGTCGCCAAAAGTACGCGGGTTTTATCTGAAGGTAACACCTCTTGATTAGCCTAACGGCCGATGCACGTTAAGTTGCCCGACGCGCGCCAAGTGGTTTCATGCCATATCGAGGAGCTATGTGGATGCGGACTATTTCGACGGGCTTGCTTATACTTCTTCTAACGCTTACTGGTTCGGCATGGACGTGATCTACTTTGTCTTTTCGAAAATGTCTCCAACTCGGTAACCTGTGCCGCGATCGCGGGAGTTGGGTGGCTGGGTTGGCAAGGAATCTGCTGTTGCGCTTTTGGGCAAAGCTTGAACGGCCGACGAAAAGATCTATTTCGCGGGCCGCCTGCGTCTTTGTCTCCATCGTGGGAGTAACTATTTCGGTTGAGGGGCTCGCCAATGCTCAAGGACAGCCGATTCCGTCGGTGGCCGAGGAAGAAAAGCTCGAGCAGGACTTTACCGATCCGCTAACCACGCTTCCACAATTAATCATCAGAGACAGTTACACGCCCGCGAATTACGGCCCCTGCACACCGCTTGCCTGCACCAGAGACTATGAGACGAATCAACTAATCCTTAGGCCGTTGATTCCTCGTGTACCACCTCGTTCGTTTCTCCCGTTCAACCAATTGATCCGCCCCACGCTCGCGTTGGTGACGGTGCCCAGCTCGCGCGGCGGTACCCGCACCGAGTTTGGCGATCTGTCGCTCTTCGATGTCGCAGTCTTGCCTTGGCCGGACAGAAACAAAACCGGGCTATTGATCGGTATCGGACCGACCTTTGTGTTTCCCACTGCCACCTCTCGAAGCGCAGGCCAGGGTGCATGGCAAGCTGGCCCGGCGCTTGGAGCGATTTATACGGGTGTCCCCGGACTGCTTGTTGGATTCATTGCCCAGAATCCAATCTCTTTCGCCTACACATCACCTAATCGGCCACCCCAAAATGCATTCCTTCTTCAACCGGTGTTTGCACTTCATCTCTGGGAAAAATGGTACTTGCGATCCGCGGAGGCCAATTGGACGCTGGCCTGGCGTCGACATTCTCCGACCATGTTGCCACTTAGCATCGGGATAGGCCGAACGCTCGTTCGCCCGGGACTGCCCCCGATGAGCCTGTTTGTTACAGGGCAGTGGATGGCCTATCGGCAATACGCTCCTATCGCGCCGCAGACAACGATAAACTTTGGCATCACGGTAGCTTTTCCTCAACTTCGATCTTACTGGGGTCGTTAGGCTGATCCGCAGCCCTGTCGAAAACATGAGTGACACATCGATCGATCGTAGTGGCAGAAACCAGGTTGAGGTGTGGATTGGTGGCGCTGTCATCATTCTACTAGGAGTTTTGTGCCTTCTCGTCCTCCGCCCATTCATATCTGCGATGCTATGGGCCCTGATTCTTTGCTTCACGACTTGGCCGCCCTTCCTGAGGCTTGAAGAGTTCTTGAATGGAAGACGGACGTTATCGGCAGTAATCGCGACATTGTTGCTTACAATGGTCATAGCGGTGCCGGTTGCGATTTTGGGAGCCACTCTGGCTGAAAACGTCTCAAGCCTTTTTTCGGCAAGTCAGAAACTCATCCGAGAGGGTCCGCCAAGTCCGCCCGACTGGGTTGCGAGCGTTCCGCTGATCGGCGGTCGTATCATCGCTTACTGGAACTATCTGGAGGAAAGCACTTCGATCAGACTGCAAGAGTTGGCGAGGCTAGTGCCTGCCGCGAAAATAATAATTCTATGGGCCGGCGCGGCGCTGGCCGCTGGCAGCTTTCAGATCTTCCTGAGTCTATTCATAGCATTCTTCTTCTATCGCGACGGACAAGCCGCCGCCAACCGACTCCATATCGCTCTCTATCGAATCGCAGGTAAGAATGGCGATCGCCTCCTCGAACTCGCAGGTGCGACGACTCGCGCTGTGGTCTATGGGATTCTGGGCACGGCGCTTCTTCAGGGAATTGTCGCGGCAACTGGATTCGCGATCGCTGGCGTGCCGGGTGCGGCTTCCCTGGGATTCCTCACGTTTCTTTTGGCTCTTGTGCCGGGCGGGCCACTGATTGTCGCTGCGCCGGCGGCATTCTGGTTGTATCGGCAAACATCGATAGCCTGGGCGATCTTCATATTAGCCTGGGGACTGATGGTCGGCATGTTGGACAACGTCGTGAAGCCTTTACTAATCAGCCGCGGAGGTTCGACGCCGATGATTCTTGTGATGCTTGGAGTCTTTGGAGGAGCGATTGCTTTTGGCGTAATCGGGATGTTCCTTGGACCGACGCTGGTGGCATTGGGCTACAACCTGCTCGAACAATGGTCGGAGATTGATGGCGGAAAGAATCCCGCAGCAATCTCTTTGAACAAAACGGATCTGTGACATCAGCAGAACTTTCGCTTTAGTAGTGAATCGAATCCTTGCTTTGTTGCTACTCCGTCGCCCCAACTCCGGTCGTGCGAAACAATAGCTTGGCGGCGAAGAGGTTTTCGTTGACGCGTCCTTGAGATTTGAGTTGACCGCCCTGCCGTTTGCAGTGCGGACATGCCATTGAACCGCTAAGCAGGCTTGCGTTTTCGGGCGTTATTCTCAAATCGAATTCGAACTCGCAGCCGGGATTCCGACAAACCGTGCGGTACACGATTCCATGGCTATGTGTTGTTCCTGATTGATGCCTACTGACCCCTGTAGCATTTTTCTATCCTCCTCGATCGTGTCACTCCGCAAGAACGTTCCGTCGGATAAATTGAACATTTCTAGGACCGTAGTTTCGCCAATCATTGACGCATTCCTCGCACACTACTTGTGATCGCGCGGATCTCGAGAAATTGCGGCGTTGATTGCACACAAGGCTTCATGCACCGAGTTTGGCTCTGAGCACTAGCTGGCACAATTGGACCTAGGTCCTACACCAAGGTCCTAGGACCTTCGTCCCATACAACGAAGCGTATCGGGAAGCGGTCACAACTGTGGTTCCTCAAAAGCTCATCCGCGCGCACGGAACCGCGGGAGACTCGCGATTGATCAGGTTTGGAGGGCAGGCTCGGAGAGGTTGCCTCCGACTCTCACCCGGGCGCAATCGACAGATGGCGAACAGGCACTTTTAGTAAGGCTTCGGCGGCTCGGCGCGGATCGTACCGTGCTGATAACCGGGCTCGCACTTTGGGTTTGCAAACCGCCTAGTCTAGGTGTCTGAGTCCAGCTTGGCCCGGTTTGGAGCAGCACCACACCCTACTGTTCGGATTTTCGCTTAACCTGGCCGCCAGGACCGTCCTGGACGAACCGGAGGCGATGCGTGCTGAAGCACGACGTCGGTTGAAAACGAGAAATTTCTGACGATGCCGCGGGTCTCAAGGTACCACTCGGGATCGGTGAAGGTCCGCGCGGCGTAGCCATTCAACTTCTCAAATTTCCACACCGCCTTTCGGAACAAAAACCGATATAGAAATCCAGTCGCGGGTGTTCCTTCCTCCTCGGTCCCGCACATCAGGCAAGTCCTGTATTCATTCCAGCCGTTTCTCATCACCCGCCGCCGCGTACCGACTCTGCCGGCAAGCACAATGGTTAACGCATGCGAGGCTTTCCCGCACTTGTCCTGCAGTTCCTTAACCTGTTCATGCTGCTCCCGGCGATGGTCCCATACGGGACCAGTAAACTCAGCCTCCGCCTTGGCGATACTGTCGCGCAGGCTTCTGATCTCGTCATTCGGCAGGTGTTCCAGGTAAAGCGCGACAAACTCTTCGCTGGCCAATCTCAGGTCACCTCGATAGCCAATTTTCTGACTGTGGGCCTATTCAAAACCTTGTATCTGAGAATCGGCGTATGAAGATAGCAGCGGGCGCGGCAGACCGTAAAAACCTCGGTCGGCAAGAGCCGTGGCTCCTAAAAACCTCATCCGAGGATGGCCGCTTCCATTATCATACGGCCACGCGCGCATCATCCCGGATAAGCTTTCCGGGAGGCACCGCCGAGCTTCCTTCGAGTCCAGCCAATGTCGTCGACTTGAGCAAATCTACTCTGAGCAAATCTAGTCGTTGACCTTCGTCTTCCTGGTCCGTGCCGCCAATCCATAGCGGTTGCTGAAACATTTGCGACAACTGCGATCCCTACGCCTGATGAAACTCGGAGCCAAGGTCGTCGCTCCCGCGATAGCGGCAAACCAGTTTCTCGGATTTCGACTTGCTGCCCATCTGCTTCCCCCAGCGGCCGTGCGGACTCAGACTTTTTCCTGTCAGCTTTGTTCGGACGACGGGCGCAGCTGGCTTCGGAGGCGAACCAGAGCGATGTGTGTGACTGCCCGCGCTGGAGGGCGGGCACCACATGAAACGCAAAGTATCTTCAACTACTTCGGAACTGGCGCACGAAATCGCGGCGCTACGACAGGCTACTCAGGCCGATCTCAAGGAACGCTGGCGAGCGCTCTACTGCACCGAACCGCCGCGACGCATCAGCCGCGACCTGCTGGTGTGCGCGCGCTGGCCTATCGGATGCAGGAACAGGCGCTCGGTGGGCTCAAGCCCTCGACGCACCGACTGCTGGCAAAGGTGGCCGCCGCTGCGTCGGCACACCGGCCGATGCGCATGATCAGCCGCTGTACGTTGCATTGGAGCGACCAAGCGCAGGCGGCGCTACCGCTACTACGTATCCAAATGCCTGGTTAAATGGCTCGGCCAGTGACAGCGGAAAGGGCTGGCGACTCTCGGGCGCCCGAGCTTGAGCGCGCGGTAGCGATCGCGGCGCGATACATCCTGAGCGATCGGGCGGGACTGCTGGAGGCGCTTGAGAAGTCAGGAATCGATTCGCCTGATCTCACAGCCACTCTCGAATCGGCGTCGAATTTCTCGCGGAGGCTGAAGAATGAAGCCGATGCCGCAGCCGCCCTTGTCGAAATAGCAAGCAAAGTCGAAATGCGCGATGACGGCATAACGGTGACACTCCGAATGGAAGTCCAGTGCTCGCGTACAGGCCTGCGGACTAGCAGCAACCTCGACCTATCGCGCTTCGTGCCGCTGAGAATGAAACGGCGCGGGGTGGAGACACGCATTATCATCGCGGCCGGTGACGATCTCCCGCGGAGGTAGATCCCGCACTGCTCCAGGCGGTGACGCGCTCGAGGGCGTGGTTTGAAGAGTTGGCCTCGGGCAGCGTGCGCTCGTGGGCAGAGATAGCTCGGCGCGAGAGCATTGCTGTGCGTTACGTCGAGCGTCTCCCACGCCTGGCATTCACAGCACCCGGCATCGTTGAAGCAATCTGCCGGGGGCGTCAGCCGGCTGATCTTAACGCTCAGACGCTGCTCAACCGGATCGATCTGCCGCTCGAATGGCCGGCGCAGTTGAAGGCGATCGGAATCGACTAGACCCATGGCCCGGCACCATTTCAGAAAGGCGATGGATGATCGAATTTTGCTCGAAACGTGAAGCGAACCACTTTCCCGCGCCTGGAGACAACCCCGAGAAATTCGCCGAATCGGGGGCAGGACTCGCGCTCTCCGGTTCGCATCCAGCGCACAAGCGCCGCGTCACGCGGGGATTTTCCGCTCACTCCAGACTATAGGTAAACACTACAGACTGTTTGGCGGAGAGGGAGGGATTCGAACCCTCGGTACCGGTTACCCAGTACGCCAGATTAGCAATCTACTTCCGGCCCGCGAACACTAGGACCCTAGCAAGACTCATCGAGACAGAAAACCCTTGCGGCAGTGCGACTTACCGCATCCGGGCTGGGCGAGAAGTGTCTCATCGAGTCTCGCCAGATCTTGTTCGGTCCGGGAAGTTTTCCCCACCCTGTGCCCACCCGGCTCGCTTTTCTGACAAACCGCAGGAGAGAGTTCTATGAACTCGAATCCCTACGTCGAAGCCCATCGCGAATGGGACGAACGCTACGCCGATCTCGTTCTCGGCAAGCGCAACTGGCAGATCACCGCCGGAGGACTGCTGCTGCTGAGCCTGATCCTTGCCGGTGGAGTTGTCTGGCAGAGCACTCGCAGCCGGTTCATCCCGTACGTGGTCGAGGTCGACAAACTCGGTTACGGGCTTACCGTTCCAAAACCTCTCATTCCGAGCACGGACCCGGCGCTCGTTGATCGCATGGAGCGTTATGAGGTTGCCAGCTTCATCCGTAATTCGCGCTCAGTGAGCAGCGACCCTAGCGCCGAGCAGCACATGCTCAATGACATGCTGGCGCACTCGAAAGGCGCGGCAGACAAATACCTTGACGAGTACTTCCACTCCGACAACTTCGCGCACAATCCCTTCAAAGAAGCCGAACACCAAACGGTCTCAGTGCAGATCGACTCCATCCTCGAACTCTCCGCACACAGTTTCCAAGTGAGATGGACCGAGCAGGTACGCGACCGCACGGGCGCAGCGATTGACGCTCCAACGCACTGGGAAGCTGCGCTTCAAACGCAAATTTCACCACCCGGCTCCGACGACGCGATCGTCAATAATCCGCTGGGATTTTACGTGATGCAGATCAGCTGGGCCGAACAGCAGAGCTAGGAAACGGACGGAAGGGAGGTCAGTTCGATGACGCGTATTGGCACCGTGGGCAGTTTGGCTTTGGCACTGACGATCGGAGGGTGTTCGGCACAACAGGGACACCAGAATCAATCTCAAGCCGCGAACGTAGCGCCAATCGAGCCTGAAGCCGCACCGCAGTCCGAAGCGACGCCCAAGCCTATCACCGGGGCGGAACTGCTCGCACAGCAGCCCTCGGAGGTTCGGGCAGCATACAAGGACCACGATCAGAACGGCCAGTGGGCGACGTACAAGACACCACGATACGTACTCTATCCCTTCAGCCAAGGGCCCGATCCCATAGTCGATTGCGAGCCGCTACGAACCACCGACCTGCAACTACAAGCGGGTGAGACCATCACCGACGTAGCGATGGGCGATACGGAGCGATGGATGGCGACGCCGGCATCGTCCGGCGATCCGACAAACCCGACGCCTCACCTCGCTGTAAAGCCCCAGGCCCCAGCGATTGCAACGAATCTGACCATCTACACGACGAAGCATATCTACCACCTGCAGCTACGATCGCGCGGCGGCCACGCCATGCAGGAGGTTGAGTTCTACTACCCAGACGAGCTTCTGGAGGCGATGCGTAAAGCCGATGAGGCCGCGGGGCAAAGCACGACAGTTACGGCAGCAGCTCCACCGACGAGTCCGAGCGAGATCAGGCCGATCGCTTCCGTCGATCCTCGTCACCTCAATTTCGATTACGACGTCTCCGGTCCTCAAGTTCCGTGGAAGCCAATCAGGGCCTTCGACGATGGAACCCATGTGTTCATCCAGATGCCCAATGGCATGCGTTCCAGCGACGCGCCCGCCTTACTGGTCGCGGCGGGCAGCGGAAGTCAGATGGTGAATTACCGCGTGCGCGGCGAGTACTACGTCGTCGATCGCCTCTTTGGCCAGGCGGTGATGGTTTCGGGAGTCGGCCGGCAGCAGGACCGCGTGACGATTCAGCACGCGGGCAACGCGAGGTAGGCGCCATGTCCGAGATCGAGGAAAGCAAGCAGCGTCCGGAAGTCGATGAGACCAAGCGGCAGCAGGACGAAGAGAAGATCCGCAACGAAGGCGGCCCACGACTCAATGGCAGGCTCGCCGCCACAGCAGTGGGGCTCATGGTCGGGCTCGTGATCTTGCTCACGTTGGCTGTGCAGTCATCCGGTCCGGGCGCGCAACCTGCGGGTCGTAATGGCAGCGACGATACCGCGTCGAACAAGAGCGAAGTTCAGGACCTGATCGCTCACGCTGGTGATCCGACGCCTGCCGCATTCCCAGCGCCTGCGACGGAGCCCCCACCCATGGTCATCCCGAGAGAGCAAACCTCGGCGCCGACGGTCCCGCGCCAACCGAGCAGGTACGCGGAATGGGCGCAGGACAAATACATGAAGGCCCTGGAGGCGCCGGAGATGGTTTCCGCATTCCACAGCGGTGCAGCGCTCCAAATCCCGAGCATGACTCAGACAGGGAATGGAGACGCGGGGAATACTCCCGCGATCAACAGTTTCCAATCGTCATCCGATTCGTCGTCATCAGTGAGACTTCATGCGCCAGCATCTCTGTACACGGTGATGACCGGCAGCGTGATTCCCGCGGTGTTGATCAGCGGGATCAATTCCGACCTACCGGGACCAATCGTCGCGCAGGTCAGCCAGAACGTTTACGACAGCGCCGGCGGACGATCACTGCTCATCCCCCAAGGCAGCAGGCTGATTGGTTCGTATCGAAGTGCAGCAGGATACGGACAAAGCCGCGTCCAGATTCAATGGCAGCGCCTGATCTTCCCGAACACCGCGAGCATGGACATTCCGCAGATGCCAGGAACCGACGAGGCGGGTTACGCGGGCTTCACCGACCAAGTGAACAATCACTACATGCGCACCTTCGGCACCGCAGCGCTCATGAGTCTGATCAGCGCAGGACAGGCGGTGGGACAGATGGCGGCGTTCGGCGGCGGAATGGGTGGACCGCTCGGTTACTACCAACCAAACCAATGGGCGATGGCGTCGCAGATGGCGGGCTCGTCCGCAAGTTCGCAATTCGGTTCCGTCGGGCAACAGGCGATCGAGCAAGGAATCAGCACCGGCCCGACCTTGGAGATCCGACCCGGCTATCAGTTCAACGTCATGGTGACCGAAGACCTCGTCTTTCCGGGTCCATACAAGGGCTGAGTTGTACACAAAACGGACAAGCACTTGTGCACGAAACGTAAACAGGTGGTCTCGAAAGGAGAGCGGCAATGGGAGTTCTGAAAAAGAAAGAGGAACGGACGGAGACCGTCACCATACGCATCGCTTCGTCAGTGAAGGCGGAGATTGATCAATTACGTGAACGCGCCGAAGCAACGGGATTCGATCTGAACGCCACAATGTCCGAGTCACTGACACGATTGGTTAGGCAGGTACGGGAAGAGCTCGACGGGATCGCAGCGGCGCCCAATCCTAGAGGCAATCGCGCAAGAGCACACCAAGTCAATGGTCTGACGCGAGCCGCAGGCGAGCTTTCTCAAGCTTCAAGCAGCGGCGGAAATTCCGAATAGCGGAAACTGAGATCGGTGACGTGAAGGATGCGAATTTATGGGAAGGGAACGCGCGGTCGTAGAGCAAGATAAAGCGAAGTACCACACCATACGATACGTCGCGCGTTCCCCTCTTATTCCAAGGATTTTCTCAACATGAAGTACCATTCTGAAAATATCCTTCCGATAGGCGGCGTGGGCGATATTTCGCCGTCCTGGAATCAGTTTCGGGCACCGCTTCTTGCGGGCATTTCGACAGTTCTCCTGGCAGCGGGCATCACGTTCTTGATGCGACATTTTCGCATCGGCTTGACCCCTTCCAATAGTTCATGCGCCGAGGGTTTCTATCGCCTTATCGAAGCGCCGATAAGACGCGGCGATCTCGTTGCAGCATGCATTTCGACCAATGCTGCGCACGACGGTTTGACGCGCGGATACCTGAGCAAAGGGGATTGTTCGGGCGGTGCTGAGCCGGTGCTGAAAGTGATCGGCGGCTTGCACGGCGACGAGGTGGACGTAGAAGAAGGGTGGGTTGCAGTTAACGGCAAACGGCTCGCCAACAGCGCAACAGTAACGCGGGACAGCGTTGGTCGCCTGCTTACGCACGTGATGTGGGGTAAACGCCGAGTCGCTTCGGAAGAGGTCTGGTTATTTGGTTTGAACAACCGACGAAGCTGGGACTCCCGATACTTCGGTCCGATTCCTCTGCGAGCGATTCGCGGAGTTGCCGAGCCTCTCTTGACGTGGTGACCGATCATGGCGAGTGGCGCACACAGTACAGAGCAGGGTCTTAGGGTTCATTACCTCACCAATCTCGGCGGCCTCGTCGCCCTCGCCGGCCTGGACATGGAGCCACCCGATTTTCTGCTCGGAGCTTTGCTCAGCATCGCGAGAGAGAACGTCGCTATTGGTCCGGAACAGCGCGCAGAGATCGCGGCAATGGGACAGGTGAAGCTCGACGAGCGGGCGACTGGGAAACGCGCGTGGACATCCTGGAATCGGGCGCAGGAACTCCACAGCATCACACTCACGAGTGCACAGATTCGCCGAGTAATCGTCGCCCTCGGAAGGTCGGCTCCGAAAGAAAGCGAAGCGCTTGCGTCAGCGCTTTTGCGAACGCTGGAAGAGGTTGAGTGCGATGGCTAGTCGGCCTCGATTCAACAAAAAAGAGGTCGAAATCCGAGTTCGACCAAATCGGCGCAGCGACCAGACGCGGCCTCTCGTGCCTTGGTGGATGCGTTTGGAAAAGAGACACCTGATCGCCAAGCGCGCGCAGGGTCGAGGTAAACGGGGACGTAACATTCGGACGCAAGGCGGGGCTTATCAACGGCGGAGCGTCGTCAAGGTGATGTACACGCGCAATGGCAAGCCCAGGTCGAACGCTTGGGCCGCGCACGCACGATACCTGACGCGCGAGGATGCGCAGCTCGAGAACGAGAAGGGAGTTGGGTTCGACGTGGAACGGGATGACATCGATATGGTCGCAATGGTCAGAGAGTGGGAAAAGGCCGCCGACGAGCGAATGTGGCGGATCATCGTGTCCCCGGAAGACGCCGATCGCATGGACCTGAAGGACCATATTCGCGACCTCGTTGCAGCAATGGAAAGCGATCTAGGGACAGGGCTCGAATGGGTCGCTATTGACCACCACAACACCGAGAACCCGCATGCGCACCTGCTCGTGCGAGGCGTCGACCGGTGCGGCAAAGCACTGCTGATCGATCGGGATTATGTGAGGAACGGCATCCGCGCGCGCAGCCAGGAGATCGCGAGCCGCGAGCTGGGACAGCGTCTTGAGCCGGAAATGCTCCGCGCTCGCGGACAGACGATTGACAAGGAGCGGTGGACGGAGATCGACCGGGCGCTGCAGCGGCGAATGAGCGGAGACCGAGTGGCGGATTATCGCGGCCTCATTCCGTATAACGACGCGGCGCGAGTGCGCGCCGAGCAGGAAATGCAGCGGCTTCAGTTTCTGGAAAGGCTGGGGCTCGCACGCAAGATCGGCAGTCTAGCTTGGGAACTCTCGCCCGACCACGAGCCAGAACTGCGTGCCCGGCAGCGAGCGATGGATGTCATCAAGCGTCAGGCGGAGGCAAACAAGGTTCGTTCTTTGAATGAATTGTCTGACGAGCGAGACCTGGTGATTGCAAATTCTGTGACGAGGGGCGGCTACCAAGGACGCTTCGTCGGATATTTCAAGGATGCGGAGGGCCGCCGCTATGCGGGTCTCCGGCGGGGCCACTCGGTAACAGTGATACCGACCGATCGCGGGGATCTTAGAGCGACTCAGGAGTACGTCGCTCGGCCGCGCGGAGACGAATGGGACATCACAGAAGGACGCGATCGCACTCGCGGGCGTGAGAGGAGCTAAGACGATGGCTGAGCAACGTCCGTATCGATCGCGCGGTGCTGTTCTAGGGCTGCAGCAGGTGAAGAAGTTCGCCGCGGCGGTTCTCGGAGCGTCGTTTCTCACTGCGAACTGGATGACTACGCAGCACGCCGCATGGCTCATAGGCGATTCGCCCCGCTTAGGACCGGCTCTATTTGCGCTTCCGTGGACGGGACCGATCTACGCGCCGTGGAAGTGGATGGTATGGGCGTGGCATTTGCGGGGAATCGAGCGGATGAAGCCCCTGTGGGTTCTTAGCATTCGTGAGGTCCTTTATCCGATGGCGCCACTGACCCTCCTCGCAATTGTAGCGTTGGCTGTGACGCGGAAGGGATGGCTCCAGAGAACGGCAGACCTTCACGGGTCGGCCCGGTGGGCGACCACAAGGGACGTAAAGAGGGCTCAGTTTCTAGAAACCGAGACGTGGATCGCGAAGCGCCTTCGGCGTCTGGCTATTCGGCTGCGTCTGATGGGCCTCCGTCAGAGCAAAGCCGGTATCTTCCTCGCGACTTGGCTGCACTTCGGGCGGATCTGGTTTTTGCGAGATTGCGGGCAATCGCACGTGCTTGTTTTTGCGCCGACACGCAGCGGCAAGGGAGCCGGCGTCGTGATCCCGACACTGCTCACGTGGCCCCACTCTGTGATTGTCCACGACCTCAAGGGTGAGAATTGGGCCATTAGCGCAGGCTGGCGGAAGCGTGCGGGTCAGGTATGCATGAAGTTCGATCCTACGGACACAACCGGCTCAAGCGTTAAGTACAATCCGATCGAACAGGTGCGAATCCGCACGGACCACGAAGCGGAAGACGTTCAAAACATTGTCCACATGATTGTGGACCCGGATGGCAAAGGGCTTCACGACCATTGGGTGAAGACCGGCGCGGCGCTCCTCACCGGAACGATTCTTCACATCCTCTATGCCGAGCCCAATAAGACACTTCGCGGCGTGGCCGGTCTTCTGAGCGACCCAGGGGTGAGCATGCAGGACAGCATCGAGCGAATGCTGAAAACCGAACACGACCAGACCGGTGCAATGGGATGGCGCGATTATCGAGGGAACCCGACCCGCACCCATCCAATCGTTGCTGAGAGCATGCGCGAACTTTTGAACAAGAGCGAGAACGAACGGTCCGGTGTCTTTTCCACTGCAATGTCCTTCCTGTCGCTATATCGCGATCCAGTTGTCGCCGCGAATACAGAACGGTCCGAGTTTCAAATCAGCGATTTGATGAATCATGATCGGCCTGTCTCGCTCTACCTTGTTGTGCCACTCGCGAGTCGCGACCGCCTGCGTCCCCTCATCCGCCTGATCCTCAACCAAATCGTCCGGACCCTGACGACGACGATGACCTATCGAAACGGCCGCGCTGTCGCGAACTACAAACATCCGTTGCTCCTCATGTTGGATGAGTTTCCGGTCCTCGGGCGGCTCGAAGTCTTCGCCGAAGCGCTTTCCTTAATTGCGGGATACGGGCTGCGTGCGTGTCTCATCGCCCAGGACCTGAGTCAAATTCACGCGGCCTACGGACATGACGAGTCGATCACCAGCAACTGCAATACGCGGGTGGCGTTTACGCCGAACCGCATCGAAACGGCGCGATGGATCTCGGCAATGGCCGGAGAAGCCACTGTGCGTCACTCGCACCGCACTGTATCCAACAGCGGAGCCAGCATATCGGAGCCCGAGATTGCGCGCCCGATGATGACGCCGGACGAAGTGATGCGGATGAATGAGAATGATGCGCTCATTTTCACGAGTGGACATCCAGCAATCCGAGCCACAAAGCTCTTTTACTTCAAGCAACCGATGTTCATGGAACGGGCGACTATTCCGCCACCCCGTCAGAGCGATCGGATCATTCGACCTAGCTCTGATCCAATCGGGCCGGCGTTGGCACCGGTACCGCTCGACGCGCCATCCGAAGAAATCGCCGAAGTGGCGGGTACACCGTCGCCTAGGGAAGGGGCACGAGTCGCAAGACGCCGAACAGTGAAAGCACCGGAGCAAGGCGTGTTGTTTCTAAGAACCAGCGACCCGGCCAAGAACGGCTCCGGGTCAGGGAAAGACGAACGAGCGAGGACGCCCGAGAGGTTGATGTGAAACGCTCGCATCAAGTCGCGTGTTACGTGAATGACGAGGAACTTGCGCAGTTGAAGGCGCAAGTC
>NZ_JBAUYR010000066.1:0-27475 GCF_049584895.1 Binatus sp. (SeqCode)
GAGCTGACGCGTAAACTCGAAGAAGCCGTCCGCGCCAGCTTCACGCCCGAGGTGCGAAGTGATCGCTTCCTTGGAACAGAATCTTGAATCGCTCGCGGAAGCTGCTCGCTGCACAAGGACCCTCACCTTCGATCCTCTCCCTTTCCGGGAGAGGGGAAGAGGCGAACCTCGAAGGCGGGCCTACGGACGCTTCGGATACGCGACGATTATCTTCAACCAGAGTGCAAGGTCGAGAACGATCCCATCGAGCGCAGCGTCAGGAGATCGACAAGATTCTATTCGCGCAGAGCGGATGATCGCGCGCTTTACGAGAACAGATCGCCGACCAGGTGGAAGGGATACATGATAACGTGGCCGGTCGCGTCGAGCACTGAGCCGACTGTATTACCGGTGGTATCTGTTACCCGATCAGTAGTGTACTCCGCCTGCTGCGATGCGCATCCGGGGACGATGAAGAGCGCGCCTGCGACGAGAAGCATGGGGAAAATTCGCTTAAGATTCGACATTGTAAAATCTCCATTCTCAATGGAGATCTAACAAAGCAAGGCGCGTGCCCCGAGCATTCAGACTTTGCGATCGAAGATAAACAGTGGGACTTGATTGGTAAGTTTGGGATCGATCGTCAGGATTCGCCGTCCTGATTCGATCTGGAGCATCCCCGCGTCGAGACCGGCAATGTGAAAATTCGCCACGACTTGATCGACGTCCTCAGCTTCCAGCCATAGACCCGTCATTCCTTCGTTCGACGAATCGATCGCACCGCCAGTCACGAGGCGAATCTGTGCGCCGCCGACTTTTATCGATGCCGATTTTCCGTCCTGCGACTCGATCACTGAAAAGCCGAAATTCTTTTTGTAGATCGACGCGGCGTCTTCAAGATCCGCGGTCGCGATTTCAAGAGTGTCGAGGCGTTTGATCACAGTGAGACGAACTTATCGCGGCGTGCGCGACTGTTCCAGTGAAAAAGTGAAAAGTGAAAAAAGAAAAACGGAGCCGGATTTGCTCCGGCCCCGTCGTTCACTCACTCACCTCACCCCTAACCCCTCTCCCTTCAGGAGATGGGAACAAAGGTCGGGCGCGCGACTAGCTCTTTGGCTTCAGCGAGAAATTCGTGGTCGTGGTCGCGCCGTCCTTCACGCTGGCTTTCTGATCGTCGGTGCCGAGCTTCTCCTGCCACACTTCGACTGTGTAGTCGCCCGGCGGCACGTCCGCGATCGAGTAGTTGCCCTTGGCGTCCGTCACCGCGAAGTACGGAGTGTCGGTCGCGACCCACCAACCCTTCATCCAACCGTGCGCATCGCAGGTGACCTTGATCACTTCGGGCTGCTCGACCTTTTGCTCGATCACTTTCTTGAACTTGGGCTGCGCCATGTTGAACGACGGATTCTTTTCCGAGTAGGTGTGGATGTTGTGCAGAATCCCGTCTGAGTTCACGATTTTCACAGTGCTGCCCGCTTCAAACGCGAGCACATGCGGCACGTAGTCGCATCCCTTCTGATCGAAGGTTACGTCACCGGGCTTCATGTCGCCCTTCGCGCCTTTCACGATCACGACCGCGTTGGCGATTCCGCCACTGGGGTCAACGATCAGATCTTCGGTGAAGTGCGGATGGAGTGCGCAAACTTCCTTGTCCTTGGTCACCTCGACCGGTTTGGGCGCAGGCGCCGTGCCGTCATACTTGACGGTTCCGCTAATCGTGCCGCCGGCGGCGCTCGCCATGCTGGCGCCAACGCTCATGCTGAGCGCAACACCCGCGCACGCCGCCAGTAAAATTCGATACTTTTTCATTACCATTTCCTCCGGTAGTTACCTGGATAGTTTCAATCGGTTAAACAAACACTCACCATAGCGAATAGTCAATTGCCAACTCAATCCAATAGACAGGACTATCCTACTTCTTAGTCACTTTCGTTGGTGTCGGCCGAGTTTCCGCGTTACTCACTTTGGCCGGCACTTCCGCGACTTGCCCCGGAATCGTCTCGCCGGGATGTGTGCCGAACCAGAAGATGTAGTCCCGCAGCGCGCGGATTTGCGCGTCCTGGTTGCCGCCGAGGATGTCGTCGGGACCGCCGGGATAGAACGACGGCATCTTGGTCCCGGGCTGCAGCGAGGGCGGATTTGCGATCCACTTGAGCATCCAGTCCGGATTCAACCGCTGATGCGCGAGCGCCAGATCGGGCGCCCATCCCGACTCGGGACCTTCGGGCTTCTTGTCGCCCTGCTGATGGCAGCTGAAGCAGTTGAAGTAGTCCTTGGTCATCAGCTTCGCACCCGCCTGCAGCTCGGACGGCGGAGTGAGGTTGGTGTTGATGAACATGTACGGCACGTTGATGTCGGACTGCGCCGTGAAGTAGTTCACGATCGTGTCGTCTTCGGCGTTGGTGAAATGGAAAGTCGGCATCCTGATCTTCAGCCATGGACGAATCGGGGTCGGACCCTGCAGGAATGTGAATAGCCACTCGGGCTGAACCTTGAAGCCCTCGCCATTGAGTATTGGAGGCGCGAAGTTGATTTGATCTTCGGGATAGAAACGCCGGATGTAGCCGCCACGATTCTCGATGATGTGGCAGCCGACGCAGTTGTAGTAGTTGACCATTCGCCGGCCGCCGACGATCTGTTTTTGATGCTCCGAGCCGGGGTCGCGGTATCGCTCCTGCACCTTGCCATCGGTCATGCCCGCGAGGAATACGCGCAGGTTGATGATGTCGGCGTCGTCGAAATCGAAATTCGGCATCAACTGTTCGACGTCCTTGGTCTGGTAGATACGCGGCGTCTGCAGTTTATGGAACGTCCAGTCATTCCACGTCTCGGGGATGTTGGTCTGGTTGCCGAAAAACAATTCGTCAAGATGCTTGGAGCCAAACGTCGTCAGCTCGACGCCGATGCGCGACTCCTTGTCCATCCCTTCGATCTCGTGGCACCCGAAGCATCCGTACTTGCGCACCAGCGCTTCACCCGCCTTGATATTCTCGGGATCCTTGAGGGCGGTATCGACGCCCGCGTCTTCTTTTTTCTCGCCATGCGTCATCAGGAACGCGGTCAGCGCTTCAGCTTCGTGATCGCTGAGGCGCAACGACGGCATCGCTGTATGCGGTGAGAAGTCGCGCGGATTTTTCAGCCACGTATATATCCACGACGCAGAAGTCTTCTCCGCGATCTTGCTCAGGTTAGGAGCGAAGTCCTTGGCGGTCCGCGCTTCGGCCGGCTTGAAGCCCTCGGCAACGCCGACTGGAGTTCCATATTGATCGGGATCGATCGCGTGGCATCCTTTGCACCCGACCGATTCGAACAGCCCCTTGCCCTCTTCGACGAACGCCGGATTCTTGATGTCAGCCTCGAGCGTCGGCAGCTCCGGATGCGCCGTCGTCCAGTCCTTCGAATTTTTCGCAGAGCTGTCGAACAGGAACGCGGCCAGTTGAGTTGCCTGGTCGCGCGTGAAATAAAAATTCGGCATGCGGGTGTGCGGCCGAAAGACGTGAGGATCGGTGATCCATCGCACCGTCCACGACGGATCGAGCTTGGCCGACGCAAGTTTCAGGTACGGCCCGATCTTCGGCATGTCCTCGTAGCCGGCGACGAGATGGCATCCCGCGCATCCCATCTGCTGGAACATGCGCTCGCCTTCGACCCAGTTCGCCGCGATCGGCTTGCCGGCGGCATCGCGCAACGAGCCGACGTCGATATGGCACTTGATGCATAGCGACTGCATCTTGTCGCCGCGCAGCATCGGCGAATCCCAATCCGGATCGTCGCCGTGTGCGAGCCGAACTGAACTCACCGCGGGGCCCTGCCCGTCATGACACGGGGTGCATCCGAGTTTGTCGGGCGGATGCTTCAAAATAATCTGATCGAAATTTGGATGCGTGCGGAACGGCTCGGGCGCATTCTCGAAGCCCTTCTTGTCGGCGCCCATATGACAGCTCTGGCATCGATCGACCCGCGCGATCGCTTCGTCAAAGGCGTTGCGGTCGAAGTCGTCGATCGCGGTCTGCTGAATCTTCGGAATTTTCGGATAGCGGAACAGGATCGTGCTGCGGAACTTGACCGGGATCATCCACGTGTCGGCTTTGTCGAAGAAGTCGTCGCGCTTGGCGGTCAGCTTCTTCATCTGCTCGGTCAGAGTGTCGACCTTCGAGTTGAGCGCCTCGATCTGATCCTTGACCGCCTGCAGATTGGCCTTGGCCTTGTCGGAGACGATATTTTCCTGCGCGAGTTCCGCGTTGAGCTTGTCGATTTCAGCCTTGTAGGGCGTCGCGTCCTGCTTGTACTGGATCGCGTGATTGTAGTCGTACCATCGCTCGGTCAAGTACGACTTGGTGAAACGCACCAGCTGATCTTTGTCGTTCGCAGTATTGTTGAGATCGACCAACTGCGCGCGCAGATCGGCGAGCTTGGCGGCGGTCGCACCGGAGTCGAGTTGCTTCTGCGCGTCGGCGAGGTCCTTGGAAACTTTCTGATACGTTGGATCGGCGTTGAGGCGTTTCTGCTCCTCGGCCGCATCGCTCATGTACTTGTCGTACGCGAGATGGTCCCACTCGACCTGGTACTGCTTCCACGGGCGGCGTGAAATGTTGTCGTCCCAAATCGACCAGACCGCGCTGACCAGCAGAACCGCTACCAGCAGCACGAACAGCGCGCTGTAAGATTTTCCTTCTTCGGTGGGATCAAGCCCCGGTCTGCCAGCCATCTGCTCTACCTATTCCTCAGCTCCAAATGCCGCCGTGCGGCCGCAATCCAAATACTCAGTCGAATAGTCAATAGTCATTTGCCGGCGCGAACCCACAAGCCTTCGATGATATAGCCGGCCAGAAATACCAGGATGCCGATGCCGGTGAACTCGTATTCGTGTCCCATCCCATGCGGCTGGGTGATCCCGACGTAAAGCGCGAAGCCGACGTCGGCGAGTCCGAGCGCCTGCAATACTTTGGCGAGGATGAACACGGAGTCTTCGCGGCCACGTCAGATGTTAATCCAGGGCGTGACCAGGATGTACTTGATGTTGAGCGCGTGCCGCAGCGCCATCTTGATGAACACGCCCGCCATCGCGATCAGCAGAAATCCCGTAATACCGAAACGCACCGGTCCCCACTTCTGCAAAATCTCGGGACCACCGCCGGGAAACGCGGACCACGGATCACCCGCGGGCCGCGATCGTATCCAGAAATACAAGGCCGCGTAGCCGACCACGAAGTAGCCGCCTATCAGGAACAATCCGAACAGAGCGGACGCCAGGTAATCGCGGAAGCCGAACATGTACGGCAGATCGACGTTGGTCAACGCTTCGACCAGATGCGGATCCCAGACCTGACCGGGCCAGAACCAGTTCCAGCCCGGGCCGCGGAAAAACGTGCCGATGATAATGAACGAGACCCACAGGATGTGGAACCCGACGAAGAAAGCCATGATCTCGAAGAATCGCTCTTTCAGTGTGTAGTAGCCGTTGCCCTTCGGATTGATGTCGAGATACGGGATCAGCATCAGGCCCACGATGATGAAACTCGGCAGCACCACGCCCGCATACCAGGGGTCGAAGAACACCAGCATTTCCTGCAAGCCGAGGAAGTACCACGGCGCCTTCGACGGATTGGGCGTGCGAGTCGGATTCGAGGGCTGCTCGAGCGGCGCGTTGAGCAGCAGCGACCACACCGTCAACACGATGATGACCAGCAGCGACATCAGGAATTCGTTGCGCACGAGGAACGGCCAGGTGTGCAGCTTCTCCTCGACGCCGCCGCCCGCCTTCTTAATCGGGACTTCGATGCGCTTGCCGCCGGACGCCGGTGGCGTCCTCGACGCCGCTCCCGCGCCCGCACCCGCCGCGTGCATCACGATGCCGCCTTCGTTACCTTCCGGGCTTGCCATGATTAATCCCTTAGTGCGGCGCTCCGTCTTCGTCGTCAGTCCACGGCGGCGGCGCCGCGAGCACGTACATTATATACAGCAGGACCGACATTGCGATCGGCACCGACAGAACGCGCACGATCCCTTCGTGCAGAAACCACGAAAATACGTCTCCCATCCTCAGCCTCGGCCTAGAGCGGCCCCGACATGCCGTCGCGGCGGATTCGCCAGAAGTGCACCGCCATGAAGATACTCGCGATCAACGGAAAAAAGATGCAGTGCAAAATGTAGAAGCGCAGCAGCGTATGCGGTCCTATCTCCGCGCCGCCGAAAATGAATGCGCGCGCGTCGTAGACCGGATTCACGCCGAGCACTTCGTGGAACGGGCCGCCATGGCCGAGCAGCGGCGTCGCGCGCGCCATATTCGATCCTACGGTCACCGCCCAAATTGAAAGTTGATCCCACGGCAACAGGTATCCGGTGAACGACAGCAACAGCGTCAGCACCAGCAGGATCACGCCGACCACCCAGTTGAATTCGCGCGGCGGTTTGTATGAGCCCGTCATGAACACGCGGAACATATGCAGCCACACCGCGATCACCATTCCGTGCGCGGCCCATCGATGCATGTTGCGCATCAGCATCCCGAACGGCATGTCGAACTCGAGATACTTCATGTCGGCGTATGCGTATTCTGCCGTCGGCCGATAGTAGAACATCAGGTAGACGCCGGTGATAACGGTCACGAGGAACAGCAGAAATGTGATCCCGCCCATGCACCAGGTGAAGCGCAGGCGGACGGTGTGCTTCTGCACTTTCGACGGATGCAGATGGAGCCACACGTTGCCGGAGACCATCAGAATCCGGTTGCGCGGCGTGTCTTCGTAGCCGTGCCTGAAGATCGATTGCCAGGCCTGCGAATCGGTTATCTGGCGTTTGGTTTCGTTCCAGTCAAACTTAGCCATCCAAGCTCCAAGGAGCCGCCCCGAAGGGAGCGCTCACATCAACATCAATGCAAATACCGCGAAAGGTTAAAAAAATCCAACGCTTGCGACTTTATGTCCGCGAGTCCGCCCGAAATCCGGCGTAAGGCTACCTAATTTTGCCCGATCTCTGCAACAAAAAATGCTCATTGAAATGAAGGATTTTGCACATCGATTGCCGACGCGCGTTTACGGCTGCGGCTTGTCTGCGGTGCGGCGGAAGCGGCTGAAGACGGCGACTATCAGGCCCCATAGGACCATCAGGGCTGCGATTCCGATTATGCCGAGGCCTACGCCCGCGAGGATTCCGGTCGCGCACAGGACTGCGCCGATCACAAGTAGCGGGATTGCGAATGCGATCGGGTTGAACGGGTCGTTGCGCGCCGCTCGCTCGACCATCGCGGCCGCCTGCTCTGCGGTGCCGGCGTCTTCGTTGCTCTCTTTCAGCAGGCTCACCGCGTAGTCGGTGAGTTCCTGCCGATTGGGCATCGCGCGCAGACGCTCGGCCAACTCCTTGGCGAGCTGCTCGACGCGTTCGTCGTTCTCCTGGGAATCAGAGTCGGGTTTGTTCGATTCAGCCACGCCGGACTAAATGCTCACGCGTTTTTGCGCGCGATGATCACCGTATGGACTGACATCGGGCTGATTTTTTCGTTGCGCTCGAGCGTGATCGGATGTCCCTTGAGGACGTCCTTCTTGCGCAGCTTGGTGGTCCATCCGAGTTGCCGCGCGATCGGATTGAAAACTGTGTTGAGCGCTGCAACCGCTTTGTTCGCGCTCTGGAAATGGGTGGTGAGCGCGATGCGCCCGCCCGGCTTACATACGCGTACCATCTCCGTCATCATCCGATACGGATCGGGCACGACAGTCAGAACGTGGAACGAGGTGACGTAGTCGAAGCTGTTGTCGGGATAGTCGAGATTGAGCGCATCGCCCTGTCGCAGCTCGATATGCTTCCATCCGTTTTCAGTGACGCGCTTCTTCGCGCGCTCGAGCATATCGAGCGATGGATCGATCGCGACGACGTGTGCGTATGGCGGATATCCGTCGAGCGCGATACCGGTGCCGACTCCCACTTCGAGCACGCGGTTGCCGGGCCTGAGATTCAGGCTCTCGATGACCTCATGCTCGCGATCGACGAAAACCCGGCCGAAGAAGAAATCATAGAATCGCGCGAGGTCGGAGTAGACGCGGCTTTCATGCGGTTGGGACATCGGGAGCTCCCTCGGGTCGGACCGGCCCGGGAAGTCAGTGCGGGACAGGAGCTTCAGCGCGTGGCGTCAAGCCGCGGCGTTGATTCCTCGCAACTGACGTTTGACAGAAGTTATATCTCGCTTGCGAAATCGCCACTGCCGGCCCTTCTTGAAGGCCGGAATAATATTACGCCGTGCAAACTCGTTGACGGTGTCCGGGCTCAGATCGAGCATGAACGCGACTTCGCGGGAGTTGAGCAGTATGTCGTCTTTATCGGCCATATCAGTCCAACAAGACGCCTTTCAGGGATTTTGTCGGGACGCGATTTTGTAATATGCGCCGACCGCCGAAGTCAAGGTAAAAGTCACCGAATACCTGAGAGTTCGCCTACAATCCGTCTAGGTCGTTCAATTTACATCTTATAACGCAATTAAAGTAATTAAACGCTAATTACGCTGAGCTTTCGCATTTGAATCTTGTAATCGTACCAAGCCCTTGTCACCACAATACAGGAAAACAGGCCGGTCAGCACTCCGACGCATAGAGTGACGGCAAAGCCTTTTACTGGTCCCGTCCCGAACTGGAAGAGGATCAAACCTGCCGCGAAAGTAGAGATGTTAGAATCGCGAATCGCTGACCACGCGCGCTCGTAGCCGAGCTTCACCGCCTCGCGCGGCGACTTGCCGTTGCGTAACTCCTCGCGCATGCGCTCGTTCACCAACACGTTGGCGTCGACCGACATGCCGAGCGTCAACACGATCCCGGCGATGCCCGGCAGTGTGAGAGTAGCGCCGAGCGCAGCCATCACGCAGATCAACAGCAGGATATTCAGCGACAATCCGAAGTCCGCGAGCAGTCCCGCGCCGCTGTAGTACACCGCCATGAAGATCAGCACCGCGCCGGCACCAATCACGAATGACATCTCGCCCTGTCGAATCGAATCGCGCCCGAGCGACGGGCCGACTGTGCGCTCCTCTTCAATTTCAACCGGGGCCGGCAGCGCGCCCGATCGCAAGACGATCGCGAGATCGTGCGCCTCTTCCATCGAGAAGCGTCCAGTAATCTGCACGTGACCACCGGGAATTCGCTCTTTGATAACCGGAGCAGAGTAGACGGTGTTGTCGAGCACGATCGCGAGGCGCCGTCCGACGTTTTGCGCGGTCATCGCGTCGAAAATGTCCGCGCCGCGATTGTCGAGCTCAACCGCGACGTACGGGCCCTCGAGCCGAGCGCCCGGACGCACGCGCGCGTCGGTGACGACGTCGCCAGTCATCAGCACCGGAGACTCGACCAGGTAGGGCTCCCTGCCACCGCTCTCAGAAGTGCCGTAGAGGATCTCGTCGCCAGGCGGCGGGCCATTCTTGATTGCGTCCTGGACGTTCTTGGTATCGTCGACCAGCTTGAATTCGAGCACCGCGGTCTTGCCGATCAGTTCCTTGGCGCGCTCGGGATCCTGGATACCGGGGAGCTGCACCAGGATTTCGTTGTCGCCTTCCTTGGCGACGGTGGTTTCGCGCACACCGAGCTGGTCGATTCGATTGCGAATCGTTTCCAGCGCCTGATCCATCGCGTTGCTCTTAATCGTCGCCTCCTCTTGCGGCTTGAAGGAGAGCGAGTAAACAGGACCGGGGCTGGACGAATCAGTATTGCTCGACACGGTCAAATCGGCGAACGATTTCTGCACCAGGTCGAGGAAAGACGTGCGATCGGCGCTCGACTTGAGCTTGACCACCAGGTTGCCAGAATTGTCGACCGAGACGTCCTGGAAAGCTATCTTGTTTTCGGTAAGCTCTTTCTTGAGATCGTCGCCACGGCGGCGCAGTTGCGTTTTCACCGCCTCGTCGAGCTTCACCGCCATCAGCAGATGCGTCCCGCCCTGCAAATCGAGGCCGAGCTGAATCTTGGTTGCGCCGAATCCAGCCTTGTACCAATCGGGCAAGTCGATGTTGAGACTCGGCAGCAGAATCAGTATCGCGGCCAGCACGATCGCGCCCGCCAGGTAGATGCGGGTGAGCCCGCTGCCGTTGGTGAAGTGCATATAGAGAAAGGACACGATCAGCACCAGCAGGATGAGGATCGGTCCGAAACTTTGCGTCTGTTCCACTATTCTGAAGCCCCTACTTGTCGTCTTTCTTCGCGGAGGTCTTGTAGCTAGAAATACCCGCGATTTGCGACCGCTCGACTCGCACCCTGACGTTCGGCGCGATTTCGAGCGTGATCACTTTGTCGCCGGCGTCCTGGATCCGCCCGATGATTCCACCGGTCGTCACGACCTCGTCGTTGCGCTTGAGCGCGCTCAGCATCTTCGCCTGCTCCTGCGCCTTCTTATTCTGCGGCCGGAAGACCAGGAAGTACATGACGGCGACGACCATCGCCATGATCGGCCCCGGCCCCGTCAGTAACTGTTGGACAAACGACGGATTGTCGGTTGGCGCGGCGGCAGCGGCCTGCGCCCATGCGGTACCTTCGAACAACATCAGATCACGTCCTTACGATCGACCAAATTTAAGTATTTTATGGACAAAAGTCACTCATCAGCCGGTTCGGCCTCTCGCCAGCCGGCCGATGTGACCATTGCGAATGCCCTGAAATTCCCAGATGCGATAGCCTCGCGACAATTGCGCATCAAGCTCCCGAAGAAGTGGAGATTATGCTCCGTCAGGGCCCGCGCCGCGAGTATCTCACCAGACAAATATAGATGACGCAGGTAGGCGCGTGAATGGGTCCGACACGGGCGGCATTCGCAGTCCGGATCGAGCGGCATCGAGTCGCGCGCGTGCGCCGCCTGCTTGATCGACACAGCGCCGGTGCTGGTAAAGGCCATCCCATTGCGCGCGTTTCGCGTCGGCAGCACGCAGTCGAACATATCGAAGCCCATCGCGACTGCGGCGAGCAGGTCCGACGGCGTGCCTACTCCCATCAGGTAGCGTGGCTTGTCCTCCGGCATCATCGAGGCCGACAGCGCCGCCATTTCCAGCATCGCGTCCTTCGGCTCGCCGACTGAAAGTCCGCCCGCCGCATAGCCGTCGAACGGGATCGCGGTTATCTGCGACGCGCTGATCTTGCGGAGATCTTCGAAAATGCCGCCCTGGATAATTCCGAACAGTGCCTGTTTCGTTGTCTCGCTCTTCCGCGCCGCGAGACAGCGCTCGGCCCATCGCGCAGTGAGCTCGAGCGACTTGAGTGCGCGGCGATGTTCGGCCGGGAACGGCGTGCATTCGTCGAGCGCCATCATGATGTCGGCGCCGAGCTGTTCCTGGATGTCGATCGCGCTTTCGGGGGTGAGCATCAACGGCGCGCCGTCGAGATGCGATCGAAAACGGATTCCCTCTTCGTTGATCAAATTGATTTTCGCCAGGCTCATCGCCTGGAAGCCGCCCGAGTCGGTCAGCACCGCGCCCGGGAAGCCCATGAAGTGCGCGACACCGCCCATCTCGCGGACCAGCTCGGCGCCGGGGCGAATCGCCAGATGGTACGCGTTGGCGAGCACCATCCTGTAGCCCATCGCCCACAACTCGTCGGGCGCCATCGCTTTGACCGCGGCGCGCGTGCCGACCGGCATGAATACGGGCGTCGCGATCTCGCCATGCGGAGTTTTGATCCGCCCGGTACGCGCATCGCCATCGACGGCCGTCACACTGAATTCGATTGGCCCGTTCACAGGATCAACATCGCGTCGCCGTAGCTGAGAAAGCGGTAGCGATGGCGAATCGCTTCGCGGTACGCGGCGAGAATCTGATCGCGTCCCGCAAACGCCATCACCAGCGCGAGCACCGTGGTTCGCGGCATATGGAAGTTCGTCAGCATCGCGTCTGCCAGCTTGAAGCGAAAGCCCGGATGAATAAAGAGCCCGGTGAAACCCTCGACGTCGCCGGTTATCGCCCACGACTCGAGCGCGCGGGTCGAACTGGTGCCGACCGTGATGATGCGCCCGCCGATTCGCCGTGCAAGCTCGACCGCGGTCTGCGTCGCGGGCGGAATCGTGTACCACTCGGATTCCATTGTATGACTCTCGACTTCGACCGCTCGCACCGGCGCGAAAGTGCCGGGACCAATGTGCAACGTCACTGTAGCTGTGCGAATCCCCGCATCAGCGAGCGCCTTGAACACGTCGTCGGTGAAATGCAGCCCCGCGGTTGGCGCCGCGATCGCGCCGGGCCGCGCGGCATAGACGGTCTGATAGTCATCGATATCGGCGGGACCGACGGTGCGACGTATATAATGAGGCAGCGCGAGCGTGCCATCGCGATTCAATATCTGTTCGATCGAAACGTCGCCTTCAGCTACGACGATTGGGCGGCCCGGTCGCGCGTAGCCGGCGATTCTGAGCGCATGACCGTCGCTCAGGATGAGGCGCGCATTGTCCTTGAGCACGCGATGCGTCCGAATCAGCGCGATCCATGCGCCCGCGGGACCTTCGGCCGCGCTGGCAGGCCGCACCATCAGCAGCTCGACGCGTCCGCCCGACTCCTTCTGCGCGAACAGGCGAGCCGGCAGCACGCGCGTGTCGTTGAGCACGATCAGATCGCCTTCGCGCAGATGCCGGACGAGCTTGTAGAAGCGCGAATGCTCGACCTGCTTGCTTTTGCGGTTGAGCACAAGCAGACGCGCCTCGTCGCGGCGGGCCAGCGGCTCCTGCGCAATCAGTTCTTCAGGCAATTCGTAGTCTAGTTCAGAAAGCCGCATCTGAGCGAAGCACGATCTTGATTCACCATCGAATCGGACGCTACAGGGGCCGGATTTTTGTCGGGTGCTTAGCCTGGTCCTCGGCCTGCTGCTTCGCGCGAATATCGGCGCGAATCGCAGCGATAGTTTTGTGCATATCGGGTGCGGCTTGCGCGCCGTAGGAATGGACGGTCCCATCGGGCGATTCTTTTGAATACGGACCAACCCCGAAGAGAGACCAGCCGTCAAGCACCATCGAGTCATCCAATCGTGCGTTGGCAACTCTGGATAAATGGCCCGAGTAGTCGAGCGTCCGCTGGCCACCCTCGTCGAGCGGCTTTCCTTTCACGCCGGTAGTTACCTCGAGATCGAACTCGATTGCATCCGGCGCCGCCATCTTCACGACTCCTTTCACACGCCAGGGCGGAGCAATGAACGCCTGCGCGCTCGAAGTGGCAAATTTGATTCCCGTGTTTTGTTGAGAGAAGTCGATGTCGCGCACGCCTTTAAGACCGGCAGGGCCGCCAGATACTGCTGCTCCGAGCAACTGGAGAACCAACTGATATTGAAGGACTCCGCTGTCGAGCGCGTCCATCTCGTAGCCCGGCGTAGCGATGCTTCCCTGTATTGCCAGCACCCGTCCGCCGATCAAAAGAATCTTTCCGGCCTTAGGCGCGTTATCTTCGAACGTGTCCCCAACGAGCTGGATATCTGACGAGTCGTCGTCGAACTCTCCCTGCCATGTCGAGTGCCCTGAAACATCAGGCGATGTGACCTTGAGGTCGAACGCGTTGAATTCAGTCCAGCTGGTGATCTTGCCGTGAGGGTCCTTGAGAGGAGCTTTTGCGCCCGCACTACTGGACGCGATGAAACCAAACAAGACAACCAACAGAAAAAGAGCGGCCAGAACGAGACGCGACGTTTTCACTTATTGTCCTTCCTGAAGGGGCTGATTGAGGAACGCGGCTTCCATTTGCGAAGGCTCCGGAGTTTGTGGCCGAAGCAATTCGCTTACTCGCAACCATCTTCGATTAACAGGAAATCCGTCGGCACGCGACTAAACCCAAATATAGTTTATCTGTAAGTGTGACAAGCCATGGCCGGGAAAAGATTCAGCGCGGCTAGAATGGATAGTTGATGCCCGAGAAGACGGCGTCGGCTCATGCGCAATCAGTTCTTCAGGCAATTCGTAGTCGAGTTCGGAAAGCCGCATCTAACCTAAGATGAAACCATCTCAGATTTATCAGGCCCCCGGCGGGAGTGCTGCATACGTCATTGTCTCAGCAGCGACTTTCGTACTGCCTGATGTTTGGTTTGCGGATGAAGCCACACGTTCATGACCGCCGGGCAGAATGACGGATCGTCAACCTCGCCGGTGCTCGAATTGTTCAAATAGGAAACTGTCCGGCCGGTGTCCGAGCAGAAGATGACGATCTGATCGCCTTGCTGAACGTTGGGAATGAGCTTCTTCATTTCCGCGCGCCAGATTGCGAGTTGGCGCTCGTCGCCAAGCTTGAGGTCGCGCATCTCGGCGATCGCGTTGGTCACCAGAGTGTCCGATGGAACAGCGCGGCCCGGCTCGATATCGAGCGCATGAGGCGCCGTGGCAGACCATCGCGAGCCGACAATCCACAACGTCGCGTCGTACATCCTGATCCCCCACCACGAGTGCCGGCCTTTCCCGAAAGGATGGATCCCCGGGGCCGTGGAAAGCACCTGCGGCGGCAACGGCCGGGCCTCCGGCGGAGCGGCAATCGCTGCGGTGGCGGAAATAAGAACAAGGAGCATCGCCCCGACTCGCAACGACGCAGCGCCGGCAGAAATTCGGTGTGCCATCAGCAGCCGGATAGTGGCCGATAGTCAGGCTGCCTGCAACTGATGCGCTGCGCGCGACTAGAACGGATAGTTGATGCCCGAGAAGACGGCGGCGCCTTCGCCGCCCCATCCGATGTCGACGAAGCCGACTACGAACGGTTCCGCGATTCCGCGGAATCCGATGCCGCCAACCGGATGCAGATTCGTGAACGGATTATAGCCCATGTCATGCCCGACGCGACCTGCCTCGGCGAACGGCGCCAGCTCGAGGATCCCGTGGGTGCCGAAAATATTCTTGTCCCACACCCGCGTGCGCACTTCGAGATTCATGACAAACAGGTTGTTGTCGACGTAGCGGCCGGTCCCATAACCGCGCAGGGTTTCCTGATCGGTGAGCAGACTTTCGTCACCGCCCAGCCGCGCCTGCGACCAGAAGGGCATCTCGTTGCCCGCCGGCTCGTATTCGTTGAACACGTGGCCCGCGAGTGTGACGCGCTCGCCGATCGTGTAGAACTCGCGGAACTCTCCGCCGAAACGATTGTACGAAACCGAGCTGCCGAACCTGCGATCCGCGACGCCGTAGTACAGGCGCGCGAGTTGCCCCGAATGCGGGATATCCACCGAGTCGCGCGAATCGTACTGGACCATCCACTGCGACAGAACTTCGCTGCCGCCGTTGATACCCTTCTGATTCGGGAATAGCTGGAAAATCGACGGCAACGAGGTGAACCCGCCATCATGGATCCGTACCCAACGCGGGCGTTCCGTCATCGACAGCTGCCATCGATCGTTCAGGTTGATAGCGCCGATCGCCTCGCCGTAAACCTGCTCGGTCGTATAGTTGGTCTGATTGCCGAAGTGAGAGTTGTTTCCCAATCCGTAAAATCGCTCGGTCGGATCCTTCTCGAAAAAGAAGCGCCCCTCGAACGAGAACCAGTTCTTGTGCTCGCGGCCGGTCTGGTAATCGATATCGACGTTGCGCGCGATAGTCTCCTGCGCGCCGGCCTCCGCATACCAGTTTGTGTCCGACGACGGGTACGCCAGGTAGCGAAAGTTTCCGCCCGGTCCAAGCGTGCTGTTGGAGTTGATATCGGGCGCGAGAATGCTGCTGATCTCGTTCTTGTCGTCGGTGAACAACCAGACCGGCAGCACCCCGTAAGTGACGCCGCCGTTGGGATCGGTTGCGACTTCAGGCACGGGAATGAACGGCCACGAATTGGGGTCCTGGATTTTGAACGACTTCCAGTCGTAGTGCGGCATCTTCCAGGTGCTTGGATCCAGCAACGAGAACGATGAGGACGACGATGCCGGGACAGATGCGGGCGTCGTCGACGAGGCTAATGACGCGCTCGGCGTTGATGAGTCGGTGCGTGCAGTAGCGGCCACGATAACAAATGTTGTGATTAGGATGAGTGAGGCGAGGATGCGCCGCATGGTTAGATCCTGGAACTAAAATTTATCCTTTAGCATTCGGCTACTCTCCTGCCGCTCCGCCGCCCGCAACCCCAGCGCTCGGATACGCCCGAGCCCACAGCACCGAACGATGGTCAAAAGTGACAGGCTTGCGAGCATCAAGCAACCGATTCGCTTCATTTTTTTCGGAGTGTATCCCGCGGTCTTATCGTCGCGAGCGCGTCCGCTTTTCGGCGACAAGGTAAATGTGCAAGGATTCGGACCGGCGGGAAAATTTCCTCAAGGAGTTTTGCAATGGCGAAAGCTGACGGCGGAGAATTAATCGCGCGCGTGATGCGCGAAAATCGTGTGAAATATTGTTTCGCGATCAATGGCGGACACCTGTTTCCCATCCTCGGCCAATTGCGCAATCACGACATCAAGCTCATCCACATGCGTCACGAGCAGGCGACTGCCTACGCGGCTGACGCCTACGCTCGCACCTCGGGCGAAGTCGGCGTGTGCATGGTCACCGCGGGATGCGGTCTCACCAACGCGGTAACGGGACTGTGCGTCGCGGGACTGACTAACAGCGCCGTGGTCTGCATCTCGGGTCAGCATCCGAACACCGAGGATCATCTCGGATCGTTCCAGGAAGCTTATGGTTCCGAGGTGGTCGACAGCTTCTCGAAGTTCACCAAGCGCGTGACCGACTGGTCCACGATTCAGTTCGATCTGCGATCCGCCTTCCGCGAGGCGATTTCGCCGCCGCAGGGCGTCGCGCTGTTCGAGATTCCGCAGAACATTCTCTATCACCACGAAGAAGACTCAGGGCAGCGCAAAGGCGCGCGCGAGTTTACGATCGACGACGTCCGTTCGGCGGGCGATCCGTCGAAGATCGATCGCGCGCTCGAGTTGCTGGTGGCGGCCGAGCGCCCGCTGCTCGCATGCGGCGACGGCGTATTCTGGTCGCAGGCGGGCCCCGAAATGCGCGAGTTCGTCGAGCTGACGAGTATCCCGATCTACGCGCGCCGGGCAGGCCAGGGCGTCGTGTCCGAAGAGCATCCGCTGGCGATTCGCGGCGCGTTCAAGAAGCCGTTCACGGGCGGCGCCGACGTCGTGCTCGCAATCGGCTTCCGCTTCTGGAGCGGTGAGCATTTCGGGCAGCCCCCAACCTGGACCGATAAGGCCAAGTACATCCAGGTCGATCCAGTGCCGACGCGCATCGGATGGCAGGTTAACGCGGACCTGCCGATGGTCGGCGATCCGAAGATCGTGCTGCAACAGATGATCAAGAGGATCAAGGAACTGAAGCTCGACTTTTCGAAGAACAAAACTTCGCCGTGGGTGAAGCAGGTCTGGGAGACGCGCCAGCGCTTCGACAACACGATTAAAGAGCAGAACGCCAAGGTCGCGAAGAATCAACCGATACATCCGGCGCGACTGTGCGAGGACCTGATCAAAGTGCTCGACAAGAATGCCACCACGGTAATCGACAGCTTCACGCTCTCGGGATGGATGAGCCGCGCGTTCACCTGCCGCTTCATGGGCCAGGTCGTCGACGCGGGCCCGCTCGCGCCCGTCGGTCACGGCGTCGGGATGGGTATCGGCGCGCAGCTCGCGCGGCCGGGCCAGCAAGTCGTCGTGATCAGCGGCGACGGCGGACTCGGAATCGGCGGATGGGACATGGAGACTGCGGCGCGCTACAAGCTGCCGGTCATCACGGTGCTGTGGAACAACAGCTCGTGGGGCCCGAACTTCGATCAGATGCCGGGGCTGAAGGGCCGCACCGATCCGTTCAACATGCTGCCGAACATCCGCTACGACAAAATTTTCGCCGAGATGGGATGTCACGCCGAACATGTCGAGACCAACGAGCAGATAATTCCGGCGCTCGAGCGCGCGTTCAAGTCGGGCAAACCCGCCCTGATCAACGTGATCGGCGACGTCGCCGTCGGCAACGCAACCCTCGGCGGCAACCTGCTAGGCTCAACCGGCTCGAACTAGCAATCAACGATCTCAGTGCCCCTGTCCCTATGGGACAGGGGCCTTTCCCATTTTTTTTGTCATCCCGAGCGTAGCCGAGGACCCCCGGATCTTTCTCGACGTGAGCACTTCAACTTCAGTGAAACCCGCTGTCGCCATCCTCGTACTCGCCGTCGCGCTCGCTGCCTGCAAAGCGGCTCCCACCTGTCCGCCTGGCACGAAACAGGTCGGCAACGGGCCGCCCAATGATTCCGAGATCGAATGCGTGAAGACGGTCAATGGCCAGGACGTCAAAGAGGGACCATTCGTGATTTATCATGACGACGGTTCCAAGATGCTCCAGGGCGAATATCACGACGGCAAACAAACCGGCGAATGGACCCGCTGGTACGACAACGGCCAGAAGGCATCCGTCGATCACTACAAGGACGGCGTGCAGGACGGCGAGCATACCGGCTGGTACACCGACGGCAAAATTGCTGCGATCGGCATGTACAAGGATGGCAAGCGCGAGGGCGTTTGGAAGCGATGGGACCCGCAAGGGTTCAAGAACTGGGAAGAGACCTACAAGGACGACAAGAAAATCTCATGACGACTGAGCGAGTCACCAACGTAACGATCGTCGACGCCGACCTGTCGCGCGCCGATCATCAGAACGCGCTCGTCAAAATGCTCGACGCGTACATGCGCGATCCGATGGAGGGTGGCGAGCCGCCGTCCGAGCACGTCAAGCGCGACCTGGTCCCGGGTCTGCGCGCGCATCCCGCGTGCCACGTATTCCTCGCCTATCGCGACGATCTGGCTGTAGGCTTTTCGATCTGCTTCCTGGGATTCTCGACGTTCCTGGCGCGGCCGCTGCTCAACATCCACGATATCTTCGTCGATCTCTCAGTTCGCGGGCGCGGCATCGGCGCGATGCTGCTCAAACGTATCGAGTCCCGGGCGCGCGATCTGAATTGCTGCCGTATCACGCTCGAAGTGCGCGAGGACAATCGCGTCGCGCGCGGGCTCTATCGCAAGGTGGGTTTCGATCGGGTCGTGGTCGGTGAAGATCGCATCGCGCTCGAGTTCTGGCACAAGCCGCTGACGTAGATCAATTTTCTTTTGATGCCGTGCTCTTGACGAGGGGCAGCTCGATCACGATGCGCGCACCGCCGCCGGGCCGGTTCTCCGCTCTGATCGACCCTTCATGCTGTTCAATAACCTGCTTCGCGATATAAAGTCCGAGTCCGAGTCCCCCGTAGTTGCGGCTGATAGTAGTTCGCTCGAACCGTCCGAAGATTCGCGACAAATCCTGCTCCGGAATTCCGATGCCGCGATCTTGCACGACCAGTATTGCTTTGCCGTCCTTCGCCTTCAGGTCAATGGTGACCGGTTTTCCCGCGCCGTATTTGATCGCGTTCGAGATCACGTTGCCGATCGCTTCGTCGAGCCGAAACCTGTCGATTTGCATGCGGATAGCCTTGGGCGCGGTCAAGCGAACCTCGCACTTGGCGTTCGACGCAACTTCCGTGAACCGCTCCACAGCTTCCTTGACCACCTCGTCGAGGTCGCCCTGCTCCAGTTCCAGTTTGAGTCTTCCCCTGGCCAGTTGAGAAACATCGAGCAGACGGTCCACCAGGCGGCGCATCCTCTCGGTTTGCTCCTTGGCCCGGTTGACGCTCGCTTGAACCTGATTCAAGTCGCCACTTATGGCATGACGCTCGAGCAGCCCGAGGCGAAGACCAAGAGTGCTGAGCGGAGTGCGCAGTTCGTGCGAGGCAATCGCAAGGAACTCGTCGCGCATCCGGACTGCGGCTTCGGCCTCCTCCTGGCGCTTGCGCTCGCTCAGGTCGGTCACGATGACCCCGATCGACGGCTTGCCCTCGAGGTCCACAGGATTGAGCGAGAATTGAGTTGGAAGGCACGCGCCCGAGCTCGGCAGAAGCGTCATCTCGGCGCGCATAGGTTCGCGCAGCCCCTGTTTAATTAATTTTTTGAGCGCGTCGCGATCTTCGATCGGTACGAATTCGCACACGTCGTGACCCATTATCTGATCCAGTGAGATGCCGACCATGCGCGCAAATGCCGAATTGCAGTAGAGAACAGTTCCCTCTTTGGAAAGCGAAACGGCGCCCTCATTCATGCTTTCCACTAAGACGCGGTACGGATGCTCCGCGCCCTCGAGTGTAAAGACTTTCTCGCCGGCGGGTCCCGACACCACCAGCGCATCGACTTCGCCGCTGCGAATCGCGTCGAGCGTTTCTTCAGCCTCTTGCAGACGTTGGCGAAGCTCATCCAATTCCAGGCGTCCCGACGGTTTCAAATACGCCTTCACTTGGCCCTCGCGATTGCCAGACTAAGGAGCACTTTGGGTGTATCGGATAGGTCACCGACCATGCGTCTGGTCGGGAGCGGTTCTTCCTTGATCAGTGTCGGCGCGGCGATGATGTTGAATTCAGTTGCGCGGCCCGGCTCCTGGTATATATCGATCACTTCGAGATCGTAATTGCCTTCGAGATCGGTCTCGCAAATCTTGCGCAGATTTCGCAGTGCTTTGGTCGATCGGGGCGTAGTGCCGCTGGTGAAAAGGCGTAGCAGGTAGTGGACAGGTTTGGAGTGGGATGTTTTCGCGCGCGCCCCAAGTTTCAATTGATGAATTTTAGCCACCTTACTCCTCAGACGACGGTCAGTTCCAAACTCATGAGAACCTTATCCGTAGCTGAAAGATCGCCAATGATGCGCCTTACCGGGATCGGGAGTTTTCTGATCAGCGTCGGGATCGCGACAATCTGATCGGCCTTGGCCAGTTCCGGATTGCGCATCAGATCTATTACCTCGATCGTGCAGCGGCCAGGCATGTGCGTATCGCAGATTTTACGCAGATTCGCGATCGCGGCCAGCGACCGCGCCGATTGCCCGGCGATGTACAGCCGCATCATCCACGACTCTTCGGTCGGTGATTTGGCGTTATTGATCCCAAGCGACTTTCGCGATCGCGACTGACCCGGCCTCTTTGGCGAGGTGATCTTTTTCTTCACCGCGCCTCCCTGATTCCCATTATTTACCCTTTGACGTTTGAGGCAAGTTGCCGCTGACCTTGCGGCTCTTCGCCATGACCGACTGATTCTCGATCAGCTGCTTTTTACGTTTGGTATCGAGTGAAACCGCTTTCTTTACCACTGCCGAATCTGCCTCGAATTCAGCGCGCAGCGCTTCGATATGCGCTTCCATGGCTTTGCGCTTATGTTCGAGCTGAGCAAGTTTGAGTTCGCTCTCATCCGCCTGCCGCATCGACGCGTCACGCTCCTGCTCCTCGAGCGCCACTCGCGCCGATCCGGTGAGCATACCAGAGGGCCCGAGATAAACCTCGACCAGCTTGATTCCTTTGCTGCTCAGGATGAACTCGCGGATCTGATTCGAGTGATTCATCCCGCGCGATTTCAGGACGTAAAGCCCGCGATTGCGCTCGCCGGAAACCTCGATATCGCGCACCAGCATCCAGGTGTCGATCAGCGACGAAATTCCGACGTCGGACGTTTCGAGCCGTCCGCCATTCTCTGTGAGTACGGTGAAAAACCCGGTGATGCCCTCGCTCTTGAGGAAGTCGATCAGCAGGGTAAGGATCGCGGTTACTTCTCGCTCGGTGCCGGCAGAAATCAAGTTCGAAATCGGATCCACGATAACAACGCTCGGCCGGAATTGATCGATCTGTTTGTGCATCGAAACAAGATGCATCTCCAGCCCATGTTGAAACGGACGCTGTGCGACGATCCGCAGCCTTCCGTTGTCGAGATGCGGCTGCAGGTCGATACCGACCGATCGCATGTTACGCACAATCTGCTGCGCAGATTCTTCGAAGGCGAAGTAAAGGACGCGTTCTCCACGCTCGCATGCCGAACGCGCCAGCGCCGCGGCAAATGAGCTCTTCCCCATCCCCGCGGTACCCGAAATCAGAATGGTGCTACCCCGATAGTAGCCGCCGACTCCCAGCATCGCGTCGAGGTCTGGCACGCCGGTCGGGATCGACTCGCTGGAGACCTTGTGCTGCAGGGCCATCGAGGTGACCGGCAACACTGAAAATCCCTGCTCATCGATGATGAACGGATACTCGTTGGTGCCGTGGCTGCTGCCGCGGTACTTGACGATCCGCATGCGGCGCGTGGTGATCTGATCGTTGACGCGATGGTCCAGCAGGATCACGCAGTCGGCGACGTATTCCTCGAGACCGAAACGTGTCAGCGCGTTTTCGCCGCGCTCGCCCGTGACAATCGCCGTTACGCCGAACGATTTCAGGAATTGAAACAGCCGCCGGATCTCAGCGCGCAAAAGTGCCGTGTTGGTAAATCCTGAAAACAGCGTCTCGATCGTATCCAGCACCACCCGCTTCGCGCCGACCGACTCGATCGCATACTTGAGCCGGATGAAAAGTCCTTCGAGATCGTAATCGCCGGTCTCGGCAATTTCGTTCGGATCGATGTGGATATGATCGATCGCGAGCTTGCCCTGGCGGACGAGTTGGCCGAGATCAAAATCGAGCGAAGCCGAGTTTACGACCAGCTCGTCCTTGGTTTCCTCGAAGGCGACGAAAACTCCCGGCTCCCCGTAATCGCGAACGCCGTTGACCAGAAACTCGACGGCGAGCATGGTCTTGCCGCATCCTGCGCTGCCGCAAATCAGCGTCGCCCGCCCGCGCGGGAGCCCGCCTAAAGTTACCTCGTCGAGGCCAGTGATGCCGGTGGGCGCCTTTTCGAGACGCTCAACCGTCTTGGTTGACACGGCGCGGGCAGATTTTTGTTTCGCGAATCTTGAGTTCGTTGCGCTGCTGGAGTGGTCGGTGCGCATGATGTTCCTTTGGGGACACTCAACCTAGTGTAATTTGCACATAATGCAAAGACTGCGAACGCCTGAAATCGAAAACCGGCGGTAAGATTTACAATCGAGAGGCGAGGGGCCTTTTTAGGGATCCCCTCGCTTTGCAGCTCGATTTTAGCGGTTAGCGGAGGCCATCCGCTGGGCCATCTCCTCGGGAGTTGGATCCTCTTTGTGCGTGGCGAGCGACCAGGTATTTCCAAACGGATCGGTCACTGTGGCCATTCTATCGCCCCAGAACTGATCGGTCGGCGGACTGACTGACTTTGCGCCGGCGCCGGTCGCCCGTTTGTACAGCGAGTCCACGTCGCTCACATAAACATAGAAAGCACTGGTCGAGGCCCCGGTCTGCATCGGCTCGCCAAGCATCAGCCGCGAATTTCCGATGCTCACTTCGGCATGCATCACGGTGCCGTCAGGTCCGGGCATCCGCATAACCTCCTCGGCGCCCAACGCCGACTTCAGAAAGTCGATCAGCTTCGCCACGCCCTTCACGTTCAAGAATGGAGTGACGGTGTGGTACCCATCGGGGATTGGTTTGACTGCCTTACCTGCCATGATAATTCTCCTTTCGCGATCCTGAGTTTGGGAAACTTCTCTCAGCACCTCGAGCGAGGATCATTGTCTGAAATATCGCCGATGGATCTCGAGTGCAACCCGTGCGTAAAGGGTGTTTTTATCTTGTTCCCCTTCCCACTATGGGAAGGGGTTAGGGGTTAGGTAATCTGAACGCGCTATGCCTATGACACCAAGCCGCAAAGTCACGCGTGGCAAATATGTGTCACCGGACAAGCTTTCTCTCGCAAAGCGATTGCGGCGAGAGATGACCCCCGGCGGAGCGCAGACTCTGGGCGGCCCTTCGACGAAATGCGATCGACGGATTTCATTTTCGCCGCCAGCAGGTAATCGAAGGATATGTCGTCGACTTTTATTGCGCAGCCGCCAAATTGGCGATCGAACTAGACGGAGGGGTTCATCAGGAACAGTGGAAGTACGACCAATCGCGCGACAAAACCATCATTCGGGCGGGGGTTCGGGTCCTCAAAATTCCGAACGAGGGGATGATCGATGTTGAAGCAGCAGTCGACTACATCAGGGAGGCGCTGCGACAAAAGCAACCTAACCCCTAACCCCTTCCCACAGTGGGAAGGGGAACCGGATAAATCGCACCGCCAACTACAGTGTTCTTCCCACCGCCTCGGCCAGCGGCTTCAGAGTCTTCATCAAGTCCGCGAATCGCGACGGCTTCAACTGCTGCGGTCCATCTGACAACGCGCTCTCGGGCTTCGGGTGCACCTCGATCAGCAGCCCATCCGCGCCCGCCGCGATCGCTGCCAGGGCCATCGGCGCCACCATCTTGTAGATGCCAGTGCCGTGACTCGGATCGACCAACACCGGCAGATGCGTCCATTCCTTCAGCACCGGCACCGCGTTCAGATCGAGCGTGTTGCGCGTGGCAGTCTCGAAGGTGCGAATCCCGCGCTCGCACAGCACGACGTTGGGATTGCCCTCCGACAAAATATATTCCGCCGCCATCATGAACTCTTCGAGCTTCATCGACATGCCGCGCTTGAGTAGGACAGGCTTCTTGATTCTTCCGAGGCGGCGCAGCAGCGAAAAATTCTGCGCGTTGCGCGCGCCGACCTGCAGCATGTCCGAATGCTCGGCGACGAGATCGATATCGTGCGGATCCATTATTTCGGTAACCACCGGCAGGCCGACTCGCCGCCCCGCATGTTCGAGCAACACGAGTCCCTCGTCCTCCATTCCCTGGAACGAGTACGGCGACGTCCGCGGCTTGAATGCTCCGCCGCGCAGCGCGTGAGCGCCGGCCGCTTTCACCGCATCGGCGGCGGCTTCGACCTGCTGTTCGCTTTCGATCGCGCACGGTCCCGCGATCACCGCGATTCGCTTGCCGCCAATCTCCATGTTGCCGACTTTGACGATCGAGCCCTCGGGCCGCACCTCGCGCGACGACAATTTGAACGACCGCACCACCGGCATCACACGCTCGACTCCCGCGACCGACTCGAGATGCGTCAGTTGATGCTGCTCGCCGCGCTCATCGCCGACGCATGCGACCACGGTGCGCTCGACGCCGCGAATAATGTGCGCGTTGTAATCCAGTTCTTCGACCATCCTGGCTACGGCCTGAATCTCGGCCTCAGTGGCATGCGCTTTCATTACGACGATCAAGTGATAAACCCTCTGCGATAATGCTTTGCGATGGTATGAGCGCTCGAACTTTAGTAAATCTGACTGTACAGCATGTTCCCATCGACCGGAACTGAGCGCCCACAACCCGACTGGCGCATCGAAGGACGCAATTTTGTCAGCTAAACTGCCGCATCGCCCACTGAAGATCGTCCACACTTCCGATGTTCATCTCGAGACCGACACATTCGGGTCCGGCGAGCGCGGCATCCAGTTGCGCGACAAGGTGCGCACCGCCTTCGGCCGCGTAGTCGACATCGCGAACGAGCGCAACGCCGACATGCTGCTGATAGTCGGGGACCTGTTCGATTCTGCGCGCGTCACCGAGGAGGGCCTCGCGTTCGCGATGGGCACGATCGCCCGCGCGCAGATGCCGGTGGTGATGATCCCCGGCAACCACGACGCTCACGACGAAAGATCGATTTATGCGGGCCTCGCGCCTGGCGTCCTTCCAGAAAACCTGCACCTGATCCTCGAGCCCGAAGGCAGGACGATCGATTTTCCCGATCTGGCCGCTCGTGTATGGGGCCGCGCTCTCGTCGAGCATACTCCCGACTACCGCCCGATGAGCGGAGTGCCCGAGCCGGCAGAAGGCCGCTGGAACATCGCACTCGCGCACGGCTTCTTCATGGAGGAAGGCGAGATAGAGCGGTCGTCGCCGATCACGCCCGCCGACATCGAGCGCTCGCGCTACGACTACGTCGCGCTCGGCCACGTTCACGTGCTGAGCGACGTATCGCAGGGCGCGACCCGCGCATTTTATTGTGGCACCCCGGCGCCGCTCTATTCGAGCGAGAATTCGGGATGGGTGCTCTGGATCAATTGCTTGCCCGGCCAGCCCCTCTTAGTCGAACGCCTGATGGTTGCGCTGGAACGTTCGATTGACTGATGGTCGGTAGCTATCAGCGCCCCGATGCTGCTTCGTCCCTCCGCTTCAGCTCCGGATAGAGATCCGAGAGCTTCCGCCACATCCTCTCGAGCCCATAACTGTCGAAGGGCTCGACGATACATTCGAGCGCGCCCTCGCGCAGGTAGACTCGATTATCGTCGGGTGCTTGCGAGGCGTTGACGATAACGATCGACGTCTCCGGCGATTCGCGTCGAATCATCCTGAACAGCGACAAGACGTCGAGCCCACGCTCACTCCGCAGCCCGATGTCGAGCGTGACGACATCCGGCCGCGTAGTGCGGAAGAGATCGATTGTCTGCGCAACCGTCTCGGTCTCCGCTACTACCTGACATCCGCCGCATTCAAGATGATTACGCATGATGTCGCGGGAGATCCCCGAGCTGTCCGCAATGAGCACTCGTACTGCCATCAGCGGCACCTCCATGGACGAGCACTGCGCCAGCCCAGTCCCCAAGGCGTCACACAGCTGCGATCCGTGAAGGCTATTTAGCAAGGGCGGGGCCAAGGAATGCGGGCGTTGAGAGCAACTGCCTGATTTCAGGACAGGCTAGCCAAATGCAATTCGGAGCCGTTTAATTGACTATTTGAGTGCAGTCGGTTCGGGCGCGGTGATCGGAATTCACGATCAGCGTTGCACGCAAGTGATTTGTAGCATCGCAGTGACAGAAGTCAGCGCTACGCGCGCGTCGAGCCGTCGAGAATATCAAAAAGACAGCGGCGGACCCTCGATGGATCCGCCGCTGCATCAGTCTCAGCTTTATTCTCAGTCCTACATCATGCCACCGGGAGGCATTCCGCCCGGCATTCCACCGCCGGCGCCCGCGCCCTTCTCATCAGGCTTCTCGGCCACCATGCATTCGGTGGTGAGTAGCAGGCTCGCAACCGACGCTGCATTCTGCAGCGCGCTGCGCACGACCTTGGTCGGGTCGATGATTCCGGCCTTCATCAGATCCTCGAACTCCTCGCTGGCCGCGTTGAATCCGAACGCGCCCTTGTTGTTCTTGATCTTGTCGACCACCACCGATCCTTCCCATCCGGCGTTGGATGCGATCCACCAGGCCGGTCCTTCGATCGCTCTCTTAATGATCGCGATGCCGACCTTCTCGACCTCGCTCGCGCGCATATTGTCGAGCGCACCCGACGCGCGAATCAGCGCGACGCCGCCGCCGGGGACCACGCCCTCTTCGACCGCGGCGCGGGTTGCATGCAGCGCGTCTTCGACGCGTGCCTTTTTCTCTTTCATCTCGACTTCAGTCGCCGCGCCGACGCGAATCACTGCGACGCCGCCGACCAGCTTGGCCAGCCGCTCCTGCAGCTTCTCGCGATCGTAGTCCGAAGTGGTCTCCTCGATCTGCGCGCGAATCTGCTTGATACGACCCTCGATGTCGGCCTTCTTGCCCGCGCCGTCGATGATCGTGGTGTTGTCCTTGTCCACGACGATGCGCTTGGCGCGGCCCAGGTCGTTCAACGTGATGTTCTCGAGCTTGAGTCCAAGTTCCTCGGAAATCGCGCGTCCACCGGTCAGGATCGCGATATCTTCGAGCATCGCCTTGCGCCGATCGCCGAAACCCGGCGCCTTGACCGCTACGCACGACAGCGTGCCGCGAATCTTGTTCACGACCAG
>NZ_JBAUYR010000067.1:0-22871 GCF_049584895.1 Binatus sp. (SeqCode)
CGTCCGCTAGCTCGACGGCGACTGCGGCCAAATTCTCGCGCATCAGTTGCACCGCGCGCTCGAGATTCTCGCGTTCTGGAATGGCGGCGCGAGCTTTGCGCCGCGCCTCCTGGATCTCGGCAAAATCGATTATCTCAGCCATTTACGATTCACATCTTAACGCGATTATCGCGGATCAGCGTCGCGCGTGGAAACTGTTATCTCAATTTCCGGCCCGCGCGGCGCTTCTCCGCGATCGTGCGATGCCCCCCCTGGGCGACCCATCGTATTTGCCGCGCCATGCCATTGAGAATCTCGACTTCGCGCGCGGTCAATCCGCTGCGCCCGAAAATCTCGCGGATCGCGAGCATGATATGCTCCGGATTGTCGTCGGGTATAAATCCGATCGCGACCAGCGCTTCTGAAATAATTGTTAGTGCGAGCGCATTGGCGGTCGCGCGCAAGCGCGATCCAACGTCTGTCATTCATAGCCCGCGGATCTGGAACGAGAGGTCTTCCTCCGCCGCCTCATCTATATCATTGCTGGCGGTCAAGCCGTTTAAGAGGGTTTTCAGATCCTTTCCTCTTTTTTCTCTCACTGTTGGTGAGAGGACGAGCAAATGCGCCTCATCGCGCATCGAAACGCGATATGCGAGAAACCAATCACATGCCACCCCTGCAACGGCACGTCCCTGCGCCGGGTTAAACTCGTTTTGATTGTGAGTGAAGTCGTTGGCGATTCTTGTAACGCATTTGCGGCGTTTGTCGTCAGACTATGGTCGGATATTGCACACGACCGTTATATGCAATCATTAGGGGAACTGATGAGTGAGCTAATCACACACAAACCGATCATCATTGTGATAGACGATGATCCGTCGATACTGAAAGCCTTGCGCCGGCTTGTCTCCGGAGCCGGCTTCGAAGTTCGGACCTTCGATCGCCCGAGCGCGCTACTGAAGAGCGACCTGCCAAAAACAGGAGCGTGCCTCGTAGTTGATATCGATCTGCCGGAGATGAACGGCGTGGAGTTATGCTCAACACTCGCAACTTCCGGATGCACGCTTCCGGTCATCTTGATTACCGCGCACACAGATGAGGAAACTCGGCGGCTGGCGGACGGCGCTCGTCCAGTTGCTCTGCTCATCAAGCCATTCGGGCGAGAGCTCCTGGTGAATTCGATCGAGAGCGCGTTGCTCGCTGGCAGACAGTAAGAGTCATCGTGTTGGTCCCACTGGATGTACCCTCGATCGACTGGCATCCAGTCCGGTGCCAAACGAACTCTACAATTCGGCGAATTTTCTGCTTGACACAAGACTGGATCTGACACTACTTGTGCTGCTACGCCCCTTCAACCAGTCTTCCTTTGTTTCTTCCTGACCTGGTTGTTGGCGATCGACCAGAATCGATCGGCGGACGATTGATTGACAGGGGGCTGGTGTCATCGAGATGCACAATAGTGCTTCAGCGCAAAAGATGATTTCCAGGAAACTCCACTCTGAGCGAGCGAACCGACGACCTGTTACCGCTTCTCTGGAGGGAAAGAGCTTTGAACGTTTCATCGAGGAGCTATCGTCGTCGTTCGTACGCGCGCCGGTCGATGAAATCGGGGACGAAATAGACCGCTGGATCCGGGAGATCGTCCTCGGTCTTGACCTCGATCGAGGTGCTTTGGCTCAGATCGATGCGAAATCGGGCAACTTGGTCGTGCGCCATTCGTGGTCGCGCGACCAGCTCGTCAAGCTCCCGATCGGCTTGGGATTCACGCAATCTGCCCCTTGGTTTAATAGCACCTTGATGAGCGGACGCACCGTGGCGTTTTCCAAAGTCAGTGAGTTACCGCCGGAGTTCTTCGAGAGCGATTGGAAGACGTACCGGCGTTATGTTCCAAAGTCCAATGTGACGGTGGCGGTTAGAATCGGCGGTGAAGTTGTTGGAGCGCTTGGATTCGGGACGGTCAAAAAAGAACGCACCTGGTCGCCCCGGTTGATCCATCGTTTGGAGTTGGTCGGGGAGATCTTCGGGAATGCACTGGAACGAAGGCTTGCAACTGAGGAAATTATTCTTCTCCGCAATGAGTTGAATCACATGTCGCGTACCACGGTTATGGGCGAGCTGACCGCTTCGCTGACTCATCAGCTCAATCAGCCTATCGGCGCGATTCTGATGAACGCAGAAGAGATGCAAAGGATGCTTGAGTCTGGGAAGCCCGATCTCGAGAGCCTCCGTGCCGCCGTGGGCGATATCATCCAGGATGACCTGCGTGCGACCGAGACCATCAAGGGGCTGCGTAGCTTCTTTCGCAAAAGCGAGGTGGAGAAAAACCCGATCTACCTGGGAGATATGGTCGTCGAAGTAATGCGTATAGTTCGCAGCGACGCGTTATTCCGAAACGTCTCGTTAAGGTTTGAAGCTCCAACTACGCAGACGCGCGTGGCCGGAGATCGAATCCAACTCCAACAGGTGATTCTCAATCTGGTGCTTAACGCTTTCGAGGCCGTTTCGGAGAAAGAGGATCTCCGCGAAGTCTCGATCGGTATGCAAGTGGATAAAGATGAGGTCAGGGTGGCCGTCTGTGATTCGGGCAACGGCATCGACCCTGCAATGATCGCGCATATCTTCGAGCCATTCTTTACTACCAAGTCCAAGGGAATGGGTATGGGTTTGGCGATCGTTCGGTCGATCATAAAGGCGCACGGAGGTCAGGTTTCTGCGCGGCGCAATCCCGATCGCGGTTCCACGTTCGAAATCACGTTGCCGGCTTTGCAAGAGAAAATCTGATGAACGCAAGCACAAATCAAACGACGATGAACGACAAAGAAGTCGTCGCCATTATCGACGACGACGAGTCGATTCGAAAGGCGCTGGTTCGAATGCTTGGTGCGGCTGGAATGGAGGTCCTGGCATTTTCGTCCGCCAAGGATTTTCTCGCGGTAATCGAGAACGAACATGTGTCGTGTGTGGTTTCAGATCTGCGAATGCCGGAGATTGACGGGCTTCACCTGCAGAGAGCGCTGGCCGAACGGATGCCCGATGTTGCTATCGTATTTGTTACCGGACACGGCGATGTGCCTTCCACTGTGCAGGCTATGAAATCAGGTGCGGTCGACTTTCTTGAAAAACCCGTCAGACGAGCAGATCTGTTGGAGGCGATCGCTCGAGCCACGCAGCGAACTCACCGCGCGGAAGCGGAAGCAGTGGACTTGAATTCTCTTAAGCGGCGATACGCGAAGCTCACCCCGCGCGAGCGGCAAGTCTTCGCACTAGTCACGGCCGGCTTGCTCAACAAACAGATCGCCGCCGAATTGGGGAACGCAGAAAAAACCACTAAGCAACATCGCGGCACCGTAATGGTCAAAATGCAGGCAGAGTCGCTGGCCGATCTGGTACTTATGGCTGAGCACCTCGGTGTCAGGCCGTCGCATGCAGACTTTTCAAGGGCCAAGGGATTGGTTCGCGCGAGCTAAAACGAGGGAATACGGCAGAAGGACAATCGGGAAGCCTCGGGGCGATTGTGAAACGACGCTCCTCCCACGTCCTGGTTCACGAACTCGCGTAATGCGCGGGAGGGTCGAAAGCTCACCGCCACGAGGTCGGGGCGATAACGTTTAGTATTCTGTTCTCGCCGGCCGAATTCTGGTGCGAGGGTGGTTCTGGAACCACGGTTGGTAAGCAACTCACACTCGACCTCATAGTCCCGAAAGCAGGAATCAAAACTGTGCGAATCTCCGCATGACCTCGATGGCACGACCCAAACGTCGCGACCGCTTGACTTGTGGCGTGGTCGCGGCGCTGCTGTGCCTGTTGACGACGGCGACCGCACTCGGAGCCGGAATTGAGACCGATACCGGACTGCTGAGCCCGCCGATGGTTGGCAATCAGCCGGTCAACGTGAAGACCGGGCTCTTTCTGACCAACCTGATCGACGTCGACGAAGTCAAAGAAATGTTCCGTATCAGCTGCTATCTTTTCATGACCTGGAAGGACCCGCGGCTGGCATTCAGTCCTGCGGGAGGCAGCGCGGATCGAGCTTACTCCCCCGACAGCATCTGGGTTCCACGTATCTTTCTAGTTAATGCCGCCGTCCAACGCGAGAAAACCAACATCAACATCAGCGGGAAACCCGACGGAACCATCCACTACCTCGAACTGTCCAAGATGGAGCTCACCACCTCTTTCTATCTGAAACCCTTCCCCTTCGACACCGAATCGCTGGGAATTTTTGTGGAGCCGTTACTCGATGAGCGCAACACGATGACGCTGGAATACGACAACCAGGTCGGGGGAGTAGGGACGGAACCCTTTGTTGAACTGGCGCAGTGGAAGATTCTCGGTGTGCGCGGTGCAGAGCGGCGTCACGAAATTGCTGGAACCGGCAAGACGATATCCCAGCTTCAAATCGACATAGTCGTTCAGCGGCGCTATCGATACTACATTTGGAAGGTGTTTTTGCCTTTGCTTGCGATGGTCGCGATTCCTTACTCCGCGTTCTGGATAAAGACCAGCGACTACTATACCCAGATATCGATCACTCTGACCGCCATCCTGACCGAAATCGCGTTTCTATTCGCGATATCTTCGAGCCTGCCCAAAGTCCCCTACCTCACCTTTATCGATGCGTTCTTCCTCATGAGCTTTATGTTCAGTTGCGCGTGCGTTGTCGAGTTGGTCGCAGTGCATCAGAGTCATGAATGGAGCCGCCCCGAATACGCGGCGCGCGTCCGCACAGCATCGCGAATACTGTACCCGGTTATTTATGTTGCGATTTTGGTCATCATCGCCTTGGTATTTTTCTTGACTGCGGCGAATCGCTAGTCTGCTGTAAACGTAGAGCCCATAAGGACGTGCCCGATGCGCCGAACTCTTGCGGGGGGCAGCATCAGGCTCGTGCATCGGACCTTGGTCGGATGGACGTTGGTCTGAGATCGGCTTATCTATCGCTTGTGCGACTTCTGTGTGGCTAAGGAGAGGAATGTGCCATTTGAGGGTGAAGCCGGCACGCTGAGCTTGGCTTTGAACGATCGAACGCAGAGGTACGCGCCAGGTCGCGTCGCAAGAAGCTTTGCGATTCTGCTATTGCTTGCCGCAGTCGCCGGCTTGGCTCGCTCGAGGGTTGCTCTCGCGCAATCCGAAGGCGCGGCAGCCACGGACGCTTCACTCATAGCCTCCGAGCGCCAAGTAGTCACTGCACCTGTCGTCATTGACGGACGCCTGCTGTTCCGAGTGCGAGGAGTGACTGCTTTCCCCGCCGCGGACCGGGCGGCCACGATAGCCCAACGCATCAGAGCAGTCGCTGAGGACAGAGCAATACCTCCCAGTGCGCTCCATCTGGTAGCGAACGATCACTGGACTGAGATTGTCGGTGGCGAGAACAGCATCATGGGGGTCTTTGACGCAGACGCCGCGGCGGAGGCTCCGGGTTTGTCTCGGCAGGCGCTCGCACATATCTATCTCAAAACGATTTCCTCGGCGTTACAACAATATCGAGCTGAACGGGAGCCTGCGCAGTTGGCGCACAACGCAGTCAGCATAGCCGGCTGGACCCTTCTCTTGGTGCTGGTCGAATTGGCTATGTTCGGCGGTTTGCGTTCGATGACGGTTCGAATTGGGCAGAGATATGATTCGGCCATCGAGCATATAGAGACCGGGACTTTTCGACTCATTCGTGCAGAATCGATTTGGGTCGCGATGCGCTTCGCGCTCCGACTTTTCGCGCTAATCGCAGCTCTGGCGATCTTCTACGTCTATCTTCATATCGTCCTGGATTATCTTCCCTGGACAAGAGCGCTCGGGGCAAATCTGCGTGGATTGACTCTCGCACCGCTGCTGCTGCTTGCTCGCGAATCCTTAGCCGCCATTCCGAGGCTGCTCGTCCTCTGCGTAATCATCGCGACAGCGCGCTACATCGTCAGGTTAGCAAGATTCTTCTTTTCGGCGATCGAGAGCGGAACAATCAAGTTCTCAGGGTTTGAGACCGAATGGTCAAAACCGACGTACAACATAGTACGTGTGTTAATCATCGCGTTCGCGGCGATGGTTTGCTATCCGTATATCCCTGGATCTGGTTCTCAGGCGTTCAAAGGCATCACCATCTTCATCGGTGTTCTTTTTTCACTCGGATCATCTTCGCTATTGGCCAACATCATAGCTGGGTACACGATGGCCTATAGGCGAGCCTTCCACGTAGGTGATCGCATAACGGTCGGCGATCTTATGGGCGACGTTATCCAGATCGGCCTCATGGTCACGCACATGCGTTCCATAAAGAACGAAGAGCTTGTGGTTCCGAACTCCGTGATTCTGAATAGCAACGTTATCAACTACAGTTCCCTCGCGCGCGAAAGAGGCTTGATCCTGCACACAACAGTTGGAATTGGCTATGAAACTCCCTGGCGTCAGGTTGAGGCAATGTTGCTGATGGCAGCAGAGCGAACGCCGGGGCTACTTCGCGAACCAGCTCCGTTCGTGCTTCAGCTATCACTCAACGACTTTGCGGTGACGTATCAGTTGAACGTCTATTGTGCCCAGCCGAGCGAAATGTATCGACTCTATACTGAGCTCCATCGCAGCGTGCTGGACGTGTTTAACGAGTACGGCGTGCAGATCATGACCCCGGCATATATCGCGGATCCGGCTGAACCTAAAGTCGTGCCGCGAGAGCAATGGTTCGCGAACCCGGCAGAGGCAGCTACTCCACTCAAAATCTCAAGAAACGCCTAGAGGTAAGTCAAGGAATCGTGAGCCAGAGCCGTTAACGTGAGAAAGAGTTGAGCTAGGGGCAGATGTGAATCCAGAGCAGACGCGACTTGAAGAAGCCCGCCAGGGGAAAGCGCCGTGGCGAAAGTGGGGACCCTATCTGAGCGAGCGTCAGTGGGGCACGGTGCGCGAGGACTACAGTGGATCAGGCGACGCGTGGAACTACTTCACCCATGATGATGCGCGCTCGCGCGCATATCGATGGGGAGAAGATGGTCTGGCCGGCATTTCTGACGATCGTCAATACCTTTGTTTCGCGTTGGCGCTGTGGAACGGCGAGGACCCAATCCTGAAGGAGCGGCTGTTCGGCCTGACCAATAGCGAGGGCAACCACGGCGAGGACGTGAAGGAGTACTACTTTTACCTGGACTCGACTCCGACTCACTCCTACATGAAGTTCCTCTACAAGTACCCGCAAGCGGCGTACCCTTATAGCGACCTGGTCGTGACTAACCGTCGCCGAAGCCGCCAGGAGTTCGAATACGAATTGCTCGACACGGGCGTATTCGACCAGGATCGCTACTTCGACGTGTTCGTCGAATATGCGAAGGCGGCGCCCGAAGACATTCTGATTCAAATCACGGTGTGCAACCGCGGTCCCGATCCGGCCACGCTGCACGTGTTGCCGACGCTGTGGTTTCGCAACCTGTGGTCCTGGGGCGGAGACGCGCCGAGGCCAGTCCTGCGCCAAGCGACCCTCAACGATGCCGGCGGGGCGATCGCCGCGTCACATCCACAACTCGGAGAGCGGCTCTTCTGCTATGAAGGCGCGGCCGAGCTCCTGTTCACGGAGAACGAAACCAACACGGAGCGGCTCGTTCACGTCGCCAACCGGACGCCGTACGTCAAGGACGGGATCAACAGCTATATCGTCCGGGGCCGTCATGACGCGGTAAACCCGGAGAAAACAGGAACGAAGGCGTCGGTCCATCACGAGATAGAGGTGCGCCCGGCGGAATCGAAGGTAATTCGTTTGCGCCTGCTGCCTGGCGCATCGAATCAGCCACAGAATGGGCAAGGAAGCCTTTTTGGTAGCGGCTTTGAGACGGTGATGCAGAATCGCCGGCGGGAGGCTGACGAGTTCTACGCCTCGGTCATTCCGTCGTCGCTCGACGCCGATGCGGCCAATGTCGTGCGGCAGGCGCTGGCCGGCATGCTGTGGTCAAAACAGTTCTATTACTACGACGTCGATAAATGGCTGGAAGAACATGGCGCCGATCCGTTCAAGCCCGGGCGACGCGCACCTCGCAACGAACACTGGCATCACATGTACAACGCTGACGTCGTTTCCATGCCCGACAAGTGGGAATACCCATGGTATGCGGCATGGGATCTGGCATTCCACGTTCTCGCGCTAACCCTGGTGGACGAGGACTTCGGCAAGGAGCAATTGGATCTCATTCTCAGCGAGTCATACATACATCCCAGTGGACAACTTCCTGCATACGAATGGAACTTCGGAGACGTAAATCCGCCGGTGCATGCGTGGTCAACTATCTTCACCTATCGCCTGCAGCAGAGCCGGCACGGGCATGGTGACACCGACTGGCTTGAGCGGTCCTTCCAGAAGCTTGCACTCAATTTCAGTTGGTGGGTGAACCGCAAAGATCGGTCCGGCAGCAACGTTTTCGAAGGCGGCTTCCTGGGGCTCGATAATATCGGAGTCTTCGACCGCAGTGCTCCCTTGCCGACCGGCGGGTACCTTGAACAGGCAGATGGCACTGCCTGGATGGCGCTCTTCTGCCAGAACATGCTCGAAATTGCAGTGCAACTGGCGCTCACTAAACCGGCGTACACGGACATGTGTCTCAAATTCGTTCTCCATTTTCTGCGAATCGGGTTATCGATGATGCACGCCGGGGAAGGCATCGGAATGTGGGACGAGGAAGACGGGTTCTTCTACGACGTACTCCGGCTGCCAGATGGTAGCTCTCACCGTCTCAAGGTCCATTCGATGGTAGGTCTGCTGCCGCTGTGTGCGGTCACCGTATTTGATGGGGAAGTGCTGGAAAAGTATCCCTTGATTAGGCAGCATTTGCGCAAGGTTCTGGAGGCGCGCCCTGAACTGATGGCATTCATCCATGATCCCGTCAAACAGGGCAAACATGGCCGGCGGCTCGCTGCATTCTTGAGCGAAGACAAGCTACGGCGCGTACTGGCCAGGATGCTCGACGAGAATGAGTTCTTCAGCGCCCACGGCATCCGCTCCCTTTCCCGCTACCACGCGGAACATCCGTACGTCATTCGCCTGAAGGAGCAAGAATTTCGCGTTTCGTATCTGCCGGCTGAATCTGATACGGGCATGTTTGGCGGCAATTCCAACTGGAGAGGCCCCATCTGGATGCCCGTCAACGCGTTGATAATCCGGGCTTTGCTGCAGTACTACGCCTACTACGGGGACGATTTCACCGTGGAGTGTCCGACAGGTTCGGGCCACCAGATGACCCTCTACCAGATCGCAGAGGAGCTAGCGCATCGGCTAACTAACATCTTCCTGCGGGATGGCGACGGGCATCGACCCGTCTATGGTGGGTCTCGAAAGTTTCAAGAGGATCCTCACTGGCGAGACCTACTCTCGTTCTATGAGTATTTCCATGGCGACAACGGAGCCGGTCTCGGTGCGAGTCATCAGACCGGATGGACCGGAGTCATCGCTCGGATGATGCACCTGTTCGCTACAACTACGAGTCAGCAGGTGCAGGAGGTTGGCAAAAGCGCCGCTGTCACGGAGGTAGCGCGGGCGTAATTAAGTTCTCGACGAATGATCGCCGACCCGGAGAGAATCCGTCGTGTTGACTGGAGCTTGACGTCGGTGAAGTTCGATCACGCGGTCGGCAATCTCGCGGCTAAGCGTAGCGAGATCGCTGCTGAGCGCCGCTGACGCGCCCGATTCTCCTGGGCCTACCTGTGTGCTCGCTGATGTTTCGGACGCAGACAGGTCCGCACCGGTACCATCCTTGATGACCCATCGCGCCGTCAATTGCGATTGGCCGTCAGATGTCGTTTCGAAACGTTGCACGTTAACTTCGATTTGATAGTCGATATGCGTTCTTACCGGCCATGGGTATTTCTCAATTTGCTGAGTATTCAGCAGACGTGAGATGTTTTCGGAGAAGACGCGAGTAAAATCTTTGTCGAGCGGTTCGCCCCATCGCTTTTCGGCCGACAGATCGAGCTGATTCGGCGAGGCGCGGGTTACCACCTCCAGCCGCCGCAGATAATCCGGGAAGTCGATGGGCCCTATACCGAGAGTCAGCGAGGGATTGGAGGTCGCGACCGCGGGCGTTGAAACAGGCGCAGCTCCGTCAGCGAGTGGCGTGAGTATGAAGAACTTCGAATGATCGGGTTGCGGATCCAGCGGCGAGCACGATGTTAGTAGTGCGCACGCGCTCAATACGATCAATGCGGTCCTGTATCTCATATTCTCATCGATCCTTGTCGGGCACGTACTTCCCGCGTACCAATGAGGCGGGATTTCGCTGCAGGTAATTCGTCAGTTCCCCGACCGAACGGGTAGTGTCGGCCAGTTCTTCGAGCGCGGTGTTAATGTTCACCGAAAGCGGCGAGTCAGAATCGAGATTGGCCTTAACTTCCAGGAGCGCATCGCGCGTGTCCTTCATCGTGGCATTCGCCGCTTCTGAGCTCTTCTGGAGACTCGCTACCAAGGGCGTAATTCTTTCATTGGCGTTGTCCAGCGTGGCGTGCAGAGAAGTAATTGTACGGTTGAGGTTGGGTACGGTCTGCCTCAACGAGGCGAGGGTGTCCTTCAAATCCTGCGAATCTGTTAGGTGATTGATCGAATCAGCGGCATTGGTGATCGACGTGACCATTTTGTTGAGATCGATGCGATCGAGTTTTGCCAAAGCGTCGGTCGCCTGTTTCTGAATTTCTTCGAGATTGGTCGGGACCGTCGGGATCTCTCGCAAGTCACCGCTGCCGGGTACCAATGCCAGATTCAGTTTCGCGTTGGGGTGAAGATCCAAATCGACGAAGAGCAAACCGGTCAGGAGACTCTCCGTGTCCAGCTGAGCTCTCATTCCGCGGGCCACCAGGTCTTCCAAGCCCGGCTGCGACAGAGCATGGCCGGTGCCTCCGCGTTGTGTGATCATCTCGCGATCGATGCCGATGATTACTGGCAGTCTTAACTCTTTGAGGTCTGGACGGAGTTCGCCTTCGGATGGTTCGAGCGCCAATTTAATCTGTTCGACCGTTCCGATTTGAACCCCTTTGAACTTGACTGGGGCGCCGACTCTCAGGCCATTTACGTTGCCCTGGAACATACACACGAACCGGAGCGGTTTTCTGAAGAGGCTGCCGGATCCAACGAGGACGATTGTGACAACCATGAGTGCGAAACTGCCGACAACGAATATACCAATAGCCGTTGGATTAATTCGCTTAGACATGATGGTTCAGCCTCCCACCTTTGTCCTTGCCTCGTGTGAGAAACTTACGAACACGCGGATCGCTGGAATTAGCCAGTAGGTCCTTCGGGTCACCCCCGGCGATCTGCGCGCGAGAGTCGGCGTCGAGGAACACACAGTTATTGCCTATGGCAAATATGCTAGCGAGTTCGTGCGTGACAACCACGACCGTCGCGCCCAGACTGTCACGCAACTCGAGTATTAGTTCATCGAGCAAACTGGAGCTTATCGGATCGAGGCCGGCAGAGGGTTCGTCAAAGAAGAGGATCTCTGGATCTAAAGCCATAGCGCGTGCCAATCCCGCCCTCTTCTGCATGCCGCCGCTGATCTCGTTGGGATAGAAGTCTTCAAACCCGCCCAACCCAACCAACGCCAGCTTTAGCGCCGCGATCTCGCGAATCTGCGAAGGTGCAAGATCCGTAAACTCGCCGATCGGCAGGCCTATGTTTTCGGCGAGCGTCATCGAACTCCACAGCGCGCCGCTTTGGTACAGGATCCCGAATCGGCGAAGCATGAGCTCGCGCGTCTGCGGATCAGCCTGGGTGAAGTTGACGTCGTCGTAGAAGACTTCCCCGGCAGCTGGTTCTTTGAGACCTATAAGGTGGCGTAGCAAGGTGCTTTTCCCGCATCCACTGCCGCCCATGATGATGAAGACGTCACCATGATGGACGGTGAAATTGATGTCGCGCATAAGGACGAAACTGCCATAAGCCATCGTGAGATTCTTCACGACGATGTGCGGCTTGCGATTTGCCGACCTGTTAGACTCGCCTCTTATCTGAGTTTGCGTGCTCATATGCCAATGATGTTGAACACGACGGCAAAGAGTCCGCAGGCAACGACACCCATAACGATCGACATCACGACCGCTTGCGTGGCCGCATCGCCGACAGCGGAAGAGCTGTTGCCACATCGGAAGCCGCGCAGGCATCCGGCAATTGCAATCAAGAGACCATAGAAAGTTGCTTTGAAGAGACCGCCGAACAAGTTGGTCAGCGTCAAGGTCGAAATCGTCTCCTGCATGTAACTGTGGGCCGACAGTCCCAGCATTCCGACCCCGACGAACAGTCCGCCGATCATTCCGAGGAAATCGGCGTACAGGCAGAGCAAGGGCATCATAAGAACGAGTGCGATCACGCGCGGCAATACCAGGAATTCCATCGGCGAGATTCCCATGGTGGTCAGCGCGTCGATCTCTTGCGTCACCTTCATCGTGCCTAGCTTGGGGGCAAAGGCCGCGCCGGTACGCCCCGACATGATGATCGCGGCCATAATCGCGCCCATCTCGCGAGTCATTCCGATACAGACTAAGTCTGCGACGTAAATTGAGGCGCCAAATTGCGACAGTTGAACGGCGCCCATGAACGCCAGAATCACGCCGACCAGGAAAGAGATCAGAGTGACAATGCCAACCGCGTTTGCGCCGCATTCCTGAATTACCTCGACCAGGTCTAACCTTCGAAAGCGCGCCTTCCCACGCACAAGCTTTCCGAATGCTACTGTCAGCTCGCCCAGAAACTCCATGAAGTCGCCGACAGAGAGTCCGTAGCCAATAGTAAGGTTGCCGACTCGCTGAAAGAATGGTGCTTTGCCTGCCTCGCTTCGTGTACCTTTCTTCTCTGGTACCGCCTCCGCCAGTTCTAGCAATCGCCGCAAGCCGTCTGGCAGACCGCCGCGGTCCTGTTCGATGTTGTGGGCGCGGCAAGTTGCGCTCGTTTGGGCCAGAAAAGCGATCAACCCGCTGTCCCAGTGGGTCAAACCTGAGGTATCGAACGAAACGGTTTTGAGCGCACCGGCAGACTCAAGTTCCTGGCGAAGAATCGCAGCCGAAGGAACGTTGCGCGTCAAATGCCAAGGACCGGATAGCTTGATAAGCAGGTTAGAATCGGCTGCACGGGTAACCGAGACGGCACCTTGCCCGACGATGTTACGGGTTTCGTTCATTAGATTGCTGATAGCGAAGCGCTGCCATTTCGTGGTCCTGATGTTGCGACTCGTGCATGTCAATCGTGTGACATGCGACTACCAGCCTTGGCGATTGTAGTAACTGGCCACCAGGTCGACGATCTGGTCAGTGGTTTTGTCCGCTAGAAAGCCGGTCGAGGACGTATAGGTCTTCACTCCTCCTGCTGCGAGGTTCACGCCTAGCGACGCGGCTGCCGTAGCACCACCAGCCGCTGCTCCTGCAGGGCCTGTGATTCCTGCTCCAGGCATGTAGCCGCTGTCAGCGCTGGTTTCAAAGTCCAGTATCTCGGTCGAGCCTTGATCGGTTCTCTGAATGACCTGGACTACCGTATCTACCTTGGACTGTCCTGAGCCGAGGCCGATGACCATTCGACGGAGCCGATTCCCTTCGCTGATATCGGTGAACTGGCCGTCCAGTATGAGAACGTTGCTCCCGGTGGGCGGCACCCCGCGCTGAAGGCAAGTGGCGTTGATACCTTTTTGGGTAAGGTCGGCTGCGACCTGAATACAGATGTTCTGGGCGGTCTGATGTGCGATCTGGGCTTGCTGATCAGTCGGGTTGTCATCTGACATTTGCCGGTAGGCCACCTGAAAGAATCCTGAGTTCAGCGAAACATCAGAAGCATTTACAGCGAAGGGATAGACGAAGACCTGCGACGGACGAGAGTTTGCGATGGGTGGCGCAGAACTCTGTTGCGTAACCTGTGCCCCGGCGCATCCGAGTATTGATACCGCTAAAACCAGGTACACTGGACTAAAGAACTTGTATCTCATGATCTTCCTCTCCTGAGAACGTTGCTACGCTCGATCGCTTGATTTCTTCCGGGAGACCCACATTTTCATCCTGCATGTCCGTCGAACGGTCTGTATATCGGACTTTGGTCCTAGGACTCATGGTCGAGTGGCCCGATCTCTACAAAACCAGTAGTTAGTTTGGAGGTGAGAAGCTGTTATTCACGGCTCGTGCGATCAAAAGACTGGACTGGCCTGATCCACTAAGTCCCCAGCGAGCCAGTCAGGGACGGGCCGGCATCTCCACCGAGACAAGCCGGCCCGTCCTGTCTTGTGACACATTCAGAGTGAGCAATGTCGTCAGTTCACTTCAACTAAGAGCACTAAAGACCGCGCCTCGACAACGAATGATGACCCCGACACAGTCGGTGCCTTTTCCCAAGCACAAATATCGTCGGGTGATGGCGAAGAAGTATCAATCCATCGTCTCCAGTTTCCATTTCGTTGCTCACCCGCTGGCGGCAGTTCGAAAATGAGGGGTTGCCAATATGCATTTAGCATTGCATGGATCGTGAATCGCTCACGAAGACTCTTGACCGTGAAGGCGATGGAATGCGAATCATCGCCCCAATCGGGGCGGTTGAGCGCAGTGCCGTGCCACTCGAGTTGCGCCTGCCGCAACAGCTGGTTGAGTGTGAGATGAACGTTTTCAGTTGCAACATCGCGGCGGGAGCGAAATGCGATCAGCATCTTGGCGAAACGGTGGATATCAGCGTGGTATTGCAGCAGGGTCCAGTCCAGCCAGCTGATCTCATTGTCCTGGCAGTATGCATTGTTGTTCCCATACTGGCTGCGTCGCATCTCGTCGCCCATCAGCATCATCGGGGTACCGAATGCGATCATGGTTAAGACAAGGAAGTTCTTTATCTGCCGACACCTGAGCGCCTCAATAGCAGGATCTTCAACAGGTCCTTCGGCACCGCAGTTCCAACTCAGATTGTCGTTCATCCCGTCACGATTGTGCTCGCCATTCTCTTCATTGTGTTTCTGACTGTAAGAGACAAGATCGTTGAGGGTGAAGCCGTCGTGGCAGGTGACGAAATTGATGCTCTGCTCAGGTTCCCGCTCTTCGTGGCCGTAGATGTCAGGGCTCCCCAGTAAGCGGGCTGCCAAATCAGACACGGTGCCGCGATCGCCTTTGAGAAATCGTCGGACATCGTCGCGGAACTTGCCGTTCCATTCCTGCCAACTGTCTCCGACAAAGCTGCCGACTTGATACAGACCCCCGGCATCCCAGGCCTCCGCGATAACCTTTGTCCCGGCTAGAACTGGATCTGTTTCGATGTCCCAAATGATCGGTGGATTCAGAAGCGGAGTTCCGTTCTCGTCACGCGCCAGAACGGAGGCGAGGTCGAATCGGAAGCCGTCAACGTGCATGTGTGTAACCCAATACCGTAAGCTGTCGACAATCATACGACGCACGATAGGATGGTTAGCGTTGAGGGAGTTGCCCGTACCGGTGTAGTCGGCGTATCGGCTACGATCTCGCTGTAGGAGGTAGTAGGTCTCGTTTCCCAATCCACGGAAGCAGAACGTCGGTCCTAGCTCATTACCCTCCGCAGTATGGTTGAAGACTACGTCCAGAATGACCTCGATTCCTGAACGGTGGAGGGCCTTGACCATGTCGCGGAACTCGTCCATCGGACATAGCGCATCCTTTCGCGAACTGTAGGCGCGATGCGGCGCAAAGAAGGACACGGGCGAGTATCCCCAGAAATTTACGCGACCAGCGGGCGCATCAGCGGCGTCGAATTGGAAGGTCGGCATTAGCTCCACTGCGGTGATCCCGAGGTCCGCCAAGTAGGGGATTTTTTCGATCAACCCTGCGAAGGTGCCGGCCTTCTCGGGTTTCACCGCCGAACTTGGATGACGAGTGAAGCCACGTACATGCAGCTCGTATATTACGGTCTCGACAAATGGCCGCTGGAGCGGCAGGTCGCCTTCCCAGTCGTAAGAACCCGTATCGGCTACGATGGATTTCATCGCAGCTGCGGCGTCGTTTCCACTTCGGCTGTAACCATTCGGAACAATGACCGCTCGACCATAGGGATCTAAGAGAACCTTATCTCCATCGAAGCGCAGTCCACGCTCGGGCTCGAATGGGCCTAGAGCTCTGAACGCATAGATCTGACCCGGCAACAAGTCAGGCACGAAGACATGCCAGTAGTGATAGGTACGGTGCTCGCGGGGAGACATGGAGACGACTCGCTCCGGTTTGAGCGCGTCCTCGGCGTCGAACAAGAGCAGTTCCACCAAGGTCGCATTCTTCGAGTATACACTGAAATTCACACCGCCCGGTTGAACGGTTGCACCAAGAGGAGAACTCGTGCCTCGTCCTACACTTGACCGACTCATATCCTTCTCCGCAATGTCAAATTCGTCTTGGCCTCAAGGCACTGAATCAGCCCGGTCGTTTTTCGCTAACAACTAAATTCGCGTCATTTGACGTCCGGTGTCACGCGTTCGTGTCGAGTGTGTCGCACGCCGCCTTGAACGACACGATGTCCAAGCGCGGCCAGCCGGCGCCCACCGAGCATCTCCTTCGCCCAAGGCAATAGGACGGGCAGGACTTGGCTCGGAGTTGTCGGTGGTTTACGGCCGAGATTGGGCGGCTCCAGCGCCTCTCCATCTTGCCCTGACGCCTTCGCTGCCGGTTGGGAGCCGAGTCCATCGACCTGACCTGATATGATCCGGCGTTCTTCCTCATAGAATGCAAATTTCAGCGAAGAGGATCCGGCGTTGATCACGCCAATCACTCGCGCCGCAAATTCGCCTTTCCGGACTGTGGGCGTCACTTCACAGGTACTGCATTGGCCTTCCAAATGTTTGTTGCGTACTCGGCAATTGTGCGATCGCTGGAGAACTTACCGGAGCATCCAACATTGATTATCGCCTTTCGCGTCCACGCCTCTGTGTCCTGGTAGAGCGATCCCACCGCAGCTTGTGCCTGAGCATACGCGCTCAGGTCAGCCAAGTGCATGAAATAGTCACCACGTGCCAGTAGCGCTTCGCGGATCGGTTCGAATACTCCGGGCTCGTGATGGCTGAAATGATTCGTGAAGATCAGATCCAGCGCTGTGCGCGTCGCTGGTTCGTTATTGTAATGCCAGTTGGGATCGTACGTCCCGCGGCTGCTTGCTACCTGGTCAGCGGTCAGGCCGAACAGAAAGAAGTTTTCCTCTCCAGCTTCTTGAGCCATCTCGATCGTCGCTCCGTCGCGAGTGCCGATAGTCAGCGCACCATTGATCATGAACTTCATATTCCCGGTCCCGCTGGCTTCATAACCGGCTGTCGAGATCTGTTCTGATACGTCGCTAGCAGGAATCAGTCGCTCGGCCAGAGTCACACCGTAGTTTGGTACGAACACGACCTTTAGCCGCTGGCGCATAGCCGGGTCTGCTTCGATCTTTGCGCCCACTTCGTTTATGAGCCTGATGATTAACTTGGCGAGCGTATATGAGGGAGCCGCTTTGCCGGCGAACAAGAAGGTGCGCGGTGGTAACTCCAGATTCGGATCTTTGCGCAGGCGATCGTACAGGATTATGATGTGCAAAACGTTCAGCAGTTGCCGCTTATACTCGTGTATGCGTTTGACCTGACAATCGAAGATTGTGGCGGGATCTATGATCTGCCCGGTTGCGGACTTCAGCCAGTCTGCGAAGCGCGTCTTAGCGGTCAGCTTTGCCTGGCGAAATCGGGCTTGGAACGCCGAGTCTTCAGCGAGGCGAACAACCTTTCGCAACTGCGTGAGATCCGAAACCCAACCAGTGCCAATTGATTCAGTGATCAAGCTGGCTAGCGCCGGATTTGCAAGCAGTAACCACCGACGCGGAGTGACGCCGTTAGTCTTGTTGTTGAAGCGTTCAGGAAACATTTCGGCGAAGTCAGGCATGAGCTGTTTTCTGACCAGGTCTGAATGAATCGCCGACACGCCGTTAGTACTGTGGGTTCCAACGACGGCTAGATTCGCCATCCTAACCTGTCTTAAGGGCAACTCTTCAATGACGCTCGTTCGTTCTATCTTTGCGTCGTCTCCGGGATGGTGATGGCGAACATGCTCGAGAAATCGCCGATTGATCTCGTAGGTGATTTCAAGCAAGCGGGGACAAACTAGCTCGAATAATCTGACTGGCCATTTCTCAAGAGCCTCGGGAAGCAACGTGTGGTTCGTATACGCTAAGGTTCGAACCGTGATGTCCCACGCCTCGTCCGAGCTAAGCCCTGCGTCGTCGAGCAAGATGCGCATCAGCTCGGCTACAGCCATAGCTGGATGCGTGTCATTCATTTGAATGGCAACCTTTTCGGGCAAGGCACGCCAGTCATTTTTGGCGCGCCGAAAACGCGCAACGATGTCGGCCAGCGAACAACAAACCAGGAAATACTCCTGGACGAAGCGCAGTGCCTGACCGGCGACGGTCGAATCGTCGGGGTACAATACCCGTGTGACGGTCTCAGCCGCCATCCGATCTACGATGGCACCAACGAAATCGCCGGAACTGAACTCGCCGAAGTCAAAGAAATCCGGCGAAGTCGCCGACCAAAGCCGAAGCGTGTTGATGTTTCCGCCGCCGTAGCCAACTACCGGACGATCATAGGGAATGCCTAATAAGTGTGAATGCATGTCCGGCACGGCGCGAAGTGTTCCGTTCTGGAGCTGAAAAGAGCAGGCGAGAGGAACCTTAATAGCTTCCTTGGATCGCGCTACCTCCCAAGGGTCTGGGTAGTTAAGCCAGCGGTCTGGATATTCGACCTGATTGCTTTTTTATTTCTTGCCGAAAAATCCCGTAGTCGTACCGCAGACCATACCCCATCGCCGGAATGGCCAGCGTCGCGAGCGAATCCATGAAACAAGCCGCCAAACGTCTTAACCCGCCATTACCTAAACCAGCGTCAGGTTCCGAGTCGATAACTTCCGTCCAATCCTGTCGCGGATCGGAACGAAGGTCTTCGCGAACCAGGTGCTCGACTCCCATATTGATGATGTTGTGAATTAGCGTGCGGCCGATGAGGAACTCCAGCGATAAATAGTAGACCCGCTTAGCGTTGGCACTCTCGTAGGTCTGTTCGGTAAGAAGCCAGCGCTGTGTGAGCAAGTCGCGAAGTGAGCTCGCCACCGCTTCAAAGCGCTCGCGATGACTTGCCTGTTCCAGAGATACTGCGTGATCGAGTACAACATGACGATCGTAGCTGTCAGTTTGGCCGACCTGCAGAGGACCACGTTGGTACCGTTCGAGTGTGTTTCTGTCAACCTCGTCAGAGATCGGCCTTCCAGCCGTTGCCTTACCTGGCGTCATAGGTCACCGTTCTTTCACACGTTATCTGCAGACGTTTCGGCCTCGCCAGAAGCGACCTTTCCACCCCATCGCCAGTCCCGAATGTCCGGCATATCGTCGCCGTAACGGGCTATGTAAGCTTTGTGATCGTACAGCTTGTCGCGGATTGCCTGCTTGGCGTATGCGGCTCGTTCGGCAAGCTGTGGAACTCTATCGATCACATCGTTTACTAACGAAAACCGATCCATCCGGTTGAGCACTACCATGTCGAAAGGAGTAGTGGTGGTGCCTTCTTCGATATATCCGCGCACATGTAAATTGGGATGGGATTTTCGGCGGTACGTCAGTCGGTGAATCAGCCAGGGGTATCCATGAAAGGCGAAGATGATGGGCTTGTCGACGGTGAAAAGCGCGTCGAACTCGAAGTCTGGCAAGCCGTGCGAGTGCTCTTTCGGAGACTGAAGTGTCATGAGATCTACGACGTTGATCACGCGGACCTTAAGCCGGGGTACATAGGTGCGAAGCAGATCCACCGCAGCAAGGGTCTCAAGAGTCGGAGTGTCTCCGCAGCATGCCATCACAACATCAGGCTCAGACCCTCGGTCGCTGGACGCCCACTCCCAGATGCCGATTCCGGCTGTGCAATGTCTTATTGCCTCGTCCATCGAAAGCCATTGCGGTGCGGGTTGCTTGCCTGCAACAACTACGTTGACGTAGTTGCGGCTTCGCAAGCAGTGATCGGTGACCGAGAGAAGGCAATTTGCGTCGGGCGGCAGGTAGACTCGTACGACCTCCGCCTTCTTGTTGACGACATGATCGATGAAACCTGGGTCTTGATGCGAAAATCCGTTATGATCCTGACGCCAGACATGTGAGCTAAGCAGGTAGTTGAGCGATGCGACTGGACGACGCCAGCCTATGCCATTGCACACCTTCAGCCATTTCGCGTGCTGATTGAACATAGAGTCGATGATATGAATAAATGCTTCGTAACAACTGAAAAACCCATGTCTGCCAGTGAGCAGATAGCCTTCGAGCCATCCCTGGCATTGATGCTCACTGAGCACTTCCATCACGCGACCATCGGGTGAGAGGTTGTCATCTTCGGGAAGGATATCGGCTACGTAGCAACGCTTGGTGACTTCGAGAACGTCCTGCCAACGATTTGAATTATTTTCGTCGGGGCTAAATATTCTGAAGTTGGCGCTTTCCAGGTTTAACTTCATTACGTCGCGGAGAAATTTCCCCTGAACCCGTGTGGCTTCTACCATTGTCGAGCCGGGATTGGAGACTTCGACCGCATATTCGCGGAAGTCCGGCATCTTCAAGTCTTTCAGTAGTTCTCCCCCGTTCGCGTGGCGGTTGTCGCTCATCCTACGATGGCCTTTCGGCGCGAGTCCGGCCAGATCGTTCCTGAGAGCTCCGTTCTTATCAAATAGCTCTTCAGGGCGGTAACTCTTCATCCATTGCTCGAGAATCGTGATGTGCTCAGGCTGGTCCATGTCGCCCATTGGCACCTGATGGCTCCGCCAGTAGTTCTCACATTTTTTGCCGTCGATCTCCGGGGGGCACGTCCAACCTTTAGGCGTGCGAAGAATGATCATCGGCCAGGCGGGTCGTCGACTGAATCCCTTCTCGCGGGCATCTTTCCAAATCTGCTTTATCTCGCCAACGGCTGAGTCGAGCGTTGCGGCCATCGCGTGATGCATCTTCATCGGGTCGTGGCCTTCCACGAAATACGGCTTATATCCGTATCCTTCGAAAAGTTTTTTCAATTCTTCTGCTGGAATTCTCGCGAGAAAACACGGGTTGGCGATCTTATAGCCATTGAGATGAAGAATCGGCAAAACGCAGCCATCGCGTTCCGGGTTAAGAAACTTGTTCCCGTGCCATCCTGTTGCTAACGGCCCCGTTTCAGCCTCTCCGTCTCCGACTACACACGCTACCACTAGATCGGGGTTGTCAAAGGCTGCTCCGTAGGCATGGGACAGAGCGTATCCCAACTCGCCGCCCTCATGAATGGATCCCGGAGTCTCAGGCGCAACGTGGCTGGGAATGCCTCCAGGAAAGCTGAATTGTTTGAAGAGTTTTCTCATTCCTTCCAGATCTTGCGAAATGTCTGGATACACTTCGCTGTAGGTGCCTTCCATATAAGCCTGCGCAACAAGCGCGGGGCCGCCGTGGCCGGGACCTATGATGTACATCATGTCGAGGTCTTCATTTTTGATGACGCGGTTCAAGTGAACGTAGATGAAGTTTAGACCGGGTGTAGTTCCCCAGTGGCCTAAAAGGCGCGGTTTGATGTGTTCCCGCTTAAGGGGTTCTTTCAAAAGTGGATTATTCAGCAAATAGATCTGACCCACTGACAGGTAGTTTGATGCTCGCCAGTATGCGTCCATTTGTGTAATTAAGGCATCATCATGTTTCGACGACATGTTCACCTCACTTCGGAAAAGCAAAACATTGGGACCTTCAGTATACGAGTGGGATCGTAGGGTCTGTATCGAAATTATGACTATCGGACTTTGGTCGGATGTCGCTTAGCAGGAGAGTTTAAGAAGAAAAGGTAATGGACGGGACGGTTGGTGGAGCATCAACCGCGTTTCGTGTTTGTACCTTTAGGCTGCGGGCAGCGAAGGCTTCGCTAGAGTGTCGAACCCGGCCTTTCATTCAGTAGCCGAATTACAGGTTCGTCTATGCTGTTATGATCGTATCCGAGGACGGTAAGAGTTGCTGTCCCGAGCTTGAAATATCGACCGGTAGAAGGATCCAGACCAAGCCAACGAGCTACCAACACCCTTAGAAAATGACCGCTTGAGAAAACAGCGACGTTTCCGTGTATCGTTCGAATGCGGGAAAGAAATCGATCGGCTCGGGCGACGATGTCCTCTGGTGATTCACCATTGGGACAACCGTCTCGAAAAATAATCCAAGTGGGGCGTTCGGCCAGAATCTGCGGGCGTTTCTCTCCTTCATAATCGCCGTAGTTCCACTCCACGAGATCGCGATCGACTTCAGCGACCGATCCGTATCCGGATAGCTCGCAAGTGCGCGCGGCGCGCTGGAGGCAGTTCCGAAGCGAGCGCGCCTGGTCCTCGCCTGCTCTCGTCAGTGGAAGATCCGTCAGACCTGTATGCTTGCGAGACGCGGTCCATTCGGTCTCACCGTGTCGAATCAGCCATACATCGCGTGTTGCGACCGCATTCATTTCGATCACTGCGTCGATGAGAACTCATCGCGAAAGTAATTCCAACATCAGCCTTGCGTCCATCGGACCAAGGTCCGATAGCGATTCGCCTACTACATTTGGCACTTAGAGGACATGAGTATTTTGTCGGATGTCATTCGAGCGAGTCTCTAGTTTGGATAAGACGCTCAAGGAGAGGGTTGCGATAAGGCGGCTTCGCGGCGCTCTGCGCACTCGGGGCTCAAGAGTTCAAACGCGACTATTCGCGCCTACGTCGAGATCGGTGTGGCAGTGGCCAACTTCTTCCCCCGGATCGGCATAACCGCGCTTTATGGGGGCCAAAGCCCTAATATCGGCGATGTTTTTGAATCGAGCTTCAGCATCTGGAACATCGTCGGGGGGTTCGCCGGGCCGCTCTTTCAGGGAGGCCGGTTAATCGAGAGCTACTATGCTCAGCAAGCCTTCTGGAACGGGACCATTGCTGAGTACAAACAG
>NZ_JBAUYR010000068.1:0-20798 GCF_049584895.1 Binatus sp. (SeqCode)
GCCATAGTTTTCTGCTCCTTCAGGCGTCCGCCAGTAATTCGGCGAGATGATCGAGGGTTTCGGTCCATCCCTGAGGTGCACCGCGGGTCGAATCAGTTTCGATCGAGTAGGTCTGATGCACGGTGAGCCTGGTCTTGCCGCCCATCACGGTGAACGTCGCGGTCGTGACCACGTCGTTCGTGTCGTTATCCAACAAGCTGCTCCAGACGATTCGCTCCGGCTTGACGATTTCGCGAAAGACGCCGTTCATCCAATGGTCTCCGCCCAAGCCGCGCATGCACAGCCGGAATTTTCCGCCGTCGCGGAAGTCCATCTCGCACTCCGTCATGGTGAAGCCGTTGGGCGCGAACCAACGCATCAGATGTTTGGGTCTAGACCACGCGAAGAAAACCAGCGGGCGGGGCGCGTCGAAGATGCGCGTGATGGTGAGCTCGCGATCGCCAACAGTAACTTCCGCGTTGAGCGTCATCGCGGACTCTCCTTCATGTGCGCCATGTGCTCCGCGAGGCGTCCGAGCGTCTGCTTCAGACCTTCAACCGCGCCGAATGCTTTGACCGTCCGGTCGCGAATCGCGGCCGATTCGAACACCATCCGCGCCGTCAGCCTCGTCTGTCCGCCGTCGTCCGCGAACGTCACCGTCATTTTGAACTGCGGCTCCGAAACATGCATGTAAACCAGTCGCTCGGGCTCGGCGATTTCGACATAGACGATCTTGTTTTGATAATCGCGGCCGTCGGGACCGTGCATCACGAACCGCCAGACGCCGCCCGGTTTGAATTCCATCTCGTAAGTGGTGATCGAAAAACCGTTAGGCCCCCACCAATGCGCAAGATGCTTCGGATCTGTCCACGCTTTGAAAACTAGCGCGCGCGGCGAGTCGAAAACTCGCATGACAACAATCTCACGATCCGACGTATTAGAGGGCGCGGGATCTCGCATGGTCGGCCTGGCAGAAGTCATCGTGCTTCGCCCTCGCAGTTCACCATCCAAGGTGTCCCGAACTGATCGACCACCGCCCCAAACCGCCAGCCCAGAACGTCTTCTGTATCGGCATCGAGACGGATCCCTTCTCCGCCAACGCTTTGAAGACTTTTTCCGCCTCCGCCGCCGTATCCACTTGCAGCGACACCGAGAAACCTTTCATCGGCTCGAAGCGATCCGGCGGAGCGTCGGATCCCATCAGCACCTGGTCGCCGATCGTCATGCGCACGTGCATGACCTTGTCGCGATGTGCCGCGGGCACCTGCTCCGCCATCGGTGACTCGCCGAACGTCATCATCATCCCGATTTTGCCGCCAAGATTTTTTTCGTAGAACTTGAAAGCCGCGGCGCAATTACCATTGAAGTTCAGATGCGGATTGAGTTGCATCGTTTTCTCCTTCAGCCCGTTGCGGTTGCAGGACTACTTCTTGCGGTTATTTTTCTTTTCCTTCGGTTGCGATTCACGCTGCTGCAGCTCGCGCAGATAATCTTCCAGCCGGTCGAACGCTTCCTCCCAGAACTTGCGATAGTGCTCGAGCCAGTCCGACGCGTCCTTCAGCGGACCCGCTGCCAGCCGGCACGGCCGCCACTGCGCCTCGCGCCCGCGCTCGATCAGCCCGGCGCGCTGCAGCACCTTCAGATGCTTCGAAATGGCCGGCATGCTCATCTCGAACGGCTCCGCCAACTCCGACACCGAGGTCTCGCCCGACGCGAGCCGCGCAAGGATCGCGCGCCGCGTGGGATCGGCCAGCGCCGAAAAAGTCGCGTTAAGCTGATCCGAGGATGTGTGCTGCTGAACCATTCAGTTAAATAACCTACAGGTTAAATACCGCGCGGCCGGCGAAGTGTCAAGTGCTATCTCCGATCACTTTCAGATCGATTTGTACCAATCCTCGAGCGCTTGGCCGATCTCGTGGGGCGAATCCTCCTGGATGAAGTGGACGCCCTTGACCGTCACCTCGCGCTGGTTCGGCCATCGCCGGCAGTACTCGCGCTGTGCACCAGTCAGAATCGCGCCGGGGTCGGCATTGATGAACAACTTCGGCGTCGCACTTTTCTCGAGCCACTTTGAATAGCGCTCGGCGATCGCGACTACATCGGCCGGCTCGCCTTCGATCGGAATTTCGCGCGGCCACGACAGCGTCGGACGCCGCGACTCGCCCGGCTGCGCGAACGGTTTCCGATATGCGTTCATCTCTTCGTCGCTGAGCTTCCGAATGATGCTGCCGGGCAGGATGCGCTCGACGAAAATATTATTTTTCAAAATCATATCGTCGCCCGCCGGACTGCGCAGTGCCTTGAAGATTGGAACCGCCGGCTGCGACCATTCCGACCATTGCAACGGACGCACGATCGCCTCCATGTACGCGATTCCCTTCACGGCCTCGGGATGCCGCGCGGCCCAATGAAATCCCAGCGCCGATCCCCAGTCATGCACGACCAGCGTGACCTTGCGCTTGAGATCGAGGCCCTCGAAGAACGCGTCGAGATGACGAGCGTGATCCTCGAAGCGATACGCGCCAGTCGACGACGGTCCCGACGTGCCCATCCCGATGAGATCCGGCGCGACACATCGCGCATGCGGAGCAAGGTACGGAATGATGTTGCGCCACAGGTATGACGACGTCGGATTGCCGTGGAGAAAAACGATCGGATCGCCAGCGCCGGTGTCAGCGTAGGACATCCATGTGTTAACGAGTTCGAGCTTTTTGCGCGGATGCGGATCGGCCGGAGAAATCTGCGAGTCGCTCATGATAACGTCTCCTTGGGCTGGATAGTTCGACTGATACGACGGTGGTCGGTTGCGTGCAACCTTCCAGTTTTCACTTTTCACTGTTTGCCCTCCCACGCGTGGCGGGCGCAGAATCGCCGCAGTCAGCAACTTCGAGTATCGCGAGGACCAATCCGATGGCGGAAGATCGCAAACGAAAGTTCTGGGGATGGGGCTACGAGGACCAGGGGCCGACTCCCGAACAGCAAAAGCACGTGGCCGAGCGGATGGCCAAACGATTCGGGCTCGGGCCGCTCGAGCTCACGCCGCCACCGAAGGAAAGCGAGCTGAATCTGCGCGCGCCGCGGGTGAAGCCGCCGTCCGCGCTCGAAGCGATTTGCTCGACCGCCACGCACGAGCGCGCGGGACATACCTACGGCAAAGGATCGCGCGATATTCGACGCGCGTTCCGGCGCGACTATCCGAATCCGATTGACGTGGTCGCGTTTCCGCGCGATGAGACAGAGCTGATCCGCGTGCTCGAATGGTGCGACGGCGCGCAGATTGCCGCAGTGCCTTACGGCGGCGGCTCGAGCGTGGTCGGCGGCGTCGAGCCGCCCGGCGGCGACCGTTATCGCGGTGCGGTATCGATCGATCTGATGCATCTGGACAAAGTCGTCGAGGTCGACAAGGTCTCACGCGCGGCGCGAATCCAGGCGGGCGTCTATGGCCCCGCGCTCGACGCTCAGTTGAAGCCGCACGGCCTGACGATTCGGCATTTCCCGCAGTCGTTCGAGTTCTCGACGCTCGGCGGATGGATCGCGACGCGGTCGGGTGGGCATTTCGCGACGCTGTACACGCATATCGACGACTTCGTCGAATCGCTGCGGGTGGTGACGCCGAGGGGAATCGTCGAGTCGCGACGCTTGCCCGGATCGGGTGCGGGTCCCAGCCCGGACCGCATGTTCATCGGCTCCGAGGGAATTCTCGGAATCATCACCGAGGCGTGGATGCGGCTGCAGGATCGTCCGACGTTTCGCGCGGGCGCATCGGTGCCGTTTCCGAGCATCTTCAAAGCGGCCGATGCGGTCCGTCAGATTTCGCAGGCCGGGCTCTATCCCGCGAATTGCCGCGTGCTCGACGAAGGTGAGGCGTTCAACTCCGGCGCCGGCAATGGGGACGAGGCGGTGCTGGTGCTCGCGTTCGAGTCCGCGGACCATCCGCTGGAACCGTGGATGAAACGGGCGCTCGAATGCTGCGCGGATCACGGCGGAAAAATTCCGGCGGAGGCCGCGAAGACTCGCACCGACGCCGAGGCCACGCACGAAGGATCGGCGGGCGCATGGCGCAACGCGTTCCTGAACGCGCCGTATCTGATGGACACGGTGGCGGCGATGGGGATGGTGAGCGACACGTTCGAGACGTCGATCACGTGGGAACGATTCCCGGAATTCCATCGCCAGATGATGGATTGCGCGCGCGATGTGATCGCGCGGGTGTGCGGTAAAGGCTCGGTGACGTGCAGGTTCACGCACGTTTATCCCGACGGGCCGGCGCCGTACTACACGATTCTCGCGCCGGGCAAGCGCGGCTCCGAGCTGGAGCAGTGGGACGAGATCAAGGCGGCGGTGTCGGACAAGCTGATCGCGATCGGCGGGACGATTACGCACCATCACGCGGTGGGCAGGTACCATCGCCCGTGGTACGACCGTCAGCGTCCCGATGGATTCGCACTCGCACTGAAGGCGGCGAAGAAGGCGCTTGATCCGCGCTCGATTCTGAATCCGGGCGTGCTGATCGATCCGGATTGAAGGGCGCGCGGCAACGAGAAGCAGAATCTTGAATCGCTCGCGAAAAAATCGCGCGCTGAACAAGGACCCTCACCTTCGATCCTCTCCCTTGCAGGGAGAGGGGAAAAAAGATCGCAATCGCCGTTGTGCTATGCTCATCGAGAAGCGATGGCAGGAACTGGATTATCACAGCCTACATTGCGCGCAGTATCGCGATAGGAGATGTCGAATGGAAGCGAAGTTAAGTTTTAAATACGATCGCGACGCCGACATCCTGTACATCAACAAACGCGATCCTTATCCGGCGCAGGAGTCAGAAGAGTTACCCGACGAAGTCGTCGTGCGGATCAATCCAGACTCGGGCGAAATCGAAAACGTCGAGGTTTTGTTCTTCTCGACTCGACTCTTGCGCGGCGATCTATTTGAGTTACCGGTTACAGCCGACCTGCGGCTCGTAGCACAAGACTAATCGTCGATTTTTAGTTGCTTCTTCGCGGCGTCGGTCATCATGTGAGGCGTCCAGGGCGGGTCCCACACGATCTCGACGGAGGCGTCATCGCAGCCGGGGATGCCGAGCAGTTTTTCCTGGATGTCCTGCGTGATCATCATGCCCATCTGGCAGCCCGGTGCGGTCAGCGTCATGGTGACATTGACGACGCGGTTCTCGATCTGCACGCCGTAGATTAGTCCGAGGTCGACCAGGTTGACGGGAATCTCGGGGTCGTAACACTCGCGCAGCACTTCGTAAACGTCGGCTTCGGTCGGTGCGGGCGAATTCTCCATATTGCAGAGTCTAGTATATAAGAGGGTAGGGTGCGCACGAAATCGCGTTCGTTGGTTCCGCGCGCGCATAAAACTGGAGGCCGAGATGCCTGATAAGGAAGAGCTATACGATGAGGCGATTGACGCATACGCCGACGACAAGTTCGATGAGGCGATCGAGTTGTACAAGAGGGCACTCGAGATCGATCCGAAATACGTCGATGCGATCCACGGGATGACGATGTGCTACCAGGCGAAGGGCGATCTCGACGCCGCGATCGAGTTGACGAAAAAATATATCGCGCAGGAGCCGGAAGACATCCTGGCGTACACCAACCTCAGTATGTTCTATCAGAAGAAGGGCATGGTGCCGGAGGCCGAGGCGGCTGGTGCCGAGGCGCGGCGACTCGATTGGAAGCGACAACTCAAGGAAGGCAAGAAGTAGGGCGTCGATGAAACTCAAGGACAAAGTTGTACTTATCACGGGCGGCGGATCGGGACTCGGACGCGAGATGGGGCTGACGTTTTCGCGCGAGGGCGCGAAGGTCGGCGTCAACGACATCAGGCCCGAGTCTGCAGGTAACGTCGTGACCGAAATCGAGCGACTGGGCGGGACGGCGCGGCCGTTCGTCGCGGACGTGTCGAGCAGCGCGGCCGTGGCCAAAATGTTCGCGGAGTTCATCGCGGCGTTCGGCACGATCGACATCCTGATCAATAATGCGGGCATCGCGCGTGCGAGCGAGATCGACAATCCCGACTTGTTCATGACTCATCAGAAGACCGACGAGGATTGGCACAAGATGCTCGCGACGCATCTCGACGCGACGTTCTACTGCACGCGCGAGGCGCTGAAGGTGATGATCCCGAAGCAGTCGGGACGCATTATCAACATGGGATCGATAGCGGGCACTACAGGGCTGGCGTTCGCGTCGGACTACTGCGCGGCGAAGGGCGCGATCATCTCGTTTACCAAATCGGTCGCGCGCGAAGTGGTGCCGATGGGGATTCTGGTCAATTGCATCGCGCCAGGATTCATCGACACGCCGATGACCGCGCCGATTCCAAGTGAAGTTCGCAAACAAATAGAACAGACCACGCCGATCGGACGCTTCGGCGAGCCGCGCGACATCGCGGCGGCGGCGCTGTATCTCGCCTGCGACGATTCGAAATTCATGGTGGGGCAGGTGCTCAGCCCCAACGGCGGCTACGTGATTTGAAGCTCGAGGTTTGATTCGGATGCATCTAACATTTGTGACGTTCAACTTTCGGAGCGCGGATCTCGCGGCGGAAGAGTGCAACTATTTGGGGCATCACGTGGAGCTGGCGCGGCGCTTTCCGGGACTTCGACAATACTACACGGGACACCTGATAAAGGTCGCGGGCAAAGAACCCGAACGGGTTCGCGGAGCAATTCTCGCGTATGACGACTCGGCTGCCGCCGCATCGGCGATGCGATCCGACGTTGTGCCGGCGTTGCTCGCGGATACACAGTCGCATCTCAAGGACGTGACTTCGACTGCGGTCGAGGCGGAGACTGTAGTGCCGTTCGGTTCGCGGCGCGCGGGTCAGCAATGTTTCGTGATGGTTGCGGAATTCGATCTCGTGCAAGGTGTGGGACTCGACGCGGCGGAGAAACACTACCTCGGCACCCACGTGAGTATCGCGCGCCGACTGCCGGGCCTTCGCAATTACATCGTCGGCAAGCTGATCAAGACGCCGGGGATTGAGGACTCCCGCTATCGCATGGCGACTCTCGTATTCGACTCGCTCGATGCGTACCGGGCAGCGTACCGGTCACCGGTCGGGCGCGAGTTGCTTAAGGACGAAGAGGCCACGATTCGAAACGCGCGCGTGTTTCGGCTCGACGCGCGAGTCGAAGTCTAAGTATCGCTCGCGCAACCTCCGATGCTGCCGCGGTCTGCGGGAATCCTGATTCCACTGTTCTCGATCCGCACGCGCGACAATCTCGGCCGCGGAGAAATTCTCGATCTCGCGCCGATGATCGATTTCGCGCTGTCGATGGGTCATCGCGTGATCCAGTTGCTCCCGCTGGACGAGACCGGCCCCGACGACCTCAGCCCGTACAGCGCGATGAGCGTGATGGCGATCGATCCCACCTTCATTTCGATGAGCGGGCTGCCGGGCGTCGGGCGAGTCGTGCTGGCGCGCGCGCGCGAGGCAGTCGGGAGAGCGCGATTCGTCGAACGTCCGATCATTCGGAGCGCAAAATTTCCTCTGCTCGAGCGCGCATACCGCGCGTCTCGTGCGCGTGGCGACCAGCGTGCGCAATTCGATGCGTTCGTCGAAACCAACTCGTACTGGATTCACGACTACGCGTTGTTTCGCGCGCTGAAAGAGCGCTTCAACTGGACCAGTTGGGAGACATGGCCGGCTGAGATTGCAAAGCGCGATCCAGAGGCGCTAGCTCTCGCGCGCCGCGAGCTGGCCGACGCGATCGAGATGTACAGCTACTGGCAGTATATCGCGCATCGGCAGTGGTCCGAGATGCGCGCGTACGCGGCGTCGCGCGGCGCATTCATCGGCGGAGACCTCGCGTTCTCGCCGTGCCACGACAGCGCCGAAGTGTGGGCGAACCAGGACGAGTTTGATCTGTCGCGCACGGTCGGTGCGCCTCCCGATGGCTTCAATCCCAAGGGGCAGCGATGGGGCCTGCCGCTGCCGAACTGGAACGCGATGCGCGCGCAGGGATTCAAGGTGCTGCGCAATCGCGCGCGTCACGCCAGCACACTGTACGATTTGCTCCGAATCGATCACGCCGTTGGGCTCTTTCGCACGTTTAATTTCGGTTCCGATCTGGCCGAGCCGGGAGTTTTCACGCCGGTCAATGAACACGATGAGCTGCTGCAAGGTGAAGAGGTGATCCGCGCGATCAAAGAGGAAGCGGGCGCGACCGAACTGATTGCCGAAGACCTCGGCACGGTGCCGCCGTGGGTGCGCGCATCGCTGACGAATCTCGGAGTGCCGGGATATAAGGTGATGCAGTGGGAGCGCGATTGGGGCCACGGCGACGAACCGTTTATCAGCCCCGCTGCCTATCCCGAACTTTCGCTTGCGACGACCGGGACGCATGACACTGAACCGCTCACTGTTTGGTGGCGCGCGCAGCCAATCGAAGTGCGCGAGAAATTCGCGCGCTCGCTCGGCCTCGAAGGCAAAGTGAGTCCGCGGAGTATGCTCGAGGAGTCGGCGCGCTTCGCGATTCTGGCTGCGCTGTATGCGGCGCCGTCGAAGCTCGTGATCGTTCCGATCCAGGATTTGTTTGGATGGAGCGCACAGATCAATCGGCCCGGCACGATCAGCGCGTGGAACTGGACCTATCGAATCCCGCTGACGCTGGAACGAATGCGGCGAAGTCGCGCGATACTAGAGGACGTCGCGAAGCTGCGCGAGATTGCGATCCGCAGCGGGCGATTCGCATAGATCGGAGTAACGGATCGATCCGCAAAGACATCCGCCAGTAAAAGGACCGACAACCATGGTCGGCCGATTCTAAACGCCAGAGAAGGATTTTGCGCGAGAGCATCGGAGGCGTCACTTCACGAGCATTCGTTCGCGATTCTCTGTTTTCTCGCCGCGCTCCAGTAGCGGCTCCACATCACCCGTGATTAGCCGCGCACCGCGATCGTTGCGGAGGTACATCCATGCCCATTCGATGATCACGATGAACCGGTTGCGGAATCCGATCAGAAACAAAATGTGCACGAATAGCCACATCAGCCATGCGATGAGGCCGCTGACATGCAGGCCTCCGATATCGGCGACCGCCGCGGCCTTGCCGATCGTCGCGAGCGTGCCTTTGTCGCGGTAGTGAAACGGCAGAGTCGGCTCGCCGCGAATCAGTCGCTCGACGTTCCTGGCCGCATGCCGTCCTTCCTGCATCGCAGCCGGCGCCAGGCCAGGTACGGGGTTGCCGTCGGACTTGATAGACGCGAGGTCGCCGATCACGAACACGCACTCCGCGCCCGGCACCGAAAGATCCTGATTCACGAGCACGCGGCCCGCGCGATCCAGCTTCGCGCTCGTGGTAGCTGCCAGTGCCTTGCCCATTGGCGATGCCGCCACTCCCGCGGCCCAGATTACAGTGCGCGATTCGAGCCGCATCCCGCCATGAGTGACGCCGCGATCGTCGACCGCAGTCACTGGAGAGTCCGTGATTATCTCGACGCCCAGCCGTTCCAGTTGCCGGCGCGCGCTCACGGACGATTCCGGGGACATCGCGGGCAGCACTTTGGGGCCTGCTTCGATCAACACGATTCGTGCCTTGCTAGGATCGATTCTTCGAAAATCGCGCTCGAGCACCCGTCGTGAAATCTCGGCGAGTGCTCCCGCCATCTCGACCCCCGTCGGCCCGCCGCCGATTATCACGAACGTCATCCAGTTCGCGATTTCCGCCTCGTCGATTTCGCGCTCGGCCGCCTCGTACGCCACCAGCACCCGCCGCCGTATCTCGACCGCATCCTCGAGCGTCTTCAACCCCGGCGCCGGTTCGAGCCATTCGTCGTGTCCGAAGTACGAATGCGTCGCGCCGGTCGCAACGATCAGATAGTCGTAAGCCACTTCGCCGTCGAGCAGCTGCACGATCTTCTGCCGGGTATCAATCGACGCCGCTTCGCCAAGAAGCACGCTCGCGTTGCGTTGGCGCCGCAGAATCCGCCGTATCGGGGTCGCGATATCGCTACTATCCAGCGCCGCGGTCGCGACCTGGTAGAGCAGCGGCTGAAACAGGTAATGGTTGCGGCGGTCGATCATCGTCAGCCGAACCGGCGCGCGCTTAAGCGCCCGCGCAGCATCGATTCCGCCGAATCCGCCGCCGATGATCACGACATGCTTTTCCGCATCCACGACTCGGATCGTATCGCTGCCGTCCGAGCGGGTCGAACACTCTTAAGTGCCGCGTTCGTATCCGGTAAGGTGATGGGTCTTCCTATGAATGCAATCCTGTTAGTCGACAAGCCCGCTGGAATCTCGTCGGCGGAAGTGGTGCGACGGGTCAAATCGCGCGTGAAGCCTGCTCGCGTCGGCCATCTCGGCACGCTCGATCCTTTTGCGACCGGACTGTTGCCGATAATGATTGGCGAGGCGACCAAGCTCGCGCCATTTATCGACGGTGGCGACAAAGAGTACGCGGGCTTGATTCGGCTGGGCGTCGAGACCGACACGCTTGATCGCGACGGTGCCGAAGTTCGCCGCGCCGACGTCCTTGCGATCTCGTCTGAAAAACTCGCGCGGGTCACGGCGCAGTTCACCGGGGTGATCGAGCAGGTTCCACCCGTGTATTCGGCAATCAAGCGCGCCGGCGTGCCGCTCTATCGGCTCGCGCGCCGCGGCGACGACGTCGCACCGCCCGAAAAGCGTCGCGTCGAGATCAAGCGGCTCGATCTAATCTGCGAGGCGGCCGACGCGATTCGATTCGTCGCGACATGCTCACCCGGCACCTACGCGCGCTCGCTAGCGCGCGATATCGGCATCGCATTGGGGACAGTCGCGCATCTCGAGCAGCTCGGACGCACGAGGAATGGCGCATTCTCGATTGCCGACGCGATGCCGCTGGCCGATGTCCTTGAGGCCCTCGATTCCGGCGCGGCGCTGGCCTGCCTGATTAATCTTCGCGACGCGCTGGTCAGCCTGCCGGAGCTGGTGGTCGATATCGCCGCTGAAAAACGCCTGCGCAACGGCGACTCGCGCGCGTTTGATTCTCAAGTCCCACAAGGAAGCCCGCTGTTCAAAGTGATATCGGAAGGCGGCGATCTGATCGCAGTAGCGCGGACGACTTCTCACGTGACTGCGATAGTGGAGCGAATCTTCAATTTCGGTGCCTGATCGCTGGCTCGCGCGTCTTATTCTTGTGTCATTCAGAGCGCAGCGAAGAATCCCGGGAGCAATGCGTGCGACGGCAACTTTCCCTGATCTTAATAAGAGATGAAGAAGAATCGGGGATTCTTCGCTGCGCTCTGAACGACATGAACCCCTACCTTTACTCCCCCTGCCAGCTCTGTTAATTTGGTCGGCTAACGATAAAGGAAAAGGGAAAGTAAGAACTCCGAATGCCTCTTCCATCAGCCCGTAAGCGGGAAGTCATACAAGCCAACGCTCGAACCACCAATGACAGTGGCTCGCCTGAAGTTCAGGTCGCGCTACTCTCGGCCCGGATCGACCAGTTGACCACGCATCTCGCGGCGCACAAGAAGGACCATCACACGCGCCGTGGTCTGTTGCGCCTGGTCGGCAAGCGTCGTCGGCTGCTTGACTACCTGCATTCGCGCGACTTCTCGCGCTACAAAGGGCTGATCGAAAAGCTGGGCATCCGGAGATAGGCTGCACATATTCTGCCGCGCTGCCCTCAACACATCGGGTGCGCGGGCCTTGGCTGTCACGATGGCAGGTAACAAGGCGCGTCCTCTGTGACGCCTCGCGGGCATCGAAAATACCGCAATCGTCGCGCGGCCTCAGATCCTCCCTCAGGTATCAGTAATGTACGAAAAACTCGAAATTGATTTCGCGGGACGCAAGCTCTCGCTCGAAACCGGCCGGCTGGCCAAGCAGGCGCATGGCAGCGTGCTCGCCACTTACGGCGACACCGTAGTGCTCGCGACCGCGGTCTCCCAGTACGAGGCGCGGCCCAACATGGATTTTCTTCCACTCACCGTGGATTACGTCGAGAAGACATTTGCCGCCGGAAAAATTCCCGGCGGATTTTTTAAGCGCGAAGGGCGCGCATCCGAGAAAGAAATTCTCACCTCCCGTTTGATCGACCGCGCGATGCGCCCGCTGTTCCCGAAGGGCTACGACCGCGAAACCCAAATCATCACCACTGTGCTCTCCGCCGATCGCGACAACGATCCCGATATGCTCTCGCTGATCGCGGCGTCGGCCGCGCTGCTGGTCTCCGACATCCCGCACAAGGGTCCGGTCGCGTCAGTCAGGATGGGCCGGGTCGAGGGCAAAATCGTCGTCAATCCTACTCACACTGAGCTCGAAGGCAGCGATGTATCGCTCGTCGTCGCGGCCAGTCCCGAGTCGATCATGATGCTCGAGGGCGGCGCGCAGATTGTCGACGAAGAAGTGATCCTCGAAGCCCTGTTCGCGGCGCATGAGGCGATGCAGCCGATATTCGCGATGCAGGAAGAGCTGCAACGCCGCGCGGGCAAGCCCAAGCGCGAGTTCGCGGTCAAGGAACGCGATGAGGCACTGTTGAAGGCGGTCGAAAAGAGTATCGGCGACGGAATCGAGAAGGCGCTCGCCACCAAGGGCAAGAAAGAGCGCGCGGCAGCGGTTTACGCGGTCAGCGATAAGGTCGTGGCCGAGCTCGCCGAGAAGTTTCCCGATCGCACCAAGGAAATCGTTGACGCGTGCGACTACCTCGTGCGCACGCGCGTCCGCATGGCGATCCTCGACGATGACAAGCGAATCGACGATCGCAAATCCACCGACATCCGCCAGGTCAGCGCCGAGGTGCAGGTACTCCCGCGCACGCATGGCTCAGCGGTGTTCACGCGCGGCGAGACCCAGGCGCTCGCGACCGTAACGCTTGGCACGTCGTCCGACGAACAGAAGATCGACGCGCTGCTCGGCGAGCGCTTCAAGAAATTTTTGCTGCACTATAACTTCCCGCCGTTCTCGACCGGCGAGGTGAAATTTCTGCGTGCTCCGTCGCGGCGCGAAATCGGCCACGGCGCCCTCGCAGAACGCGCGCTATCTCCGATACTTCCGGACGAAGCCGATTTTCCGTACACGATTCGCGTCGTGTCCGACGTGCTCGAGTCCAACGGCAGCTCCTCGATGGCCACAGTTTGCGGCGGTAGCCTCGCGCTGATGGACGCTGGCGTGCCGACCAAATTTCCGGTCGCGGGCATCGCGATGGGCCTGGTGAAAGAGGGCGACAAGGTCCGCGTGCTGACCGACATCCTCGGCGACGAGGACCATCTCGGCGACATGGACTTCAAGGTCGCCGGCACCAAGGCCGGCGTTACCGCGATCCAGATGGACAACAAGGCCGGCGGCGTGTCCAAGGACATCATGCGCCAGGCGCTCCATCAGGCGCGCGACGCACGTTTGCACATCCTCGGCGTGATGGAAAAGGCGCTGCCCGCTCCGCGCAAAGACGTGTCGAGCTACGCGCCGCGAATCGTCACGCTGCACATCAAGCCCGACAAGATTCGCGAAGTGATCGGTCCGGGCGGCAAGGTCATCCGCGGCCTGGTCGAGCAGACCGGTTGCAAAATAGATATCGAGGACGACGGCACCGTGCTGATCGCGTCGGCGGACGGAACCGCGATGGAAAAAGCGATCAGCATGATCCAGGCGATCACCGCTGAGCCCGAGGTCGGCAAAATCTACGACGGCGTGGTACGCAAGATCGTCGAGTTCGGCGCCTTCGTCGAGATAATGCCGGGCACCGACGGCCTCCTGCACATCTCGCAAATTTCGAACGAACGCATCCGCCGCGTCGAGGACGTGTTGCACGAAGGCGACGAGATCAAGGTTAAGGTGCTCGACGTCGATCGCAGCGGAAAAATCCGGCTCTCGATGCGCGAGGCCGAGCAGGAACCGAACAAGGGAAATTAGTCGGCGAATGATTCAAAAGAGTGTTATTGGAAACGGCGTGCGCATTCTCACCGAGGCGATGCCGCAAGTCGTTTCCTCATCGATTGGTATTTGGGTCGAGAACGGATCGCGCTATGAGGAGCCGGCCGAAAACGGCACCTCGCACTTCATCGAGCATCTGCTCTTCAAAGGGACCAAGAAGCGCACTGCCGCGCAAATCGCCGAGGCCTTCGACGCGGTCGGCGGCGTGCTGAACGCGTTCACCGGCAAGGAGTTCACCTGCTACTACGCCAAGGTGCTCGGCAAGGACCTCGAGATGGCGACCGAGGTGCTCGCGGATATTTTTCTCGACTCGGTTTTCGATCCCGCGGAAATCGAGCGCGAGCGCCAGGTGGTTCTGCAGGAAATCTCGCAGGCCGAGGACACGCCCGACGATTTCATCCACGACCTCTTCAACGAAGAGTTCTGGAAGGGTCATCCGCTCGCGCTGCCGATTTTCGGATCGGTCGCGACGGTAAATAAAATAGATCGCGAGCAGTTGATGTCGTTCATGGCGGAGCGCTACCGCTCTCACCGGGTCTTTATCGCCGCGGCCGGCCAGGTCGAGCACGAACGCCTCACCGCGAAATGCGCCGGGCTGTTCGGCGGCGTCGCGGCCGATGGCAAAGTTGAAAAATTCTCGCCACCAATTGACCATCCACTCGTGTTGACGCGCGAGAAGAAACTCGAGCAGGCGCACATCTGTATCGGCGGCCCCGGCATCAGCCAGTCGCATCGACTGCGTTACGCTGCCTACGTGCTGAACACCGCGCTCGGCGGCGGGATGTCCTCGCGGCTGTTCCAGGAAGTGCGCGAAAAGCGCGGCCGCGTCTACAGCATCTACTCGTTCATCTCGTCGTTCATCGACTCGGGTTACTTCGGCGTTTACGCCGGCACCAACCCCGAATGGGTCGACGAAGTCCTCGAAGTCACTATCGCAGAGCTGCGCAAAGTCGAGCTCAACGGCCTCGAGCCCGCCGAACTGGCGCGCGCGAAAAGCCAGCTCCAGGGCAACATGCTGCTCGGAATGGAATCCACCGACAGCCGCATGAACCGCCTCGCGCGCAACGAGATCTATTTCCGCCGCGACGTCTCGCTCGACGAACTGTCCCAAGGAATCGAATCAGTCACCAACGACAATGTCGTCGAGCTGGCATCGAGTTGGTTCCAACCCGACAAACTCGCGATGGTGCTGCTAGGCGACCTGAAAGGCCGAAAAATCACCCGCGAAGTCTTCGCCCCGCTAGCGTAGCGGCGACAACTCTTACCTCGCCCGTTCCTTCACGGGAGAGGAGGCCGGCCGCAACGCGGCCGGCAGGTGAGGGTTCTGCGACTCAACCTGCCAGTGTGACCTCGCCACTTTCTTATTCTGCATTCACTCAGCACCACCCGTCCGCCAGTTGCCATGAAATCCCACCGGCACGCGATGGCCGAGATGCGCCCGGGCGATAGGCCCACTCTCAATCTGCTCGGCATCGAAGACCGCAAGATGGCTAGCATTCCGGTCTTCATCGAAGACATTCGTCAGCAGATACCCTTCGCCTTCGCCTGAGCCTTCTTGCTTTGGCACGAATACCGGTTCGGCCATCGCAAAGCGCTGACCCGCCGTATAGATCTTCATACGCCTGATGACGTGATCGAAGTGCCCGATGCCTCGATGAAAAATGTCGTCGCTGCCGGGTCCACCGATGCAAGCGACATAGCCATGCCGGTAATTCGATCCCGTGCGTCGCTCATCGATTCGCGGGTACTCACATCGCTCGTTGCTCAGCCTTTCGACGCTGAATCTGCCGGGCTTCGACCAATCGAACTCCCACCGCGTAAGAAACTGGGTCGCGCGACGATGGTCGGTTAGCCTTCCATCCGCGAACGGAAACCCCGGGACCTCCTGCTGGCAGACGTCCACGACAATCCTGTCGCTGTCGTTGAACGCATTCATGAGATGCCACACCATGCAGGCGTCGCCCTCGAACCATCGAACATCTTCGACGCCGCCGTTTCTCGGCATGATTCCGACGTGCGTGCCGCGTTCGGGCTCCCACGCGATCGGCGGCGCACCAGCCATCGCGCGCTTGATCGATACGGTGACCGGGCACATCGCAACGACGACAAAGTCTTTCGTCACCGCAAAATCATGTACCAGCGCCGCGAACGGCCCGTGGATCATCTGCGATCGAACCAGATCGCCGGATGCGTTCGCGAGATAGAATTCGATGTCGCCGGTCAGACGTCCGGTTGGAAAATTCGCAAAGAAAATCATCTCGCCCGTAGCAGGATCAATCTTCGGATGCGCCGTCATGTTCCGCGGCAGCTTGTTGTTGAAGGACCAGCGTCCGATCTTTTCGAGCGACAGGGGATCCAGTTCAATCGGCGCATGACCTTCTTCGAGGGCCAACAGTCTGTTCGCATGCCAAATGATGTTCGTATTCGCGACGCCGTCCGTCCGCATGCCGGCGACGCTCGAATCCGAATCCGACGGAATGCCTGAGGTGCCGAAGAGCGCGCGACCGGCGGCGTGTTCGAGCGTCCACTGCTGCGTCCGCACCCATCGATTGCGGTAAGAAACGTTGCCCTGGTGCACACGGAAGGCATGCACCATTCCGTCGCCATTGAGCGGGTTGTAGTTGCCGCGCGGCGCAAACTGCGGACTGGGACCGATACGATAGAAGGTGCCGTCGAGGTCCGCGGGTACTTCTCCCTCAATCGTCAAATGCGCGCCGTCGCATTCCATCCGAATCGGCTCAAACCCCTTCGACAGATATGGATCGTTCGAAATCGCGCTCGCCATTTTCTCAGCCCTCCAACCATTTTCGCTAACAGGCAGCGCGCGCCGCTCGCAATGCAGACCCCCACTTGATTTGTGGTTTTGATTGTTCCGCAGCCACTCGGCTGAAAAAAAAATTTCTGTCAACACTCCGACGACGCTCTTTCCGACCCGTCGCATGACCGCATCGCCGTGCGAGAGCGCTTGCCATCGAGCGGACAATTCGCCATACGAGATCGCAACAATGAATCCGACTGTGAAAATTGCCCGCATTCGCAAAAGTGCGCTGCCGCTTCCTGCGTATCAGAGCGAGCATGCGGCCGGGATCGACCTGATGGCCGACATCGCGGCGTCAATCGAGATGGCGCCGCGCGAGCGTCGCGCGGTTCCGACGGGAATCGCGCTCGAGATTCCCGTCGGCTACGAGGGACAGGTGCGGCCGCGCAGCGGCCGCGCCCTCAAAGAAGGCCTCGCGCTGATCAATTCCCCTGGAACTATCGACGCGGACTACCGCGGAGAAGTTAAAGTATTACTTGTGAATTTGGGCGACCAGCCTATCGTGATTAGACCCGGCGATCGAATCGCCCAACTCATCATAGCGCCCGTCATCCGCGCCGAGATTGTCGAGGTCGATGAGCTCGCGCCGAGCACGCGCGGTCCCGGCGGTTTCGGACACACCGGCCGCTAGCGTTTGACGCCCTCTCGATTGAGCAGGCGTCGTCGCGTAATCTAATGGCATACACTGAAAAAGTGAAAGACAGACCAACCGAGACCGACGCGGCATTGACCGCGGTGACGCCTGTAGACGGCCGCTACCGCGCGCGCACCCGGAGCCTGGAAGCCTACTTCAGCGAGTTCGCGCTGATTCGCTACCGCGTCCGCGTCGAGATCGAATGGTACCTGTCGCTCGCGGCGCATCCTGAGGTAAGCGCGCTGAAGCCGATCCTCGCGGCGACCGCGAAAAAGCTCCGCGCCATTTACGAGGACTTCACGCTCGACGATGCGCGCCGGGTGAAGGAACTCGAGGCGACTACCAATCACGACGTCAAAGCGGTCGAGTATTTCGTCAAAGATCGAGTCGCCGCGATCGATCCGACGCTGCCAATCGAGATGGTGCATTTCGCGTGCACCTCCGAGGACATCAACAACCTCGCCTACGCACTCATCCTGAAAGAGTTCGTCGCGAACGACTTGACGCCCCGGCTCGAAGCGGCCAACGCGCCGATTGTAAAGCTGGCGCATCGCTACAAATCGCATCCGATGATGGCGCGGACGCACGGGCAGGAAGCGTCACCGACGACGGTCGGCAAGGAGATGGCGATATTCGCGACGCGTCTCGCGCGCCAGCTGTCGCAGCTTGGCCGCCAGGAATTTCTCGGCAAGCTCAACGGTGCGGTCGGCAACTTCAACGCGCATCACTTTGCGCATACCGAGGTCGATTGGATCGCGCATTCGCAGAATTTCGTCGAGCGGCTCGGCCTGACCTGGAATCCGCTCACCACTCAAATCGAAAGCCACGATTTTATCGCCGAGCTGTTCGCGATCCTGATGCGCATCGACATGATCCTGCTGGGCTTCTGCCGCGACATGTGGAGCTACATTTCGATCGGCTACTTCGCGCAGAAGGCGGTCGCGGGCGAGACCGGGTCGTCGGTAATGCCGCATAAGATAAATCCGATCGACTTCGAAAACTGCGAGGGCAACCTCGGGATCGCGAACGCGCTGTTCGACCATCTCGCACAGAAGCTGCCGGTCTCGCGATGGCAGCGCGATCTGACGGACAGCACGGCGATTCGCGCGATGGGCACGGCGTTTGGCCATCTGGTGGTTGCGCTGGCGTCGTTGGAGCGCGGCCTCGCGCGGGTCGAGGTGAACGAGGCGCGCATCGCCGAGGACCTCGAGGCCGAGCAGGCGTGGGAGGTCGTCGCCGAGGCGATTCAAACCTTGATGCGGCGCCACGGGATGCCGAAACCGTACGAGACGCTGAAGGAACTGACGCGAGGGCGAAGAATCGATCGCAGAGTGATCGAAGAGTTCATCGCGACGCTGCCGCTGGACGACGGCGCCAGGCGTGCGCTGCGGGAGTTGAATCCTCGCAGCTATGTGGGTCTGGCGGCCAGGCTGGTCGAGCAGTTTGCGCCAGCCGCAAAAACCGAGATCGCCCTGGTAAAAAAGGTGCGCGCGGCCAAGCGGTGAGACTATCTATCCACACTCCCGCGCGCGGGTTTGTGGACAACTGGCACTGGGTTCGTTGTGATGACGCGACCGGTCGGTAAGATGATTAGATTAAGATATTCCAATTGACCATAAGGGAGAACAGCAACGTGGAAACTACTCCGCAAAAACTCGAAATGTTTTACGAGGGCAAGGCGAAGAAACTTTACTCCACGTCCGACCCCGACCTCGTCATCGCGTACTTCAAGGACGACGCGACCGCCTTCAACGGCAAGAAGAAGGACACTATCGAGGACAAGGGCGTGATGAACAACCGCATTTCGGAGTTGTTCTTCACGCTGCTCGAGAAGCATGGGGTGAAGACGCATTTTGTCCGTCGTCTCAACGATCGCGAGATGCTGTGCAAGCGGCTGCAAATTATCCCGGTCGAGACTGTTGTGCGGAACATCGTCGCGGGATCGATGGCGAAACGGCTTGGGCGCGAAGAGGGCGAGCCGCTGCCGCGTCCAATTGTCGAGTACTACTACAAGTCCGACCCGCTCGACGATCCGCTGATCATTGGCGAGCATGCGATTGCGTTTGGATGGGCGACCGCCGCGGAACTCAAGCAAGTGGACGAGATGGCGCTGAAGGTGAATTCGATACTGAAGAAGTTCCTAGACGAGCGCGGCGTCATCCTAGTGGATTTCAAGCTCGAGTTCGGGCGGCATCACGGCGAGATTCTGCTTGGCGATGAAATTTGTCCCGACACTTGCAGGTTCTGGGACAAGGCGACGCGTCAGAAGCTCGACAAGGATCGCTTCCGGCGCGATCTCGGCGGCGTCGAAGAGGCGTATCACGAGATGCTGCGGCGGGTGGAGAACTAATTCGTGGTGATAGCGAGCGAGGACTTGAGTTGCAAGTAAGAGTGTTCGTGACGCCCCGCAAAGGGATCCTCGATCCGCAGGGGCGTGCGGTTGAAAGCTCGCTGCAAAGTCTTGGCTTCAAAAACGTCTCAGGTGTCAAAGTCGGCAAGTACATCACGTTGGAGATCGATGCGCGGACCGCGTCCGAGGCGCGCGACGAAGCAAAGAAGATGTGCGAGGCGCTGCTCGCCAACCCGGTGATCGAGGACTTTCACTTTGAGGTGGTGGGCGAATGAAGTGGGGCGTCGTGCGATTCCCCGGATCGCTGGACGACGGCGACGCGATCCACGCGCTCGCGGACGTGATGGGCCAGGACGCGCGAATCCTGTGGCACAAGGACGAATCGCTCGACGGTGTCGAGTGCGTGCTGCTGCCGGGCGGTTTCAGCTACGGCGACTATCTGCGCACCGGCGCAATCGCGCGCTTCTCGCCGATCATGAAGAGTGTGGCGAAATTCGCGGCTGACGGCGGCCTCGTGATCGGCACCTGCAACGGCTTTCAGATTCTGTGCGAGGCGCATCTGCTGCCCGGCGCGCTCACGCGCAACCGATCGCTATCGTTTGTTTGCGATCGCGTGTGGCTCCGCGTCGAGAATGCGGGCACGCCGTTCACACGCGCGACCAGGCAGGGCGATCTGCTGCGGCTGCCGATCAAGCATGGCGAAGGATTGTACGTTGCGCCTGAAGATGAACTTCGCCAGATGGAAGAGCGAGGGCAGGTGATTCTTCGCTACGTCGATGCGGACGGGCGCGAGAGTGACGCGGCGAATCCCAACGGATCGATGCGCGCGATTGCGGGCGTCGCCAACGAGCGCTTCAACGTTTTTGGCTTGATGCCTCATCCGGAGCATGCGGTTGAGCCGATGCTCGGCGGCGAGGACGGGATCAAGATTTTCCAATCGATTGCGGGGAGCGCGCGATGAGCGAGCGTCCGGTTTCGCTTGCCGGCGAACCGAAAGCCGATGTCGAGCAGGCCCGCGCGTTCGGACTCACCCCCGACGAGTACCGTAAGATCGAACAGATCATAGGGCGCACACCGACCTACACCGAGCTCGGGGTTTTTTCGGTGATGTGGTCGGAGCATTGCTCGTACAAATCGTCGCGCAT
>NZ_JBAUYR010000069.1:0-16594 GCF_049584895.1 Binatus sp. (SeqCode)
CCGCCGTAGCGTCCGCCGCCGCCACTTTCGCGCGGCCGGTCGCCGCCTCTTTCAGATCTTTCCTCGTCAGCCATTTAAATTCCCTGGAAATATTTCCTTTTTTAGTCTCTATTCACTTCTGTCGATCGACTCGGCCACCACTTCGAATCCACTCTCTTTCTTCAGGCTCCGCTTCAATGCTCTCATTCTTCCCGTCACCTTGACCAGCCGGCCCCGCTCCAGGAGCGGCTTTGCGGTCAGCGCCGATTCACCCGTCATCACGATTCCGAGCCTTAGTTCCTCGCCGGTCGCGCCGCATTCGACGGTGAAGCGGAGAACCGGCGTGCCTGCGGGTGTGATGCGAACCTCGGGCTGGTCGAGCAGCCGGCCTTCGAGCTCAATCCGGTTCCCGGTCACCTTCAGGCCCGGCGATTTCCTCAGCCGCCGCTTCCATTATCTCTTCGGGAGCGTCGGGCGCTTCCTCGGCCGGCTGCTCGCGCGAGGCCATCAGAGCGGCCGCGCGCGCTTCCTGCGCAGCCTTGGCCTCGGCGATACGGCGGTTGCGCGCTTCGAGTTCCTCGCGCGCCTTCGCCACGTCGGCATTGTCGTCGACGAGGACCGACAGGTAGCGCAGAACGGTGTCGGAGATGCGCAAGTTGCGCTCGACCTCGTTCATCACGGGGCCGGGCGAAACGTAGTCGAGTCGAACGTAGAAGCCGCGGCGCTCGCCCTTGATCTTGTAGGCGAGTTCGCGCGATCCCCACTCCTCGGTTTCGATCATCTCGCCGGCGCCGGCGGCGATGATCCCCTCGTAGCGTTTGATGGCTTCCTTGATTTGGGGGTCGCCCGAATCAGGCCTGAGAATAAAAATAGTTTCGTAGCGCCGCATGCGGCTGCTGGTCCTCCTTACGGATTTCAGCCCCAGGTTGGAGCAAGGAGCAATCCCGTACAGTACCATCGCGGGTATGCAGCCTCAAGGCCGAATTGCGGTTATTTGAGGGCTGGGAAATCGCCGGTCGTTGGTCTTGCCATTAACAAACGGTCTGTTAATGAGAAGGTGCGGTCGCGATCAAGCAATTCAGGAGGTCCCGTACATTGGCCAAGCCCAAAAAGAAAATGAAGAAAGCGGCGCCCAAAGTCCGCAAAGTCGCTTCCAAAGCAGTCAAGCCAAAGAAGCCCGCATCGAAAGGCGCCAAGCGCACAGTAGCGGTCAAAGCGTCGAAGCGAACCGCGCCGAAGAAAATCTCCCGGGAGTTAGAGCGACAAGTAGCCGACGCCGTGACCTCCGCCACGCGCGCATCCGTCGATTTCGAGAGCGGGATCACACTGATGGAACGGGCTGTGGTGAGAAAGGTCGGTGAAGTTGCGGCGCGCGCGACTCGCGCGATGCGGCACGCCGTATCTTCTTCGCCACAGCTCCCCAGCTACGACGAACTCCCGGTCCGCGCGGGCGCGCCGGCGGGCGCGGCGTGGGGCGTGTTCGGCGACGACGACGAAGTCGGCACCATCAACCTGCTGACGCCCGATCGCGTGGTCGAGGCGGCCGACTCGATTCGAACAGGTAAAGTGTTCGCGCTGAATCTGCCGATCAACATCCCCGACCCGCCGCTGTTCACCCGCGGCAAGCATACGCACACCGTCAAGATTTTCCCGAATGCGGAATTCGTGCTCGACGACTTCCTGGACAACTTCTATCCGCAAGCGTCCTCGCAATGGGACGCGCTCGCACACGTGAAGCATCCGGCGCATGGCGCGTACAACGGGATTCCCGACAATCAGATGACCGGGCGCGGTGGAACGCGTCTCGGTATCGACAACCTGGCGCGGCGCGGAATCGCGGGGCGCGGAGTGCTCGCCGACGTCGCGCGCTACTACGATCGCGTCGGCAAGTCGATCGATTTCACCCAGGCCAAGTCGATTCCGCTCGACGACGTGCAGGCTGCGCTCGAAGAAGAAGGCGTCGAGTTGCAAACCGGCGATATCCTGCTGATTCGCATCGGATGGACCAAGTTCTACCTGTCGGCGAGCGAAGAGATTAAGGCGGAACTGGCGAGGGAGACCGTGGTGCCGGGAATCGAAGGCAGCGAGCGCACCGCGCGATGGCTATGGGACAATCACCTGGCTGCGGTCGCGTCGGATTCTCCGGCGCTCGAAGCATTGCCGAAACCGGCGGGCGAGGAAATGGAATTTCTGCACTTCCACATGCTCGCGTTCTTCGGGATGCCGATAGGCGAGATGTGGAACCTCGAAGGCCTGGCGGAAGATTGCGCCGCCGACGGCAATTACGATTTCTTCCTGACCTCCGCGCCGCTGAATATTCCAGGAGGAGTAGGCTCGCCGCCCAACGCGTTGGCAATCAAATGAGTTAGTGCCCGGCCTTGGTCAGCGCCTCGGTCGTGAAGAAGCCCTTATCAACCGCGCCCATGTTGATGTACCAGCATTCGCGCTCGGGCGTGTCGGGGCCGGGGAGGTAGCACGTTGTCGATACGCCGGATTGCACGTCGATACTCGAGGCGGCAACGATGAACTCGCGCTTGAATGGATAGACGGCAATCTTCGCGTCGGGCACCGGGCGGTCGCGATAGGTGTTGAGATAAATCTGCGTCTTCCACAACTCGCCCTTCTGGTCGTAACTGTCAACGTACGGATTGAACCATCCCTCGCCGTCGACGTACACGATCGTCTTCGATTGCAGGACGCCCTGGATTCTCTCCGGCCGCGGCGTGACTTCGACTACGTACAGATGGCGCATCTCCCAGTCGTCGCCGCATGAGGTCGCGCCACCGTCGGTCGCGCACGGATGCGCGGGCGCGTTCTGCGCATGCACGCACGCGAGCATGTTTTTGTCGCCGAGATATTTGAAGTTGTACTCCTGCGGTTTTGCGCCGAATCCTCCGGCATGATCAGCGTCCCAGGTCGAAAGCCCCGGCGAGGAACTCAAGAGCACTTCGTTGACTCGGCGCACGCGCCGGGTTCCCGCCAGGAATGCCCACGTGTCGTCGGCCTTGTTCGCGTCCCAGTAGCGATACAGGATTGCACCGCTGCCGCGATCTTCCGCCGGCGCGAGCGTGGGATACGCCCCGGCGCGCGCCCAGATACCGGTGATCTTGAAATCCGGATCGGCAGGCAGCGGCTCGACCTCGGTACGTCCGATATCGGAGTAACCCGCCAGATGCCCGACCTCGGTCTGTGTCATCAGCGACTGTTGAGCGCCGGGATTCTGCTTGGCCACCTGGCATTCGAAGAAACGCAGATCGTAATCGTCGCTCGCGATCGGCTTGAAGTACTGGTTCCACATGATCTTGGTCGCGACCTCGGGATCGTTCGGATCGAGGATCGGGAACGGCTGCCCGGCAACGTAGCCGATCAGATCGCGATGGTCCGGGGCGAGGCGCACCTGGCTGGAATATTTTTCGGTCGCATCCTGGTACGGCGGCGGCCACATCACGCGGCTCGGCGCGACGATATTCATCTCCATCCCCCGCGACACCACGATAAACGTGCCGGGACTCACCAGCGCACGGACCTGTTCCGCATTCTTGGCGGTGATCCGATCGCCGGGTTTTATTTGGGCGTGGGCAGGAGTGAATGGAAATGTCAGCGCGAAAAAAGCTGCGATGACGGACAACGGAACACGAAGTCCGCTCGGTTTTTTCATATTTAAAGTATCACTTTAACTCAATCGCGTTTGGCGATGGCGTTCAGTTCTGACGTTAGCGACTCCCCAATGCTTTCCCCTGCCGAACCATAGCACACGGCCCGCCGAAATTGATTCTTCAAGCAAGTGCTCATCGCCGTCGGCCGCGCTGAAAATTTTATTTTTTACTCCTGCTCGAAGCATCCGCGATCGGCGCCGCACTCTTGCGCATCGACTGGCAGCCCGTCAGGTCCCACTGGGCGCTGGGTCTTGAGGCAGGTGTAGCACGCGGTCGAGTCGTCGGGCTTGAAAATGCGCTCGCCGTCGGGCGTGCGGTAGTAGGCGGTCTTGGTCCGCAGCAGTGCGCAAAATGGCGAGGCCATATTATGCGGCCTCCAATCCCGCGGCGTGCATGATCGCGCGACGCACGACCACTTTCGCAATCACGATTTTGTACGCGTTCTCGGACATTGGCTGCGCGTCCTTCAGAGCGGCGTCGGCGGCGGCGCGCGCGCGCGACTCGTCGAGCGGGCCGGCCTTGAGCGCGGCTTCCGCATCGAGTGATCGCCACGGGATTGGCGCCACCGCGCCCATCACGACGCGCGCATCGCGGACCGTCTTCGCTCCGTCGAGCACAACTGCGACGCTCACCAACGGCCAATCGAAGCTCTGCTTCTCGCGCGCCTCCAGGTAATGGCTGCGCGTACTGGCGGAGGGCGCGGGAACGATCACTTCAGTGATTATTTCGCCAGGCTTGAGAGAATTTTCGCGCTTCGGATCGACCGTCGGCAGTGTGAAAAACTTTTCCAGCTCAATGCTGCGCTGTCCCGCCGGACCGACAATCGTCGCGCTCGCGCGCATCGCAATCAGCGCGGGCGCCAGATTCGACGGATGCACGATGAACGACGGACCGCCGCCGAGAATCGCGTGGTAACGATTGAGGCCGCCGATCGAGTAGCAGGTGTCGCCGCCCTTCTTAAGGCAATTCACGTCGGGATTGCGAAAGTACCAGCATCGCGGACGCTGCAGGATATTTCCGCCGACCGTGCCGAGGTTGCGAATTTGCGGCGTCGCCGCTTCGCCGGCAGCCTCGGCAATCGCCGTGAACTTCTCGCGGATCGCAGGATGCTCGGCGACTTCGCTCAGCTTAACCGTCGCGCCGAGGCGTAGGTCGCCGGACGGACGCACCTCGATTCCACCAAGCTCCTTCAGACCTTTCAGGTTCACCAGCGCGGCAGGCGACACGATGCTCTGCTTCGAGAGATCGACCACGTCGACGCCGCCCGCGAATGCGACGTTGCCATCTTCGGCCAGCAACCGCGATGCGCTCGCGAGGTCGGCAGGCGTGATCACTTCGAATCGATTCATCGCGATTGCAAATCCTTCACACGTGTCCCAGCGCCGACAGCACGCGGTCGGGCGTCATCGGGAGCGAACGCACCGGCACGCCAATCGCGTCGTACACCGCGCATGCGACCGCGGCAGTGCTCGCGACGTGCGACACCTCGCCGAGGCCCATCACGCCGGTATTCGTAACGCCGTTGGCGACCTCGAAAAACGTCACGTCGATTTGCGGCACGTCGAGCGCGCCGATCAGCTTGTAGTCGTCCATCGTCGGATTCACCATGATGCCCAGCTGCGGGTCCATCCGGCGATCCTCGAACAGCGCAAACCCGATGCCCATCAGGATGCCGCCGTTGACCTGGCTGCGCGCCGTCAGCGGATCGACAATCCGTCCCGCGTCGTGCACCGCGACGACGTGCTTCACGCGGATGATTCCCGTTTCGGTATCGACTTCGACTTCGGCGAATTGGCATCCCGCCTGGTCGCTGCGAAAGCCGCCGTAATTAGGCACGCGCTCACCCTGCGCGGAAATCGAATCGCCGGGCATTCGCTTGCACACGTCGGTAAATGAAATTGCCCGCGATGTACTGGCGCGCACACGAATCATTTCGCCGGCCGCTTCGAGGTCGTCGGGCTCCGCGCCAAGAATCGGCGCCGCGATCCGAAACAACTTGTCCTTGAGATGCGCCGCGGCCTGGCGCACGGCCGGCGAATTTGAAGGCGCGCTCAAACTGCCGCCACTCGGCACCGAAAAAAGAAATCGCGTGTCGCCGATTTCCGACTTCACGCGATCAACCGGCAGACCGAGTTCCTCGGCCGCGACAATCGCGAGCACTGTGCGCGTGCCGGTGCCGATATCCTGCGTGCCGACGCGGACCTCGACACTGCCGTCGCGATGCGCGATCACCTGCGCTTCCGGACCCGACACTCCGACCGCGTGCCATTCGGCGGACGCGACGCCGACGCCGCGCTTGATTGGACTGCTCGATTTCGCGGCTTCATTTTTCTCTGCCCATCCGAACATGCGCGCGCCGATCTCGTATTCGGCGGCGCGGACCGGGTTGTCGCTGTTGCGGCGCCGGAACTCGAGCCGGTCGATTCCCCCCTTGCGCGCCATCTCGTCCATCGCGAGTTCCAGCGCGAAGCATCCCTGTGGCCATCCGGGCGCGCGCATCGGGGACGCCGGCCCGGCATTCGTGTAGATGCCAGTTTCCTGAACACGGATATTCGCGCATCGATAGACCGACCCGAACGGACCCGAACTACCGGCGCCGCCGCCAATCCCGCCGCTTCCGCGCGTCACGAGATCGATCGCAGTCAGCTTGCCGTCGCGATCGACGCCCATCTTGACCTTCTGTTCGGAGTTCGGACGATTGCCGGTCGAGCGATGCTCGTCGGCGCGCGGGAGCATCACCTTCACCGGGACGCCGGCCATCTTGGCCAGTCGCGACGCGACAATAATTTCTGGAGTGGCGCCGAATTTCGACCCGAAGCCGCCTCCGAGATATTCGCAGACGACGCGCACGCTGTCCGGCGGCAGGCTGAAATAGACGGCCAGATCGTCGCGCACGGAAAAGATTCCCTGTGTCGAGCACCAGACCGTGAGCTGATCGCCCGCGGCGTTGAAGCTCGCGACCGCGCCATGCGTCTCGAGGCAGACATGAGTCTGCACTGGCGTCGTGTAAGTCGCCTCGATCGTGTTCGCCGCGATCTCGAGGCCCTTCGGCACGTCGCCGACGCTCGAATTTTTGGTCTTGCCGACGTTGGATCGACTGCCGAACACGCTCGGCGCGGAGTCCTTGGCCGCATCGTCCATGTCGACCACGAACGGCAAGGTTTCGTAATCGACCTTGATCAACTTGAGCGCATCTGCGGCGATGTCCGATCTGATCGCGGCGACCGCGGCGACTTCCTGGCCGGCGAAACGGATCTCGCGATCGTCGAGCGCAAGCACTGCGCGCACTCCCGCAAGATTTTGCGCAGCCGACAAGTCTATATTGCGAACGCGCGCGTGCGGCCACGGACTGCGCAGGATCGCGCCGTAAAGCATCCCGGGCAACTCGATGTCGTAAGTGTAATGGGCCGCGCCGGTCGCCTTCAGCGGTCCGTCCACGCGCGGCGTGGGCTTGCCGACGACAGACAGGCGGTCGCCCCATTGCCATGGCGTCGGCTCGTCCTCCGGGATGACGACAGTGACGTCTTGCGTATTGCCCTGAAAGCCGAGGTTGAGCGTGACGCGCCGCGACATCAGACGTCCTTGGTCACGCGTCCGGGCTGGGCGGCTTTGAGAGCGGCCGCGAACACATGCGGGTACGTACCGCAACGACAGGTATTGCCCGCGGTTGCGTGTTTGATTTCCTCAGTCGTCGCGGAAGGATTTTTTTCGAGCGCCGCCGCCACCGACATCACCATCCCAGGCGTGCAGAAGCCGCATTGCTGCGCGTCAGTCTCGACGAACGCGGCCTGCACCGGATGCATATTCGACGGCGTGCCGAGTCCTTCGATCGTCGTGACCTGGTGTCCGCGCGCGTCGATCGCCAGCACCATGCATGAGGTCACGGGCTTGCCGTCGAGATGCACCGTGCATGCGCCGCACGCGCCGCGATCGCAAACGAGTTTCGTGCCGGTGAGTCCGAGATGCTCGCGGAGTGCACGCAGCAACGTTACGCGCGGCTCGATTTCGAGCGTCGCAGGCTTGCCGTTGATATTGAGTTCGATCGTCGTCGCTTCAGGCCCAAGCTTCTCGACAACACCCGGCGGCAGCGTCTTCTCATCGGCCGATGCGGTCCGAACGCGGACCAGGCCTGCCGCCGCGGCGACCGCACCGGCGCCCTTGATAAACGATCGGCGGCTGATAGCGTGCGGTTTGCGAGGCTTGCGATCGTCTCGATTCATTCTTTCACTGTTTCACTCTTTCACGGGAAGTCGCGTCGGCGGCATCGCCAGCAGGCTCGGCGGTCATAAAAATCGCGACCGCCACACCGAAGAGAATCATACCGACTGGAAGCGCAAACGCTGCAATCTTGATCGAGTAAACGCCCGCCGCGAGAAGCTTGTCAAGGAACATTCCGGTGTCGTAGCGAAAGTGGTCTATTAGCCATGCGGTGACGGATCCGCCGCTGCTGAATTTGAAGCGCGCGATTTCCGCGCTGATCCGCGCCACGATGGGCAGCATCAGACCACCAACGATTACAGCCGCTACCATCGAGCGGTTTTTCAGCAGACCGCCATGCGCCAACCTCGCCCCGATGCGAATTCCGATCAACATCCCAAGGGCCGTCGCGGCGCACTCGACGATTGCGAACTCGTTGGAATTCCACCACGCGCCGAACGACGGATTGAGATATCGCACCGCGATATGCGCGCCCAACCCGTAGCTGAGCGTAAAGATGACGGTGAGAAGAATCGCGATAAACGTGAGCCGTCCCATCCATCTGGGCGTTCGGCGCGGTCTTTTCTTTCGGACCATCCCGTGAGCCGTCAGCGAATCGAGGCGACAATCGCGCCAGGGCCGCGGGTGAGTCCAAGCGAGAGATAGACAATCAGCAACACGATCGATCCGACGGTGAGCCCGACGCGGCGGAAGCGTGCCTGCAAATCTGCGACTTCCGGACTCGGACCGGCGGCCGAGAGTCGCCAGATTTGCGTGCCGAGGTTTCCGTATTGATAGAGCGCAAGTCCGATCACCACGACCACCAGCACCAATTTGATCGCGAGCAGAATCGAAACGCCGCCGATGAACAGTACGTTGAAGATACCGGTCACGACCAGCACTGCGAGCGAGGTAAGTACAATCGCGCCGAGCCGGCGAACGATTTGGCGGGAGACTCGGACTCGCGCGGGCGGATCAAGTTCCGCGGCCAGCACCGGGGCGAGCGCGAACGTGCTGAACAGCGATCCACCGAGGGCAACGATCACGGCAACGATGTGCGCGAACAGCACGGCGAAGCGGAGACTTAGCATCAGGTACCGCTTGTATCGGACGGAGTCGCGTCGGGGCAAGTGGCCGCGGGTCGAGGCGAAATTACATGCTTCCGGTTATTCGGACCGATCATGGCGTGATGAAAGCCTTTGTGTTGACGCCATCTGAGTCGGATCGCTGCGAGTTTTTGCAGACCAAAGAGTGATCCAGAGTCAGTCACGGATGCGTCCCGACAATCTGGGTCCGAAACGAGGTTTGGCGCGCTTCATGCTTATTATCTGGAAATTTCACCCTGCTTTTCCTGGAGGGAAAAAGATCCTATGGCCGAACTAACCGAAAAAGTAATGGACTTCTTCTCAAGCGCGCGAATCAATGAGCGCACGCTGATGGAGGTCTTGAGCGAATTCCTGGCCGTCGAGATGGGCGGCCAGAAACTCTACGAGAAGGCACTCGGACTGGTTTCCGATCCCGAAGTGCGAACCAAGTTCCGCGAGTTTCACAGGCAGACGATTAAGCACCAGAAGGTACTCACTGATGTGATTCACCGCCTTGGCGGAAATACTCGCGTGCAGAGCCCCACTGCAAAGGTGGCGACCGAGAAAGCCCAAGCCCTGCTGCGCAGCATGGATCGCAATGGTCTCTCGAAAGATCAGGCTGAGCTGAACGCGATCGAAAACATCGTCCTGGCCGAGACTAAGGATCACGCGGACTGGGAACTGATCGGGAAAATTGCCCGTCAGGCTACCGAGGATCGCTTGCGCGAAATCCTGGGTGCGGCCGCCAGTGAAGTTGAGCACGAAGAAGACGAACATCTTAACTGGACCCGGAAAAAACTCGGTGAATTGCAGATGCAGGCGCTGGTCAAGGGTGCCGACGCGGAGAAAAAACCGGACCATCCGAATGCAAAATCACTGACGAGAAAAAGCTCGACGAAACGAACTGCAAGCCGCGCCAAATCGCGAACCAAGGGTCCCTCGAAAGGAAGAAGCCGAGGGCGAGCGGCTCGCTAAACGGCAGATCACGAAAGACGATACGTTACGAAATTGCCGGTGACGTGCGCACCAAGGCTGAGTGCCGTCCGGCGCGAGGCCCAATTGTCGTCGAGAACGAGCGTGTAGCCGGCGAAGCGCATCTTGCGCCGCGCCATCGCGAGGAACGATCGCGCCGCCATCGCAACCGCGACGCCGCGTCCGCGCGCTCGCTCGATCACTCCGATATTGATAAGCGCGCCGCGCGTTCCTCCCCCGCGCTCCGGAGCGAGCCGGACGCCCCTGCGGAGACGGGCGAGCGCAGGACTTAGATCGGGCACCGAGAAGACCGCGCCGACGCACTCGCCGTCGATCGTCGCGAGCATCGAAAGATCGGCGACTGGAGTTTCCCACAACGACGTGAGCATCGGGCGCACTTCCGCGCGCGTCACCGGATTCCATCCCCAGTGGCGGTCGAACGCGGCGTTGGTCACGTCGGTCCACGCGTCAATCGCAGCGAGAAATCCGTACTCGCGCCAGCTTTGAATCGTGACCCCACCCGCGGCGGCCGCCTCGGACATCCGCCGATAGCGCGCGAGGATTTCAGGCGTGAACGGCGCGGTGTAATCGACCTGCCCTTTTTCGGTGACGAACCCCGCCTGTTTGAAGTAGCGATGGTACGACGCAGGATTTCCGCGCAGCAGGAACGATGGCAGCGATTCGTAATTGTCGATCGCATACGGATAATCGAGAAATGCCGCAAAGCCGCTGCGAACCGCACTCATGCCGCGTTCGCGCAGCGACCGGATGGCCTCGTCGAGCATCGCGGCGACGGCGATATCCTCGCCGTCGAGCGCCTCGAACTGAATCAATTGCCCGAGTTGCTCGTTCCAATGTTCGATATAGCGGCGATTGATAACGGCGCTGACGCGGGCGACCAGAATGCCTCCTCGACGCGCGCAGAAGGGCGTGATTTCGAGATGGGTCGAGAGCAGGCTGCGTCGCGACAGCAGATCGATTTCGTTCTGCACGTCCGGCGGCCACCACGCGTCGCGCGCGCTGTAGACCTGAAACGGAAGCCGCGCGAACTCATCCAACTGCAAGCGACTCGTCGGCCGCTCGACGCTGATTGTAGCGCCGGTGATTTTGGGATTTGCCGCCATCAGTTGAGCCGCATCGCGCGCTCAACAATTCTTATAGCCGCAGGCGGGTCAAAGATCATCCACGAACGAATAAGCCGTCGGAGAGCCATCCCGCGAGCATTCGATTCATCGCAGCGACAGGATCTTGATCTTCGGCGTTCGCGGCGACGACCTCGCAGATTTCTGCGAACGTAGAGCAGCGCGAGACTGCGTCGAGCGCATCTGCTTCGGCGCGTTCGAGATCGCGATAGAAGACGCGTGCGTTGCGCCGCCACACCAGGACTTTGACGCCACCCCGCTCCGCGGGTTTCCACGGGCGACCATCCTCGACAGCTCGCAATAACTCTGACACTCGCCATTCGAGCGCGAGTATCTGCGCTGCGGGATGAATCGTGAGTTTCATCGCGGGCCAGTCTTCGGGTGGAGTCGCACGGAGTGAGTCGGGATCCAGTGCAGCATCGTCGGGACCGGCAAACACCTCGACGACCGCGCGTTCGAGCTTCGCGAGGTCCGCAACAAATGGCACATCCTCACGCAAAGGATGATCGCTCAGATAGTCCGCGAGATACCGCCCGCAATCGGAGATGGACGGCTCAGTCGGTGGATATTCGAGCAGGTAGCCGGTGACCAGGTTATGAAAATTGTCGTCGCCGAGGACTGCGAGTGTTGCGGCGAAGTCCTCTTTGAGCGCGTCGCGGATGCGGTAGAAATACATGTTCGCATAGATATCGACGCGAGCCTCTGCCGACAGGCGATCGTCGCCGAGCACGATCGCGTCGAGCCCGCCTGCGCTCAAATCGCGTTCGGCCAGGAGCCCCTCGGCGACGCCGCTAGGCGCGGTGATCAGCCGATAGAGCAGGCTTTCCAGTTCTTTCAGATGAATCGGCATTGAAAATCGCCCGTGCGCGATCCGCGGTATTCGCCAACTCCGCGAACTCCGGGATGTTGTCGTCCCATTCCACCAGTGCCGACAGTGCCCCGAAGCGCCGCGCCGCGCGTTGGTAGAGCGTCCATACCTCGTCGCGCACCGGATGGTCGTGCGTATCGAGCAGGTAGGTGCCGTGATCGCTATGCCCTGCGAGATGGTACTGCACGACGCGCTCGGCCGGCACCGCGTCGATATAGTCGTTGGCGTCGAAGCGATGGTTGAACGCGCTCACGAAGATATTGTTGATGTCGAGCAGGATTCCGCAGTCGGCCTCATCTGCAATCGTCGAGATGAATTCCCATTCCGTCATCGACGAGTCAGCGAACGCCATATAGCTCGAAACATTCTCGATCAGTATCGGCCGCTCGAGGATGTCCTGCACCGCGCAGATTCGCGCGGCGACGTGACGAATCGCCTCCTCTGTATACGGCACCGGCAGCAAGTCATGCAGATTGCGCCCGCCCACTCCCGTCCAGCACAGGTGATCCGAAATCCACGCAGGCTCGAAACGTCGCGCGAGTTCGCGCAGTTGCCGCAGGTAAGTGCGATTCAGCGGATCGGTCGATCCAATCGACATCGACACGCCATGCATCGCGATCGGATAGTTGGCGCGGACGCCTTCGAGCACTTCGAGCGCGCGTCCGCCCGCAACCATGAAATTTTCCGAAATGACCTCGAACCAATCGACCTGGGGACGCGTCTCCAGCACCTGGCTGTAGTGCTGGCGTCTCAGCCCGACGCCGTAGCCGAGCATCGGAAAGTCAGAACGTTTCATTGCGCGATCGAGCCTAGTCGCTCTTCGTAACAGTCTCTGGTTTTCCTCCGGCCGCGATGCATTCCTTCGCCGTCGGCGTCATGACGTAGCCTTTGCCCTTGCAGGCGTTGGCTCCCTTGCAGCTGCTCTGCGCGCTCTGACACAAGCTCTGACCCTTGCATGCGTTGCCGCCGACGCACTTAACTTGCGACGACGCCGCGGCGCTCGAGTCGCTAGTATCTGCCGCTTGCACCGCGTTGCCCGCAAAGATCAGCGCGACCGCCGTCGCCAGCATCGCGCCAGTAATTTTCGCCTTCGTCATATCCGTAACTCCTTGGCTGTAGTTTCGCGCACCGCAACTATCGCGGTCGCATCTCACAGTCTAAACATCCAAGTTCGACAAGAGCTAGTGGGAACATTTCGGGCCTATGCAAGATTTCATTGATGAAGGATGCTATGTTCCTGAAAACGGCATATGGCGGACAAGAGCGGCACCGGCACGGATCGGCGCAAGCGATTCGAAGACGAGGCGTTGCCCCATCTCGACGCGCTGTACACGATGGCGATACGGCTGGCGCGCAATCCCGACGACGCCAACGACCTGCTGCAGGAGACGGTGCTGCGGGCGTACCGTTTCTTTCATCAATTCGAGACCGGAACGAATTGTCGCGCGTGGATGCTGACCATACTCTTCAACAATTTCCGCAACGGCTATCGAAAATACTCGCGCGAGCAGCCGGCTTCATCCGCCGAGGAGTTCGATCGCAAGGTCGAGGGCGAAAGCCTGCGAACCGATCCGGCCGGTTCGAATCCCGAAGCCTTGCTTTCAGGACGCGGGATGGAGGGTGAGGTCGAGGCCGCCCTGGGAGGATTGCCGGCGGAGTTCCGCGAAGCGATTCTGCTGGTCGACGTCGAAGAGCTCAGTTACCAGGAGGTTTCGGGGGTTCTGGACGTACCCATCGGTACGGTAAAATCTCGAGTGTCACGTGGACGCGCGATTTTGCGGGATGCGTTGGCTAACTTTGCCAAGGAACGTGGAATAATACGGCCTTGACTCCGACGCGCTATGACAGTTTGAGTGAAGCAAGCCGGTAACGATAGAAGTGGATTGTAATACCTACATTGAGACGTACTTGTCGGCTCACGTTGACGGGGAGTTGACTCCGGCGGAGTTGCGCGAGGTCGAAGAACATCTTGCCGGATGCGTCAACTGTCGCGCACGCTTCGCCGAGGAACGCGCGGTCAAGGCGCTGCTACGCGAGCGCGCTGCGATGCGCCGGACGCCGCCGGTTGTCCGCGGGTCGATCCTTGCCGCGCTCGACGCCGCCGATGGGGCAGATGCCAGCGGCGCGGGAGGCGGGCGTGAAAGTTCAGCCGGCGCCGATCGCGCCCGACGCTTCTCGATTCGCCGCGCCCGCCTATGGGCGCCTGTCGCGGTCGCCGCGGTCGCGGTGTTCGCATTCGTGATATTGCATGGCGGCAGCGGCCCGGCTCCGGCGCATGCTATCCCACCCTTCGACGTTGCGATCGACCACTACGATCATTTCGACAATCACTTCGAACCCAACATCAATTCCACGTCGCCCGCCGAACTCTCCGACGCCTACATGGATCACCAGCTACCGGGGTTCCTGTGGAATTTTCAACACTCGGGCTACAAGCTCCGAGGTGGACGGATCGATCGTCTCGCGGACGGAACCTCGGTCGCTTATACGTTCTATCAGGGCGACAACGGCAGCATCCTCTGCACCTTCATGAAGTCGCACGGATTCCAGCCGCCCGACGGCGAGGTCCAGGAGATGGACGGTCATCGATGCTACCGATACAAGGGCTACAGCGTCTGCCTGAGCTATCCGCCCGGCGGTTTCATCTGCATCCTGGTCTCGCACCGCCCGATGAAGGAATTCATGCAGGACATCGCGGACTCCGAGCCCTAGCTTCTCTTAATACTAAGGTGCAGGGGTTACCCCTGCCCAAGGAAGCGTGAAACCCACGGAGGGGTTTCACTAAGATAAAGCTCCTATCTTCTATCCGCCTTCAACCCATCCTCGTTGGCAAGAAACAAATGCAACTGCGCGGGCGTGGTATTGCGCGGAATCTCGACCGGATAATTTCCAGTGAAGCACGCGTCGCAAAATCCCTCGCGACTGTCGCCGTTGAATGAGTACAGGCCGTCCCAACTAAGGTAAGCGAGCGAGTCGGCCGTGATGTAGCGCCGAATCTCTTCGACCGAATGCGAGGACGCGAGCAGTTCCTCGCGCGTCGGCGTGTCGATTCCGTAAAAGCACGAGTTGGTTGTCGGCGGCGACGAGATACGCACGTGAACTTCGCGCGCACCTGCCTCGCGCAGCATCGGGATCACTTTTCTTAGTGTGGTGCCGCGCACGAGCGAGTCCTCGATCAGCACGATTCGCTTGCCGCGCAGCAACTCGGCCACTGGATTGAATTTGATCTTCACTCCGAAATGGCGAATCGATTGGCGCGGCTCGATAAACGTTCGGCCGATGTAATGGCTGCGCACCAGGCCCATTTCGAACGGGATTCCCGATTCTTCCGCGTAACCGAGCGCGGCCGGCGTGCCTGAATCCGGCACCGGCACCACGATGTCCGCCTCGGCCGGCGCCTCGCGCGCCAATGCTCGCCCATGCTGCTTGCGAACCTGGTACACGTTGCGGCCGTAAATCTGGCTGTCGGGCCGCGAAAAATAGACGTACTCGAAGATGCACCGCTTGGTCGGCGCATGCGCAAATGGACTCATCGAGCGCAACCCGGTTTCGTCGACGACGATCATCTCGCCGGGGTTGATCTCGCGAACATATTCGGCGCGCACCAAATCCAGCGCACAGGTCTCCGACGCAACGATCGTCGCACCGTTCAGATTGCCCAGCACCAGCGGACGAAAGCCTTGCGGATCGCGCACCGCGATCATCGAATCTTCGGTCAGCACCACCAGCGAGTACGCGCCCCGCACTTGCGCCAGCGCCTCCGCGACCCGCTCGGGCAGTGTGGGCGCATGCGAGGCCGCGATCAGGTGAATCATCACCTCGCTATCCGACGACGACTGGAAGATCGATCCGGTCGACTCGAGCCGTTCGCGCAGCTCGGCGAAATTTACCAGGTTGCCGTTGTGCGCGAGCGCGAGTCCGCCGCGTGCGTACTCGACTACCAGCGGCTGACAGTTGCCAATCGTCGTCGAGCCGGTTGTCGAGTAGCGGTTATGCCCAATCGCACTGGTGCCTTCGAGCCGCTCGATAATTGATTGGTTGAAAATGTCGGCGACCAGCCCCATCCCGCGATGGAAGATCAGCGACTTGCCGTTGGACGAGACGATTCCCGCCGACTCCTGCCCGCGATGCTGCTGCGCGTAGAGCCCTAGGTACGCGAGGTTGGCGGCCTCCGGATGCCGGTAGACGCCGAACACGCCGCACTCTTCGTGGAAGACGTCGAGCGGCGATTCTTCGACTGCTTCGACCGCAAGGACCGAATCTTCTTCAGTCACCGCCTCTGAGCCTCCTTGGAATCGCGTTTTCGTAAATTCGCTGCAACGCGGAAACGTCTTCGTCGATCGCTTCGCCAATTTTAAGCCGCGGATTGGCGATTACTTTCCCGATCACCGCAAACTCCAATCCTCGACCTACAAACAATTTCTCGACGATGGTCACGTCAGCTGGCGCAATCGACAAAATCACGGTCGATGCGCCCTCGCCAAAAAAATCATCCGCGTCAGCGCTTCCAGCTCGCCCAAGCTCAACTTCGGCTCCCAGAATCGCCCGCGGATTGAAACAGGCTTCAGCCATTGACACCGCAAGCCCGCCCTCGGCGATATCGTGAGCTGATCTTATCAGCCCCTGTTCGGCGCCTTCAACCAGCCCCTCGACCAGAGCCGCTTCCCGAGCCAGATCGATCGCGCCAAGCTGCCC
>NZ_JBAUYR010000070.1:0-18432 GCF_049584895.1 Binatus sp. (SeqCode)
TTGCTACGGGGGCTGGAAAATGTCACAACAGATGGTTCGGGCGGGGTCGTAGTTCAGCCCGGTTAGAACGCCGGCCTGTCACGTCGGAAGTCGTGGGTTCAAATCCCATCGGCCCCGCCAAAATTGACTTTACCAGGTGTATTAATTTGAAACTGACCGAACAAACCCGCAGCATCTCCCGTGAGAGTGGACTGCGTGACCGCCAATGGGTCGTGATCGATGCGAGCGAGCGCGCCCTCGGACGCGTCGCGTCGCGCGCCGCCAACTTGCTCACCGGCAAGACCCGTCCCGATTACACTCCCAACCAGGATACCGGCGACTTTGTCGTTATCATCAATGCCGCCAAGGTTCGCCTGACGGGATCGAAAACCGTCGGCAAGGTGTACTACCGTCATACCGAATGGCCTGGCGGAATTCGCAAGACCTCGGCGGGCAAGATGCTCGAGGAGAAGCCCGAGCGCCTGCTCGAGATTGCGGTGAAAGGGATGCTGCCGAAGAATCGCCTCGGCCATCAGATTTTCAACAAGCTTAAAGTCTATCGCGGCGCCGAGCATCCGCATTCAGCGCAGAAGCCCAAAAGCGTGAACGTCTAAAGGTATCGATCTTTCCATGGCAGAAAAGAAAAACATCATCTGGACGACAGGGCGGCGCAAGACCTCGGTGGCGCGCGTCCGAATGTTTGCCGGCAGCGGCACTATCACGATCAACGAGCGCACGCTCGAGGACTACTTCCCCCGTCCAACCTCGCGGATGCGAATTCTGGAGCCCTTCGAGCTGACCGAGACCGTCGGGCAGTACGATGTGCTCGCAAGCGTCGAGGGCGGTGGAATCGCCGCACAGGCCGACGCGGTCCGCCTCGGAATTTCGCGAGCGCTGATCAGCGCAACCGAAACGCTGCGGCCCACGCTGCGCAAGGGTGGGATGCTGACGCGCGATCCGCGCGAGGTCGAGCGCAAGAAATACGGCCGTCACAAAGCCCGCAAGCGGCCGCAATACTCCAAGCGATAAAGAAAGATCTACTCCGCGGTGTGCAGCGCGGAACAAATTACAAGTCCCAAAAGGGGCGCGGGCGATGCTCGCGCCCTTTTAATTTGCGCTGCGATTACAGATGCTTAGCCGAGGCATTTGACAAATGATGATGCGGACAAATACAAGGTAGGCGCTACGTCAAAGGAGCGCCAATAGATGCGTCGAGACCGAATACACTATAGCGCCGGGGTGGCTGCGGGGTTGTTGCTCTTTAGCGCGCTGTTAATCGTATCTCGAACGGCGATGGCGCAAACGGTCGCTGGATCCTTCCAGTCCGTGAATGGCCAGGTGCAGATTCAACGGACCGGTGGCGCGACGATCGGGGCGGCGTCCGGCGTTGGCGTCAACGTCGGCGACCGGGTCATCACCGGCCCCAACGGCCACGCCGTCATCATACTGAACGATCAGAGCCGCCTCGAACTCGGACCCGCCAGCAGTATCACGCTCGATCAATTCACGATCACCGGCGGAGCCACCGCCACCCGCGTGAGCTTGTTTTCCGGCGTGATGCGATCGCTGGTGAATGCCGCATCGGGTGGCGCACCCGCCGACTACCAGGTGCATACCCCCAACGCGGTCGCAGCAGTTCGCGGGACCAAGTTCGACACCGCCTACAGCGAGAATGTAATTCGGCCCGGTTACCAGGGATGCGAGAAATATACTGACGTCTCCGTATATCAGGGGACCGTCAACTTGGCGCCCCTCGGGGCTCCCAATACGGGTGAGGATGTCCATGCGGGCTACGAGGCGACGCTGCCGTGCGACAAGCCTCCGACCGATGCGGGACCGTTGTCGATGACCGGCGCGGTGTCGCTCGAAAGTGCCAACGCGGGCGGCGCCAGTTTCGCGGGAGCCGCTCCGGGATCGAGCGCTGCGCCGGTTCCGGCATGTCCGGTGTGCGTGAACATGACGACGGTCGTGACGGGGCATTAGGGGCATAGAGGAGGTGGAAACGTGGTGAAGAATTTAATTTCCCGCGTTGGCGTGATTGTCGCGCTTATGCTGGCTCTGAGCGCCCTGGCGAGCGCGCCGCCTGCGCATGCGCAATGGTTCGAAGACACCTATCCCGGGTTCTATTCGCTTCAAACCCCTGGCCTGCTCCAGGCGACGCTATTCGGCGGCGGCTACGTCAGCGACAAATATGGCGTCCTGCAGGAAGGTGTGCAGGTCGAACAAAGCGTCACGCCTTACGTCGGAGTCTTTGGCCGCGCGACCGGCTACCAATTGTGGATTGGCAACGGCTTCGAGAGTCCGTTGGCGCCGGGCAGCGGCAGTTTTCCGCGCCTGAACTTCGGGCGCTTCCAGGGCGGCGTCGATTTTACGCTATGCACCGGTACTCATCTTTATGTCTCGGGCGGCCACGACGTCGCGGATAGCGACGCACCCATAATCGAGGGCGACTTCTCGAGTTGGCTCTTGCTGCACAGCACGCATCCGATCAACGGATCTTTCAGCTCGATTTACAATTGGCAAAACGGCGTCGAAAGCAGCGAAATCGATCTCGAGGCAATCCTGCTCTCGACCGAGAAATTTATGGTCCTCGGCGGCATCGGCGGCGCGATGTACTTCGGCGGATTTTTGAGCAACGCGCAGGGACAGGGTGGCCCCGATCTTGGCTTCTACTACCGGCCATGGCAGCTTGGGGTGACCGCGCAGGCCGGCTACGGCAACGCGCATCAGTACGGCCAGATCAGCATGTACAAGCAACTAAGCTGGTTCGAGTAGGGGGGACCTTTACCAGCGCGGCACACATTCTTACCTCTCCCCTCGGGAGAGGACGCGCCTCCAGCGCGGGTGAGGGCGCCGGCATTACGCTGAATGCATGCGCCCTCACCCGACGCTCGCGGACTCCCGTCGACCTCTTCCGAGTGGAGAGGTACAAATACGGTCCGATGGATTAGCCGTGGGACTCCCGGCGAGCTAAGCTCGAATCGCTAAAGATGGCGAGCGCACAATCGGCACGTGGCAGGTTCTCGTGGCGCACATTCCTGTTCGGAATCGTGCTGCTCGGTTTTCTGTTCGTCGCGCATGATCGGTTCCACGCCGCCTTCGAGCGGATGGATCTGATCGCGTACGATCTTCGAATCAACACGGGCGCTCCGCATCCGTCCTCAGGCGCGATCGCAATCGCCACCATCGACGACCGCAGTATCGCCCAGCTTGGGCAATGGCCGTGGCCGAGGATCGTGCTGGGCCAGCTGGTCAATGCGCTCAACGACTACAAGGTCAAGGTAATCGGGTTCGACGCTATTTTCAGCGAAGCCGACAAGGGCGACGTCTCGCGTTCAGACATAAGTCAGAAGCTCGCGGAGCTCGGCCTGACCGGGAACTCGATTCGCGACGTCCTTGGCCCCAGCAACGATGAGGCATTTGCCAAGGCGATGAAAGCGCAAGGCGAGACCGTGCTCGGCTACGCATTTCAGACGCACCATCTGAAGGGACACGTCGGCGCAGCGACCACCGCCGGGTTCGTCGACAAGATTCGAGCGCCGGGACCGCTAACCTACGGAATCATCCGGCGCGCGCCCGGCAACCCTCACGATTTGATCGAGGCGCGCGCGTATGAGCCGCCCACCGCGCTGCTCAACGACTCGGCCAAATCGATCGGATTCTTCGATATTGACGCGGACGTCGACGGCGAGATGCGCACCGAGATGACGGTCATCCATTTCGACGGCCAATTCTGCGTGCCGCTATTTCTCGCTGTCACCGACGCATTTGCCGGCGGCGCGCCGATGATGTTGGGCCTCGATCAGGACGGCGTGTCAGGCGTCGCAATCGCCGGTGTGCGTATACCGGTCGATGACGACGGAAGGATGCTGGTGAATTTCCGCCGGGGCGCCGATCCGTTCCCGTACTACTCGATCTCAGACATCATCAATCACAAAATCGCGCCCGAGAAACTCGCGGGAAAAATCGTGCTGGTAGGCGCGACTGCTCACGGCCTCGGTGATCGCGCCGTCACTCCCGTCAATCCCGACATGCCGCGCGTCGAGATCCACGCTAACGCGATCGACAACATGCTTCAGGGCGACTTCCTCCGCCGTCCGATCGAGGCCCAGGAAATATCGCTGGTCGCTACGCTCCTGATCGGTATCGCGATGGCGCTCGGCGTTGCGTGGCTCTCGGCAATGTCGTCCGCCATGCTGGGCGTGATCCTGCTGGTCGGCTACTACGCTTACGCGCAACACCGTCTGCTTCACCAGGGTCTGGTAGTCGGGATTGTCTTTCCGATGTTCGCCGCCTTTCTCCTTTATATGTTTCTGGCCGGCTATCGGTACATCACCGAAGGCCGCGAAAAGCGCTACTTGCGCAATGTCTTCGAGCATTACATGGACCCCGATGTCATCAGCGCGGTGCTCGACTCGCCCGAGGGCCTGAAGCTCGGCGGCGAAAAGCGTCATCTCGCGATCCTGTTCGCCGACATCGTGAGCTTCACCAAGCGCGCCGAGAAGACCGAGCCCGAGGAGCTGCTCGCGCTGCTGAACACCTATATGACCTCGATGATCGACGTGATTCTCAAGACCGGCGGTGTGGTGGACAAGTTGATGGGCGACGGAATCATGGCGTTCTGGGGTGCGCCCAACGACCTTGAAAATCCATCGCGCTCCGCACTTGATTGCGCGCTCAAGATGCTCGAGAACCTGCACGGACTGCAGAAGAACGATCCGCGGTTTGCGGACCTCGATATCGGCATCGGCATTTCGACCGGCGACGTCGTGGTCGGCAATCTCGGCGGCGAAAAGCGTTTCGATTATTCGGTCATCGGCGACACCGTCAATTTCTCTTCGAGGCTCGAGGGACTCACCCGCCATTTCAAAGTGCATCTGCTGGTGAGTCGTCAGACCTACAGCGAAGCGGGGGCAGGCTATATCGCGCGCGAGCTCGGGCTGGTGAAGGTCAAGGGAAAAGAGCTGTTCGTGCCAATCGTCCACGTCGCCGGACGCGACAACGACGGCGTCGATCCTTCGTTCTATCGCCACTTCGCCGATGCGCTCTCGATGATTCGCGCGGGCGACGTATTTTCCGCGCACCAGGAGCTGATACACCTCAGCGAGACCCAGCCGGATGATACCCCGGTGCGAATTTACCTCGATAAACTCGCCGCCGACCCCGACCATCCGCCGACCGAGATGGTCTTCGAGTTCGAGAGCAAGTAGCCGTTAACTGGCTCGGCTCGCGCAATCATGATAACTGAGTAGATTCTACCTCAACTCGCAAAGGAGCATCGAAATCCCGCAAGTGGCTACGCACGACAAGGTCAAGGTGGCTGTGGTTGGCGCCTCCGGGTACTCGGGTATCGAGGCGGTTCGCATTCTCTCGAGCCATCCGTTCGTCGAGCTGAGCGTGCTCACCTCCGAGCACTACGCTGGGCGCGAAGTCGCCGACGTTTATCGTCACATGGCCGGCATCGACTTGCCGCCGTTCGAGGAATTGCGTCCCGACCTGGTGCAGGGCCGCGCAGAGGTCGCCATCTCATGCTTGCCGGAGACGGTCGGCACCGCGCACACCGCCGAACTGATCAAAGCGGGCGTCAAGGTAGTTGATCTGTCGGCGGACTATCGCTTCAAGGATGCGGCACAGTTCCGCACGACTTACGGTATCGAGCATCCCGCGCCGCAACTTCTCAAGGAAGCGGTGTATGGGCTCAGCGAATTTCATCGCCACGAGCTTCGCGAGGCGCGCCTCGTCGCAACCCCCGGATGCTTCCCGACCGGCGCGCTGCTCGCGCTGCTGCCGCTCATCAGGCGCGACCTGATCGAGCCGTCATCGATAATTATCGACGCGAAGTCGGGCACCACCGGTGCGCGCCGCGCTGCCTCGATCGAGCAGCTGTTCGCTGAGGTCAACGAGAATTTCCGTGCGTACAAGGTCGGTAACCATCGGCACGTCCCCGAGATGGAGCAGGAAATCTCCGCCGCGCTCGGCCGCGACATTGCGTTGCTGTTCGTGCCGCATCTGCTGCCGATCACGCGCGGCCTGCTGAGCTCGATTTTCATGCGCCCGCGCGCTGGCACCACCGAGAGCGACGTTCACGCCGCCTTCGAGGCCAGCTTCGCCAAGTCCCGCTTCGTGCGAATCCTCAAGCCGGGCGAACTACCCGAACTGCGCAACGTACGCGCGACGAACTACTGCGAACTGGCGTTCATACTCGATCGCCGCAGCCAAACGCTGCTCGTAATAACCGCGATCGACAACCTCGGCAAAGGCGCCGCGGGCCAAGCCGTCCAGAACATGAACCTGATGCTAGGCTACGACGAAGCCGCCGGCCTCCTGCACGCCGCCCCCGTCCCTTAAACCTCGCGACCGTTCTCCTTCCTTCCGGTACCTCGCCCGTTCCTTCGCGGGAGAGGAGGCCGGCCGCAACGCGACCGGTGGGGAAGGGTTCTGGGTGCATGCAACGCACTCTTAATTCGTAAGCTTGACGTGTGTTGGTCCGGTCGGGCAGTCACCGAACGCTTCTGGCCGTTCAGTCAGAAGCCGTGTAGTCGATCGCGTACGAAGCTCGAGTTGCCTTTGCGCTGAAGACTCGACCATATGAACAGCCCGGAAACGAAAAACATCAGCGACATGAAGAAGCCCGTCTACTTTCTTGCGGGAATCGGCGTCGGTGCTTACGGCATCGACCGCGGTCTGCTCGCACCCGACGGAATCCTCGCGCGCCACTGGATGCGGTGGACCATCGCGATGCTCGTCGTATTCGCGGTGAGCGTGGTGTTCATGCTGGTCGTGATTTCAAAGGGCGCCTCGATGTCGCCGGTCGTTTTGAACATCGTCGGCGGCGCGATGTTCGCGCTCACTTGCGGCGCGATATCGTTCTCGTTCATGGCGCTGTTCGTGCGCTTCGCCACACGCCGCCGTTGGCTCTGGGACAGCCTGAGCGACAACGAATACGGGATGTACCTGATTCACTATATGTTCGTGTCATGGCTGCAGCTCGCGATCCTCAGCGCGCCGCTTCCAGCCGTCACAAAGGGACTGCTCGTATTCGCAGGCGTGCTGCTGCTGAGCTGGAGCGCCAGTGCGACCATCCGCCGCATCCCGGCCGTCGCGCGAATTGTCTGACTGTCGGCACGGTTGCCAACAATCGCGCGAACCAGATCCGCAGGGCTCGTTTTGTGTGGCGAGGGCGGCTCATTTTGTTTGTCTTAAACGCGACCGTTATTGTAGATTTTCAGGCGTTACGAAATTTTTATTCAAAATGTAGGTTGCGCTAATGCGAATCTTCCCACTCTCGCCTGATCCCGATTCTCCGAACGGGGACTTGGAAATGCGCGCGTGCCGGGTCCTCCGACACCATATGATTTTATCCGCGCGTCCAGGCGGCATCATCAATGATTGCCCCGTCGTACTCGTCGCTCAGTCAGACGCGACACAAGCCGTTTCTGTACTTAAAAAATCCGGAATTGAATCCTTCACCGACATGAACTAGAAAGCCGTCCGCTCCTGTCCATCATAAAGAGCTTCGCCCAGTTTCCGCTCGCTGAAAGCGACCGGCGAACGTGCGACCTCGAATGCGCCGGCGCCGCGCACCTCGATACAACTGACTCTCCGCGATCCTCCGTTCAGCGTTTCAATCTTGCCTTGGGCGACAACCTCCAATAATTTGAAAAATGTACTCGCTGCTTATGTGTAACCTTCGGCCCTTCTTTAACAGTTAACTACGGTTTTCGCCGCACCTTATGTGGATTGTTCGCCTCGCGCTCCGCCGGCCACTTTCGGTCGCCGTGATGGCGCTCCTGATGCTCGTGCTCGGCGTTCTCTCGTTCAACCTCATGAACGTCGACATCTTCCCGTCGATCGATCTGCCGGTCGTGCTGGTGGTCTGGAATTACCCGGGCCTGTCCGCGTTCGACGTCGAGCGGCGCATGGTCTTCATCTCTGAGCGCGCGTACTCGACCACCGTCAACGGCATCGAGCATATCGAATCCGAATCGATCAACGGCATCGGCATCCTCAAGGTGTATTTCCAACCAGGCAGCGACATCGGCGCCGCGATCGCGCAGATAAATGCGGTGTCCGAGACGATCCTGAGTAACCTGCCGCGCGGCATCGAACCGCCGCAGATCATTTCGTACAACGCCAGCAACGTTCCGGTCGCGCAGCTCAACATTTACAGCGACGTTCTCTCGACCTCCAAGCTTTTCGACTACGGCCTCAATTTCATCCGCATCCAGCTCTTCACCATTCCCGGTTTTTCATCGCCCGCTCCGCTGGGCGGCGTCAGCCGCGCGGTAATAGCCAACCTCGATCCGACCGCGCTCTACGCCAACGGGATCTCCGCCTACGACGTCGGCAACGCTCTCGGCGCCACCAACGTCGTCATCCCGTCCGGTACCGCCAAGATGGGCAATTACGAATACAACGTCGACATGAACATGTCGGTGAACAAGGTCCCCGACTTCAACCGGTTGCCGATCAAGTACCTGAACGGCGCGCCGGTTTTCCTCGGCGACGTTGCTCCCGTCACCGACACCCATCAGCCCCAGACCAACGTGGTGCGCTTCAACGGACAGCAGGCCACCTACCTGCTCGTGGTCAAACACGCCGACGCTTCGACTCTGACGGTGGTCGATGACGTCAAAGCGAAGCTGCCCGACATCCGCGCGACGGCGCCCAAAGGCCTCAACGTGGCGCTCACCTTCGACCAATCGCAATTCGTGCGCGCCGCGTTGCGTGACGTGGTGCAGGAGGCCGTCACGGCGGCGTTCCTGGTCGCAGTCATGGTGCTGCTGTTCCTTGGATCGCCGCGCAGCATGCTGATCGTCATCACCTCGATTCCACTGTCGATTCTGACCGCCATCATCGGCCTCAAGCTCAGCGGCCAGACCATCAACACGATGACGCTGGGCGGGATCGCGCTCGCGGTCGGGATGCTGGTCGACGACGCCACCGTCGAAGTCGAAAACATCCATCGCAATCACGCGATGCACAAACCGTTGCTGGTCGCGATTCTCGACGGCGCATCGCAGATCGCAACCCCGACTTTTGTCGGCACGCTCTCGATTTGCATCGTCTTTTTTCCGGTCGTGCTGCTGACTGGAGTTGCGAAATTTCTGTTCACCCCGCTCGCGCTGGCCGTCGTCTTCTCGATGCTCACCTCGTACCTTCTGTCGCGCACCCTGGTCCCTTCGATGGCGCGTCATCTTCTCTCCGACACCCACGAGGAGAACCTCGGCAGCGGCAGATGGGGGAAGATAGTGCGCGGCTTCGATGCGCGTTTCGAGAAGGTCAAGGAGCGGTATCGATACGGGCTCGCCAAGTTCATCGCACGCCGGAATTTCTCACTGGTGTTTGTCGCCATCATCATCCTGTCTTCGGCAGCGATGCTGCTGGTGGTCGGCGAGGATTTCTTTCCCACCATCGACGCCGGCATGATGAGTTTGCACGTGCGGATGCCGACCGGGACCCGCGTCGAACACACCGAGTACGTGCTCGACCAGATTGAACGCGCGATTCGCACCGTGGTGCCTGCCGACGAGCTGCTGGGCATCAGCGACAACATCGGGTTGCCGCTGTCCTACGACTTGGCGTTTTATCAGACCGATTCGATCGGTCCGCAGGATGCCGACGTGCTCATCCAGTTGCAGCCCAAGCATAAGCCGACCGCCGGTTATCAGCAGAAGGTTCGCGAGCTGCTCGCGACTCGATTTCCGAACGTCACCGTGTACTTTCAGGCTGCCGACATCGTCAGCCAGGTGCTCAATTTCGGCTTGCCCGCGGCCATCGACGCGCAGATCAACGGCAACGACCTGCAGGCCGACTACGACATCGCGCTGCGCCTCGAGGATCGCATGCGGCGGATTCCTGGCGTCAGCGATCTACGGATTGCCGAGCCCCAGGATTATCCGACCTTGTATGTCAACGTCGATCGCGACAAGGCGCTCCAACTCGGCATCACCCAGACCCAGGTCACCTCGAGCGTGCTCGCGACGCTCTCCGGCGCTTCGCTGTTGCAGCCCAACTTCTGGCTCGATCCAAAAAACGGCGTCAACTATAGCGTCATCGCGCAGTCGCCGCAGCACCTGATCGATTCCGTCGCCGCGCTGTCGAACATTCCACTGAGCACTCCCGGGTCGTCCGCCGGAATCAACGGACTACCCTCGTCGACCACCAACGTCGACGGCACCACGACAGCCCAGGCCCAGTTGCTCGGTAACCTCGGCACCATCAGTCACCGATGGGATCCCGCGGTCGTCGCTCATTATACGGTCCAGCGCGTGATCGACGTCGATTGCGCCGTCCATGGCCGCGACCTCGGCGGCGTCGCCTCGGCCGTACAGCGCGAGATCAATCACCTCGGCAAATTGCCCGCCGGAACCCACGTCGTCATCCGCGGCCAGAGCCAGGCGATGCGCGAATCGTTCCGTACCCTTGGCGAGGGCATCATTCTCGCCATCGTCCTCGTGTACCTGCTGATGGTTGCGAACTTTCAATCGTGGCTCGAGCCTTTCATCATCATCATGGCGGTGCCGGGCGCGCTGGCGGGCGTGCTCTGGATGCTCGCGATCACAGGCACGACTATCAACGTCGAATCGCTGATGGGCGCGATCATGGCGGTCGGCGTCGCCGTCGCCAACGGCAACCTGCTGATCGTTTTCGCCAACGAGCTGCGCGAGGAAGGTTACAGTCCACTCGCCGCCGCAATCGAGGCCGGCCGCATCCGCTTCCGTCCGATCATCATGACCGCGCTGGCGATGATTCTCGGGATGCTCCCGATGGCGCTTTCGCTCGGTTCCGGTTCCGAGCAGAATGCGCCGCTCGGACGCGCCGTCATTGGCGGACTGTTAGCTGCTACAATGATGACATTGTTCGTGGTGCCGACCGTCTATTCGATCTTCGGCCGCGACGTGATCGGCAAAAAGCAACGTGACCGCGAGATCGAGGAAGTCACGCTGCCGGGTGCTTAGTAATAATCTATGCCTGAGCAAGAAGACGATCCGAAAAATTTTAGCGTGCCCGCACCCGGCGGATTTTTCTTTGCCGGATGGATCATCGCCATCATCATCGCGCTGGTCGCGACTGCGGGCCTGGTGCTTGCCCGCGAGCTATGGCTAGGCCGTCAGACCTCGGAACTCGCGCAGCAGCAGGCACCCGGCCCGCACGTGCTCGTCTCCGACGTTCTGAAAGCTCCGACCACGAGCGATCTTAAGTTGCCTGCCACCATTCAAGGCTTCGATCAGACCGACGTTTATGCCAAAGTCCCCGGCTACCTGAAGACCATCAAGGTCGACAAGGGCGACCGCATCCACACCGGCGAATTGCTCGCGGTTCTGACCTCGCCCGAGCTCGATCAGCAGACCGCCAACGCCCGCGCCAACTACAACATCGCCCTCATCACCGATAAGCGTAATCAGATCCTGGTACGCAACCAGGTCATTCCGCAGCAGACTGCCGATGAGTCTCACGCCACCATGCTACAAGCGCGCGCGACGCTCCAGCAGGACATCGCCTACCAGGCCTATGAGACGATCACCGCGCCCTTCGACGGCATCGTAACCGCGCGTTATATCGATCCCGGCCACCTCGTGCCGGCCACCACCACCCCCGGCACTCCCGGCTCCGGCGCGATCATCACGGTCTCCCGGATGGCGCCGCTGCGCGTGTTCACCTACGCGCCGCAGAACGTCGCGCCATTCATCAGGGACGGCGACGCGGCCACAATCACGGCGAGGGGCTATACCCAGAAATTTACCGGTACCATAACGCGTCATCCCGAAGCGCTATCGCCCGACACGCGCACGATGCTGATAGAAGTAGACCTACCCAACGAAGACGAAGTCCTATACCCCGGCATGTACGCGACCGCTGAATTCACAATAAAGATGGGGACAGGATCTCCTATGGTCCCCGATGACGCTCTCGTGTTCCGCGACGGCAAGGTCTACGTTCCCGTCGTCCGCAAGAATCAGTTACACCTTTCCGAAGTAACGCTGGGCTACGACAACGGCCAGACAGTGGAAGTCCTATCCGGCATAAACCCGACAGACAAGGTAGCCGTCAACGTAGGCCAGGCCGCCCGCGACGGCGAGAACGTCCAACCAGTAGAAAACTCCAAGTAGTATTTCTTCCCGCGATTGTTCCTCTCGCATCTGGGTAGGCGATCGATTCCACTCTTTTAATTTTGTTCGTGATCTGCTCTGCTGGCGCGAAGCTCGCGCCGCAAGTTGTGGGCGCAAACCTAATCTTCAGAAACCTCGGAGGAAGCAAATCTACATGCGGTATCTACGGACGATTGTCGCCTCTGGCCTGATCCTCGTCGCCACGGGATGCTCGAAATCGAATCCTCTTCTCGGCAAATGGAAGTTAGCTCCGAACCAGGGCAACGAATGCTTTCAGCTCGGCGCGATCGAGTTCGGCGACAAACTTATGACGATGGCTACGCCGCTTGCTCCTATATCGATGCCCGTGACCTATTCCCGAGACGGGGACAAGTACATAGTCACCGCGTCGAGTGGTCAAGCGTTTGAATTTCAGACCGAGAGCGGCGGCATCAAGTCCGTCTCGCCGGAATGCCACATGGTCCCAAACAACTAGACGCAGTAGCCCGCGTCCGCATCTGGTTCCCCTTCCCACTATCGAGGGAAGGGGGTTAGAGAGTTTGGGGGGTAGATTTCTCTGAAGCAGCGCTACGCGCTTAGCGCGACGATGCCGTCGCGAATCGCAAGCCGGCCCTCTCCGCTTAGCACTTCGAAGAAAACGACCGCGCCCTCGCGCGCGAGTACACGTACAGTCAGCCTCGACGGCATCATTACCATCGCGCCGAAACGCCCCGCGATTCTTTCTACTCGCGCAGGATCCTTGCCTGCTTCGCTCTCGACTATTCGTGATACTGCGAGCGCTAGCGTTCCGGTACCGTGCAGGATGATCTCAGGCAACCCGGCTGCGCGCGCGACCGACGCATCGGTGTGTATCGGATTAAAAATTCGCGCGCACTCGGTGTATATGTGCGCCGTGCCGGCCGGCACGTCGACCTGGCATTCTGAAAGCGGCTCGCCTTCTTCGACGATCGGAGGCATCGGCGAGGGCGCAAGCTTCGGCGGAAAATCAGGCCCTCTGACTTCGGCGCCGCGATAAATCGCGCCATACCAGCTCGTGCAAACCGGCTTCCCTGCCTCATCGACGGTGTCGAGCCGCGTGACCATGTACGCGCCCGGCTTGCGTCGCTCGACGCCCGCGACCGTAATCTGAGTAGTCAGCCGTTCGGGCGGGCGAATCGGGCGATGCAGAACAGTGTCATGCGTCGCGTGCACGCCGCGCATGGCCTCGTCGCGCGTGAGCGAGGTGGATTTTTCGAACTGCGCGCGCATCGCGACCTGCACCGGCCACTCGAAGCATACCGGGAACATCGGATGCGCAATCACTCCGCGAATGGTGTCCATGTAGCACGGCATCGCATCGCCGAGCGCGGCCGCGTACGCCATCGTCCAGCGCGCATCGATCTCGCTGACCATTGGCGCTCCGGCGCTTCCGACGATTGAAGATTCGAGCGGCATCACAGCTACTTCTACCCGCGACGCCTCGCCACGTCCATCGGGCATACGGCGTTGACATCTGATGATTGATGCGTGATGATTAAACTGTAATGCGCACCACGCTTGATATAGATGAGGACGTTCTCGAGTGTGCCAAGGAGCTCGCAGCAAGGCGGCGCACTACGGCGGGGCGTATTTTATCTGAGCTAGCCCGCAGCGCGCTGGCACCTCGTGATCGCTCCGCGCGCAAACGCAACGGAGTGCCGCTCCTGCCCAAGCAACAAGGGGCCCGGCTCGTCACGCCGGAAATTGTCAACCGGCTCCGCGACGAACCTTAGTCAGCGAGACGGTGCGTGATAGCGCTGCTTGACGTAAACGTCCTGGTGGCATTGTTTGACCCAGCCCACTTGCATCACGAAGCAGCTCACTTGTGGTTCGGTCGCAATCGCAGCCGCCGATGGGCGACTTGTCCGCTCACGGAAAACGCGCTGGTCCGCATATTATCCAATGCGTCCTATCCAGGCCGGCGCACCACGGTCGAGGACGCCGCCGCCCGTTTGCGAGTTTTCTGTGAGGATCGGCTGCATGTCTTCTGGGCCGATTCGGTGAGCATTCGCGATACTGGTGGGTTCCGATGGAATCACGTTCAGGGCCATCGCCAGCTTACCGACGTTTACCTGCTCGCGCTTTCGGTATCGAACGAGGGCCGACTGGCCACTTTCGATTCGACTATCTCTCTTCGAGCGGTCCACGGCGCAGCGCCCGACAATCTCGAGCTCCTCGCAGCGTGATTGTATCTACTGCTGCCGAGTGGCTATGTGATCGTGCTCGCCGGTCACCCAGGTGTCGAGCATTTCTGCGAGCACCTGCAGCTTTATGGGCTTGCTCAAATAGTCGTCCATCCCGGCGTCGAGGCATCGGGCGCGATCGTCTGCCGTCGCATGTGCAGTGAGAGCGATCACGACGGTGTGGCGAGCGCTTCCTTCGCGCCGCCTGAGCTCGGCGACCGCTTCGTAACCGTCCATCTCGGGCATCTCGCAATCCATCAGGACAAGATCGCAGGAGCCCTGCGCGACGATCGCCAATCCTTGTCGCGCGCTGTCGACAACCTCGACTGCGTAACCCAGGGCGGAAAGCTGCTTTGCCCCAATGGTTCGATTCACGAGATTGTCGTCCACCAGCAGCACCCGTACCGCCTTGCGCCATTGTGGCTGTTCATCGGGACCCGGGTTGCGCGGGGCGGCGGCGACGGTCTCGATACGGGCGCAATCGCCATCCCCAAACAGCTCCAGCAGACAGCTGAAGAGGTTCGACGGACGCAACGGCTTGGTAATCGACGCATCCACAGCGTCGCTCGCACTTCTTCCGCCGGTCTCCGCGCTGAACATGATCACCTTGCCATGTTTCGCGCCGCATTGATCCTTGATTGCGCGCGCCAGTCTGAGCGCGCCCATGTCGGGCGTTTGCTCGTCGATCAACGCGACGATCCGCTTTGCGTGACCAGCAGATTCCAGTTTTAGTATCTCCAGCGCTTCGGCGCCGCTGCCGACCGCCACGTTCTCAGATCCCCACGACGACAGGTATCCGCAGATGACCTCGCGCGTGGCTGGACTGTCGGTGATGACGATCGCCCGAATTCCGTTGAAGCATGAGACGGCCGTCGGCGCCATCCATGGACGAATAATCTCGGTTCCCTTTTCGATTCGTGCGGTAAAATGAAAGTTCGACCCTTGTCGGGGCTCGCTTTCGAATCCAATCTCGCCGCCCATTTGTTCGACCAGTTTCGCCGCGATCACAAGGCCGAGTCCGGTGCCACCGAAGCGACGGTTGGTCGATGCCTCGGCCTGGACAAACGGCTGGAACAGTCGCCCCTGCATCTCGTACGGAATCCCGATTCCCGTGTCGACGACCTCAAACCGAACGATCACGTCATCGGCCGTGCCTTCGACCAGCTTTGCGCGTATGATCACGTCGCCTTTCTCTGTGAACTTGATCGCATTGGCCACCAGGTTGTTCAGCACCTGGCGCAGCCTGCTCGGGTCGCCTTTCAGGCCGGTCGGCAAGTTTACGTCCACCTGCAGGGCAAGCTCGATACCCTTGGCGCGAGCGGCCAACGCAAAAGTGTCGATCAGGTTCTCCGTCAGATCGACCAGATCGAAGTCGAGCTTTTCCAGCACCACCCGGCCGGCCGCTAGCTTCGAGAAGTCGAGGATGTCGTTGACCACGGTCAGCAGCAGCTCGCCGCTCGATCGAATAATCTCGGTCAGGCGGCGCTGCTCGTGGGTCAACTCGGAATGCGACAGCAGCTCGCCCGTCCCGATGATTCCGACCAGCGGCGTCCGAATCTCGTGGCTCATGTTGGCCAGGAATTCCGAGCGCAGACGCGCCGTCTCGAGTGCAAGATCGCGCACTCGATCGCGCGCGCGATTGCTTTCTGCTTCGGCGAGCTTGCGGCTGGTGACGTCCACCAGGACTCCCTCGTACTGAACGATCTTACCGGCGGGATCATAGACTGCGCGCGCACTTTCTTCGCACCAGGTGACGCTGCCGTCGGGCCGGCGTACCTCGATCTCAAAGTTCTGGACGATGCCGTCACTTGCGATGATAGCTGCGGCCCGGTCATGCTCCTCCGGCCGCAACCACAGGTCCCTGATCCTGGTTTGCTTGAGACTGTCGGCATCGCTGAAACCCAGCATCTCGATCAACGCCGGATTGGCCTCGAGAATCTTGCCTTCGGGCGAGACCCTGAACAGACCCACCGGCACGCGATCGACCAGGCTCCGATAGCGCGCCTCCGCGCGGTTGCGCTCGACTCGCACTTCAGAGTCGCGCAGCTCGCGCTCGACGGCGAGCGGCAGCCGCGCCAGGTTGCTCTTCAATATGTAATCGTCCGCGCCGCGCTTCATCGCCTCCACGGCCGCATCCTCGCCCACCGTCCCCGAGACCAGGATGAACGGAAGATCGAGGCCCGATTCGCGCAACATCTTCAATGCAGCCAGGCCATTGAAGCGCGGCATCGAGTAGTCCGAGATGACCAGGTCCCAGGTTCCTTCGGCCAGCGCCTTGCGCATCGTCTCCGGCGTCTGCACGCGCTGGAAGGTCAGGTCAATTCCGGCGCGCCGCAGAGCCCGTATCGAGAGCTCGGCATCGTCGGGTGAGTCCTCGACGATCAGGACGCGCCGCGGTTCGCTCATTTACCGCTCCAGCGTGGGCTGACCGGCTCCTCGTTGATGACCAGCCAGTACAGGCCCAGTTGCCGAACCGCTTCGACAAACTGCTGAAAATCGACCGGCTTGCGCACATAGCTGTTGGCGCCCAGGTTGTAGCCGTTGGCAATGTCCTGCTGTTCCTTGGAGGAGGTGAGGATAACCACCGGCAGCAGCCTGGTCCGGTTGTCCGCGCGCAGCTCGCGCAAGACCTCGAAGCCGTCCAATTTGGGCAACTTTAAATCGAGCAGGATCACCGCCGGCTGCGTCCCCGTATCCCGGCCCGCATGCGCGCCGCGGGCAAAGAGGTAGTCGAGTGCCTCGACCCCGTCGCGCGCGACCACGATTTTATTGGTGATATTGTTCTTTTGAAGCGCGCGCATCGTCAGCGCTTCATCGTCGGCGTTGTCTTCGACCAACAGGATCACCGGTTCTTTCATTGCACCCCCCCTTGGTTGTCTTCGAGCGTAAACGAGAAGGTCGCGCCCTTATCTTCCGCGCCTTCAGCCGCAACCCGTCCGCCGTGGCGATGAATGATTCGCTGCACGGTCGCGAGTCCGACGCCGGTGCCGGGGAATTCCGCCGCAGCATGAAGCCGTTGAAATGCGCCGAACAGCTTTTCGCCGTAGGTCATATCGAAGCCCGCCCCATTGTCGCGCACGAGATACACCGGATGTCCGTCCTGCTGCGCTGATGCGAACTCAATCCGCGCGCCCTCGCGCTTGCTGGTGAACTTCCACGCGTTGCCGAGCAGATTTTCAAGCACCGAGCGGAGCAGAATCGGATCGCCGGACCCGACGACATCCTCCTGCACGACGCACTCGACCTGTCGATTCGGATCAGCCTTGCGGCATTCGGCCAGGACGACATTGGCCATTTCGCTGAGGTCCACCTGTTCGGTGTGCATTTCGCTGCGCGTCACGTACGCCAGTTTGATCAGGTCGTCGATCAGTTGAGCCATGCGCCGAGTGGCCGCCCGAATTCGAGCAAGGTAGCTGACACCTTGTTCGTCAAGTTTGTCGGCGTAATCTTCCATCAGCGCCGAACTGAAGCCGTCGATACTGCGCAGCGGGGCGCGAAGGTCGTGCGAGACCGAATAAGAGAACGCCTCCAGCTCCTTGTTGACGACTTCGAGCTGGGTGGCGTGTCGCCGCTCGGATTGATTGAACGCACGGGCAGTTTCCTCGGCCTTCTTGCGCTCTGTTATATCCCGCGTCACCTTGCTGAAGCCGCGAAGGTCACCGTCGGTGCCGTACATGGCGGTGATGATCACGTCGGCCCAGAAGAGGGAACCGTCCTTGCGCACTCGCCAGCCTTCTATCTCGCAGCGACCCTCTTTGCGGGCTGTCGTGAGCTCGCTGGCGGGTCGGTCGGCCTGCACATCCGCAGGCGTATAGAAGCAGGAGAAATGCTGCCCGATGATCTCGGCGGCGGTGTAACCCTTGATTCGTTGCGCCCCCTCGTTCCAGCTGACGATCCGCCCCTGCGGATCGAGCATCAGGATGGCGTAATCCTTGACCCCCTGAACTATCAGTCGAAAGCGTTCTTCGCTCAGCAACATTTTCTCTTCGGCCAGTTTTCGATCGGTGACGTCGCGGATGGCGCTGGATACTAGGGTGCCGTCCTCGGTTTCGAGCGGGCTCAGGCTGATCTCGATTGGAAACTCGGTACCGTCCTTGCGCAGTCCGTAGAGTTCTAGCCCGGAACCCATCGAGCGCACT
>NZ_JBAUYR010000071.1:0-61859 GCF_049584895.1 Binatus sp. (SeqCode)
GATTTCCACCTGATGTTCACCGACACGGTGCTGTGCTTCGACAACGTCCGGCAGACGCTCAAAATTATCGCCAACGTCCCGGTCGAAGAGTTCGCCTCGACCAAAATGGCGTATCAAAGCGCGCGCATCAAAATCGACGAGATAATCGAGCGCCTAAAACGTCCCGCGGTGCCGCCGTTCCTCGAAGGCGCGCGCAACGTCGCCATCAACGACGCGTCCATCACCTCGAACATGACGCGCGAGGGCTACATGGCTATGGTTTCCGCGGCGAAGGAATACATCGCGGCCGGCGACGTCATTCAGGTGGTCCCCTCGCAGCGCTTCGAGGCTCCCCTGACCGCGCATCCGTTCAACATTTACCGCAGCCTGCGCACGATCAACCCGTCGCCCTACATGTTCTACCTGCGCCTCGGCGATCAGACGCTGGTCGGTGCGTCGCCCGAGGTGATGGTGCGCGTCGAGGGTCGCGAAATAACGCTGCGGCCGATCGCCGGCACCCGCCGCCGCGGCGTCACCGAGGCCGAGGATCGCGAACTCGAAGCCGAGTTGCTCGCCGACCCCAAGGAACGCGCCGAGCACGTGATGCTGGTCGACCTCGGGCGCAACGACGTCGGCCGCGTATCCGAAATCGGCTCGGTGAAAGTAACCGAGCTGATGGTGGTCGAGCGCTATTCGCACGTGATGCATATCGTGTCGAACGTTACCGGCGTCCTGCGCGACGGATGCGACGCGTTCGACGCATTCGCCGCCACCTTTCCGCAGGGCACGGTCTCCGGCGCCCCGAAAATCCGCGCGATGGAAATTATCGACGAGCTCGAGTCGGTACGCCGCGGCGTCTACGCCGGCGCGGTCGGCTACTTCAGCTACACCGGCAACACCGACACCGCGATCGCGCTGCGCACGCTGCTGATCAAGAAGGACCGTGTGTATATACAAGCAGGCGGCGGCGTCGTCGCCGACTCGGACCCTGGCGCCGAGTTCGAGGAGTCGGTCAACAAGGCTCGCGCGATGGTGCGGGCGCTCCAGGCCGCGCGCGATTTCGAAACCGCGGCGAAGAGGTAGGTCGCATGGCGAGCAATAAAAGACTGCTGATGATCGACAACTACGACTCGTTTACCTACAACATCGTGCAGTACCTCGGTGAGCTCGGCGCCGACGTCACGGTAAAACGCAACGACGCGATCGACGTCGCCGGGGTTCGCGCGCTTCATCCCAGTGCCGTCGTCATCTCGCCCGGGCCGTGCACTCCCACCGAGGCCGGCATCTCGCTGACTCTGCTGCGCGAGATGGCGGGCGAGGTTCCGATACTCGGTGTATGCCTTGGCCTGCAATGTATCGGCGAAGCGTTCGGCGGCAAGGTGGTGCGCGCGGATCGCCTGATGCACGGCAAGACCTCGCCGATAATCCACGACGGCAAGACGATCTTCGCGGGCATCCCGAGTCCGTTCGACGCGATGCGTTATCATTCGCTACTGGTTGACGCCGCGTCGGTTCCGCCGACGCTGGAAGTCAGCGCGCGCACGGCGGAAAACGAAATCATGGGACTGCGCCACAAACAGCACGCAGTCGAAGGCGTCCAGTTTCATCCCGAATCGATTCTGACCTTCGAGGGCAAGCATCTGCTGCAAAATTTTCTCGACGGCCTCGACAAAAACGGAACCGCACAATGAGCGGACTCCACGAACCCCTGCAGGCGCTCATCGACGGGCGCTCGCTCACCGACGCTGAGGCTGAACTCGCGATCGGCGAGATCATGGACGGCGGCGCGCCCGACGCCGTCGTCGGCGCGTTCCTCATCGCACTGAAAATCAAGGGCGCCGAGGCCGACGAGCTAGCAGGCGCGGTGCGGGCGATGCTCGCACGCGCGCGTCCGCTGAATCTTCGCGATGGCGAGGTGCTCGATACCTGCGGCACCGGCGGCGATGGCGCCAGTACCTTCAACATTTCGACCGGCGCCGCGTTGATCGCGGCCGCGGCGGGCGTGCCGGTCGCCAAGCACGGCAATCGCGCGATCAGTGGCACAGTAGGGACGGCCGACGTGCTCGAGGCGATGGGCGTGAAGATCGATTGCGATCCCGACGGCCTGAAGCGATGCCTCGATGAAGCGGGATGCTGCCACATCTTCGCGCAGGTGTATCATCCCGCGTTCAAGAAGATTGCGCCGCTCAGGCGCGAGCTCCGAATCCGCACCATTTTCAATTTGATGGGGTCGCTCGGCAACCCGGCGCGTCCTCGCTTCCATCTATTGGGCGTCGCCGAAGAGAATTTGCTCCGGCCGATGGCGAACGCGCTCAAGGCTCTCGGAACCAGGCGCGCGATGGTCGTGCATGGCGGCGACGGAATCGATGAAATCGCAATCAGCGGCCCGACCAAAATCGTGGAACTGCGCGATGGCGAGCTGACGGAGTATCAAGTCTCGCCGCTGACTTTCGGAATTTCTCGAGGCGACCATCGCGCGCTGGTGATCAAAAATCTCAACGATGCGGTGCGAGTTCTGCGCGGCGCACTTGATGGCGGTTCAGGGCCGGCGCAAGATGTGCTCGCGCTGAACGGCGGCGGCGCAATTTACGTCGGCGGCAAGGCCGCGTCGCTTAAAGAAGGCGTCGATGCGGCACAGGAAATTATCGCCAAAAGCCGCGCGCTTGAAGTCCTCGAAAAAATGCGGCGCGCCAGCAACGGAATCCAATGAGCTCAATCCTCGACAAGATATACGCGGCCAAACGCGTCGAAGTGCGCGCCCGACGCACGATAGTTTCGCCGATGGCGATCGTCGCCGAAGCGGGGAGGGCGCCCAAGCCGCGCGATTTTATCGCTGCGCTGCGCACTCGGCGTCCCGCGATAATTGCGGAGATCAAACGCGCCTCTCCGAGCAAAGGCGACATTATGCCGAGACTCGATCCGGCCAGCGTAGCGCGCGATTACGCCGCCGGCGGCGCCGCTGCAATCTCGGTTCTGACCGACGCACATTTCAAAGGCACGCTTGACGATCTGCGCACCGTTCGCGCCGCGGTCAACGTTCCTCTCCTGCGCAAGGACTTCATTTTCGAGCCATACCAGGTTTACGAAGCGCGCTCGGCCGGCGCGGATTGTATTCTGCTGATCGCCGCGATGCTGAAAGAAGGCGAGCTGCGTTCGCTGGCGGCGCTCGCGCGCGAGCTTGGGATGGCAACGCTCGTCGAGTCGCACGATGCCGCGGAGTTTGCGCTCGCCGCGAAGATTGGTGCGCAGCTTGTCGGTATCAATAATCGCGACCTGCATACTTTCGTTACCGATATCGCAGTGACCGAGCGCCTGCTCGCGGGTTACAAAGGCGACGCGGTGATAGTTACAGAAAGTGGAATCGATTCGCCTGAGGATATTCGGCGTCTTGACGCGGCGGGTGCGCGCGCATTTCTGATAGGCGAGAGTCTGCTGCGAGGCGGACAGCCAGGCGCGAAACTTGGCGAGCTGATAGAGGCGCTATGACAGTTCGAGTCAAAATTTGCGGCATTACGATTGTCGAAGATGCGCGCGCAGCGATCGAGGCCGGCGCCGATATGATCGGACTGAACTTCTATGCGAAGACTCCGCGCTTTGTCGACGTCGATCGCGCTCGCGAGATTCGCGAGGCGATTGGCGCGCGCGCCGTGGTGGTCGGAGTGTTCGTCAACGCGGCGCGCGCTTATATAGATGAGCGCCTGCGCGCTGTGTCGCTCGATATGATCCAGTTTTCAGGCGACGAGGATGACGCGGCGCTCGCGGGCTGGCCGGTTCCATCGATCGTCGCGCGACGGTTAAAGGCGGTGGAGGGTTCCGGCGTAAGGCCGCATCGCGGCGATTACGTTTTGTACGACTCCTTCGACGCGAAACTGTTTGGCGGTACCGGAAATCGTATTTCACTAGATCAGCTTCGTGCCGTGGACTTGAGCCGCGCGTTTATCGCCGGCGGATTGAATCCCGACAACGTTGGTGAGGTCGCCACGCTCGAACCTTACGCAGTCGATTGTGCGAGCGGTGTCGAATCGTCGCCGGGTGTGAAGGACCACGATAAAATTAGGAGCTTCGTCAACAATGCAAAACGTTCCCGATAGCCGCGGCCATTTCGGCCAGTTCGGCGGCAAGTACGTCGCGGAAACCCTGATGCCCGCGCTGTTCGAACTCGAGCGCGCATACAAGGAGGCGCGTCGCGATCCGAAGTTTCGCGCCGAGCTCGAGGATCGCTCGCGCGAGTTCGTGGGACGTCCGACGCCGCTCTACCTGTGCGAGAATCTCACGTCGAAACTCGGTGGCGCGAAAATTTATTTGAAGCGCGAAGATCTTTGTCATACCGGCGCGCACAAGGTGAACAACACGCTCGGGCAGGCTCTGCTGGCGGTGCGCATGAACAAGTCGCGCATCACCGCCGAGACCGGAGCGGGGCAGCATGGCGTCGCGACGGCCACGATGGCGGCGCTGTTTCGGCGCGAGTGCGAAGTCTTCATGGGTTCGGTGGATGTCGAGCGGCAATCGCTCAACGTCTTTCGGATGAAGCTGCTCGGCGCCAAGGTCACCCCCGTCGAGAGCGGCAGCAAGAGCCTGAAGGACGCGATGAACGAGGCGCTGCGCGATTGGATCGCGACGGTGCGCAACACTTACTACCTGATTGGCACGACGGCAGGACCGCATCCGTACCCGATGATCGTGCGCGACTTCCAGGCCGTCATCGGGCGCGAGGCGCGCCGCCAGATTCTTAAGCACGAAGGGCGCCTGCCCGACGTGCTGGTCGCATGCGTCAACGGCGGCTCGAACGCGATCGGACTTTTCTACCCATTTATCAAAGATGCCGGCGTGAAGATGATTGGGGTCGAGGCCGCCGGCCTCGGCATCAGCGGACCGCATCATGCGGCCACGATCACGGCGGGCAGCGTCGGCGTGCTGCACGGCAACAAGACCTACCTGCTGCAAGATGAGCTCGGACAGGTTCGCGAGACGCATTCGATTGCCGCGGGCCTCGACTATCCGGGCGTCGGCCCCGAGCATTCGTGGCTCAACGACGTCGGCCGCGCCGAGTACACGTCGGTGACTGATGCCGAGGCGCTCGACGCTTTGAAGATGCTGTCTGAGACCGAGGGGATTATTCCGGCGCTCGAGAGCTCGCATGCGGTGGCGCACGCGATCAAGCTGGCGCCGCAAATGTCGAAGGAACAAATCATGATCGTGAATCTGTCGGGACGCGGCGACAAGGATATGCAGACGGTAGCGAAGGCGTTCAGGGTGACGGTGTAGGACGATGGCAACGGAGCACAGAATCAAACGAAAATTTCGCGAGCTGCGCGCGCGCGGCGAGGCAGCGCTGATCCCGTTCATCGTCGCTGGCGATCCCGATATGGATACGACGCGGAAGCTGGTGCTCGAAGTCGAGGCTCGCGGCGCCGACCTGATCGAGCTGGGCGTGCCGTTTTCCGATCCGATGGCTGACGGCCCCGCCAACCAGCGCTCGCTGGCGCGCGGGCTCGGCGCGGGTGCGTCGTTGGCGGCGATACTCTCGATGGTGAGCGAGCTTCGCGCGCAGACCCAGATTCCGCTGATCCTGTTCGGCTACTACAACCCGATCTTTCACTACGGATGTGAGCGTTTGTGCGCCGACGCCGCGCGCGCGGGAATCGACGCTTTGCTGGTGGTCGATTTGCCGCCTGAAGAGTCCGGAGAGCTCAAGAAGCCGGCGCGCGCTAACGGTCTGGACCTGATCTACCTCCTCGCGCCGACGACGCCTATCGACAGGAGCCGCGCGATCGCCCGCTCTGCCAGCGGCTTTCTCTACTATGTCTCTGTGACTGGTGTGACCGGCGCGCGCGCGCATCTCGACACGGGGATTGCGGAGCACATGCGCGAGATTCGCAGCGTGACCGATCTGCCGATCGGCGTCGGGTTCGGTATCTCGACGCCTGTACAGGCTGCCGAAGTCGCGACGATGGCCGATGCGGTCGTTGTCGGCAGCGCGATTTCGTTGTTGATCGAACAGCACACGAAGTCCGGCGACGTGCCGGAAGCGGTGGGCGGACTGGTCGGTGCGATGAAGGATGCGATGAAATCAGCGCGACGCATCGAGAGCGCGCCCGCGGCGGAGAATTCAGATGGCTGAACGCGAACAGACGCCGGTCGCGACGCAGGCACCCTCCGACGACATCTGGTCGAAATGCCCGTCGTGCAAGGAGATGGCGTTCCGCAAGGAAGTCGAACGCAATCTGAACGTATGCCCCAAGTGCGGTTACCATTTTCGCGTGACGGTGCCGCAGCGGCTGTCGATCAGCGTCGATCGCGGGACGTGGCGCGAGTTGATGGCCGAGATGGCGATTGGCGATCCACTCGGCTTCGTCGATTCGCGGCCTTATCCCAAGCGGATGGAGCAGGCGCGCGCCAACAGCGGCCGCAACGACGCGGTGGTGGTTGGAATCGGCAAAATCGAGAATCGGCCGGTGGCCATCGGCGTGATGGATTTCGAATTCATGGGCGGCAGCATGGGCGTGGTGGTGGGCGAGAAGCTCGCGCGCCTGTTCGACATCGCATGCGAGCGCAAGCTGCCGGTGATCATATTCGTCGCGTCGGGCGGTGCGCGAATGCAGGAGGGCCCGCTGTCGCTGATGCAGATGGCGAAAGTATCGTCCGCGATCGCGCGATTTCGCGACGCGCGCCTACCGTATATTTCCGTGCTGTGCGATCCGACCACGGGCGGCGTCGCAGCCTCGTTCGCGATGCTCGGCGACTTGAATATTTCAGAGCCCGGCGCGCTGATCGGTTTCGCGGGACGTCGCGTGACGGCGCAGACCAGCGGTCAGGAGCTACCGGAAAATTTTCAGCGCGCCGAGTTTTTACTGGCGCACGGGATGCTCGACGCTATCGTCCCGCGTCACCAGATGCGCTTCACGCTGTCGCGAATCCTCACGATGCTAACGAGACCGCGCGGAAATCGCGGCGCGGGGCAGGGCGGATCGAAAGGCAAGCGCAGAGGAGTCTCCTAGCTTGAACTCTTCTTTTGCTCCGCCTCTTTGATCAGGTCCGCGATATTCCAACCGAGGATCGTCAGGCCGCTGATGTTCGCATCTTCGATGCTGACATCGGCGAGATTCACGTTGGTAAGCTTCGAGCCTTGAAGGTTTACGTCGGTAAAAGACGAGCCTCGCAAATTCACGTTAGTAAATTTGGAATCCGCCAGGTCCACGTCTTCAAATTCGGCCTGCGCCAGACCGCATCCGCGAAATCTGGCGCCGCGCATCTGTTCCTGATCGAACCGCTTGCCTTCGCTCATCGACTCCTCCTCAAACGCCCACTCTCTATAGCCGATCTCGCGAGCTAGGACACGGACACTTCGCGGAATCTTCCGCGTACCGTTGATTGCCGATAAACTCCGGCTGGATATGGACCAGCTCAGCAAGACGATCGACTGGCTCTACTCGCTGGAGGCTCGCGGCGAGATCTACAAACTCGAGCGGATGGAGGCTGCGCTCGAAGTTATCGGCAATCCGCATCGCAAACTGCGCGCCGTGCACATTGCGGGGACCAAGGGGAAGGGCTCCGTCGCCGCGATGCTCGACAGTTGTCTGCGGCGCGCCCGTTATAAGACGGGGCTCTACACCAAGCCGCACCTGGTTAATCTCGCGGAGCGGACGCGGATTTCGGGGGCTGAGATTCCGGCGGCGCTGATGCTCGACTATATCGAGCGCCTGCGCGCGATTTACGATCGCGCCGGCCTTGCGCTCACGTTTTTCGAGTTCACCGTTGCGATGATGTTCCTGTACTTCGCCGAGGAGCACGTCGATATTGCGATAGTTGAGACCGGCCTCGGGGGGCGGCTTGATTCCACCAACGTCGTGACGCCGATTTTGAGCGTGATTACCCCGATCGGTTTTGATCACATGGAATATCTCGGCTACACCATCGCGGCGATTGCGGGCGAGAAGGGCGGGATTATCAAGAACGACGTGCCAGTCGTGATTGGTGCGCGAGACGAGGAATCGCGTCTCACCTTGACCTCGATAGCCGCGCAGCGTCGTAGCGCGGTCCGCTTGATCGATCGCGATTTTTCGTACAAGTCGCACGCGCCGGCGCATCGATTGGACTATCACGGCCTTGGGCTCGAGTTGCGCGATCTCGAGATTGGGTTGGCGGGACCCTTTCAGCATGAGAATGCCGCGATCGCGGTTGCTACCCTCGAAGCTTTGCGCACGCAGGGCTGGCGAATCGACGAAGACGCAATTCGGACCGGGCTCCGCGAAATTCAGTGGCCGGGCCGTTTCGACATCGTATCGAAGCGGCCGCTGGTTATCCTCGATTGCGCGCATAACGAGATGAGCATTGCCGCGCTGCTCGAGACGATGAGCGTCGAGCTGGGTCCCGATGTGAAGCCACGGCTGATATTCGGATGTCAGTCCGCAAAAGAATGGACGCGGATGGCGGCGATGCTCGGTCCACGCGTGCGCGACGTCACTTTGACCCGCGCCAAACCCAAGAGCCCGCTCGAACCTGAAGAGCTGCTCGCGCATTTCGGGGCGCATTGCCCGGCACGCGTCGAGCGCGATCCGCTCCGCGCGATCGACCGCGTGTTCTCTGAATTGGCGTCGGACGACGTGGCGCTTGTTACGGGATCCGTGTATCTTATCGGCGAAGTTTATCCGTACTTTTTGAGCCGTGAGGGGCGGAGTGGTTTGTTTCCTGAAGCCGGCGCTTAGAAGTCTGGCGATCGCGCTCGCGATAATGTGGGCCGCGCTGCTCTCGCCGGCTATTGCCCGCGCCGACGATCCCCCTCCCGCCGTCGCTCCAACCACCGCGGCTACCAAGAGAAGATCTTCAATTCCGGCTCCAGTGCGGGTCGAGCACGGAGAACCGGTCAATGTCACCGGCCAGGAAACCATCTACGACTCGAAGACCGACACCTTCGTGGTGAAGGGCGACGCCGTCATGACCCAGGGCGGCACAGTATTGAAGGCAGATCAGATCGATATCATGCGTCGCGACCGCAAGGCGCGCGCGATTGGGCACGTGCACCTGATCGATCCCGAGGTCGAGATGTGGGCGACCGAAGGCACCATCGACATGACCAATGAGACGATGGTGCTCTACAACGCCAAGATACTGGCGAAGCAAAATATCTATCATCTTGAAGGCAAGCAGGTCACAAAGCTCGAAGGGCAGACCTACGAGGTGAAGGACGGATATTTCACGACCTGCGGATGCGAGAAGGGCACGCCCGACTGGTCGATTAACGCGAAGGAGATGAAGGTGAACGTCGGGCAGACCGGTACTGCCCAAAATGCCACCTTCAACGTCGCCGGTTACCCGGTGATTCCGATGCCGTACGCAATTTTTCCGGCCGATTCGGATCGGCACAGCGGCTTCCTGAGCGGGCGCGAGGGTCAGTCTGGCCTGCGCGGTTTTCAGTGGCTTCAGCCATATTATATCGCGATCAACAAAAGCTCGGACGCGACCGGCGCGTTCGATATCGAGACCTCGCAGCGAGTCGGTGGCCTGGGCGAGTATCGGCTGGTAAACGGCAAAGACGACTACCTGTGGGCCGATGGCGCGTTCTACAACGAGGCGCTACGGTCGGACGCGAATCGCCTGGACGATATCATCGATCCGCAGATCGCCGATCCGCATATCCCGGTAAATCGCTTCGGGATTATCGCGATGGCGCGGCAGCATCTCACCGACAACCTTATCGCCTACGGCGACACGGTCTCCGTAAGCGATAGCCTGTATCTGCGCGAGATGGATGTGTGGACCTTATCGCGCGGCTTCCAAAGCGGGCTGGGCCAGTCAAATTTCGGCTCGATGTCGAATGCGGCATCGAACTTCGGGATGCTCTATCAATTCGAAAACGCCTACGCGCAGCTACAGGGCAACTGGAACCAGGATCTGATTCAGCCGCAGCAGTTCGCTTTGCAGCGACTGCCGGATCTAACGGTCACCGGACGCCAGGAATTGTTCAACAACCTGATGTTCTCGGACTACGATGCGGAGGCGGTCAACTTCTACCGGTACCAGGGGATCGACGGCGGGCGCTTCTCCGCCAATCCCCGGATTACGCTGCCCTGGCGCCTGGGCGATTACCTGACTGGTTACGGGATGGTGGGTTCGCAGGGCGTTTTATATGACACGGCTGGACGGAATATTAATATCATCCCGGTCGGAACCAAGCCCCCAATCAATGCGAGAAACTCGACTTGCCCAGGCGGCGGCGGGGTTGAGCTTACTTTCAACAATTGCGTCACCTTGAGTCCCTTCAACAGCTCGGGCACCAGCGCGCGAATCGTCCCCTATGCCAAAACCGGCATCTCTACCCTCGTGGATCGCGTGTACGACTTCCAATTTAGATCGATTGAGAAGCTCAAGAACACTATCGAGCCGTTTGCCAACTATGAGTATGTGCCGCGCGTCTACCAGGGCAATCAGCCTTTGTTCGATCAGACCGATCGGTTGAATTCGCGCAGTCTCATCACTTACGGATTCACGACGCGGCTGTTCGCCAAGATTAAAGAACAAGCTCCGGAGGAGACGACCACCGACGCAACCCCGACCGAAACCGAAGCGATAACCGATACCGGCGGTACGAATGTCGGACCATTCCATGAAGAACCGCTGGCGGATTCTTTGGTGCCACCCGGCGGAAATATCGTCCGCAACGGCGAGCATTCCCAGCAACTGGCCTCGTTAACGGTACAGCAGGCCTACGACACCTCGCATGAGGTCGCAACCGGCGGCTCGCATGTATCGGATATCGAGGGGCTGCTGAGCCTCTATGCAACCCAGATCGCAACCCTGAGTTCGCAGCTCGACTACAATCCGCGCGCGCATTCCGGGATTACGCAGGCCAACGCGACGCTGGATATTCAACCGCCCTGGAGCACCAAAGGGTCGTCGATTTACCTGGGCAAAGCATTGCAGGGCTCGTTTATCGAGTTCGCGTACAACTATGCGAGCCGGACCTCCACCGTCATTCAGGCGACCAACAAAAACGCCGCCCAACTCGTATCGGGACGAGCTTATACGGAGGTATTCGATAGGCTCGGTTTCTACATTGCGCCTAGCTACGATCTCGCTGCCGACCGGAATCTGTCGACCGAGTACGGCGTGCGGCTGAAATCACCGTGCGATTGTTGGGCGGCGGACCTTGGAATTACCGACTCGACCAATCCCAATGAAGTGCAGGTCCAGTTCCAGTTGACCCTGGGCGGCCTCGGCTCAGTCGGACGCAGTCCGTTCGGACGCAATCCATTCCAGACGCGCGGCCTGGTCGGCTCGCCCACCGGAGTTCTGCCGAATTACTGAAACCGCGCGGGCCCGGCGCTTCTAGAAGTACAGCAACGCGATATCGGTGAGTATCCACAGCGCGACCGCGAGCAGCAGCGGCCGATCATGGATCAACGCCCGCGCCGGGTCCCCGCCTTCGTTGCGCTCATCGATCAGGTAGAGATAGCGCAGGATTCCGAATGCGACGAACGGCACCGTCAGATAGAGATGCCTGGTTCCGAGCTTTGCCTCGACTTCGGCCGATGCCGTGTAGATCATGTAACTGACGAGCGCCGCGCCCGCGACGATCGAGATCATCTGATCGACCAGTCGGACGCTGTATTCCGAAAGCGCGCTGCGATGCGCGATCGCGTCGTCGCCCAGCGCTATCAGCTCGTGGCGTCGGCGCGCCAACACCAGGAACAACGCCAACACGAAGGTGATGAACACCAGCCACGGGGATACTTCGACGTTGATCGCGACGCCGCCGGCGAACGCGCGCAGCACGAATCCAATCGCAACCGCAATAATGTCGACGATCACCTGGTGCTTCGCCCACATTGAATAGAAAAATTGAAGCGCGGCGTAGACCACGGCGATTCCAAGGAACGTCCGGCCCAGTATGATACTCAGCACGATCGCGATCGCGCCGAGAGTCAGGGCGGCCCGGGTCGCGGTCGCAACCGACAGATCGCCGCGGGCCAACGGACGGTCGCATTTTTCGGGATTCAGCCGATCGGCTTCGCGGTCGGCAATGTCGTTCAGAACGTAACCGGCGCTCGAAAGCGCGCAGAACGCGACGAACGCGACCACCGCCAGCACCACGTCGTGCAACACGAACAGCCGCTGGCCGAATACCAGGGCCGCCAGCACCAACGCGTTCTTGATCCACTGATGGGGCCGCGCGAGCCGGAATATCGCGGCCATCTGGCCGGTGCTCGGACCTTCGTTCAACTTTGGCGCCGCGTTCACTGCATTTCGTTGTATAGGTGCGCACTTCGCTGTCGCAAGACGCGTCGGCGCTTGACCGCGACCCGCGTTTGCGAAAACAGTACGCTCGATGAGTACTTCAACCCAAGAAAAAACCGGACCGTCAGCCACCGTTGATCTCGCCGGCCTCAAGCGGTTCCTCGATGAACGCAAGCTCGGCGATACCGGCGCGCTTCGATCCGAAAATATCTCGTTCGGCCATTCCAACGAGGTTCACCTGATTCATTTCGATGGCAAGTCATGGGCCCTGCGACGGCCGCCGCGCGGGCCGCTGCTGCCGACCGCGCACGACATGATGCGCGAATATCGCGTGATCAAAGCCTTGCAGGACACCCCGGTGCCGGTGCCGCGCGTGTACGCCGTATGCGACGATTCGTCATACATCGGCGCCCAGTTTTACCTGATGGAGTACCTGCGTGGCGACGTCGTGCGCGCCGACAACAAGCACTTCGCGCAGACCCCCGATCTGCGCCGGCAGGTAAGCGAGCAGATGGTGGATGTGCTCGTCGCGCTGCAGCAGGTCGATTGGCGCGCGGCCGGCCTCGAGGGTTTCGGGCGGCCCGACGGCTACCTCGAACGCCAACTCAGGCGATGGACCGATCAGCTCGAGCGCACGATTCCGCATACCCGTCCGCTGCCCGTCATGGAAAACGTCAAGGAGTGGTTGCGCGCGCGAATTCCCCAGTCGCCGGCGCCGACGATTGTCCACGGCGACTACAAGCTCGACAACGTGATGTTCGATCCGAAAAGCACGCGCGCGATCGCGGTGCTCGATTGGGAGATGTCGACGATTGGCGACCCGCTGGCGGATTTCGGTTGGATGCTGACCTACTGGCCCGACCCGACTGACGCGTCGGGCGGCGTGATCGCCAGCATGCAGGCCGCGCCAGGATGGCTCACGCGGCGCGAGATGATCGATCGATACGAGCGCCGCACCGGCCTTGCGATGCGCGACTTCCCATTCTACCAGGCGTTCGCGCTGTTCAAGCTCGCAATCATCATGGAAGGCAGCTACGCCCGCTTCGTGCTCGGCCAGACCGACGATCCCCTGTTCGCCGCCAGCAAAGAACGAGTCCCAGCGCTCGCCGACGCAGCTTGGTCGGTCTGCAACTCAGCGCCGCGAGGCTAGCTATTCGCGGCCCGAAAGATCGATCGCAACCAGCCGCGCGCTTCAGGATACTCGTCGACGTCCAGCACGAACTCCTGGCCGCGACCGACTGATTGCAACCGCATCGAGTCGTCACAGTCCGTCCAGCGCGTCGGCTTCGAGTGATAGGAAAGGGCAGGGCGGCCGTTTGGATGGAACCATCGCGGCAGCTGCCACACGGAACAATTCGAGTCGGTCTTTGTGAGTATCAACTCGGGCCTAATCCGGTCGAAGGTTCCGGCGCCTCTCGTTTTGAGGCCAATCGACGAGAGGCGGTCGCTCGCGAAATAGAGCGTGTTGTTTTTGTATCGCTCGGGCGCCGCGAGATGCGGATGTCCTTCTGCCCACGGGATTTCAATCGCAAGCTCGCTAGTCGCGCGCGACACGCTCGCGACCTGCAGCCATCCGAAGATAACGTGAAGTTTCGGTGCATCGCGGACGAAGCGGAACCCACCTCCAACCTTCTCGGCTTGCCGGAAGCATCCGAAGAACAAAAACAGATCGCCGCGTCCGACTTCCTGCCTCGCGAGATGACTCTGCGCGGCTGCGGCTTGCCCGAAGATCGAACGCCATCCCGCGCTGCGTGGGATCGCATCGCGGCGCAAATCCGGATCGAGATGCGCGCCATCACTCTGCTGTACTCGACCGCGCGTCAGGTCTTCGACAATCCGCACAATCGACGAGCCGTTGAATGAGGAAATTTCGGCGTATCGAGTCGGTGCGCCAGCATCCGGAATCGGAAGCGAGCAAAGTTGACCGTCCAGGATTGGGCTTGGGCATCCGCCATTCGCAGAATCAAATCCCTTGCGGCTTAAAATCAGCTTCATAATGATTCGCGCCCTGCGCTGACAATGACATAAAACGACTTGCTTGCGAGCGTCGCTTCAACGTCGGGGTTGAGGGAGTGTGAACCAGCGTCGAGAAAGATCCGGGATTCTTCGCTTCGCTCAGAATGACAAGGGTGCTGTTCGTTCTCCGTGCTCGACTCTTTTCTTTGTGTCATTCTGAGCGCAGCGAAGAATCCCGGACGCGCCAGTGCGAAGGATATTCGATCCACAATCCTCGGCAACGGCTGGCTGGAATGGCGCTGAACGCTTCGCTACAAAGTGACGTAAATGCCGGACTCTGATCTGCTCGCTGAACTGGCGCGCTTTATCGAACGCATAACCGCAATCGCGCGGACCGGGCTCGCCTTCAAGCCCGACGGCTACGATTCCGAGCGCTACGAGGAATTGCTCAAAGAGGCGGCGCGGATGCATGCGGTGGTCGCCGGTGCGAACGATGACGATGCGGAAGCGTTGCGCCGCCGATGGCGCGAACAAGTGATCGCCGGCTACGAAGGATACGTCACGGCGGCCGTGGGATGCGGCGTGATCGCGTTCAACGACTGCGACGAAATCCTCATGATGCAGCGGCCGACCGGGAAGTGGTGGTATCCCACCGGCTTCTGCGATGTCGGCATATCGCCCGCAGAGAACGTCGCGAAGGAAGCGCGCGAGGAGACCGGCCTTATCGTCGAGCCCGAGCGTCTGATCGCGGTAATCGACAACAAGAAGTACGGCTCACCCGCCCGCCATATCTACTCGATGCTTTTCTATTGTCGAATTGTCGGCGGCGAGTTGAAGCCGAATCCGCTCGAGGCGCTGGCCGCCGCTTTCTTCCCGCTCGACAGTCTGCCCGAGCCTTTGCACGGGGTCGACCGCAAGTGGATTGCACTCGCGCGCGAGTTCCACTTCAATCGCCGCGTGGCGCCGTATTTCGATCCGTTGTGAAGTTCTAACGAGAGGTCGCTTCGCCTGGGGGAGTGGCCTGAGCCTGCATCGGCGTACTTCCGCCGGTGCTCGCACCGATCGAAATGATCATCATCCCTTGCTCGTAACGCGGACCCCCGACGATCAATGTCCCGTTGTTTTTGAGCTTGAGGTCGGTAGTCATCATCGGGCGCGTGCCGTCGAACAGCACGATTTCCATCGCGATCATGTCGCCGTCGATGGCGCGCGGTTGCACGTGGAGAATCTTGCCGCCCGGAAGAGTGAACGCGATCATCTTGCCGCAGTCGGTCTCGCCCTCGTTATGACCGATCAGGCTGTAAGTCGAAAAGCCAAACAGGCCGCGCAGCTTCTGGCCCATCGGGGCGAGCCGCGGGTCGGTGCCCTCGTTGGTGTCGGCGGCCATCACCGAGTCGACGTAAACGTTCACCTGCTTCGACGCCATTTGGGCGTTGGTAACGCCAGCCTGTCCGAAGGCCGAGATCACTATGATGAGGAAAGTGAGGGTACCGGGACGCACCGACATGGCGACCTAGGGCTGATCCGGCAACCAGATGACCGTGGTGTCCCTGCGCGGCTCGCTCCAAACTGCGACAGAATGGTTCTCTGACTCGAGGCGAGAGATGTCGGCGTGAGAATCGTTGTCCGCCATTGTAGGCTCGTTGGCCGTCGCGTCCGCCACCTGAGCGGGTGCGGGCGCCGGCGCGGCGTTGTGATCCGAACTGGCGACCACGGTCGGCAAGGTCTCTCGATTGGCGAGTTCCCGGGCGTACGGCGTCATCAGAATTATGGTGACGATCGCGGCTACCACGACAGCGCCGCCCCACGCGAACCCGGAGCCGACCGACTCCAACTGACGCCTGATGAAACGCTCGATTCTGGTCATCACCGGCTGCGGCAAACGATCGACGCGAGCTACTACCGCGCTCGAGAAACCGGCCAGCGAAGGCACTTCCGTGATGGATCTCAGGTCTCGTCCAAGCTTCGAATAATCGGCGAGGACGCCCGTGCAGGACTCGCATCGCGCCAGATGATATGCGACTTCCTGCATCTCGTTGGGTTCGAGTTCCGAGTCCTCGAACGCGCCGAGCATCATGCTTATTTCACCGCATTCAGCCATATGCTTCGCTCAGTTCCCACCCAGATCCTTCAAGATGTTACGCAGGTGCGTGCGTGCATAGTGCAACCTGCTCATTACTGTTCCTCTAGGGCACTGCAAAACGTCGCTAATTTCGTCGTACGACATCCCTTCGACTTCGCGTAGAAGTATCACTGCACGATGTTCCGGCGTCAACTCCTCCAGCGCTTGCTTTAGGCGCGCCGAGAGTTCACTGCGGCTGACTTCCTTGAATGAATCTCCAGTAGTGGTCGGCAGCTTGCCGATCTCGTTTTCGGCGTCTTCTCCATGCAGAACTACGTGACGTCCCTCGCGGCGCCAGAAATCGATCGCGAGGTTGGCCGCGATTCGATAGAGCCAGGTTGAGAAGCTCGAGCGAGACTCGAATTTTGCGAGGTTTTCATAGGCGCGAACGAAAGTCTCTTGCGCCAGTTCAATCGCATCATCCTGATTGTGCACCACCGCCAGCGCGACTCCGACCACTCTACGCTGGTACCGCTCCACCAACACGCCGAATGCTTCCGAATCGCCCTTGCGGGAGCGTTCGATAAGCTCGGCTTCGTCGCCGTCCTGACGGCCTGGTGTTCTCAACTTGAGTAGACGCTAATGAGGGCGACTAAATTCAGGGAAATATTCATGCCGCGCTGCTCATCTCGGCCCAGTTTGGACCGGATTTCAACTCGACTTTGAGCGGAATTTTGAGCTCGGCCACCCCCTCCATTTCGCGTTTTGCCAGCGCCGCAACCTCTTGCCACTCGCCCTGTGGCGCTTCCAGCAGTAGTTCATCATGCACTTGGAGAATCATCCGCGCGGCGAGGCCACGCTCCTTAAGCACCCTGTCAAGCCGTATCATAGCGAGTTTTATCAGGTCTGCCGCCGTGCCTTGGATGGGAGTATTGATGGCGATTCGCTCTGCTTGCGCTCTCGCACCACCCGGCTGCGCGTTCAGCTCGGGCAGGTAGCGGCGGCGCCCATACATCGTAGTTACGTAGCCTGTTGTGCGCGCAATGCGAACCGTGTCGTCGAGCCATGCGCGCACGCCGGGCAGCCGTTCGAAGTAGCGCTTGATGTAGTCCGAGGCCTCCGCTAGCGCAATCCCGAGTTCGCCGGCCAGCCGCTGCGATCCCATCCCATAGATAATCCCAAAGTTTATCACCTTGGCCAGCCGGCGCGCCTCCGCATTGACCTTGTCCGGCGTGATTCCCAGCACTTCGGTCGCGGTGCGGATGTGAATGTCCTCGCCAGTCGTGAACGCGTCGACAAGAGTCTTGTCGCCCGACAGATACGCCATCACGCGCAAATCAATTTGCGAATAGTCGGCAGACACGAAGATGAATCCCGGTTTGGGCACGAAGGCGCGGCGAATCCTGCGGCCCTCGACGCTGCGGGTCGGGATGTTCTGCAGATTCGGATCGCTTGAGCTCACGCGTCCTGTGGGTACCAACGCCTGATGCCAGGTCGTGTGGATTCGCCCAGTGCCCGAGTGAATCACTTCGGACAGTGAGTCGGCGTAGGTGGATTTCAATTTCGAAATGGTGCGGTATTCGATCAACTTGCGCGGCATCGGATGCACCGCCGCCAGCTTCTCGAGCGTATCGACGTCGGTGGAAAATCCGCTCTTGGTTTTTTTCAGGCCCTTGGCCGATAGTTTCAAATGAGTAAACAGAACCTCGCGCAGCTGGATGGGCGAGTTGAGATTAAACTCGCGGCCGGCCAGCTCGTAGCATTCGCGTTCGAGGCGACTTATCTCTTCGGCGAATTCTTTCGAGATGATTTTGAGCGCATCGCCGTCGATCCCGATACCCGCGGTTTCCATCTCGGCCAGGATCGGTGCGATCGGCATCTCGATTTCGTTGTACATCGAGCTGAGCCCGTCGGCTTCCAGACGCGTCGCGAGCGCCTCGCGAAGATTTCTTATTAGGTCCGCATTCGTGCCGGGCGGAGTGCTCGCGCCAAGCGGCGCGAGATACTCGTGATAAAGCTGGGTGAGGGAAGGCTCACCCTGTCCGGAATTGATCAGAAAGGCCGCCAGCATCGTGTCGAAATCGACGCCCGCCAGCGCGATTCCATGGCGCGCGAAGGCTTCGATTTGATTCTTGAGATCGTGGCACGATTTGGGCGGGCTCTGGGAGCTGAGGAGGGCTGCCGCACTCGCGATCTCGTCATGCTCGATGACAACGGTTTGCTCGGCGCTCGCGAGTTGCAACGTCGCTCTGCCAGTGTCGGATGCGGTGAGATCAACCGCAATTTGCGGCGCGCCGGCCAACGTCTTCAGAGCCTCACCGAGGTCTTTTCCACTGACGGTCGCGACGGGAGTCGCATTCGATTCAAGGCCGGGAAGCTCTGCCTGCGACGGCGATATCTCGCGAATGATCGAATTGAACTCCAGCTCGCGCATCAGATCGGCGGCCAACTTCTCGTCGACGCCATGCCATGCGAACTCGTCGGGCTCTATTTTGAGTTCCATGTCGGTCTCGATACGCACCAATCTTCTTGCGAGGTCCACCGCCGCGCGATGCTCAGCCAGCAGTCCCGCGACTTTCTTCCCGCCGCGGATGCCAGACTCCTCGATACGGTCGAGATTCTCGTAGAGTTGCTTGATCCCACCGAATTTTTGAATCAGCGCCGACGCCGTCTTCTCACCGACCCCCGGCACGCCTTTGATATTGTCAATCGTGTCGCCCGTCAGCGCCTGAATGTCCACCAGCGCCGACGGCTCGACGCCGAAGCGCTCGCGCACCTCGCGCGCGCCGACGCGCTTGTCACGCATCGTGTCCCATAGCGTCACGTGCGGACCGACCAACTGCATGAAGTCCTTGTCCGCGGTGATGAGCGTGACGACGAAATCTTCTTTGGCCGCGCGCTTGGCGAGCGTGCCGATCACGTCGTCAGCCTCGAAGCCCTCGATCATCAGCGACTTGATCCTGAAAGCCTCGACGGCGCGATGGATGTACGGAATCTGCACGATGAGATCGTTCGGCGCCTCGCTGCGATTCGCCTTGTAATCGGCGAACAGGTCGTCGCGAAAAGTTCTCTTCGGCGAATCGAAAACGATCGCGATATGCGACGGCCGCACGTCCTTCAGCAGCTTCAGCAGCATCCGAATGAAACCGTAGACCGCCTGGGTCGGCAGCCCGTGCGACGTATTCATGGGCGGCAGCGCGTGAAACGCGCGAAAGATGTAACCCGATCCGTCTACCAGAATCAGTTGCTTGCGATCTGCGGCCATCAATCGAAACTATCCGATACGCTCCGCAAAGCAACAGTGTCCGAAAAAGCAAATCGAAATTTAATGCGCGACGTCATATCATCGTATTGACAGTTTCGCTTGGCGTGTTTAATTAGACGGTTGCCTTGTTGTTGATCGAATTACTGTGTGGGTCGCATCGTCAATTCATTTGACTGATTGACTGTTAGCGACGCCGGTGGCTCTGGAATCGGACGACCTGAATGATCGAGGTTAAAAACCTAACTAAAGCCTACGGCAACTTTGTCGCGGTTAAAGACGTATCGTTCAAAGCCGAGAGCGGTTCTATCCTCGGCTTTCTGGGTCCGAACGGCGCCGGTAAGACCACTACAATGCGCATCATCACCGGCTACATGCCGGCGAGTGCGGGTACCGTCCTGATTGATGGGCTCGATATTTTTTCGCAATCGCTCGAGGCGCGCCGCAAAATCGGCTACCTGCCTGAGAACCCGCCGCTGTATCCCGACATGCGCGTCGAGGCCTATCTGCGATTCGTTGCGAAACTCCGCGATGTCCCGCGGGCAAAGATCGAACCGGCGCTCGAGCATGTGCTCGAAGTCTGCGGACTCACTGACATGGCGCATCGGATTTGCGGACAGCTCTCCAAGGGCTATCGACAGCGCGTCGGGCTGGCGCAGGCGTTGATTCACGATCCACCGGTGCTGGTGCTTGACGAACCAACCATCGGTCTCGACCCGCGCCAGATTCACGAAATTCGCGGCCTGATTCACCATCTCGCCGGGAACAGAACCGTCGTGCTCTCGACCCACATCCTGCCCGAGGTCTCGCAGATCTGCGACAAGGTCGTGATCATCGCCGACGGCCGCGTCGTGCTCGAGGAGTATCTGAAGAAGCTCCCGGCCGGTACGTCGCTCGAAGATATTTTCCTGACCGCGATCACCAAAGAGCATCACGAGGACGGCGCGACGGCGGAAGAAAAGCTGGAGGAGGTTGGAGCGGGGCATACCTAGGCGACCCGTGCCGCTCGAATGAAAAATTCGCTGACAATCGCAGGCAAGGAGCTCTCTGGATACTTCCTGCAGCCGGTCGCATACGTCGTGATGACGGTGTTCCTGCTGCTGGGTGGCTTCTTTTTCTTTGCGCTACTTCGGTACTTCGAAGTGACGCTGACCGCATATGCGGCGATGCAGAATCCTGAAGTTTTGCAGAAACTCAATCTTAACGAACGCGTGATCGAGCCGATGCTGCACAATCTTGCGATCGTGCTCGTCATTCTGGTGCCCGCGATCACGATGCGAAGTTTTGCCGAGGAGAAGCGTACCGGCACTTACGAGCTGCTGCTGACTGCGCCGATCCGCACCGGCGAGATCGTCGCAGGCAAGTTTATCGCGGCGGCGGCGTTCATGCTGATCATGATTGGGCTCGCCGGAATGTTCCCGCTGATCCTTATCGCCTTCGGCAATCCGGAAATTGGCGTGATGTTCTCGGGCTACCTCGGGCTCGCGTTCCTGGCGATTTCGTTCGTATCGATCGGACTGTTCACCAGCTCGCTGACACAGAATCAGATTATCGCGGCGATCAGCTGCTTCGGCCTGCTGCTGTTGCTGTTCGTGATTTCATGGCCGGCGCAGGCGGGCGGGTCGTCATTCTCCGATTTGCTGCGCTATCTATCGCTGCCGGACCATTTCGCGCAGATGGTCACCGGCATCATCGACACGCGCGACATCGTATATTTCCTGAGTCTCATCTTCGTGGCGCTGTTCTTGACCCAACGATCGGTCGAGTCGGCGCGCTGGCGGTAAGGTAGGGGGCGGATGCGGCGATCGGCGGCGCTTTACGGAATTCTCGGTCTGGTCCTGCTCACGTTCGGGCTGGTCGACTATTTTATTTCGAGCGGCTTTCGGCTGTTCGTATGGGTCAACCTGGCCGGCGGCATCTTCGCGATCGTCCTGTGGATCACTTCGAGCCGATCCGAGCTTTCATCGATCACGACCGGACGTTCGGCGCGTTACGGCGCCAACGCCGCCATCTACTCGATCGCCTTCATCGGGCTGCTAGTCGCGGTCAACTATATTTCGTCGCTCCATCACACGCGGCTCGATCTCACCAGCGAGAAGGTTTACAGCCTTTCGAGCCAGTCGATAAACGTGGTCAAGGGTTTGCAGAAGCCGCTCAAGTTGTACGGCTTCTTCCAGGGCGGCGAGAATCCAGCCGCGCGCGAACTCTACGAAACCTTCGCGTACTACTCGCCCAAGCTCACTTACGAGCTGGTCGATCCCGATAAGCATCCTGAGCTCGCCGAGCGCTTCAAAGTGTCGGTGATGGGCACAACGCATCTGCAGTATGGCGGCCCCGACAGCGGCGAGGGCACCAACGTTACCGACCTCACCGAGGAGTCGCTGACCAACGCAATCATCCGCGCGACCAGGAGCACCAAGAAGGTGATCGAGTTCCTCGACGGGCATGGCGAGGCCGATCCCGACGATGCCGAGACCCAGAACGGCTACGGCACTATCAAAAAAGATTTGGAAGGCGAGGGCTACGAGGTTCGCAAGCTCGAGCTCGCGCAACTGCCCAAGGTTCCTGATGATGCCAACCTGGTCGTGGTCGCGGGACCGATCAAGCCGCTCGGCCAGCATGAGGTCGATGCGTTGAACGACTACCTGAAGCATGGCGGACGCATGATTGCGATGTTCCGGCCGCAGCGTCCCGACAATCCGATCGACGAAGATGCGATGGTGAAGCTGGCGGGTGAGTGGGGCGTCAAGGTCGGCAACGACATCGTGGTGGACCAGGTGGTGCGGCTGTTCGAGGGTCCTGCGCTCGGGCTGAATCCGATCGTGCAGAATTACGGCGATCATCCGATCACCAAGGACTTCAAGCAGCGCACCGTGTTCCCGATGTCGCGATCGCTAACCGCCGAACCCAATCTCAAGCCGGGGCTGACAGTCACGCCGATCGCGAACACCAGCGATACGTCATGGGCGGAGGTTGATCTCGACACGCTGTTCCGACAACAGAAGGCTGAGCTGACTGCCAAGGATACGCGCGGGCCGATCACGGTGGTGATGGCGGTGGATGGCAACCTCGAACAGCTGGGCTTCGGCAAAGGTGATGCGCGCATTGTGGTGTACGGAAGCTCGGAGTTTGCCGACAATCAGAATGTGACCACGTTTTTCAACCGCGATTTTTTCGTCAACAGCGCCGACTGGCTGACCGGCGAGGAGAACTCGATCTCGATTCGGCCGCGATCGATTCGCGCGTCGCGCTTCCGCCTGACTGAGGGGCAGTTCTCGATCGTGTTCGCATTCGCAGTGCTACTGCTGCCCGAGCTGCTGCTGATAGCCGGAATCGTCGTGTGGTGGGAACGACGCAACTGAGGCGCTCTCCGGCTTTGACCTAATCTCCGATGCGCTTGCGCAACACTATTATCGTTCTGATCCTGTTCGCGATTGTCGGCGGCTACGCCTTCGTCGTCGGTCATTACTCGGTCAATGAAGAGAAGCCGAAACTGATCGACGTCAAGCCGGACGACATCGCGAAAATTGAACTCAAGTACTCCGATCGGGACATCGTGCTCGAGCGCGACAAGGGTAAGCCGTGGCGGCTGGTGAAGCCCGTGGGCGCCGACGCCGATCAGGCGCAGGCCAATAACCTGGCGCGCGCGATTGCCGACGGCGTTCTGGTTCGCACCGTCGACGACAAGCCGGCGGACCTCGCGCCATTCGGGCTCAAGCCTCCGACGACGACTGTGACGGTCACGACCTTCGACAAGAAAACAGTTCCATCGATCGAGGTTGGCAAGTCGACTCCGATTGGTTTCAACGCTTACGTTCGGCTCTCGAATAGTCCGGCAGTGCTGCTGACGGAAGGCGCGTTCTCAGCCGGGATGAACAAGTCGGTCAACGATTTGCGCGTGCGCGACCTGATGACGTTCAAGCTCGACGACGTTCAGAAGCTGATAATCGCGCGCGACAATGGGCAGACGGTTGAAATCGATCGCGACGGCGACAACTGGAAGATCGTCAAGCCTTCGGCCTCGCCGGCCGATGACACCGCGGTCCGGATGGCGCTCGGCACTCTGGTCAATGCGCGCGCGACCGACTTCGTGTCGGACGCACCCACCAACGTCGCGCAATACGGGCTCGAGAAGCCGCACCTGACTGCGACCGTGGTGCTCAAGAACGGCGAGCAGCAATCGATGCTGTTCGGATTCAAGCAGGCCGGCGAAGGCAAGAGCGGAATTTACGTGCGCCGCGGAGAACGCGCACCGGTTTACGCCGTCGCGGAATATGTGATGACGAGCCTGGACAAGTCGCCGCTGGATTTTCGCAACAAGACTATCGTCAAGGTCGATCCCGAGTCGGTTGAGACGGTCAAGGTCAAAACCAGCGACGGCGAGTTTACGCTCAAGCGCGTACCGGTCGGCAATTGGGACGTCGTAGCCGGCGGCAAGACGACGGAGGCCGATATTCCAGTCGTCGAGCGGCTGCTCAATCAGTTCCGCGATCTAAAGGGCGAATCGATCGTCGCCGATCCGATGCCGAGTGCGCAGCCGTTCGGACTGGACAACCCTGCGGTCGAAATCACGCTGATAGGCAAAGACGGCAAGCAGCTCGGCATGGTCAAGCTCGCGAAGATCAGCGTCAAGCCGACGGCCCCGCCAATCCCCGGCGAACCGGCACAGCGGACCGAGTACTACGCGACGTCCAGCGGGAGCAAGGCGGTCTATTCGCTGAGCGATTTCAGCTTCGAGCAACTCAATCGTCCCGCGCCGCTGTACATGGCGAAGGCCCCCCAGCCTCCACCACCGCAAGCCGCCGCATCTCCAGCGAAGTAATAAGCTCTTTGCCCCACCTTCGATCTCAAGGGTGGTTGCCGATCGGATGTAGCCGGATGTATTCTCTCTGAATATGGGCATCGAGAAGACAACTACAGTCCGCATGGAGAGCCGCACGCTGAAGCGCGTCGACGGTCTTGCCAATGCGATGAGCCGTTCGCGGGCATGGGTCATAAATCAGGCCGTTGAGCGGTACCTCGATTACGAAGAATGGTTCGTTGGCGAGGTCAAGCATGCGCTCAAGCAAGTCGAAGCGGGCGAGGTCCTGGAGCACGACGAGGTGGTGAAGAGGTTGGAGCGTAAGCGTGCGGCTAGACTGGACTCGAGACGCCGATAACGACCTCGGATCGATCGAGGAGTATGTTGGGCGCGACAACGCTGAATCCGCGTTTCGAATCCTCGCAGAAACCGTTCGACAAGTAGAAATGCTGGAAGAACATCCCGGTATGGGACGACCAGGTCGCGTCGAAGGCACGCGCGAGTTAGTAATCGCGGGACTGCCTTACGTCGTCGCGTACCTTCATCGAGGTGACACGGTGACGGTATTGCGCGTCCTTCACGGTGCGATGAAGTGGCCTAAGCGTTTTTGAAAGCAGAGTCAGGTTTCGGCGATTACGTGCGCTATTGCCTGGGCGGCGGTATGGCTGATGCTCAGGTGGAAGCGCGTGATCTGTTTGCGCTGCGCGAAGGCGGCGGCCTTGCCTGATAGCGCGATAGTTGGGGCTTTGCCGCGCTCGCGCACAACTTCGATTTCGCTCCATCCGACGTTGCGGTTCCATCCGGTGCCGAGCGCCTTCATCGTCGCTTCCTTGGCGGCGAAGCGCGCAGCGTAGCTCTGGTAGCGGGGAAGCCCGCGCGACTCGCAGTACTTGATTTCGCCGGGGGTGAAAACACGGGCGCGAAAACGCTCGCCGGTCGCGGGCCGCGTGAGAGCGCGCTCGATGCGATCGACCTCGATGACGTCGATGCCGGTGCCTGCAATCTGGCTCATCGCGAATGAGTATTAGCCGCGCTGCGCGCGGATTCAATTGCGCACGCTCGTTATGGATTCTATTGTTCAAGCAGGACCCCGGGAGGTAGCGATGGCGAAACTTTCGATTACGGTAAACAAAACCCGCTGCATCGGCAGCGGCGACTGCGTGGAAACCGCGCCGGCCGTGTTTCAACTCGACGACGCAGGCAAGTCCGAAGTCGTCAACCCGGCGGGAGCGGACGACTCGATAATTGTCTCGGCGGCGCGTTCCTGTCCGGTGAAAGCAATCACGGTGGTCGATGAAGCCGGCGTGCAGCTCTTCCCGCCGCCGAAAAAGTAGCTCTCGGACGGTGACATGGCGATACGAAAGCATCGCGCAGGCGAACTGGTAATCGAGCAGACGCGCGACCTGGTGCGCGTGCGCGAGATGCTCACGCGGGCCGGCATGATAACCGTCGGAATCGAATGGCCGGCCGCGTGTTACATCGTTGCGTACATCGGCGATGAATCGGTCGGAGTGATCGGCGTCGAGTCGAAGATCGACGCGGCGCTGATCCGATCGCTGTACGTGGATGAATCTATGCGCGAGCGTGGGATCGGCGCCGCGTTGATCGCGGCGGCGCGCAAGGCGGCGCATACGCGCGGCGCGCGTCATCTGTATTTGTTCAGTACCGATTCAGGCGAACTCTTCGAGCGGCACGGTTTCAAGAAGATAGCCGTCGATGACGTCATCGCGGCAATCGCGGGCGTACCGCAGGTCGAGTACTACCGCGGACGGCCGGAGGAGCTTGCGCGCGAGGTCGCGTACCATCTGGACATTTCGAGCGATGGCGTGATTGAGCGGTAGCTTCAGTCATTGGGGATGTAGCGTCCGAGATATCTACCCTTCGCGGTGGTGACCATCAGATACGGATTCGATTTCAGCAGATGGGTGGCGAGTTTCGGGGTCATGTCGGGGCGGATTGTTTGCGGGTTCGGATTCATTGCGTCGAGAGCGCGCGGCGCGGGGTCTGATAGTTCGATGGTGCCGAGCAGTACTCCGTCTGAGTTCAGCACAACGGCGCGCGGCTTTGGCGAATCGAGAGGCGTGGGCGGGACCGAGTCTTCAGGGCCGAGGCGGACGAGGTCGTCGCGCATGAACTCGTCGACGCGCACGCGGTCCAAATAGTGAATCCAGAAAGAGCGCAGGCCGGGCACGAGATTGTTTACGAAGTAGCGAAGCGCGCGCATCCGCTCTGAGAGCGGAGCCGGCGGATCGGTGGGCAATCCGCGGACGATCCAATCGGTCTTGCCGCGGAAGTAGTGGCGGACGTCGGTGAAGCCGAGCAATTCGAGCTGCGCCGCAGCTCGCGCGCTGAGGTCTCACAAAGAATCGCGGCAATAGACGACGACCGGGCGCGTGCGGTCTAGCAATGCTGGAGCGTCGCGCAGGATGCGCCCGACCGGGATGTGAATCGCGCCGCGAATGTGCGCGGTAGCGTACTCGTGGGTCGGCAGGGCGTCGACGACTTGCACGCCGGAGGAGAGCATCCGAAGAAGTTCGCGATGTTGAATCTCGCGCACGACTAGTCGCGCATTGCAGCGAGCGCTGAAAGAGCGGTGTCGACGATCATCTCGCCGCTGCCGGAGGCAATTCTCGCCGCATCGATTTCGTAGCCGCCTTCAGGGTACGCGGCGCGCGTCGGTATGTACCCGATGAGATCGTTGCAGTAGCCGGCGACGAAGGTGCGCGCGAAGTGCGGATTTGCTCTTATCGCGAGGCCGAGCTCGACGAAGAGTTCGCCGGGGATGCCGACGATCGCGAGATTGCCGACGGTTACGAGCGTCATCGCGGTGGCGAGTTCGCGGCGCGTCATGTCGACGCGGCGGTCGCGGCGATTTTGTTCCTCGAGGGCTTCCAGAGCGGCCAGCGCCGCTTGGGATTGCGCATGATGGTCGCGCAGGCGCTTCAACTGATAGCCGTCGCCGCCGCGATGGTTGTCGAGTGAAGCCAGAGTCTGATCAGCGCAAGCGCGTGCGACGGAGAGGTCGGCGCTGAAATCTTTGAGCTTGAGATTCAACGCGATTCTGCGCGCGGCAATTCGCGCGTCGGTAATCGATGGTGCATGCCGGAGGGCGTCGAATGCGCCGCGGCCCATCGCGCGGCCGTGATGCTCAGCGACTTCGAAATTGCCGCGGCTGCGCGGATCGATATTGCCGGTCGCGCCCTGGATGAAAATCGAGATTGGGCGCGGGCTGCCGGCTGTGGCGGCCGCGGATTCGATTTCATCCATCGCGAAGCCGGGCCAGTCGCGCGAGTAGAGCAGGTTGTCCTCGCATAGCACGACGCCGTGGCACGGGTAGTTCATCAAGAACGCGATCGGAGTTCCGTTCGCGCGATAGGCACCGAGCGCGCTGACTTCCGCATCTGCCGGACCGGAGCGATTCGCGGCAAGTTGGATTTGCCGGTGCGGGCGCATCAGGCGGCGATTGATTCCGAGGTTGAATTGGGATGCTGCCGCGCGGAGCGTCGCTGGCTCCAAATTTTCATTCGCTTGAATGATCGCCGAGGCGATTTTCTCGGGCAGCGCGCGCTCCCATTCGAGGTTGCGGCCCTCGGCCGGCTTCGCGTCGGCGCGCGGAGTCGCGAAGATGTTGAAGGCGGGCGCCGAATGCGTGTGCGTCGCGCAAACGAGGATCGAGTCGGCGGGGATGCCGGTCTTGGCGGCGACGCGTTCGCGAATGTCGTCCGCGATTCGGGCGCCGACTGCGAGCACGTCGACGCCGGCGATCGCGACTTTGTTAGCGCCGTCGCTCAGCACGAGCGCTTGCGCGGCGAGGTCGTCATGCACACCGGTATTGCGGCCGACACGGTTGCCGTAACCGAGCATCGCGAGTCCGGCCGGCGGATCGAGTTTCACGCGGGCGGCTCCGACGTAGAGAGGAGGCATGGCTACTTCGACTTTTCGAGCTTGGCCGAGCCGAGCTCGGTGGCTCTGGAAGCCACTTTCACGGCTGCGGCGATGATATCGTCAAGGTCGCGGTCGTCGCCGAGCAGGCATTCGTGCGGTATCGAGACGATTGCGTGCTCGAACAGGCGCTCGGCGACGGGGCAATCGATCGTGGCGGTGTCGGGGTTGGCGCCCGCCAGTTCAACGGCTTTGCGATAGGCGGCGGACTCGCGCGGAAAAAGTGCGGATCGATAGACCGGATCGTTGGCGACGCCGCATGGAATGCCTTCGGCGCGAAGTGCGCGGACGAATCGATTGCGCGACACGCCGAGCGCGGATTCGTCGACGAGGAAAACGAATGCGTAGATGACTTCGCGCATGACGCGTGGATCGCGCGCAATCGGGCTTAGTCCTTTGATGGCGCCGAGGCCTTCGCGCAGGCGGCCGGCGGCACGGCTCTTGTGATCGATTTGTTCGGGCAATCGCGCGAGCTGCGCGAGCAGAATTCCGCATTGCCATTCCGTCATCCGATAGTTCGCACCCATCAGCGGACCCTCGAAGTCGTCACCGGGACGGCGGCGTCCGCAATTGATCAGCGACTGGCATCGCTGCTCGAGTTCGGGGTCGTTGGTGGTGATCATTCCGCCTTCGCCCGCGGTCATCGGTTTGGAGGACTGAAAACTGAAGCATCCGAGGGCGCCGTGCGTGCCGACGCCGCGACCGCGGAATTGAGCGCCGGGTACGTGGGCGCAGTCTTCGACCATCGGAATGGAATGCGCGCGCGAAATTTCCGCGAGCGCATCGAAGTCGGCGAGCGACGCGCCGTAGTGGACGGGAATGATGGCCTTGGTGCGGCGCGTGATGAGGCGCTTGACGGATTCAGGATCGACGCATCCGTTGGCGACGCTGACGTCGGCGAAAATCGGACGCGCCATGCATGCGACGGCGGCATACGGGGTTGCGGCGAAGGTGATTGCGGGACGATGACCTCGTCGCCGGCGCCGATGCCGAGTGCTTTGAGTGCGACTTCGAGCGCGCTGGTTCCGGACGTGGTCGGGATGGCGAAGCGTGCGCCCTGGTATGCGGCGAATGCGGCGGCGAACTCGGCGGCTTTGCGATTCGGACTCGGGTAGCCACCCCAGCTTTGCGAGGTGAGCACGTCTTCGAGCTGCGCGCGTTCGCGGGCATCGAAGACGGGCCACGCCGGGAAGGGGCGCGTGCGAAGTGGCTGGCCGCCGAGGATTGCGATGGTCGAGGGCATTGGCGTTATCTAAACTATTACTTTAAGTCTCGAAAGCTCGCTCGTACCGGAAAACCCAACCCCTAACCCCTTCCCGAGCGGGAAGGGGAACCGGAGTTGGAGTCTCCCTAACCCGAGGGAAGGGGAACGATCGCGCAGATGCTACTTGCGGGCGACTTCCTGGAGGATCGCGATCTCGGGGCGGCCTGCGAGCAGGGAGCCGATCTTTCCGCCGAAGGCTTTCATGTGATCGGTCTTGCCGTGCGACTCGAACGCGGCCTGATCCTGGTAGACCTCGTAGTAGACGAACTCGGTCGGGTCCTTGGTGTTCTTGTGCAGGATGGAGGTGAGGGTAGTGGGCTCGGACTCTTTCACCGTCGCGATCATCTGCTTGGCGGCGGCTTCGAATTCGGTGTCCTTGCCGGGCTGTACTTTCAGTTTTGCAATCACGGTAATCGGCATCGTGGGTCTCCTTGAGATTCAAACGTCATCTACCCTCGTATCGACATGCGCGCGGTTTTTCAAGGCGAATCGACGGGTGACAGTAGCTCTTTCATTGGGGCGTGCGGTCGATTAACACCAATGGCGAAGACCGACTAGGGAGAGAATCACGATGCTGGGTTTTGATTTGACCGAGGAACAGCTCGAACTGAAACAACTGGCGCATAAGTTTGCAGAGCAGGAAATAATTCCGCGCGCTCGCGAATACGACGAAAAGGAAATTTTTCCGGTCGACGTGTGCGAGAAAGCGTTCGCCGCGGGGCTGATGAACTTCGGCGTGCCGAAGGAATTGGGCGGGCCCGGACTCGGCGTGCTCGACACCAGCCTGATCGTCGAGGAGCTGAACTACGGATGCGCGGGAATCTCGAACGCAGTGGGAGCCAACGACCTCGCGACACTGCCGATTCTGATCGCGGGCAACGACGAGCAGAAGCGGATCTACCTCGGGCAGTTGGTCAAGAAGCTGACGTTCTGCGCGTTCGCGATCACAGAGCCAGGCGCGGGATCGGACGTCGCCGCCATGAGCACGACATATCGGCGCGAGGGCGACGAGTACGTCATCAACGGCACCAAGCATTTCATCTCGAACGGGTCGCGCGCAGATTGGTACGTCACGTTTGCGACGTCGGACAAACGACTCAAACACAAGGGCATCTCGTGTTTCGTGTTTCCATCGAGCGTCCCGGGAATCACGCGCAACCGGATGCATGGCAAGCTCGGGCAGCGCGCGGCCGACACCGGCGAAATCTTTTACGAGGATGTGCGAGTTCCGGCCAGTGCGCTGGTCGGGCGCGAGGGCGAGGGCTTCAAGTATGCGATGGCGACGTTCGATCACAGCCGGCCGGAGATTGGTGCGATTGCGATCGGGATTGCGCAGCGCGCGCTCGACGAATGCCTGAAGTACTCGAAGCAGCGCAGTGCGTTCGGACAGCCGATTGCGAATTTTCAGGCTATCCAGTTCATGATGGCGGACATGGCAATCCAGATCGAAGCGATGCGACTGCTGACCTACAAGGCGGCGTGGTTGGTCGATAAGGGCGAGGGCGCGAACACGATTTCGGCGTACGCGAAGGCCTTCAGCGCCGACGCAACAATGGAGATCACGACTAACGCGGTGCAGATTTTCGGCGGCTACGGGTACATGAAGGAGTATCCGGTGGAGAAGCTGATGCGTGACGCGAAGTTGTTGCAGATTTACGAGGGTACATCGCAGATTCAACGCGTTGTGATTGCGCGGAATTTATTAAAGTGAAAGCAGGGGTGACCCCTGCACCCAGTATTCGGAAAGATAGTTAGTCTGCGTGCTGCACGGGATGCGGTATTGGCGGGTCTTCGTCCTTCGGTTCATCGCCGGTGACGGAGCCGACGTAGCCGCCCTGGTGATAGACGTCGACCTGGCCGGTGGTCGGATCGGGCAACAGGTTCCATTCGTCGGGCGGCGGCGGGTTGGGATCGGGCGGCATGTAGACGATCGGCTGAGGCGGGGGAGCCGGAGGGGGCGTCGCGGAGCATGCGGCAAATGCGAACGGGAAAAACAGGGAGAGGGCTAGAGTCTTCCGATTCATGACGCGGCACAGGTTCGCGCAGAAGGGACTACATTTATCTTGTCGCCAGTTGGCAGGAATCGCAAGCAGCGAGAATGTCACTCGATCGGGATGCCGAGGACTTCGCGGAAATGCACGATGGTTTTTTCGAGGCCGGGGCGCAGCGCGACGTGCGGCTCCCATCCGAGGACTTTTTTCGCGAGATCGATGTTTGGTTTGCGACGGACTGGATCGTCGACGCGCGGGCCCTTGATCACCACTTTCGACGAACTGCCCGCGAGCTCGATGGCGAGCTTGGCGAGTTGCGCGATGGTGAATTCGTCGGGGTTGCCGATGTTCACCGGCCCGAGGTGCGTGTCCTGGTTCATCATGCGAACGAGAGCGTCGATGATGTCGTCGACGTAGGCGAATGAGCGGGTTGAATTGCCGTTGCCGTAAATCTCGAGATCTTCACCTCGCAACGCGGCGACGCAGAAGTTGGAGACTACGCGGCCGTCGTTGATCGCCATCCGCGGGCCGTAGGTGTTGAAGATGCGCACGATGCGGGTGTCGACGTTGTTCTGCCGGTGATAGTCCATCATGAGGCATTCGGCGACGCGCTTGCCCTCGTCGTAGCATGAACGCACGCCGATCGGATTTACGTTGCCCCAATACGATTCGGTCTGCGGATGCTCCTCTGGATCGCCGTAGACTTCGCTGGTGGATGTAAGCAGGATGCGCGCGTGCACGCGCTTGGCGAGACCGAGCATGTTAATCGTGCCCATCACGGAGGTCTTGGTGGTCTTCACCGGGTTGTACTGGTAATGCACGGGTGAAGCGGGGCACGCGAGGCTGAAGATGCGATCGACTTCGAGCAGGATTGGCTCGACCACGTCGTGGCGAATGAATTCGAAATTGCGGTTGCCAAGCAGATGCATGATGTTGGCGCGCTTGCCGCTGAAAAAATTGTCGAGGCAGATGACTTCGTGGCCGTCGTTGAGCAAGCGCTCGCAAAGATGAGAGCCAAGGAATCCCGCGCCGCCGGTTACCAGTGTTCGCAAAAGTTTCTCCTCACTCAGCGCCGGTTTTCTCGCACGATGGCGCGAACAGTATCGATCACGTAGGCGACGTCCTCGTCAGTCATCGCGGCATAGATGGGCAGCGAGAGGCAGCGGCTGAAAATATCTTCGGCGACGGGGAAATCGCCGTCGCGGTAGCCGTACATGCGCTGATAGTAATGCATCGTGTGCAGCGGGATGCAGTGCACGGAGCATCCGACGCCGCGCTCGCGTAGTATCTCGACGAACTGATTGCGGCCGAGTCGGAGGCGATCGGGGCGAATGCGCAGCACGTAGAGATGCCAGGCGTGCTCGATGCCGGGCTCGGAGTATGCGGGCTGGAGGGCGTCGTCGCCGCGGAAGGCGTCGTTATAGGCTCGAGCGATTTCGCCGCGTCGGCGCATGAAGTCGTCGGCGCGTTTGAGCTGGGCCAATCCGATGGCGGCGTGTACGTCGGAGAGGTTGTACTTGAAGCCCATGTCGTGGATTTCGTAATACCAGGAGCCGCTCTTGTCGTAGCGCTTCCACGCGTCCTTGTTCATCCCGTGCAAACTGGCGACCGCGATTTTTTCCGCGAGTGCGTCGTCCGAGGTGGTTATCATGCCGCCCTCGGCGGTGGTGAAATTTTTGGTGGCATAAAAGCTGAAGCAGGTGAGGTCGCCGATGGTGCCGATCTTCGCCATCCCGCGGCCGTCCATGTGACGGGCAGAGCCGGCGGCGTGCGCGGCGTCCTCAACGACTTTCAAATTGTAGGTGTGCGCGATGTTGAGGATGCGATCCATGTCGCAAGCATGACCGGCGAAGTGCACCGGCAGAATCGCGCGGACGCGTTTGTTAGCGCCGCTCTCGAGTGCCTCCTCGATGCGCGCCGGGTTGATGTTGAAAGTGCCGGGATCGACGTCGACGAACACCGGGCGCGCGCCGAGGTAGCCGAGAATTTCGGCGGTCGCGGTGAAGGTAAACGGCGTGGTGATAACCTCGTCGCCGGGGCCGATGCCGAGCGCCCATAGCGAGAGATGGAGCGCGCCGGTGCAATGGGAAAGCGCGAGCGCGTGTTTGGCGCCGACGTATTCGGCGAATTCGCTCTCGAAACGCTTGGCCTTGGGGCCGGTGGTGATCCATCCGGAGCGCAGGGTGTCGAGTACCTCGCGCTCCTCGTCGGGTCCGATGGACGGACGATGAAAAGCTACTTGTCGCATTGTGTGTGATTCGATTGAAATCGGTGCAGTCCCGTTGGTCGAGTTGATTTCGGAGTATAAGGGATAGGTTAAAACGGGAGCAAGGCAGGAGTCGATGAGGCGCGCAGGATGGGCCGCGGCAGCGGTGGTGGTTGGATGGTACGCGTTCGCGCTTTGGATTTTGCATCCGCTGACGGACGCGCCGGTGGTGGACAGCTGGCTTTACGGTTCCGCCGTGCGACGGTATCTGCGCACTGGCGAGATCAGGTTCGCCGGCTTCTCGCAGGCGATGCCGATAGCGCAGGTGGTGTACGGCGTGACGTGGGCGCATGCGTTCGGCGGCAACTCGGTGTCGCTGGAAATCTCTGTGGTCGTGCTGGCGGTGCTGTGCGGAGTGATGTTCCATGCGCTCGCGATCAAATGCGGCGCGCCGCGATGGCAGGCGCTCGCGGCGACCGGTCTGCTGATCTGCAATCCATGCTTCACCTTCCTGAGCTTCTCGTTCATGACGGAGATTCCGTTCCTGACCGCGATGATCGCGGCGCACCTGGCGTTCGCCAAGGCAGAGGGACGGCGCGAGCAGTTGTGGCTGTGGATAGCGGCGGCGACGGCGGTGATCGGTTTTTTGATTCGGCCGTTCGCCGCGATGGTGATAGCAGGCTGTGTCGGCGCGATGATTCTCCACGACACCGGGCTGCTGCAGGGAACGAATCGTTGGAGTCGAGCGGATTGGATCAAAAAGATGGCGCCGTTCGCTCTGGCGCTCGCGATCTGCGTGGGAATCGGGGCCTGGCTGACGGTGCTGGGTCCGAGGCCTTGGGAAGTGCAGCTCAACGAAAATCATTTCCGCTACCTTTTCATGGTGCCGATTGCGAATTATCTCCGCGCGGGCGTGCTCGGTCCGCTGCTTTACCTGGGTACAGTGTTATCGCCGCTTGCGATTTTACAGATCGCGACGCCGCGATGGCGTCGGGTGGCGATTGGTGGCGCGGCAATTTTCGCATCAGCATTCGTCCTGATGTGGATGGACAATCGGATGCCAGTGACGCCGGAGTACAGTTGCTTCGGCGGATGGCACAACGTGCTGATACTGCGCGGGCAGGATAATCGTTTTTCATGGGACGGCGGCTGGCAATATGTGTTCATGTTGCTGGCGAGCTTCGGCGCGGCGGGATTTGTCGTCGCGTCGGCGCAAAGTTTCAGGACTCTCAGCCGCGGAGCTGCCGCGACCGCGATAGCCGCAATAATTTACTGGGCTGCGACGATACCGTTGTGGTTCTACAACGACCGCTATTACCTGGTGTTGGTGCCGGCCGGCGCGATAATGCTTGCGATCGCGCCGCTCCCGCGTAGCAGGATCGTCATGGCGGCAGGATTTGCGATGACGTTGGCGATGGGCCTGCTATCGCTTGGAGGGACGTACGCGTATCAACGTGGGATGGCGGTGGTGCTCGCGACGCGCAACGAACTCGAGCATAAGGGAGTTCCGCGCTCAGCGATCGACGCCGGTTACGCGCTGAATGGCGAAGATCTTTATCGGTATCCCAAGCACGGAATTGAAGCAATGGAGCTCGAAGCGGGGATCCCGATGATCACGTCGCCGAAAGTGGGTGAATACACGATCGCGAGCGAACCGATCGCCGGCATGGAGGTCGTGCGGCGACTCAAGTGGCCGGGCCCGTTCGGCCTGGGCCATCGATACTTTTATCTGGTGAAACAGCCGGTCGCCGCCCCAAAATAATTCGAGATAATCGCCTGCGCGGCGGGCGGCAGGGGTGACCCTGCACCCAGTGAGAGAGCAAAGTTGCGCGCAGCGCGCTACTTTGCTCTCAGGGAGTGGTAACTCGGCGGCGTGCGCGAATGGTGGTGCTGTTCCGCCTTTCATAAATCAGGGTCTCGCATGATTAACTAACCCTTCCCCGACCGAGAGCAAAGTAGTGCGCTGCGCGCAACTTTGCGATTGATACCGGGTGCAGGGGTCACCCCTGCCCAAGGAAGTGTGAAACCCACGGCGGGTTTCACATAAGATAAAGTGACTCGCCCCGACTAACTGGCGCTGCCGGGCGCAGGTCCTGGCATGATGTAGGTCGGGACGCCGGTCTTCTGCTCGACGGCTTTTTCAAGCTTCTGCATGTCGATCTGATCTGTCAGTCCCTGTCGATCGGCTTCCTTCTGCGCGTAGGCCCACAGACCGGCGTACTTGCCGTAGAGATCTTCGTGAACTTCGACGTAGAGTGCGTCGCCGCGCCATCCGAACTTCACTGGCTGATAGACGAACATCCCGGGCGTGCCGATTTTTACCTTGTTGAAGAAGCGCTCGATGTCCTCCGGGTACAGCCGGATGCATCCGTGGCTGACTTCCATGCCGACGCCCCACGGCACGTTGGTTCCGTGAAAAGCGTACTCGGGCAGGGTTAGCTCGATGCGATATTTTCCCAGCGGATTGTCGGGATCGTCGCCGGAGACGACGTGCTCGGCTTCGCCATCACGCTCGAGATGCTCCTGGTAGATGTCATCGGGCACCACCCAGGTCGGATTGCGCGTCTTGCCGCGGACCGTAAAAACTCCCTCAGGGGTTTTCCAATCGAAACGTCCGAGGCCAACCGGGAACGAGTAGACCACCGACGGCGTGACTCCTCCCGAATGCTTTTTGCCGGGCACGAACTTGGCGGGAGTCACTTTGGCCTTGCTGTGGATCGGCCCGGTCGGCGACGGAAAATAATAGTAGATGCGCATCTCGGGGATGTTCATCACGATGCCGACGCGCGGCGTGTTGGGCAGGATGTGCTCGTCGGGCAGGACGATCACTCGGCCGGCAGGCGGCGCCCACCAATCGATGCCTGCGTTCGCGTTGGAAATTTCCTTGGCCGTCACGCCGAACCATCGCCCGACATCGAGCAGAGTGTCTCCTTTCTGGATCTGGTACGTGATGAGATTGCCGATGATGTCGTCCTTGCCGCGCGGAAGCGGATAGGCGTACAGCGGACGTTTCTCGAATTCGTCTTCGGTCCACGCGCCGTGCGCGGCTGGAATTGCGACCAACGCAATCAGCATCACGGCGGGCAATAGTCGAGCGGCGATATTGATGAAGCGTTTCATGAAACCCCGGGCGAGTTGGCGGTAAATCCGCGTGAACGGTTCGGCAGGAGCCGTCGCGTTGGGTGGAATTGTACCGATGCGATCAGTCTGCAATCAACCTCAAGTTTGCGAACTTGAGTACCAGCAATTTGATGCCGCCGCGATCGAAATTCACCCACGCCTTGGCCCCGTCGCCACGTCCCTCGCGGCGGCGAACGATACCGCGGCCGAAGGTTGGATGCACTACCTTGGCTCCGATTGAGAACGCGTCTCCGCCGGGACCTGGTTCGTCGTCGGGAAGTTGGCTGTCGCCGTAGTCGACGTAGGCCTCGCGCGGGGACAACGGGCGTACGGGCGCGGTGTGGCGTTCAGGCGCGATACGTCGAATCAAACTGGAATCAATCTCGCGCATGAATCGCGACTGACGCGACTCCTGGCGCACGCCGTAGATTTCGCGCGAGAGCGTGTTGGTCAGGTAGAGCAACTGGCGCGCGCGCGTCATCCCGACGTAGCAGAGGCGGCGCTCCTCTTCGATTTCCTCGTCGATATCGGCGGATCGGCTGTGCGGGAAGAGGCCTTCTTCCATTCCGGCCATGAACACGATTGGGTACTCGAGGCCCTTTGATGTGTGCAAGGTCATCAGCGCGGCGCGTCCGCCGCTGGAGTCGATCTGCTCGGTGTCACTGACAAGGGCGACGCGCTCGAGGAACTCGGGCAAGCCGCCGCCGGATTTCTCGGCGTCGAAGGCGCTTGCCGCGGAGAGCATCTCGGCGAGATTCTGCTTGCGGAAGGTCGCGTCTTCCAGGGTGCCGAGGTAAGCCTCGAAACCGCTGTGCGCGACGACTTCCTCGACAATCCCGCGCACGCTCAGCTCCGGAATGCGCGCGGCGAGATCGTGCATCCACGAATAGAGCATCCCGGCCTGCTTGGCAATTCTGAGCGCCACTTTGGAGTACGTTTCGAGGCGGCCCATCGCCTCGAACGCCGTGATGTGCTGGCGGTCGGCCAGTTCGGTGATTGCTTCGAAAGACTTCGCGCCGATTCCTCGCGGCGGCGTCCCGACCATCCGCTCGAGGCTGACGGCGTCGGCGGGATTCGCGAGCACGCGCAGGTATGCGAGCAGATCTTTGACGTCGCGCTGTTCGTAAAAGCGTACGCCGCCGACGACGTAGTAGGGGATTCTCCTGCGCACGAGAGCTTCTTCAATCGCGCGCGACTGAGCATTGACGCGGTAGAAAACGACGACGTCGGCAGGCCTGAATCCGCCGGAGCCTGTCAGCCGCGCGATTTCGAGCGCGATAAAGTCGGCCTCGTCGCGCTCGGTGACGCCGGTGTAATAGGTGACCGGCTCGCCCGCGCCGTTTTCGGTCCACAGATTTTTGATTTTGCGCTCGGTGTTGTTGCGGATGACACCGCCGGCCGCCGCAAGGATAGTTTTCGTCGAGCGATAGTTCTGCTCGAGCTTGAAGATTTGCGCGGCCGGGTAGTCGCGCTCGAAATCCAAGATGTTGCGGATGTCGGCGCCGCGCCATCGATAGATCGATTGATCTTCGTCGCCAACCACGCACAGATTTCCCGATCGCGCGGCGAGCGCCTTCACAATCAGGTACTGCACGCGATTGGTGTCCTGGTATTCGTCGACCAGCAGATGCGCGGCGCGCCGCTGCCACTTCTCGAGGATTTCGGGAAAGCGCTGGAACAGAATCCAGGTCTGCAATTGCAAATCGCTGAAGTCCATCGCGTTCATCGTGCGCATCCGCTCCTGGTAGAGCTGGTAAATCCGCGCAGTCGAGGTCTCGCGCCCGGGAGGTGCACTCGCGAGCATTTCTTCGGGCGAGATTGCTTCGTTCTTGGCCTGCTCGATTCGCGCGCGAGCAAGTTCCAGCGGAGGAGATTCGGCCAGCGCGGCGTCCTCGAGCACGCGGCGAATCGTGGTCTGCGAATCGCTTTCGTCGAGAATCGAGAAATTGCGATCGTAGCCGAGCGCGTGACACTCCTGCCGCAGAATTCGCGCGCACGCGGAATGAAACGTGCTGACCCACGGCAGGCGCGAATCGTCACCGACCAGAGTCGCGACGCGCTCGCGCATCTCGTTGGCAGCTTTGTTGGTGAACGTCACCGCCAGCATCTCGAACGGCGACGCCTTGCGCTCGGCCAGGATGTGGGCGATACGGTAGGTCAGCGCGCGGGTCTTGCCCGAGCCCGCGCCTGCGAGGATGAGAATTGGGCCGTCGGGCGCGAGCACAGCGGCGCGCTGTTCAGAATTCAACTCGTCGAGATTCACAGTGACCGTCGCAGCCTTAAAACTTCGGAGCGGAGTAGATCAAGATAGCGACTCCGGCGCGCGCGGCAAAGTGAGCGGATGAAATTTGTGGCAACCTACGAACCTCACGACAAATTTTATCGCAAGGCGCGCGCGATGGGGTTGCCGTCGCGGGCGGCGTTCAAGATTGAGGAAATAATCGCGCGCAACCGGCTAGTCGGCAAAGGCGCGCGAGTCGTCGACCTGGGATGCGCGCCAGGCGGATGGCTGGCGATCCTCGTGGTCGCGGCCGGTGCGAGCGGGCGCGTCGTGGGTGTCGATCTCGCGCAGGTGAAGAATGCGCCGGCCGGCGCGATCGCGATCGTCGGCGACATCCTCGATCCTGCCGTGACCGCTCGCGTGCAGAGCGAGCTTGGCGGACGCGCTGATCTGGTGACGAGTGATCTAGCGCCCAAGCTGACCGGGATTGCCGCGCGCGACGAGGCTCGATCGCGAGAGCTGATCGATTGCGCGCTGACTTTCGCGACCACGATGCTGAAGCCGGGCGCGTCGATGGTCGCAAAGCTCTTCATGGGCGCGCAGTTCAAGGACATCGTCGATTCTTTCAAGGCGCATTTCGGAAGCGTCGAGGTAAGGCGGACCAAAGCGAGCCGCCCAGGATCGTCGGAGCTGTATATAGTCGCGCGCGACTTCCGCAGGTCCTAACCTCTTCTCGGACAAGAAATCTTTGAGTAACCTTGCTTGGACTTCTTCCCCTCTCCCGACGGGAGAGGATTTAAGGTGAGGGACCTTACTCAGCGAACGATTTTTTCGGTCGCGATTCAAGATTCTGGTCCGGTTCGCCGTTATGCAAAACCTGCTTGCCAGGACCGATTTGCGTTACCTCCGTGTGCTTTCGGAGCAGAAGCAGAATTCTGAATCGCGCGCGAAAAATGCGCGCTGAACAAGGTCCCTCACCTTAAATCCTCTCCCCGCGGGAGAGGGGAAGAGCGCCGCGCCGAGTTATGCAAGAGTTCCTCGGACAACGGACAAGGAGAGTTAGGATTCGGAGGCGCGCTTGGCTTCAAATTCGGGACGCGCGTAATCTTTGAGTATGAGGGCTTTTGGCGGGCGTCACCTGTGCCTGCTGCTTCTGGCAGCCGTCGTGGCAGCCTGTTCATGCACGCGATCGCCCAATCAGTCAGCCGCGAAAGTTTCGCCCGACGAAGTAAGAGTGCAGGTCGCGCGGGTCGGCTTCGACGACGAGACGGGCTCGAACTATGTGCTGCTGCTCGATGATACCGAGTCGCGCGTGTTGCCAATCATGATTGGCGAGAACGAGGCGACTGCGATCCTCCTCGCGCTGCACGGAATCAAGCCCGAGCGGCCGTTCACGCACGATTTGATTCGGTCGATTATCGGGAAGACCGGGAACAGTGTCGATCGAATCGAGATCGCCGACATGCGCGACGAGATTTACTACGCGACGATTTATATGGACGGCGGACGCTACACCATCGATAGCAGGCCGAGCGATGCGATCGCGCTGGCGATGAACATGAACGCACCGATTTATGTGAATGCAAAACTTTTCGAATCCGCGCCCGGTATCGGGCTCGGCGGCGCCGGAAAAATTCCCGACACTGCGCGAGCATTGGGCCTGACCGTCGAGCAACTGACTCCCGACCTCGCGAGCGCGTTCGGTGAGCCGGGCGGGCGCGGCGTTTTGGTGTCAGAAGTCGATTCGTCGGCGAAGAAGGCGGGCGTCGCGCGCGGCGATATCGTGGTCAAGGTCGGGAAGAACGACGTCAAGGCGCTCGACGACTTCAATCGGCAAGTCGCGGACGTCAAGAACGGCGATGTGACGTTGACTCTGAATCGCGACGGCTCGAATCGCACCGTCAGGCTGGCTGCCGACGGTGCGCGCTAGGCGCTCGCGACTCGCATCAGCTTAATCGCATGCTCGGGGCATGCGGTCACGCACAGGCCGCACGCATGGCATTCTTCGGCGCGAACCGCGAACGCCTGGCGATTGCCGTGCACCCATGCCTTCACCCGCGCAATCAGCGGCATCGCGCGCTTGTCGTCGTCGCTCAGTTTGTGCACCTCGAAGACGTCGTAAGGGCAAGCCTCGACGCAATCTTCCTTGGCCTCGCATCGCATGCGGTCGATCACCGGCGCGAAAACGCCGCCCGCCTCCTGCTTGCATTCCGGTTTCGATGAATCGCGGGCCACGTGATCCTCTTATACGATTTTCACGAGCACGCTTTCGATGAAGCGAGGATCGATCTCGCGCTCGCCGCCAAGGTTGGCGAATTCTTCCTCGAGCAGGTTCAGGCATGAGTTCAAAAATCCGGCGGTGCGCTTTCGGGTCGTATCGTCCATTCTCTCAGTGAGAGTGTGATTCAGCTTGCCGCGAAATTCGTCACTGAGGACGCCGGGCTGCCCGGTCATGATAGCGGCGCGCATCGCATTCAGCCTGTTGCCTTCGATCGGATCGATCGTGAGGCGGTCGTCCAGCGCAAGGCGCGCGAGGCCGGTCAGCACAAGCTGGCTGAGGCGAACGTCGCGCGCAGCCATCTGTGCGCGGAAGTTCGGCGAAGAGATATCGATTGCGAACAATGCGCGGAACAGTTCGGCGGCCGAATCGATTTGATCGAGAATCGCGTAGCTGAGATGCAAATCGCGCATGCTGGCGAAATCGCGCATCTCGACGGCACCGTTGCCGTCGAGGCCGCTGTAGTATCGCGGCTGCCGCGCCATGAAACCTGAGAGCGCCTCGCGATAGGGCGAGTCGAGGTAGGGAATCTCGCGCACCTTGAGGCTCGAGAGCCCGAGTTTCCTTAAGGTCAGCTCGGTGCTGGTGCGCAGATCGATCGTCAAGCTCACGCCCAGACGGAACAGCAGCTTCAGCGGCGTGTCGCGCAGATGCTCGATCGCGCTTTGCAGGTCGCCGCCCGCCAGATGCTCGAGCGCCAGGTTGAGATAGTGATGCGTCATCTCGACCGCGACGCGCACTGCTTCGAGATCGCCGAAATCCACCGCGCGCGCCACCAGCACCTGGTTGCTGACCATCGCCATCTCGCTGCGGAGCTGACGTTTGCCCTGTGCGGCGAATCCAGCGGTAAGCGCGGTGTTGAACAGGGAGACGTCGCCGTCGGCAATCGCAGGCGCCATCTCGGGCGCGATCACTTCGTTATCGTCTGGCAGATCGGCGCGGCTTGGCGGTTCGTAGCCGGCGCGAATCGTGAGAAACTGCTCGGGTTTGATGTACGCGAAGACGCTTTGCGCCTCGAAGAAATCGGGGAAGCCGCGGTCGCTCAGGCGCGCGCGCCGGAACTGGTAGGCTTCTTCCTCGAGCTCAGCCTCGACGCCCCAATAGATTTCCTCCATCAGGCCGCCGAAGTAGTTGTAGTCGCGCTCGAACGCCTCTTCGAGGAAATCCGAGATGTGCTGCGAAATAGCGTCGTGGCGAATGAACTCGATCAGATAGTTCTCGTCGAACTGCGCGAAACGATTCGCGGTCGCGTCGGGCGAGGACGCCGCGTCGTCGATGCGATGCACCTTGATGTAGCCGCGCAGCAGGATCGACATCATTTCCATGTCGAGGCCCATCAGCGCGTCGGCCAGTTTGCGCCGGCCGCCGTCGGCCATCGCCTCGATCCATTCGCGCATGCGATGCACATTCGGACGGTCGCGATTCCAGCAATCGAGATCGAACAGCGACCGGACCTGCTCGGGTATCGCGAGGCTCAGCAGGTCGCCGGCGTCGGCACTACCAATTTCCTTGAGCGTGTAGAAGAGCGTCTCCGGCGAGAACGATTGGACGAGGCGCTCGGCCTCGGGCGCGGAGAGGATCAGGTCACGCTTCTGGCGCGCAGGGAGGCCGTACAGGAACTCCAGCTTTTCCTGGAACGGAAGATTCAAAAATTCCGATTCGCCTCTTACTGCCATAAGCCTCGCGGCAACCGTCGCATCTCATCGGCAAAGTATCGCGACGTTCCCCAACTGATCAACTGAGCCCCAATCTTTCGCGCGTCCTCGCTATCAGATATGATGATTGACAGTACATCAGAGCCTTTTCTTGCCCTCTCGCAATTCGAAACATCCCGTAGCATTGACGATAGCAGGCAGCGACCCCGGCGGTGGCGCAGGCCTCCAGGCCGACCTCAAGACGTTCGCGGCGCTTGGCGTGTATGGCTATTCGGTGATCACTCAGGTGATCGCACAGAACAGTTGGAAAGTAGGGGAGGTCGAGCCCGTATCGTCCGAGATGGTCGAGGCGCAGCTCGACACTCTCGCTTTGGAGTTCGCGCCGCGCGCGCTTAAGACGGGAGCGCTGGCGAATGTGGGCGTGGTCAAGGCAGTGGCACGCGCGATCGAACGCCTCAAACTGCCGGCCCCCGTAGTCGATCCGGTGATCGTGTCGAGCAGCGGCGCGCTGTTGATTGGTCCAAAAGGGGAGCGCGCGATTCGAAAACGCCTCATTCCAATCGCGCGCATCGTGACGCCCAACATCGCCGAGGCTGAGGTACTGACGCGCATTCGAATGGATTCTGACGCGGCGATTCGTGAAGCGGCGAAGAAGATAATCAAACTCGGCGCAAAAGCGGTCGTCATTAAAGGTGGGCATCGCGCGGACGATAAGTACGCGACGGATTTTTTTTACGACGGTCGCACCTTCGTGGAGCTCAAGGGTCCGCGGATAGCAGGCGGCGGCGCGCACGGCACCGGATGCGCATTCTCGGCGGCGATCGCGGCGCATCTCGCGCGCGGCGCAAAACTCGAGGACGCGGTCCGCGGCGCGAAGACCTTCGTGACCACGGCCCTCAAGCACAGCTTCAAATTGGGGAAAGGGCGGGCGCTCCTCGATCACTTCGCGCGCGGTTGATTAGTTGATCGTGATTAACTTGCGCGATCGCGCGGCACCTTGAATTCCTTCAACGCCGCGGCCAGGTTGTGGCTCGGGGTCTCCGCGTCGCCCATTTTGAGCAGCGCGAATCGTTCGTCGGGATCCAGCTGCGACCAAACCTCGGCACTCAGATCGAAGCCCGCCGCGCGTGCATTCGCGACGACTCTACCCGGCGGCGATGATGGCGGTTCGGCAGACGCTCTTTGCGCGTCGGTCAGAGTTTTCGGTTCGACCCCGAACCGGCGCTTCATCGCCTCGCGGATAAAAACGCTCAGCCCATCGCATTCCTCGGCCGAATCGACCGGAAAATGGCAGATCGCGAGCCGCTCGCCGCGGTCGAGTGACTTCCATTGCTCGAGCCCGATTTTCAAACCGACGTGATCGAGCTTGCGCCGGACCGCCATCGGAACGCATTGCAGGCTCTCATGCATCTCGTCTTCAAATTTGAATTTGCGGATCATTTTGAACCTCCAAGGGAGGGGCAATTGCAAGGTTGCAATACGCAACCGCCGGGATCAAGATCGCGAGCCTCGATTCGTGGTATAGCGATCAATAGTGGCTTCGATTAACCCAAGGAATGGTGCCCCCGCCTGGGACTCTCGGATGGTTGACGAAATCGTCGCTGGCCTGGCTGAGAAACCCGGCGCGCTGATGCTGGTGCTGCACGCGGTAAATGAGCGCGTCGGTTTCATCCCGCCGGACGCCGTGCCTGCGATCGCGCGAGGCCTGAATCTTTCGCGCGCCGAAGTCCACGGCGTCATCAGCTTCTATCACGATTTCCGCACCGAGCGGCCGGGCCGAAAAGTGATCCGCGTATGTCGCGCCGAGTCGTGCCAGGCGATGGGTGCGGTCGCGCTCGCGGAACATATTCAGTCGCGTCTTGGAATCAAGTTCGGACAAACCGGCGCCGACGGCGATTTCACGCTCGAGCCCGTTTATTGTCTCGGCAACTGCGCATGCTCTCCGGCAATTCTCGTCGGCGAAGACCTCTACGGCCGCGTCGATCCGAAACGCTTCGACCAGATTTTTTCAGACGTCACCTCATCGAGGCAGCCGCGATGACCACCGTCGTGTATGTCCCACGTGACTCGAGCGCGGTATCGCTCGGTGCAGACGCTGTCGTAGATGCGATTCGGACTGAAACGGCGTCGCGTAAGTTGGACGTGAAGATCGTGCGCAACGGATCGCGCGGGATGTTTTCGCACGAGCCGATGGTCGAGGTCGCGACCAGTGCCGGACGAATTGCATACGGACCAGTCACGGCAAACGATGTCGCGTCGCTGTTCGATACAAACTTTCTCGACGGCCGCGAACATCGCCTGCGTCTCGGCGTTGCCGAGGAAATACCGTGGCTCAAATCGCAGACTCGGCTGACGTTCGCGCGCGTGGGCGTGACCGATCCGAGATCACTCGACGATTTCATTGAGCACGGCGGATATCGAGGCCTGAAGCGCGCGATCGAACTTGGTGCTGACAACGTAGTCGCCGAGGTCACGAAGTCGGGTCTGCGCGGGCGTGGCGGCGCGGGGTTTCCTACCGGCATCAAGTGGAAGACTGCGGCCGACGCACCCGCGAGGCCGAAGTATGTCGTCTGCAACGCCGACGAAGGCGACTCGGGCACCTATTCCGATCGCATGATCATGGAAGGCGACCCGTTCGTGCTGATCGAAGGAATGACTATTGCCGCGCTCGCCGTCGGCGCGACACAAGGCTACATATATTTGCGATCTGAGTATCCGCATGCGCGTCGCGCACTAATTGAAACGATCGCGACTGCCTATTCGAATGGCTATTTGGGCGCGAACATTCTCGGCACCGGCAAGTCGTTCGAACTCGAAATTCGGCTCGGCGCGGGCGCGTACATCTGCGGCGAGGAAACCGCGATGCTCGAAAGTATCGAAGGGCGCCGCGGGATGGTGCGCTTCAAACCTCCCGTCCCCGCAATTGAAGGGCTGTTTGGCAAGCCGACGGTGATTAACAACGTCGTCTCGTTCGCGACGGTGCCGATCATCATCGAGCGCGGCGCCGAATTTTTCCGCGATTTCGGCGTCGGCAATTCGCGCGGCACGATACCGTTTCAACTTGCCGGCAACGCCAAACGTCCGGGTCTGATCGAAACGTCGATGGGCGTGACACTTCGCAATATCGTCCACGAATACGGCGGCGGCACCGCGAGCGGCAGACCGGTCCGTGCAGTGCAGGTGGGCGGACCGCTCGGGGCGTACTTTGCAGACTCTATGCTCGATGTGCCGATGGACTTTGAATCAATCGCGGCGCGCGGCGGGATTCTGGGACATGGCGGAATCGTCGTCTTTGACGAAACGGTCGATATGGCGCGGATGGCCCGCTATGCGATGGAATTCTGCGCAATCGAATCGTGCGGCAAATGCACGCCGTGCCGTATCGGATCGACTCGCGGCATCGAAGTTATCGACGACATCGTCAATCGCCGCCGTCCGCGCGAGAATCTCGAAGTGCTCCGCGATCTGTGCGACACGATGAAGTATGGCTCGCTGTGTGCGCTCGGCGGCCTGACGCCACTGCCCGTTTTGAGTGCGCTAAAATATTTTCCCGAGGACTTCGGCCTGGCAGCCAACGATGTTGATTTCATCGGCGCGGATCTGACTATCTCGACAACTGGAGCTGGCAGTACTCATGCGATCGAGCAGCGATAGCGATTTCGCCACACCACTTCGGCCCGGCGCGAAAACCGTCGCGCTCGAGATCGACGGACGCACAGTCGCAGTGCCTGAAGGCACCTCGGTGATCCGTGCGGCGGCGGAGGCCGGAATCCACATCCCGAAACTGTGCGCGACGGATTCGCTGGAGCCGTTCGGCTCATGCCGGCTGTGTCTGGTCGAAGTCGAAGGACAGCGCGGCTACCCGGCGTCGTGCACGACTCCGGCGCGCGCCGGGATGAAGGTGCGCACCGAGAGCCCGGCGCTCGCGCGTCTGCGTCGCGGCGTGATGGAGCTGTACATTTCCGATCATCCGCTCGACTGCCTGACCTGTCCTGCCAACGGTAATTGCGAGCTGCAGGACATGGCGGGCGCGGTCGGCCTGCGCGAGGTGCGCTACCGCAACGGCGACGGCGCCAACCATCTGCACGCGCAGAAGGATCAATCGAATCCGTATTTCACTTTCGATCCGTCGAAATGCATCGTGTGCTCGCGATGCGTCCGCGCGTGCGAGGAAGTGCAGGGCACGTTCGCACTGACGATTGACGGGCGCGGATTTTCGTCGGTGATTTCGCCGGGACAGAACGGTCCGTTCTCGGCGTCCGAATGCGTTTCGTGTGGCGCGTGTGTGCAGGCATGTCCGACCGCGACCCTGACGGAAAAGTCCGTGGTCGAACTCGGGCAGCCGGATCACAGCGTCATTACAACCTGCGGATATTGCGGCGTCGGATGCTCGTTCCGCGCCGAGATGAAGGGCGACCTCGTCGCGCGGATGGTGCCGAATCCCAACGGGCAGGCCAATCACGGGCACTCGTGCGTCAAGGGCCGCTTTGCGTGGGGCTACACGACGCATCCCGATCGCGTCACGCGGCCGATGATTCGCAAATCGATCGACCAGCCGTGGCGCGAGGTCTCGTGGCGCGACGCGATCGAATACGCCGCGTCGGAGTTCAGGCGCATCCAGGAAAAGAACGGGCGCGGAGCGGTCGGCGCGATTACGTCCTCGCGATGCACCAACGAGGAAACTTTTCTCGTGCAGAAACTGGTGCGCGCCGCATTCGGCAACAACAACGTCGATACCTGCGCGCGCGTTTGTCATTCGCCGACTGGCTATGGACTTAAGACTGCGTTCGGCACCTCCGCGACCACGCAGGATTTCGATTCGGTGATGCAAGCCGACGTGATTATGGTGATCGGCGCCAACGTCACCGAGGGACATCCGGTGTTCGCGGCGCAGATGAAACGCCGGCTACGACAGGGTGCCAAGCTGATCGTCGTCGATCCTCGTGTCACCGAAATTGTGCGACTGCCACACGTGGAGGCCTCCTATCATTTGCAGATCCGACCCGGCACCAACGTTGCGCTCATCAACGCGCTCGCGCATGTCATCGTGACAGAAGGCCTCACTGACGAAGCGTTCGCGGCGGCGCGATGCGATCCGAGCGAGTTCGAAGCGTGGAAGAGGTTCGTCGCGGACTCGCGCAATTCGCCGGAGTCGATGGAGAAAATCACCGGCGTGCCCGCCGACCAGGTTCGCGCGGCCGCGCGCCTCTATGCGAGCGCTCCCAACGGCGCGATTTACTACGGTTTGGGAGTCACCGAGCACAGCCAGGGCAGTACGATGGTGCTGGGTATCGCGAATCTCGCGATGGCGACCGGCAACATCGGCCGGCCAGGAGTCGGCGTGAATCCGTTGCGCGGGCAGAATAACGTGCAAGGCTCGTGCGATATGGGCTCGTTCCCGCATGAGTTGAGCGGCTATCGCCACATTTCCGACGAAGATGTGCGCGCGCTTTTCGATGCGGCGTGGGGCGTGACTGTCGATCGCGAGCCGGGCCTGCGCATTCCGAACATGTTCGACGCGGCGCTGGACGGCAGTTTCAAGGGCCTCTATGTGCAGGGCGAAGATGTCGCGCAGTCCGAGCCGAACGGCCATCACGTCGCGGCGGCGCTGCGGGCGATGGAATGCGTGGTGGTGCAGGATTTGTTTTTCAACGAGACCGCGAAATACGCGCACGTCTTTCTGCCCGGTTCTTCGTTCCTCGAAAAGAACGGCACCTTCACCAACAGCGAGCGTCGTATCTCGATGGTCCGTAAAGTTGCCGCGCCGCTCGCCGGCAAGGAAGATTGGGAAATTACCTGCGAGCTTGCGACCGCGCTCGGCTACCCGATGAAGTATTCGCATCCGTCGGAAATCATGGACGAGATCGCGCGGCTGACACCCACTTTTTCCGGCGTCAGCTATGAAAAGATCGAGCGGCTCGGCTCCGTGCAATGGCCCTGCAACGACAATGCGCCCGCCGGCACTCCTACCATGCACGCCGATCACTTTGTGCGCGGCAAAGGCCGCTTTACGATTACCGAGTATGTACCCACTGAGGAACGCACCAATTCTCAATACCCGCTGATACTGACTACTGGCCGAATACTCAGTCAATATAATGTTGGTACACAGACGCGACGCACGCTGAATGCCGCGATGCATGCAGAAGATCGCCTCGAGATACATCCGAGCGACGCCGAACTTCGCGGCATCCGCGACGGAGACTGGCTCCAGGTGCAAGCGCGCCGTGGCGAGACGCGTTTGCGAGCGCTGCTGACAGAGCGCGTCCAGCCGGGCGTCGTGTACACGACCTTTCATCATCCGGAGTCGCGCACCAACGATCTGATGAGCGATCATTCCGATTGGGCGACCAACTGTCCCGAGTTCAAAGTCACCGCCGTCCAGGTATCGCCGGAGGCGGAATCAGTGCAGGCTCACGGCAACGGACATCCCCACGCTGAGAATGGATTAGCTACTCAGGATACTCATCCGACTGATCTTCATCGCCTCATCATGATGGCTAATGATGTTGGAGCGTACTTCGCCGGCTTTCCGGATCACGAGGAGGCTGCGGAAGGCGTCGCGAACCATCTGCGCAATTTCTGGGAGGCTCGGATGCGCCGCGAGATTGTCGACTACGCGGCAAAGGGCGGCGATGAGCTGAGCCCGCTCGTGCGCCTTGCCGTTTCCTTCATTGCGACCGAGTCGGTCCCCGATTCGGAAGAAGTCGGCGAGGGATGAAAACCGATTCCGCGCACGTCCGGGCCGATGACGATGTAGCTGTTCGCGACGAAGTTCGAGAGCATCGAGCTCTCAAATGGCACGGGGGCACGACTGCCGAGCGCGATGAGAAACTTGCGGTCGAAGAGCCGCTGGAGATTCGCCTCGCTGGCCGCCGCTTCACGCTCACAATGCGCACGCCCGGGCATGACGAGGAACTCGCGGCCGGGTTTCTCTTTGCCGAAGGTTTCATAAACGACGCGACGGAACTCGGCGAGATTCGTCGCGTCCGTGGACGCAAGGGCGCGCCGGAGCCCAACGCCATCGACGTCATTCTGAACGTGCCCGCTGACGGACTTCGCGCACGCCTCAAGCGCAACTTCGTGATGAGCTCGAGCTGCGGTATATGCGGCAAAACCAGCGTCGACTCGATTCGCCGCCGCGTCGCACCACCCTCGGATTCGGCGCACGTCGCACCAGCGATTCTGCTTTCGCTGCCCGAGAAACTCCGCGCCGGCCAGCGCGTATTTGCCGCGACCGGTGGACTTCACGGCGCCGCTATCTTCGCGCTCGACGGGACGATGCTCGCAATCCGCGAGGACGTCGGCCGGCACAACGCGGTCGACAAAGTGATCGGATACGCGCTGACGAACTCGATGGTCCCGCTGACACGACATATAATGATGGTAAGCGGACGCCTCAGCTTCGAGATCGTGCAGAAGGCCGCTGCTGCAGGCGTGCCGATTCTCGCCGCAGTGTCGGCGCCGTCGTCGCTGGCAGTGGAGCTGGCCGACGAGATCGGCACGACTCTGGTCGGCTTCCTGCGCGACGGCAGCTTCAACATCTACACGCGCCCCGACCGAATTTCCCGCACGTGAGCGAAATCGAAAAGTACGACTTGAGCATTTACGAGGGGACCGCTTGGTACTACTCGCGATTCCGTCCGAAGTATCCGCCCTCTCTGGTCAGGATTCTTCAAGAGCATTTTCGACTCGACGGCACAGGCAGGCTACTGGATCTCGGCTGCGGTCCCGGTCCTGTGGCGATTGCGCTGGCGTATCTGTTCGAAGAAGTCGTTGCGATGGATCCTGACGACGAGATGCGTGCGGAAGGCGCGCGCATCGCACGCGAACGCGGCATCAACAATATCGAATGGCGCTTCGGCGGCTCGAAGGACTTGTCGCCCGCACTCGGACAGTTCCGCCTCGTCACGATGGGCAATTCATTTCACTGGATGGACCGCGCGCCCACGCTCGACGCACTCTACGATCTCGTCACAGACGGCGGCGGTATCGCGGTGGTGGGCGAGGGCGCTCCTATTCCTCCGCAGCCGCCAACGCGATGGCGCGCCGCTATCAACACGGTGCTGGCGCGCTATCTCCCGGAGCGTCGACTGGCGTGGGAATCTCCGGGACCGCCGCCCGAAGAGCGTCACGAGGCATACATCGCGCGCTCGCGTTTTAGGGATCTCATCAGCTACGAGGAATCCTTCGACGTCGAATGGACTGTCGACTCGATGATTGGAAATCTCTACTCGATGTCGTTCTGCAGCCGGCGAGTGCTCGGCGACCGCGTCGACGCGTTCGAGCGCGATTTGCGCGCCGCGATTCTTGCCGCCGAGCCTTCCGGGATTCTAAAGGGTGAACCTCCTGAGTTCTTCGCGTACATGGCGTGGAAGCGCTGAGTCCCAACGGCTTCGACGATCCTCTTGAGCGTGCTATCCACCGGGCGTTACTCTGTATGGTCATGTCGGAGTCGTCGAACTACCCGCGCAAACGCGCACTCGAGCGCATCGCGCGCGAAAAAGTGCTCTATGCGCGCCAGCCCGGCGGCGACATTTCCGTCTGCGTCATTTATCCCAACACGTACCGGCTCGGGATGGCGAATCTCGGCTTCCAGGCCGTGTTCCATATCTTCGAATCCGATCCGTCGGTCGCCGCGGATCGCGCGTTTCTGCCCGACGCCGACGAGCGCGAGAATTTCCGCGACGGTGGCGAGCGCCTCGTCTCGTTCGAGCGCGGCCGTCCGCTCTCCGACTTCGACATCCTCGCGTTTTCGATTTCCTTCGAGACTGACTATCTCAACGTCCTGAGCGTGATGCGGATGGCCGGCATTCCTGCTCGACGCGCCGATCGCGCGGGCCGTAATTTCCCGCTGATCATCGCCGGCGGCTCCGCCGTCTTCCTCAATCCCGAACCGATCGCCGATTTTATCGATCTGTTTCTGATTGGCGAGGGCGAGGAGATGGTCCCCGAATTCATCGAGCGCTGGGATGCGACGCGCGGATCGCCGAATCAACTGCGCGAGCTCGCATCCGTTCAGGGTGCGTATCTTCCCGACTATTACGAACCCGTTTACGACGACGCCGGCCGTCTCGCGACTGTGAAATACTCCGGCCCCGGCAGCGCGCTGGTGAATCGCCGGCTGATTCGCGACCTCAACCGCTTCACGACGTCGTCGCTGATCCTTACCGAGGAAAGCGTTTTCGGCGATATGTTTCTGGTCGAGGCGAGTCGCGGATGCCAATGGGGATGCCGGTTCTGCGCGGCGGGTTTCATGTACCGCCCGATTCGTTATCGCGCGCCTGAAATGCTGATCGCGGAGGCCGATCGCGGGCTTGGCGAGCGCAAAGTTATTGGCTTGGTGGGAGCCGAGATGGCGAGTGTACCCGGCGTCGCGGAAATCGCGTCGGCGGTCGTCGATCGCGGCGGTCGGCTGTCGCCGTCGTCGCTGAAGGCCGATTGTATTTTGCCCGCGCTCGCATCTGCATTGGCGCGCGGCGGAAATCAGAGCGTGACGGTCGCGCCCGAGGCTGGTAGCGAGCGGATGCGCAAGGTCATCAACAAGAATCTCACCGAGGCCGAAATTCTCCACGCCGCCGAGATGATGCTGGGCGAGGGCGTCGGCAACCTGAAGTTCTATTTCATGATCGGTTTGCCGGAGGAGCGCGACGAAGACGTGCTCGCGATTGCGGACCTGGTGGCCAAGGTGCTCGAGCGCGCCCGCGCGCGCCGCACTCGTATCGGCTCGGTGACTGTCTCGCTCAATCCGTTCGTGCCCAAGCCGTGGACGCCGTTTCAATGGGACCCGATGCAGGACGCGCGGTCGATCAAGCGCAAGGTCGCGATGCTGCGCCAGCGCCTCGCGCGCCTGGGACAAGTCGAACTCGACGCCGAATCGCCGCGCGAGGCGTATTTCCAGACGATGGTCTCGCGAGGCGATCGCCGCGTCAGCGGAATCCTGGAACGGCTGGAAGCCGCCGGCTGCGAAAGCTCGGGGCCAATCTGGCACGAGTTGTTGAAGATTCATCGCGAGGTCGAGGCCGGCGAGAATTCGTCGCTGCCCGATCCTGATTTCTTCGTCACCCGTCACTATGTCGACGACGAGCTGTTGCCGTGGGACTTTATCGATCATCACATTCACAAATGGTTTCTGCTCGCCGAAAGAAAGAAGGCGCATCATGAGCATCAGAGCCCGCCGTGCGATGTCGAGCGATGCACCGTTTGCGGCGCCTGCTAGAATAAATGCGCAGTTGAGGAGGGGAGGAAGAGGAAGATGTTTCATCGTGATTCTCGATCGGCGTGGATAACGGCTCTGGTGGCCGTCGTCGTGGCAACGCTCGCAATGTGGGCGCCGTCCTTCGCGGCTGGAAGCGGCGAAGAAGACGTTCCCTCGACTTCGATTGTTCCGGCGGATCCGCCAAGCAGTGCCGAGCCTGTGAGTTCTCCCGGGTCTTCGACGAGTCCATCGACGACGTCACCATCCGGCGGAACATGGATGCCTCCGCCAAAGCACATGACGCCTGTGCACCACGCGTCGAGTAAGAACAGCGTCCACGAACCGGAAATCGAACCGGCGCAGGCGCGGCTGAAGGTACTCGAGGACTCGCCCGTTTACGCCGCGCCCGCAAAGAGCAGCAAGCATATCGAGCAACTGACGCGTGATAAATTCGTCGAGGTGACGGGCTCCACTCACTACTTTCTGCGCGTGAATCTGAAAAGTGGACAGACTGGCTATATCGAGCCGTCCGCGGTTGAGCTGGTGAAGCCAGTCGACAAAGTCTTCGTGCTCACGCACGACGCTGCCGTGCTCGACAAACCGAATCGATGGGCCAAGAAGGTCGCCGAGGTTCACGCCAGCCACAATGTTCACGTCGTTGGCCTCTCGCTCGACTACATGCAAATCCGCATGAAGAGCGGCCTCGAAGGCTTCATCCCGATGTCAGCGCTGCAATAGCCCCGCCGATTTTCGCACTCGACGATCCGCTGGCGTGTCGCTATAAGTTTCAGCGAGGGTGCATCTGATGACGGATCGGGAACGACAGGGTTGGATCATCGTCGCGAGCCTCTTCGTTACGCTCGTGTTCGTTTTCGGATCCGGCTACAACACCGGCGGACTGTTCTTCCCGCATCTGCTGAAGCATTTCGGATGGTCGCGCACCAAGCTCTCCACGATGCAGGGCTTCGCACTGCCGATCTCTGCGGGCCTTTCCGCTCCGCTATTCGGATGGCTGCTCGATCGCGTCGAGGCGCGAGTCGTCATGGTCGCCGGCGTAATTATGACCGGCGCGTCGTTTCTCATCGCCAGCCGCGTCGATTCGTTTGGCCCGCTGTTCGGTGCATACATTCTGTTGGGCGTCGGCATCGGCGCATCGACGTTGCTGCCGTGCTCCCTGGTGATCGCAAACTGGTTCGGTGCGCGGCGCGGGCTTGCGATGGGCCTGGCGTTCGCGGGCACCTCGCTTGGCGGCGCGGCGATGACGATGGTCGGTAACTTCGCGATCGTGCATGGCGGATGGCGCGCGGGATACGTCGCGCTGGCGATCCCGATGTTCGTAATCGTTGTCCCGCTGATCATCTTCGTGGTGAGAACCCGGCCGCCGCAGGCTGAAGGCCTGACCGTCGCGCAAGCCAGCAGCGCATTGCCGGGATTCGAAGTGCGAGAAGCGTTCCACTGTCGCTCATTCTGGCTGATTTCCGCAGCGCAGTTCTTCTTTGCGGCCGTCGCAGCAGGTGCGGGCCTCCATCTAATCACCTATCTTACTGAACTCGGCTATTCGTCATCGTTTGCGGCCGGCATCATGAGCCTGGTGCTTGTCTGTGCGGCGTTCGGCAAGCTCGGGATGGGACTATTTGCCGATAGGGTGAGCGCAAGAATCGCGCTGACGTCCAATTTTTTCGCCGCCTGCATCGGAATGATGTTGATATTCGGCGCGGCCCGAACCGCCGTCCTGATTCCATTCGTGTTGATTTTCGGACTGTCCTTGGGCGCACCGTTGGTGCTGGTCCCAATGCTGATAGCGGAGTCGCTTGGACTGAAACGCTTCGGCTCGATCGGCGGCATTGCCGGCGTCTTTAACACGCTGGGCGCATGCGTCGGCCCGGTCGGCGCGGGCAAGATTTACGATCTAACCGGCAGCTACGTCCCCGCCTTCGAAGCATTCGTCGTGATGTGCCTGATAGGCGCAGCGGTAACATATTCATGCCGCTCGTTCGAATCGGAGCAAGCAAGGCAGCCGTCACAGCCCGTCCCGGCCACGGCGTAATTCGAGCGACTGAAGATTCATCAGCGACTCCCCATGTGACCGTCAGATAGTATGAAACTATGAAATCGCGCGTCAGTGAGCGTGGCCAGGTTACGATTCCAAAACGGCTCCGGGATCGGCTTCGAATTGAGCCCGGAACGGAACTCCAGTTCAGCGAAGAAAACGGCAGACTGATCGCGGTCATAGCATCGAGCATCGATCCGGTTGGCGAGGTTTTTGGATACCTCGGTGAGAGACTCGACACTGACGCTGTGGTGGTGCAGCTTCGCGGACGGCGGTAATACCCGGTCGGACCTTCGACAGCGGGAATCAATTACGACTCAGCGCCAGGATTGAGCGGACTTTCGCGGCGATGTCGGGGGCGTTTAGTACGTCGGTGATGATTGCTACTGCGTCGGCGCCGGCGGCGAGAACTTCGGGGATGCGGGCTTCGGTGATGCCGCCGATTGCGACGATTGGAATCTTCACGGCGGCGCGGATTGCGCGGAGATTGTCGAGGCCGACGCCGACAGCGTTGTTGCGCAGGCCGCCGGGATACATCGGGCCGAAGCCGATGTAGTCTGCGCCGCCATCTTCGGCGGCGCGCGCCTGCTCGACATTGTGAGTTGAGATTCCGATTATCTTGTTTTCGTTGGGGCCGGCGATTCGGCGCGCGGCTTCCAGTGGGAGATCGGTCTGCCCGAGATGCACGCCGTGCGCCTCGGCAAGGATCGCGATATCGACTCGGTCGTTGACGATGAGCATTGCGCCGCGCTTGCGGCACATCTCGGCAATAGTGCGTGCGGCGGCCAGAAAGTCGCGGCCCGGCGCGTCTTTGAGACGAAGCTGCATGATCCGTGCGCCGGCGTCGAGCAGCGTTTCTGCCAGCGAGACCGGGTCGTGTCCACCGGCCGGATCGACCATCGCGTAGAAGTGCGAGGGGAGCCGGGTCATCCGCCGGGAAATTTGGTCAGTACGATCTTGTGGTCGGTGATTTTCTTGCGCAGCGTGTTGCGATTGAGCCCGAGCATCCGCGCCGCGCGCACCTGGTTGCCGCCCGCGCGCTTGAGCGCGAGCTCGACGAGAGGACGCTCGATTTCCGCAACCAGCCGATGGTAGAGGTCGCGCGGTTCCTCGCCGCCGGGAGAGTCGAACCATCCCGCGATGCGGGTCGAGATAATATCTCCCAGCTCGGCGCCGTCGGTGGCTGCGGTTGCGCCGATGCCGACTCCGCCCGGACGCGACAGCTCGATATCGTCGCCGCGGATCGTCGTGCCAGGCGCGAGCAACGCCGCGCGCATCACCGCATTTTCGAGTTCGCGCACGTTGCCGGGCCATTCCGCGGACTCCAGCTTGATCCGCGCCTCGGGGCTGATGGTGTTGGCGCGCGCGCCCATCTCCTGGACCGCTTTCGAGACGAAGTAGTCGGTGAGCTCCGCAATATCGTCGCGCCGCTCGCGTAGCGCCGGCATCTGTATCGGAATCACGCGCAGACGAAAATACAGGTCCTCGCGGAATCTTCGCGTGGCGACCAGGGACTCGAGGTTCTGGTTGGTGGCCGCGATCACGCGCGCCTTGACCTTGAGCGTCTCGACGCTGCCGACGCGGGTAAACTCGCGCTCCTGCAACACGCGCAGCAGCTTGGGCTGCAGCTCGACCGGCAGGTCGCCGATTTCGTCGAGGAAGATGGTGCCGGTATCGGCCATCTCGAATTTGCCGGCACGCCGCTCGGACGCGCCGGTGAAAGAGCCGCGCTCATGCCCGAACAGCTCGCTCTCGAGCAGGCCGTGCGGGATAGCGGAGCAGTTGACGGCGACGAACGGCGAGCGCCATCGCGCAGACTTGAAATGAATCGCGCGCGCGACCAGCTCCTTGCCGGTACCGCTTTCGCCGCTCAGCAAAACGGTAGCGTCATTGGTGACCACGCGTCCGATCAGCTTGTAAACTTCCTGCATCGCAGGGCTGCGCCCGATTATCTCGCCGCCGACCAGTTGCCGATTAACTTCGTCCTTCAGGCGGTTGAGATCCGCAGCCTGCGCGCCGACTTCGACTGCGCGCTTGATAGCCGCCGCGACCAGGTCGAGATTGGCAAACGGCTTGGTCAGGTAATCGTGAGCGCCGCGCTTCATCGCCTCGACCGCGTTGTTCATCGTGCTCGCCGCAGTGATCACGATGATCAGCGTCCGGATGCCTTCACTGTGCGCGGCAGACAGGACGTCGAGACCGCCGTTGCCCGGCATGATGATATCGAGCAGGGCGACGTCGAATCGATTGCTTCGCAGCGCGGTGATTGCGGACACGCTGTCGACGGCCTCTTCGACGCGATGGCCGTCGGCTTCGAGGCGATGCCTCAAAACGAGGCGGATGGCGGGATCGTCGTCGGCGATAAGAACGGCCGCGCCGGTGCCGGGATCCTTAACGCGTTCAGGGTAATTTTGACTCGATGCGGTTGCGCCCATGCTGGTTGTGCTCACGGGCTACAATCGTAACAGTAAGTTCGATCTTGTCGCCAACGCCCGCGATCGCAAATTAACGAGGCGCTTTTGTGGTTGTTCGCGATGCTCTTTGCACGGGCAGATCAGGCGTGGAAAAGACAATTATACATCCTGTTGTGGTTTCGGGGCGCCGACACTACCAAGGGTAGGTTCGTTCCGTCAAATTTAGTTGTGCGCAAAACGTGAGCATGGTTGATCCCGGCGGCCGAGTGGGGCGAGCGTGCAGCATCGTGTCTGTTGACCATGCGCGGACGTTAGCACGGCGGATTGATTGGGGTGAGGCTGAACAGTTCATCCCTGAACCTTTTGGCACTTGCAAATGGAGAGCGAGCGAAGCGCGCGATTAAGTAACCGGAACCGCCTTTTGCCTGTTGCGAAGCTATCCGGAGGCCAGAAGCCAAGTCCGCTCGCGTTGCTCGCTTCGTCAGGAAGACGGCGTAATGCGGTCGCGTAGGCGTTCCCGATGAACGAGCGAGGAAACGCCCAGAGACGTAATCTTGAATCGCGCGCGAAGATGACCGCGCGCTGAATAAGGACCCTCACCCTTCGGCAAGCTCAGGGCAGGCTCTTCGATCCTCTCCCATAGTGGGAGAGGGGAAGAGGGCCGATGGCGTTGCGCTAGACCAGATGGAGTTGTATTCCCGAAGGCGTCGAGCGCTCGTAGCGGACAATTGGGGGAATCATGAGCCTGCCCACGATCAAGACAGCCAATAGTTCCGATGAAGCCGCGCTTTTTGATGCGTTGACCCTGGCGTTTTGTGCAGACCCGGTGATGCGCTGGCTGTATCCGCATCCGGGTAAGTTTCTCAAACACTTTCCTGAGCTGATGAAACACTTCGGCGGCAACTCTATTTCCAACGAAAGCGCACATTACGTCGACGGATTTGTGGGCGCTGCGCTGTGGTTGCCGCCCGGCATCTCTCTGGATTTCGAAGCGGTAGGTTCCCTTTTGCAGCGCACGGTTGATGAAAGCCTGCTTGCCGATCTCTTTGCCGTCTTCAATCAAATGCCGGAGTATCACCCGCACGAGCCTCACTGGTATCTGGCGGCCATCGGGATTGATCCTTCGCGGCAAAATCAGGGTCAGGGTGCGGCGCTCATCGAGCACGCGCTCCGCACTTGCGACCGCAAGCATGAGTCCGCGTACCTGGAATCTTCGAACCCGCGCAATATTTCGTTCTACAGGAAGCACGGCTTTGAGGTGCTTGCGACTCTTCAGTTCGGCACGTCACCTCCGCTCACTCCGATGTACAGAAGTGCGCGGCAGGGGTGACCCCTGCACCCAGTATTCGGAGCGGCTCCGATGTCGCCGCAGATCGAAAGGAGTGAAACATGGCTACTCAATCGAATAAGCCGGTTGCGGTCGTTATTGGAGTTGGTCCGGGGCTCGGAGCTGCACTCGTGCGAAGGTTTGCTTCGAGCTACCAGGTCGCGATGCTCGCGCGCAAAGCCGACTATCTGAAAGCATTCGCTGGCGAGACCCGGAAGAGCGGGGGCACCGTGCTGGATCTCCCTACCGATGTCAGCGATCCCGCGCAGATAGCAGAAGCGTTTCGCGCGATTCGTAAGGACCTCGGCGAGCCGGAAGTGCTCCTCTACAACGCCGGCAGCGGCGCATTCGGAAGTATCACGGATATCACGCCCGAACAGTACGAAGCGGACTGGCGGGTCAACGCCTTGGGGGCGTTCGTCGCAGCCAGGGAAGTCGCGCCCGGAATGATCGCGCGCGGACGTGGCACGATGCTCTTCACGGGGGCGACGGCAGGCATTAAGGCTGGGCCGAAGTCGGTGTCGTTTGGACCCGCGAAGTTCGCGATGCGCGGGTTGGCGCAATCGCTCGCGCGCGACCTTGGTCCGAAAGGTATCCACGTGGCGTGGATCAACGTCGATGGCAGTATCGACATCCCGGGAGCGCGCGGGCTGAAGCCCAGCCTGAAAGACGGCGACTTCCTAAAGCCCGAAGCGATCGCAGAGACGTACTGGCATCTCGCGCATCAGGATCCGAGCGCATGGACGATGGAACTCGAAGTGCGTCCGTTCAAAGAGAAGTTCTGACCGTCGGTGAAATGCGCGGACTCAGTTGCTTTATCGAATACCGACAGGTAGAGGGGCCGAGTCTCGAACGACAGTGGCCCTATAAAACTGTGAACAGGCGCCATTCATCGGGGACGCCTTTGAGTGTATGCGCGCCGCGGTCGCCGAACTTGAGTCCCGAGCCGGCCACGAGATCCTTCACTGTGCTGGAGACGAGCACTTCGTCGGGTAGCGCGATTGAGGCGACGCGTGCGCCGATATGCACCGCTATCCCGACGAGATTATCTTTGGTCAACTCGCATTCGCCGGTATGCAAACCTGTTCGTACTTGCAGACCCAGTTCATGAACCCGATCGCGCATCGAGCACGCGCATCGAATCGCCCGCGCGGGGCCGTCGAAAGTGGCGAGCAGACCGTCGCCCGCGGTGGCTATTTCGCGTCCTCGATAAGCGTTCAACTCTTTGCGCACAACGGCGTACCAATCGTCGAGCAAACCGCGCCATCGCGAATCTCCCATTTCCGCCGCACGCTGGGTCGAACCGACCATATCGGTAAACATCACGGTAGCCAGCATTCGATCGGATTCATGCACGTGCCGTTCGCCGGTTATGAATTCCTCGATTCTATCTGCGACGAAATCCTGCGTCTCACTATCGACTATGCTGTGGTCGGTACCGGGCATTCCCACGAACTGCGCACCGGCTATGTTTTCGGCGAGATAGCGTCCGCAATCGGATGGAACCAGCGAGTCGCCGATACGATGAAGAACCAGCGTGGGCGCCTGAATAACCGGCAGTACTCGCCGAACGTCCAGATCATAGTTGAGACGCATAAGTGCCCCGATGGAGCCGGGACTGGCGGTGGCGCGCTCCCAGCGGCCGGTGTCCCGACGGAAAGCTTCGTTGCCCCACACGCTAGGAGCATTGAGTTCGAGCAAAATGCCCTCGCCCCAATGGGTCTCCCAACTCTTTACGTAGCTCTCCCAAAGTTCGCGCGATATCGCCCAGGGAGGATCTTTAAGCGAGGCGAATGTGCCATAGAGCACGAGCGCAGAAACCCGCTCCGGGTAAGTCGCTGAGAATACCAGCGATGCCGGGCCACCCTCCGACCAGCCATAGATGGTGGCCCGCTGGGAACCTGCGGCATCCATCACTGCCCGGATGTCGATAATGCGCTCCTCGACGGTTTGCTCGGCGGCGACGTTCCTGTCGGAGAGTCCCTGGCCGCGTTTGTCGAAAACGATCACGCGCGCGAACGCGGTAAGCCGGTCGAGCAGATGCTTGGCAGCCGCCCTTTCCCAACTCATCTCCGCGTGCGAGAGCGTCCCAGGCACGAGGACGATATCGCGAGGACCTTCTCCGAAGATCCGATAGGCGAGGTGAACATCGCCGCTATTGGCGTACTTGACAGGAACTTCCATTTCTCGCCGTTCCTAACGCGATTGTTCGCAAGGCATTATCACCGCGGCGCGCTTAATCCAAGAAAGCATTACTCGAGGTTGGCGCCTTGAAACTATTCGCATCCTCGCGCACGGAATGCGGACACTTGAATATTCCTAGTCCGGCGGCCCAGACGTACACTACGGTAGAGCCGATTGAGTTCCAGGAGGCGTGTACTTTGGCGACCTTCCAAAATCCTATCGGGTCCGGCTTTGGTGCGGCGTCCACTGCTGCCGACGTTATCAACGGTATCGATCTGTCCGGCAAGATCGCGATTGTGACCGGCGGATATTCAGGGATCGGCCTGGAAACTGTGCGGGCGCTTCGGTCTGCGGGCGCCCGGGTGATCGTGCCGACGCGCGATCGCGAGAAGGCGGTGCGGGCGTTGGATGGAATCGACGTCGAGATCGAGTCGATGGACCTGCTCGATCCGGCCTCGATCGACGCCTTCGCCGCGAGGTTTCTTGCGTCAGGCCAGCCGCTGCACATCCTCGTGAACAGTGCGGGAATCGGAGGCGCGCCGCTGACGCGCGACCCTCGCGGCTATGAATTGCACTTCGCGACCAACCACCTGGGGCATTTCCAGCTCGCGGCGCGACTTTGGCCGGCGCTGCGCAAAGCGAACGGCGCGCGGGTGGTGGCGGTTTCGGCTTGGGCGCATAGCCGCGCGCCGATCGTGTTCGAGGACATCAATTT
>NZ_JBAUYR010000072.1:0-31346 GCF_049584895.1 Binatus sp. (SeqCode)
GCGCGTCGTAGGGTGCGATTATTTTCGCGAGTTCGTCGGGCTTGAGGCCCGTCTTGACGTCAAACTGTAACTGCGGGAAGCGCTTGAGGACCTCGATCCCCTGCGCCGCAAGCGAGTCGCTTAGAAGGACGCGGAAAGTTTCCGCCATTGTGATTTCAGATGCTCCGTGCCAAGCGTGCCTGAACTGCGGCTACGCCAGCGCCAAGTTGAATGTTTGCGCCAATATGCTTGAGTCCCAGCTCGAGCGCGCTGACCGCGATCAGCGTATCGAACGGGCTCAGATGCCCCATGTGTCCGATGCGCACGAGCTTGCCCTTCATCTGATCCTGCCCGCCCTGCACCGACACCCCGAGGCTGTCGCGCAGGTACTTCACGAGTTGGCCGCCGTCGAGACCTTCGGGAATCAAAATGCCGGTGACTCCTGGAGCGGGGTTGTCGGGCGACAGCAGTTTCAAACCGAGTGCTGCAGCAGCTTCGCGAGTCGCCTCCGCCATCAGCGCATGCCGCGCGTAAACCTGCGGCAGGCCTTCGGCGTGAATAAGTTCGAGAGATTTGTTGAGCCCGAAGATCAACGACACGGCCGCGGTCCATGCCGTCGTATGCTCGTCGCGCTGCGCCTTCAATTCCTTGAGCAGATCAAAATAAAAGCGCGGTGTCTTGTTCGTCTTCGCTACGTCGATGGCGCGCGCAGAGAGAGCGACCATCCCGAGACCCGGTGGAAGCATGAGTGCCTTCTGGCTGCCAGTGACGAACGCGTCGACGCCCCATTCGTCCATCTTCTGTTCGAAAACGCCGACCGAAGTGATGCCGTCGACGATCAGCATTGCGCCGCGCTTGCGAGTGATCTCGCCGATCGGGGCCACAGGATGAATTGCGCAAGTTGAAGTCTCACTGGCCTGCACCAGCACCGCGCGCGACTCGGGATACGCCTTGAAGGCATCCTCGATTTGTCCGGGACGCACTGCGCGTCCCCATTCAACGCGCACCTCGTGCCCGATCATGCCGAAGGCGGCCAGCAGCTTGCCCCATCGCTCGCCGAACTTGCCGCCGTTGACGTAAATCGCGTGATCGCCGGGCTGCAGCAGATTGATCACCGCCGCTTCCATCGCGCCGGTGCCGGTGGACGCGAGCAGAATCACTTCGCCCGAGGTGCCGTATAGCGGCTTCATCCGATCGCGCGCTTGATCGAGCGCGGCGCTGAACTCGGGCGTGCGATGGTGGATGATCGGGCGCGCCATCTCGAGCAATACCTCGGGCGGCACGGGCGCCGGCCCGGGCGTGAACAAATATTTTTTCATTTGCGGCATTTTCGACTCTTCAGAAGGCGGAGCGGACTCGCGATTCCCGGAAACGAAACAGTGAAAACCGAAAAAACCAAAAAAAAGGCTGGTGCCCGCGGATGCGGATCGCCAGTCCCCGATTCGTCCCGGCTTTGCCGGGTCCCCGTCCTCACCACTTGGGATAACGGAGCCGATGGGCAGAGTCAAGGCGACGCAGTTGAACACGGCTCGCGACGGTTTCGAGCCCGCGTTGTAATGGCGTTGCGGCAATTGTTAAAGGTGATCACGTTCCGATGCCGATAGAATGCGAAATCCGCGATGGTTCCCTGGTCTGGATTAAAAATCCGATCACCGGCGTGATTTCATACGTTGTCGATGTTCGCGGCAAGAGCTTTGCGTTCACGCTCAGCGGCCGCGAGGATGCCGTTCCCGACGCATCGCATTTGAGTCCTGAAACAATTCGTCACGCGACCGAGTCGTGTCCGTTCTGTCCGGGCAACGAGAGCATGACGACGCCCGAACTCTTTCGGATGACGCGCGATGAAATCCCCGAATGGACCGGCGGGAAGACGCATCCTGAAGCGCCGTGGGTTGTGCGCGTGATCAATAACCTGTTTCCGCGAATTCCGGCGGAACTGACCGGGAATCGCAACGAATCGTACATCGTTATCGAAGACCCGCGACATTTTATCGACGCGCCGCGATCGCAATCCGATCTGATGTTTACCGGCGCGCTGGGCGGCGGGCATTTTTTTCACCTGATGCAAGCAGACGCGCGCGTCATGCGCCTCGCGTTGCAGAATTCTCACGTTTGCTCGGTGGTGATTCGCAAGAACCAGGGGCGCGAGTCCGGCGCCTCGCAGCCGCATCTGCATCAGCAGATCATCGGATCGCCGGAACCGTTTCCCGCGGTGCTCGCGGAGGCTCGCGCCGAGCGCGAGAATCCTCATCTGTGGCACGAGCTGGTCGCCCTGATGGAGCGGCTCAAGCTGGTGATCGATCGCGGCGATTCCGTCGTCAGCTATGCGAGCCCGATCGGCTTGTTCCCGCGCAGTTACGACGTCGTGATGCCAAACTATCGCGGGTTGGTATCGGAGCTGACGCCGGAGCAGATGCGGCAGTTCGCAAACGCGATCTATCGCGTACTGATGATCCTCGGGCCGCTGCCGCTCGACTATGAAATTCACCAGGGTGAGGGGCTGCCGCTACACGCGCATATCAATGCGCGACTGTATCCATATTCAAATGTCGCGGGGACGCTGAACCTGCCGAGTTCGTTGCTGCAGAGCGCTGCGGCGATTCGCAACGCGTTGGGGAGGCATTCACCTCTCCCCTAACCCCTCTCTCTTCTGGAGAGGGGGAACCAGAGATAGCGGCCAAGCGAGCCTCTTTTGACCTCCTGACGACCCGAGCATCGCGAGGGGAGTAACGGGCTTCCAGACAGCTTCGCTTTTTTGTGTCATTCCGACGACGGGAGCGAATGCGACGGAAGGAGGGACCTCGGACAGCTTCGCGCACGCGAAGCCGGTACCGGTTCCGCAATCGGCGCTACTGCGCCTTCCACACTGGTTTGCGCTTTTCCAGAAACGCGCGGACGCCTTCCTTGGCGTCGCCGCTCTCGCGGACTGAGCGCGCCATCTGCAGCATGTCGTCGTGCCATGCATCGAAAGTCTCGCTCATGCATCGGCGGACTGTCGCTTTCATCGCGCGCAGAGAGAGTGGGGCATTCGCGGCGATCTTCTCGGCCAGCGCCGTGGTCGATTCGGCGAGCTTGGCATCGGGCACGACGTCGTGAACGATATTCATGTGACGGCCGTGCTCAGCGTCGAGCAGGTCGGCGGTGTAGAGAATCCAGGCGGTGTTGGCGGAGCCGCAGACCTCGATCAGCTTGCGGGTGAAGTCGTACGGCACCATCAGGCCGACGCGTCCGAGCGTCATGCCGAGCTTCGCGTTGTCGGACGCGATTCGAAGATCACAATGCAGCGCGAGTTCGAGTCCTCCCGCGAGCGCGGCGCCTTGCACAGCCGCGATGGTCGGCACAGGGAAGCGCTCCAGCCGGCCGAAAACGGACTCGAGCGAAGTCGGGTTGTGAACGCCGCTGGTCTCGTCCACTTCTTTCAAATCGATTCCCGCGCAAAAGCTCGCGCCCTCGCCGCGCAGCAGGAGCGCCCGGATTTCGCGATCGTTTTCGAACTTGCGAAGTGCCTGGTCGAGCGCTTCGATCAACGGCTGATTGAGAGCATTGCGCTTTTCCGGGCGGTTCAGGGTCAGAACCGCGTAATTCGGTTGCCGTGTGACTTTGAGAACTTCCTCGGCCATGTCGTTCGCTCCTTGCTGATGTCGTATCGTCGCGAGCATCGCACGGCCAACGCACGACCATCAAGTGGCGATGAAACCTTCGCCTTTTTCCGAGAACCCAGCATGGTTTCTGGCGTTTCAGGCGAAAGTGTTTCACGTAAAACGTTTTTTAGTTCAGGAGAACGAAACGGGAATCGCAGAGGCGGTGCCCTTCGACAAAGTCAGTGGTCACTCCTTGATGGCGATGACAGAAGGGCTATACTCGATCCTGCCAGCATAAGCCCTGAGTCACCTCGCCCGTGGATTCGGGCACTCAAAAGAGGCCTAAGGGGCTGGCGTCTTCCAAGGTTTGCGGTGATGGGCCGTCTGATACTCATCAAACTATACGAGAGATCGCGCGCGCGAGCGTGACGAACGTTTTCATTTAGGCTTCGGAACCTTTGTTGCCAATCTCTCGATCATTAACCCAAGAGCAGAAGGATGCTGGGCCACGTCGGCTTTGACTTTGTCCCATCTGCTTGCGGTCGGCAGACCTGCAACGGTGACAAGCGCTTGACGAACCGCCTGACGAAAACTATCCACGCCGTTGCCTTGGGCCTTATCCACAATAGCCGGAGTATTTTTCTCGTGAATCAGTAGCAACCAATCCTCGGTATCTCGGTTATATCGAACTTCATACCGCCCTAGTCCGAAATGAAGATGTATTCCGTCGTCGCTAAGAGTCTGGCGTTCCCCAAATTGGAGTTCACCAGCGGCTCCCTCGATCTGGGTATCGAAAACTTCGGCATGGCGAAGCCGAAGGCAAGCATCACACAATCGTATTTCATTACTGTTAGCTATTGGTCCGGAACCGAACTTTCCGATGTTGATGTTGTCGTTTGGTCCGAAGGGTTCGTTACACCTCTGACAGTACAGAGTTATCACGATCGTTTCTCCCGGAACGGCGCGACCATGGAGGTCGACCTGCTATATCGCGGTTAGTACTATTCGACACGGAGCGGATAGGCGGCGAAACCGATGGCGCGCTTGACGTCGTTTGGCCAGTCCTGGCAGCCGGGAGCTTCACTATAGCCGTCACCTGGATAGCCCGTTTGCGCGTTGACGGCCAGGGCGTTGAGCGGCGGCCATTCGTGCTCATCACACCACTGTGCGATCTCAAACAGGAAGTTCCTAGCGGCGCGGGCGAATTCTCTGCCTAAACCCGCCTGTTCACACAGGTCACCATAAGAGGTGATGGACACGTCGATGTCATTGTTGTCCACATCGTCGAAATCCCGCCTACCGAGGGGTCGGCAGATCGTGCGGTGTCGCTCAAGCAGAACGTTCGCGAGCGCGCGTGATTCAGCTCTCATGGCGTCCTCCATTTGGCGAATCTCAATGTCGCAAGTATCAAACTAAATCCTATCCGAACGTGTAAGAGTCGCACGGGCTGCGAGCGTTCTTCAAGGATCGCGCCGACGAACCGCGGTTAGGCGACGATGCTGAGCATCTTGTCTTTTATGAAGATGAATTTTTTGGGCGGGTTGCTATCCAGGTGGCGTTTTACGGACTCGCTATTCAAAGCGAGTGTGCGGATGTCCGCCTCCGAGGTGCCGGCGGGTACTTGGAGGCGGTCGCGGACTTTGCCGTTTACCTGGACTACTACCGTTACTGTTTCGTCGACCACTAGTTTTGGATCGAACTTGGGCCAGGGTTCCAGGTGGACGGAAGTGGTGTGGCCGAGGGCGCGCCAGATTTCTTCGGTGACGTGCGGGGCCATCGGGGCTAGCAGCAGGATGAATGATTCGGTGGTGAAGCGGCCCATCTCTTCGGGCTTCAGCTTTGCCAGGTAGTTCAGGTGATCCATCATCGCGGCGATTGCGGTGTTGAAGCGCAGGCGCTCGATGTGATCGGTCACCAGCTGAATTGTTTTGTGGGTGCGCTTCCGGGTTTCTTCGTTGGGGGTTCCTGTTGGGGAACCGGCCTCGACGTAGCGACGAATCATCGTCCACACGCGCTGGATGAATCTCAGCGGGCCGGCGATGCCGCCTTCGTTCCAGTTGGTCGCTTCGTCGAAGGGGCTCATGTACAGCTCCCAGAGCCGAAGCGCGTCTGCACCGTACTTTTCGATCATCGCGTCGGGCGTGACCACGTTGCCCTTGCTCTTCGACATCCGCTGGCCGTCTGACGCCCAGACGACGCCCTGGTTGCGCAACGCGGGGAAAGGTTCGTCGAAGCCGATCAGCTCCTCGTCGAACATGACCTTGGTCCACATCCGCGCGTACAGCAGATGCATCACGGCGTGCTCGGCGCCGCCGACGTAGAGGTCGACCGGCAGCCAGTAGTCGGCGGCGCGGCGATCGAAGGGGCGGCGGTTTTCGTGCGGCGACGCGAAGCGCAGGAAGTACCATGACGAGCACGCGAAGCCGTCGAGCGTGTCGGTCTCGCGCTCGGCCGGGCCGCCGCACTTGGGGCAGGTCGTGTTGACGAACTCCTTAACGTTGGCGAGCGGGGAGCGGCCGGTGCCCGACGGCAGGTAGTCCTTCATCGGAGGAAGCAGCACGGGCAGTTGGTCGTCAGGCACCGGGACGATGCCGTCGGTCTTGCAGTAGACGATCGGAATCGGGCATCCCCAGTAGCGCTGACGCGAGATCAGCCAGTCACGCATGCGATAGTTGATGGTCGCGCGACCGATTTTGTTTTTTTCAGCGTACTGGCATACGGCGGTGATTGCCTCAGCCGTTGTCTTGCCGTTGAGAAAGCCAGAGTTGATTGCGATTCCGTGATCAGAGAACGCGCGATCAGTCGGCGGAGCGGTGCCGTCGGCGGGTGCGGTTACGCGCGGAATCTCGAGGCCGTACTTCTTCGCGAATTCGAAATCGCGTTGATCCTCGCCGGGAGCGGCCATGATTGCGCCGGTGCCGTAGCTCATCAGGACGTAGTCGGCGATCCAGATCGGAATATCTTTATCGGTGAAGACGTTGTGCGCGTATGCGCCGGTGAAGACGCCGGTTTTTTCCTTTGCCGTCGACATCCGCTCGATCTCGGTCTGACGGCGCGCCTCGGCGGCGTAGGCCTCGACCTTCGGGCGCTGTTCGGGAGTCGTTATCTCGGCAACCAGCGGATGCTCGGGCGCGAGCACCATGAACGACACGCCGAAGACAGTGTCGGGACGCGTCGTGAAAAAGCGGACTTCCTTACCGGTGTGGCTCGCGACCGGGAAGGCGAGTTCCGCGCCCTCGCTCCGACCGATCCAGTTGCGCTGCATCAGCTTGATCGGCTCGGGCCAGTCGATGCCGTCGAGATCTGCGAGCAATCGATCCGCGTAGTCGGTGATCTTGATGTACCACTGCTCGAGATCCTTCTTGCTGACCGGATTGTCGGTATGCCGCCAGCAGCATCCGTTGATTACCTGCTCGTTGGCCAGCACCGTGCCGCACTTGTCGCACCACCATTGCGCGCCCGTCGCGCGGTAGGCGAGGCCGCGCTTCAGGAGCATCAGGAAGAACCACTGGGTCCACTTGTAATACTCGGGCGACGACGAATTGATCTCGCGCGACCAGTCGTAAGCGCATCCGGATATTGTCAGTTGGCGCTTGAAGTTGGCGGCGTAGCGCGGGACGGTTTCGGTCGGATGTGATCCTTTAAGGACCGCCTCGTTCTCCGCGGGCAGCCCGAACGCGTCCCATCCCATCGGATGCAGCACGTTGAATCCCGCCATCCGCTTGTAACGGCCGACGACGTCGCACGGGACGTAGTTGTGCAAATGGCCGACACTGAGGCCGGCGCCGGAAGGGTAGGGGAACATCTCGAGGATGTAGAATTTCGGGCGGCCGGGCTCTTCGCGCGTGAGGTAGAGATTGGTGCGTTCCCATTCGGCCTGCCAGAAGGGCTCGATTTTTTTGGGGTCGTAGCGTTCGTCCATGGAGATGATCTCAATCAAGCAAGTCTAGCGTGACGGAAGTGATACAGGAAAGATAATCACCTTATTTAATGTGAAACCCTTCGCGGGTTTCACACTTCCGCGGCAGGGGTGACCCCCTGCACCCAGTACCGGGAAAAGGATGCGGTGCTTCGCACCTGTTAGAACTCTTTCCGGTGGGCGGCGAAGTCGCGGGCTTCGAGGATGTATAGGACGTGGGGGAGGTTGGCGTGGACGATGTCGCGCTGATAGGTGAAGCCGCAATTTTCCATCACGCCGCGTGACCCCTTGTTGTGCGGGAGGGTGAACGCGACGATTCGTTCGAGGTGCATCGTGTCGAAGGCGTGCTTCAGTGCCGCGATCGAGATTTCGGTTGCGAATCCTTTGCGCCAGTGATCGGAGCAGATTGCGTAGGCTAGTTCGATCTCGTCGCGGCCTTCGACCGTGGCGTGCTTGGTTCCGCCGTAGCCGACGAAATCGCCGCTCGCTTTATCGCGGATGCACCACAGTCCGAAGCCGTGCGACTTCCAATGATCGGCGGCGCGATCCAGGAAGGCGCGAGTTTGATCTTCGCTGAAAGTATTGCCGTCGGCGGACAGCGTCGCCATCACGCGAGGATCGCTGTGCAGGCGTCGCAGATCGGCGAAGTCGCCCGGACCTGCGGGCGTGCCGATCAGGCGAGGAGTGCGAACTTCGTTCACGCGAATCGCGCGAGTTACTTCTTGCGCACGATCGTCAGGCCGTCGGCAACGCCGAGCATCACGGCTTCGACGCGCGTGTCCTTCGCGATGAAGTCGTTCAGCTTGCGCAGCGCCTGCGTGTCGGCGTCCTGTTTCGACTGGTCGATGATCGCACCGCTCCACAGCACGTTGTCGATTAGGATCAAGCCGTTCGGGCGCAGGCGCTTGAGAATTTCTTCGTAGTAGATCGCGTAGCTGGTTTTGTCGGCGTCGATAAACGCGAAGTCGAAAGTATGCGACGCGGGCAGCGTCTTCAGCGTCTCCACCGCCGGAGCGAGCTTGAGCGTGATCTTGTTTGCGACGCCGGCGCGCTCCCAGTAGCGGCGCCCGATGCTGGTCCATTTCTGGTTGATGTCGCAGCACAGAAGTTTGCCATCAGCGGGCAGCGCGCGAGCGACACAGAGTGCGCTGTAGCCGGTGAAGGTGCCGACTTCGACCGCGGAGCGCGCCCCGATCGCGCCGGCGAGGAGGCCCATGAAAGTGCCTTGCTCGGCGGCAATCTGCATCCCGCTTATCATCCCGAGTTTTGCGGTCTCGGCCGCGAGTTCGGCGCGGAGCGGATCGCCGTTGTGTCCGTGCGCGATCAGGTAGTCGTAGAGTTTTGGAGTGAGGGAGATAAATTTTTGATGCTCTGCCATCCGGTTAAAATGGCAGGAAGCGAGGGCGCAGAAAAGGCACCTAACGTCTTAGCGGCCGCCCAGGTACGCGAAGTCGCCGTGCTGGTTTACCGACAGGGTGCCGGTGAAGATCGAGTGATGCTTCTGCGCGCCCATCGCAATTCGGTAGATCAGCTCAGATTCGCCGACCTCGAAAAACGCGTCGTCGGGCGACAGTACGTAGAGCTTCTCGCGATCATCGGTGTCAGTCGCGCCGACGAACATCGCACCGGACGCCGTCAGCACCGGATCGCCAAGCGATTCGAGCTCGGTGCCGAACGGAGTCAGCTGCCCGCGCTCAATCCGCAGATCGAGTCGCTGTCGCGTCAGCCGGAAAATTGCGGGGATGCGCGCGCATCCCGCGAGCACCGCGGTAGTCCCATCAGCCATCAGACCCGGCCGTCCGGCAGAAAGAAATGTCACGGGACCGAGACTCGTGAGCGTGCCGGTCGGCAGTATCCTCGCCATCGAACCGTCGCTGTACAGGAACAGCGCCGCCCCGCTGGGAGTCTTGGCGGTGAACGCGACCATTATGCCGCGTGCAGTGGGCAGCGCAGCCGGCAATCCGAACGGGCGCTGGTAGAGGGTGTGATTCGGACCGTACTCGCCTTCGACCGCCAGCTCCGAAACCGGCGCGCCGATCGAGGCGAGCAGAAGCGCCTGATGATGTTGGGCGGGCTTGGCGCTATCGCCGAGAAAACCGGTGAACACGACCTGGCCGCCTTCGCCGATTTGCGCGCTGCCGAAGCTCAGCACTGCGATCTCGTGACCTTCGATTGTCTTGTCGCCGGCCTTCGTCATGCAGGCGAGTGTGCCGTGTGAATAGAAGAAGAGCGCATCGCGGCCGTGCGGCACAGTCGAAATGAACGCGATATTTTCGTCCATATCCGCGACCGGATATGGGTCGCCCTTGAACGCGGGCACGCAATCGCCGGTGATCGCCTTCGGATTAAGAGCAGTGATTATGCGATGGCTCGGGACCGCGTCAGCGTTGCCGATAAAAATATTCCACCGCGCTTTGAGATTGAGATCCTTCGGCTGCGTCTCGGCGCCGAAGATCACGCGCCCATCCGGCATCATCGAGGGCACGCCGACTTCGGTGACGATTCCACCGCCGGGCGCGCGCATTCCAACTTCGGTGATGAGCACTGGCACGCCGTTGCTGTCGCTGGCATAGACTGCCTGCGTATTGTCCATCTGCAAATCGGCGCCGCTTCCGTTGAGGGTCAGCGAGACCGCGTAGGCGGTCAGCGGGGTGAGGAGCAAAATCGCGAGCGCAGTTGGCAACGCCCTGAAATTAAACATGTTTCCCCCAGCCATAAATCAGTTATTCGAATCTGAGGTTCTCAAAGATCTTATAGTCGTTTGAGGTCAGGTGACGCAACGCAAAGAAACAGCCATCGGCTTAGGGGGCTGAGGCTGGTCAGAACTCGATTGACGCACTGCATGCATTCGCTCATTTCGATTTTCGCGGAGTTTCATTGATCGCGACGGCTTGTATTATGTCAGCGTCCGGCGAATCCGCGGTCGTTAAAAATATAAAGCAACAGTTTAAGTTTTGAGGAAGCGCAATGAATGAAACCCAGGTCTCGTTTCAGTCCGGCGATTCGATCCTCGAGGGTCTGCTCGCTAACCCGGGGGGCGGTGCGCCCGCAGCCGTCGTATGCCACCCGCATCCGCTCTACGGCGGCTCGATGCACAACAATGTCGTCGAGGCGATCCTCGCGGCGATGTGGCAAGCGGGATATGCGACGTTGCGCTTCAACTTCCGCGGTGTCGGCGCCAGTGAGGGCGAGCATGACGGCGGTCCGGGCGAAGTCGATGACGCGGTCGCGGCGATGAGGTTTCTGCTGGCGCAGCCCGGTGTGCGCAAAGAGGGCGCCGCGATGACAGGATATTCGTTCGGTGCGATGGTTGCTCTGAGCGCTGGATACGAACGCGCGGAAATTGCGCGAATCGTCGCGGTCGCGCTGCCGCTCGCGATGGCCGACGCGCGCATTGCAGATGGCGGGTCGAAACCGGTGCTGCTGGTTTCAGGCGATCGCGATTCCTATTCGCCAGTCGCGGGGCTGCAGGCGCTCAAGTCGAAAGTCGGCGACTCCGCACGACTCGAGATTATCGCCGGCGCCGATCACTTCTTTGGCGGCGGCGAAGCGGAACTGTCGCGCGCGATCGTTGGGGCGCTGAGCGCCTGACTGCGGTCAGCACTGGCGGGAGCATCTCGAACCGCCTGCGATATCGCATAGAAGGGATCCTCGGTATGGGCCTTCGCGATCGAAATTATCTGCGCGATGGTTGCGCGCAGGTCGCCGTGATTCATCCGATTGAGCGCCGCGAAGTTGTCCAGCTGGTGAAAGTAAATCAGATAGTTCACCAGCACCGCGTTGTTCAGCGGCTGCTTGTCGAGGTCGAAGCGCTCGAGCCCCGATAGCGTCGGTTCAAGCGCGGCGTAGTCCGCCTTGATCGCCGCGAAGGCTGCCTCGCGGCGCTTGTCGAGCTCATCCTTCGGAAGATTCGCGGTATAGATGTCGAGCAGGCGCGCCTGCTCCTGGAGCAGAAAGCGAGCGAACTTCATGTCGCTGTCCAGGATGCCGCGAGCCGCAATGGTGGACGGAGCAGACTCGCCGTCGGTCGCCGCAAAAAATGCGACCGCGCCCGAGCTGCCGACAAAGTTGGCCGCCGATTCGTCGAACATCGCGTCGCTCGCGAGGTAGTACGTGCGATGGAAGAGCTCGTGTATCAGCACGCCCGCCAGCTCGACGCGGTCCAGCTTGAGCAGATTTGTCAGCAGCGGGTCGTCGAAAAATCCCAGGCTCGAGAAAGCAATCGAAGGCCGCACCATCGTGTCGAGCCCCTGGGCTTCGAGCGACGCCGCTTCGGCCAGCGCGTCGTTTTGGTCGAAATAGCCTCGATAGGGAACGCGGCCGACGATCGGAAACCACCAGGTGTACGGTTCCAGCGAATCGCGCGGGGCAGCCATCACGACGTAGACGATCGCGCTTTGATCGACGGGCGCAATAGTTTCATACGCACCGCCGACATTTTCGCCGAGTTGATCGGCGGCGAACTTACGCACCGCGAGCACCGTCTCCAGCTTGGCGCGAATGTCGGGCGAAAGATCCTTGCGCGCCAGCACATCGTCGATTGGCTTGCGCTTCCACAGAATTCGGCCTTCCACGTACGCGGCGCGCGTGAAATAGCATCCGCTCAGTAGAATCGGCGCGAAGATTACCAGCGCAAGGCGGATCAGATATGCCGTCCGTGATTGCGCGCGTGCTGGCCGCCTGTTCATCGCAGATACTTTCGGTAAGCAGCTGTTTCAGCCCGCAACGAGGCGGTCGCTGTTCGCCATCGCGGCGTACTGCAACTCGAATAGCCGGTAGTAAAGTCCGCGCTGCGCGAGCAACTCGTCATGCGTCCCGCTTTCGCGGAGTATGCCGCCGCCCAGCACCATGATTCGATCGGCGCGCTCGATAGTCGACAGCCGATGCGCGATCACGACCGCAGTGCGTTCGGCCAGCAACTCGTTGAGCGCAAGCTGAATCAGCCGCTCGGTCTCACTGTCGACGCTCGAGGTCGCTTCATCCATCACGAGGATTCGCGGGTTGTAAGCGAGCGCGCGCGCAAACGACAGCAGTTGCCGCTGACCCGCAGACAGGTTCGCTCCGCGTTCGCGAATCTCCTCGGCAAGTCCGTCCGGCAACCGCTCGACGAAGCGCAAAGCCTGCGCGCGCCGGAGCGAATCGCGCACCTGCGATTCGTTGAGGTCGGTTCGCGACAGCCTGATGTTCTCCATCACGTCACCGGCGAACAGAAAGACGTCTTGTTGCACGTACCCGATTTCGCGGCGAAGAGCGCCGAGGTCCCATTCGCGCACGTCGACCCCGTCAACCAGGATTCGTCCGCTGGTCACGTCGTACGAACGATTCAACAGCTTGATGATCGTGGTTTTGCCCGACCCGGTCGGCCCCACGATCGCAATCTTTTGGCCAGCCGCAACCGTGAAGCTGAGGTCCTTCAGAATCGGCTCGCCGGGACGATACTCGAAGTTGACGTGATCGAACACGATTGCCCCGCGCGAAATCGCCGGCTGCTTCGGCTGTGCAGGCAATGGCAGCGTCTGCTCGCCTTCCATCAAGGCGTGAATCTTCTCGATCGCAGCCAGAGCCGACTGGAGCGCGCTGTACTTGGTGGAGATATCGCGCAACGGCATAAAAAATTGCTGAGCGTACTGGATGAACGCGACCAGAGTGCCCAACGTCACCAGATGCCGGATCACGCTGCCGCCGCCGATCCACAAAATCACCGCGACCGTGATCGAGCTGAGCGCCTCGACCGATGAAAACTGCGCGGCCTCGTACACGTTGGCCATCATCTGTACGTCGCGCGAACGCCGGTTGAGGGCGTCGAACTCGCGGCGGCTTTCGCGTTCGCGCGTGAAGAGTTGCACGATCATCATGCCGGCCAGCGATTCGGACAGGTAGGAGTTCAACGCGGCGAGACGATCGCGGATCTGGCCGTAGACGATGCGCGATCTGGAACTCAGAAAATAAATTACGCAGGTCAGCGGCGGAATCGCGCAAAGAGCCGCCAGCGCCAGCCGCGGACTCAACGAGAACATGATCGTCACTATGCCCAGCAGCGTCATCGCGTCGATGAATATCGTCAGCGAACCAGCCGAGAACATGTCGTTGATCGAGTCGATGTCGGTGGTCATTCGGCTGACCAGCCTGCCGACCGGCGTGCGATCGAAGAACGACATCGGCAGACACTCGACCTTGCGGAACAACGCCATCCGGAGGTCGGAGAGGCTGAACTGCGCCACCATCATCATTAAATAAAATTGCGCATAAAACGCGGCGAACTCGCAGATCACCAACAGCAGGTACAATGCCCCCATGACGAACAGGCCATGACCGCCTGACGCTTGAAACAGAAGCGCGAGCCACGCGGGAGGCGGCGCTCCATGCGCGCCCGACAGAAACTCGTCGACGGTCAGTTTGATAACGTATGGCTGCGCGAGCAGGAACGCGGTGTCCAGCGGCATCAGAAACGTCGCCAGCCAGAACAACCCCTGGTATGGGCGAATGAACTGCCACACCCACCGCACGAGTCCGGCGTCGTAGATTTTGGCGAGCGGCTTTTCCTCTACGACCTGCATCTCAGTAACGGCTCAATTCCTCTTCGAGCAATTGGCGATGGAACAGCTCCGCATAGATTCCGCGTCGGCCCATCAATTCCTCATGCGTGCCTCGTTCGGCAATCTCGCCGTCTTCGAGTACGACGATCTGATCCGAGTCGCGCACCGTCGACGCGCGATGCGACACCACGATGGTCGTGCGGCCCTCGACACTCTGCTCGAGACTCTCCAGCACCGCCTTCTCGGTTTCGGTATCGACGCTCGACAGCGCGTCGTCCAGCACGACGATCGCCGGATTGTACGCAAGCAGCCGCGCGATCGTCACTCGCTGCTTCTGCCCGCCTGACAGCGCCATTCCGCGCTCGCCGACTATCGTGTCGAGCCCATGCGGCAGCACCGCAATGTCCGGTTCGAGTCCCGCGATGCGCGCGGCGCTGTTGATATCGTCGAGCGACGCGTCGGCCTTGCCGAATGCGACATTGCGCGCGAGCGTGTCGGTAAACAGCGTCGGCTCCTGCGGAACCATTCCCACCGTGCGTCGCAGCGCTGGCAGCGGCATTTCCTCGACATCACGGCCGTCGAGCAAAATTCGTCCTTCGGTCGGTTCCAGCAGCCGCGTGAGCAGCTTGACCATCGTCGATTTTCCCGAGCCGGTGCGGCCGACGATCGCGAGTTTTTCTCCCGCGCCAACTTTGACGTTGATGTTCTTGAGTGCGTACGGGATTTTCCCATTCGCTCCGTTGCTGTTGTTTGCCAGGTAACTGAACGAGACGCCTTTCCACTCGACCGCGCCATTGATCTCGAGCTTGAGGTCCTCGCCCGCGACGCTATCCGCTCCGTGCGAGTTGAAAATCTCATCGAGCCGTTTCATCGAAGCCTTGCCGCGCTGATAGATCGACAGCATCCATCCGAGCGAGATGGTTGGCCACGCAAGCTGCCCCAGGTAACTCAGGAACGCCACCAACGAGCCGAGCGACATGCGCCCGTTTATCACCAGCGAGCCGCCGTAAATCAGCACGATCATCGTCGAGGTCGCCGCCGCGCCGCGAATCATCGGCATCATCGCGCCGCGCGTGCGTGCCAGCGCGAGACCCTGCTCGTTGTAGGAGTCGTTGATTTTGCGGAACAGTCCGGCCTCGTGTTCCTCGAGCGTGTACGCTTTGACGACCGGAATCCCGGCCAGGCTCTCCTGCACCTTCGATCCGATGGCGGCGAGCCCCTCCTGCACTCTCAAACTCCGCATCATCATCGAGCGCATCAGCCAGCGGATCGCGACGAAGAGAACAAAGTAGGGAACGATCGCGAACAGCGTCAGGCGGGGGCTGAGCGAACTCATGAAAATCAGCGCGAGCGCGTACGTCAGAGGAGTATTCGAGATCGACAAGACGAACATCCCGACCATCATGCGAACCGCGGTCAGGTCGTTGATCATGCGCGACATCAGGTCGCCGGTCTTGAAGTTCTGATAGAAGTCGGTGCCGAGCGTGGTCAGATGCTGGAACAAGTCGTTGCGCAGGTCATATTCGATGTCGCGTCCGACGTTGAAGATGACGAAGCGCGAGAACCAGCGGACCGTCCCCAGCATCAGCGCGAAAACGATCATCAGCTCTGCGTAGTGCGCGACCAGGTCGGGGCGATGCTTGTCGGTCGCGTTTATCGCGTCGCGGATGAACAGCGGAATGATCATCGCGAGCGTGGCGTTCGCGAAGGTGCAAGCAATACCGAATACGTAACGCAACCAGTAGCGTCGCGCGTAGGAAAACAGTCGTTTCATGGGCAGTCGCTAAATTATCAGGTCTGCGGCGCGATAGAAGTGGTCAGCGCCACTGTTTTCAACCACACCAGACCAGAACTTAAATTCCGGTGCGTGATTTCAGGCGGCGCTCGTAGAGCTTCGCGTATTTCAGGAACACATAAAAGGCGGCCGTCATCGCTGCGTACAGTCCGCGTCCGCCGTCGCGGAAGCCGCCGCGGATAATATAAAAATTGAAAAATCGCCACGCGGGGTTCGCGATCATCTTGAACGGCGTAAAGGCGTTCGGCTCCTGCTCCATCGCCGCGCGCGAGCTGAAGCGGTTAATCGTCGCGACGTGATCCGAAATATCGCGATAGCTGAAATGCAGAATCGGTTTGTCCAGCCGCTCGACTCGTCCGTCGACTACTACCTTGTCATGCGGGTCGCGACCGCCGATGTGCCCGCGCTTGCGGCGGAACAGGCGCACCGGTGTGTCGGGGTAAATCGCGTGCGAGTAGTAATGCCCTAGGTGATAGAGGATACGTCGAATCCGGTAGCCGTCCACGGCTGACGACGACGACACTGCGCGCAGGATCTCCTCGCCGAGGTCGTGCGTCGCCTGCTCGTCGGCGTCCATCAGCAACACCCAGTCGCCGGTCGCGCGATCGAGCGCCATCTGCTTCTGCATCACGTAGTTGGTGAACTCGTGCTGCACGACGTCGGCGCCGAGGCCGCGCGCAATCTCGACGGTCTTGTCGGTCGAGAACGAGTCGATGATGATTTTCTCGTCGCAGAACCACGCGCTCTTGAGGCATTGCGCGATCAGCGCCTCTTCGTCGCGCGTGATCGTGATCAACGAAATCTTTGGCCGCTCTGACATCCCGTAAAAAGTTAGGACGCGTGCTGCGCTTCGGACCGGTCGAGTCCTTCGATCACTTTGGACGCTATCGACTTGAACGCCGCGCTCACCGAATGTGCCGGGTTGGACGCGACGATCGGACTCGCGTTGTCACCGCCCTCGCGCAGCTCGCGGACCAGTGGCAGCTCGCCGAGGAACGGCACGTTGAGCGATTCTGCCAGGCGCGCGCCGCCGCCATGCGCGAAAATCTCGTGGCGATGGTTACACTTGCGGCACAGGTAATAGCTCATGTTCTCGACCACGCCGAGCACAGGCACGTGAACCTCGTCGAACATCGCCACGCCACGCTTGACGTCGAGCAGCGCAATCTCCTGCGGCGTCGTCACGATCACGCCGCCGTCCAGCGCCACGCGCTGGGTGATAGTCAGTTGCGCGTCTCCCGTGCCGGGGGGCAGGTCGAGGACCAGGCAATCCAGCTCGCCCCACTCGACGTTGAACAGAAATTCCGTCTCGAGCTTGGTGACCATCGGTCCGCGCCAGATGACCGCGGTCTCGTCGTTGATAAACAGCGCCATCGAGATGTAGCGGATCCCATAGCGCTCGAGCGGGATGATGCGCCGCTCGGGCGTGAGCGTCACCGCCTTCTCGACCCCGACCATCATCGCGACGCTCGGCCCGTAGACATCGGCGTCCATCAGGCCGACGCGCCATCCGAGCGCATGCATCGCGAGCGCGAGATTCACCGCGACCGTCGATTTCCCGACTCCGCCCTTGCCGCTGGCAACCGCGACGATGTGCTTGACGCCCGCGATATTGCGCGGCTGCGCGACGCCGGCCGCCGCTCGCGGTGCAGTCGCCGCAGGCTGCTCGAGCTGGACGTTGACTGCAGGCACACCCGCCATCGCAGCCACCGTCGCTTTCACGTCCGCCACGATTTTTTCGACGACTTCGGGTTTCGCCGACGCCATCGTGAGCGACACGGTCACGCCTGCGTACGCTACTTCGATATCCTTGATGATACCGAATGACACGATGTCACGGGTGAAGCCGGGGTATTTTACTTTCTTTAGTTCAGCGAGAATTTCATTGGGGCTCGGCATTGTGGCGGTCGGACCTGTCGATGGTTTCGATTCGGATGCGGCTGCGCTATCAAAGCGTGACGCTCATCTTATCATTCCCCATCCGCGGGAAAAACGACGGTCCGAACGCGTTGGCTCAGCCGAAAATTCCACTTGCTGACGGCAGCTTCTCTGTATGGCCGAGCGCCGGCGGACTCCACGGGACATATACGCCATCCTGCCAGCGCATCCAGCGCAGAGAGGAATCTTCGAGCGGCACCGGGAACTCGTACAGCACCCGCTCGGGGTCACCTTGTGCGTCAAAAGCCTCCACCACTATCGAGAGACCTGGCAGCTGAAAGTGCTGCCCCACCGAAAAGCGGTCATTTTGACTGCGCACAAAACGGCTGAACGCAGTCGGAAAGAATCCACCGAGAAAACGCACTCGCAGCGACCGAGGCCCGACGCGCGTGACCTCGAGAGGACCTCCCGAAGAGAGCGCGCGCAGGTGTCGCGGCATCGGCAGGTTCTCCAGGTGTTTCACGGCCCAAATCGCGGTGACGAGGTAGATGTGGTCGGGTGGGTTAATCAGCACCAGATCCTTGGATGCGATTTGCGGATCGCTTGGAACACTTGCCATCGCGCGCCCCATCCTCGCGCTGACGCTTGCCTGAAAATCGATCCGGGCGATCCCGAGTATCGGAGCCGCGATCAAATGAATTTGAAGAAGGACTAGAGTTGCAGCCCACGCAAATCCCTTCCAGACACGGGGTGCCGAAGCATCGGAAGTGGGAGTGAAAACGAATTGCGTCAGTTGAGCGAGAAGTGCCATCGAGCCCAAGCCGACGAAACCCAACAGGCGATTCTCTGGACCGACGGCGCCAATCGGTATCAACGAAAGCAGCGCACCAAGGGCCCAGAACCGCGCCACTCGATCGCGCATGATCAACGGGATAAACAGAACCGCAACGATCGCGGCGATCGCGAAGCTGAAGACGCTCATATGCAAGGCCGCCGACGTGCCGGGCGCGTAGGCCATGCTCATCTCCGCAGGGATCGGCGTCCACTGTCCCATCAGCAGGAATGCGGCACGCTGGCAAAATGAAACGGCGAAGCCAAACGGATTATGAAGCGGGTCCAGGTAAAAGCCAGAACCCTGCGAACCGAAATTGCCAAGCTTGTAGATCAATGCCCACGCCACTAGCACTCCGCCGTGAGGCAGCAGCCGCATGAGCCTCGCTCGAATACCGTCGCGGTCTACAGTCAGCGCATACGAAAACAGGTATGACGCGGTAGCCAGGCCCATCTCGCCGGCGGATAGCGACAGCGCCAGCATCAACACGCTGAGCCACCGAGTCCCCCGGTCCCCGAACTTTCGCCAGCGAACGAACGCCAGCAGGCTCAGGAATCCAAAGCAGCAGGCAATCAAGGCGTTGCGATTGGCCAGATATTCCGCCGGCACAGCATGCGCGCCGTCGAGCGCGTACATCAGAGCCGCCAGCCCTGCTATCCAGGTGGCACCCAGCACCTCGCGATAGAGAAGCGCGGCCACCAGTACCGCCGCTGACAGCCAGAGCAGACTGTGCAGATGCATCAGGGCGGGATGGTTTGGCCAGAGGCGATAATCGAGCATCATGGTAAGCGTGCTCGCGTATCGTAGAAACGCTTGACGCAGGTCCGGCGAAGCCCACCACGGCAGCGTGCCGGAATCCATCTGCCTCAGGTTGTGCGCTCGATCGATGTATTGGATGAAGGTGTCAATCGGTCTGGCATCGCCGTAACCGAGCAGGGTAACCCGCTGAAAATAATCGTCGAGCTGCCAGCCGGCGGTTAGCGCCGGGAGCATCGCGACGGCCGAGAGGACGGCGACCGCCAGCGGCAGCCGGCGGTCAGCGAGCGCCGTCCTGATGCCGGCTGCACCGCGATCGCGCATCGACGAGGGATTCGATCGCTCCGCCTCGGCCTGAAGCGCCTCTTTGAATTGTTCAGCTGAACTTCGATCCGGACGTTCCATCGACTTTTGCATAATAGTGAAGTCGACTAAATATATATGGCAAACTAAAGTCAACGCAGCAAGTTCACTGCGCCGTCCTGATGAGCTGCGTGCCGGGCCGAGATTCCCTTCGCGACTCTCGATGTGTAATTGATCGGGCGATGGGTTTGCGCGAGGAAAAGAAAGCCGAGCAGCGCCGCGTGATTCTGAATACGGCGGCCGTGCTGTTTCGAAAACGGGGTTACGAAGATACCCGCGTCCGCGACATAGTCGACCGGCTGCGCATCAGCGAGGTCACTTTCTTCAACTATTTTCCCACCAAGGATGCCCTGATCATGGCCTTCGCGGTGGAGATGCTCGAATACTCAATCGCGTCGGTGAAACGCGAACTCGAACGTCACGATTGCAGCGTTCCCGACCGTATTCGCAGCCTGATGCGCCAATGGGCGACGTCGTGGGACTCAGACCCTGAGTTTCATGCGCTGGTTGCGAAGCAATCGAGGATGATGACCGAAGCGAAGGGCATTCTGCGCGAGAGATCTCTTCAACTCTACAAGCAATACGAGCGACTCTTCGCCGAGGGCCAAAAGCGCGGCGAGATTCGCACCGATCATAAGCCGATAGATCTCGCGGAAATGATGGAAGGGATGCTCACACTTATTGCCGGCAACTGGGTTAGCGGATGGTGGGGAGGCAGGTCCGGTTCTCTTGAAAGGCGTTTCATGAATGCGATGGATGTCTTTCTGGAAGGATGCAGCGCGGCAACGTCCGTCAGCTCTCGAGCCTTTCGCGCGCACCGTCGTTTGAAGGGCGCACCGGCAAAAAAAGTCCGGCGAGTCTGATTCCGCGATGACGTCGTCGCTGCGCTACCAAAGCGCGACGCTCATGTTATCATTCCCGAACCGCCGCAAAACGGCGGCCGAACGTATCGGGAGTCCAATCGAGAGTGAGTAAAGAAGGCTCAGCCGTGCCTCGAATCCGCTTCAGCGCCACCGCCGGCGAGGTCGCAATGCTCGCGGCGCGCGATCTGTCGAGCGGGCTCGCGGCGATGCTCGGAACCGAGGTCGAATCCTCCCCGGACGCATCGTTATCGCCAACTGAAATCAGAATCCACCTCGGTAACCCTGCAGCCGCTCCCGCATCACCGATAGCACTCGAGGGCGACAGCTTCGACGTATCGCGCGCCGCCGAATCGATCGTGATTCGCGCCGGAACCGAGCGCGGACTGATTCACGCGGCGTCGAATCTGCTCGAAAAGCTAGGCGCGCAGTTCCCGCCCGGCGTCGCGCCATTGTATCCGCACATCGATTCAGGCCACCTCGCCGCTCTCGAGCCGTGGCGCGTCACTCCGGCATTCAAGCGCCGTGCCTTCATCTCCGACATCATGACCTGGGACTACACCATCCCCGACCGCCTCGAATTGCATTTGCGCCACGACCGCGAATTCATTCCGTGGATGGCGCGCCGAGGCATCAACACCTTCTCCTACATCCGCCACGCGCACGACATGCGTCTTAAGATCGACGAGGTCGCGCCGCTCCTGCGCGAGCACGGAATCGGCGTCGAGTACGGTGGCCACGTCCTGCAACTCCTGTTGCCGCGCGACCTCTTCGCCGATCATCCCGAGTACTTCCCAGCAGGCGACGACGGAGTTCGCGCTGCGCGCGGCAATCTGTGCGTCTCCAATCCCGACGCTGTCGCTCTCGTTCGCGCCGGTGCGCTCGCCTACGTTCGCGATCATCCCGAAAACGAGTTGCTGCATATCTGGGGAGCTGATGTACGGCGCGGCGCGTGGTGCCGATGCGGTCAATGCCGCGAACTGCCGCCGCAGATTCAGTACATGCAAATCGTCAACGCGATCGCCGCTGAGCTCGCAGCCGACTCGAACGCGCCGCCAATCGCCTACCTCGCGTATCACGACACAATCGAAGCGGATCCCGGCCTGAAGCCTCGTGACAACGTGTGGTTCGAATGGGCGCCGCGCGAGCGATGCTATAGTCACGCGATTGACGACCCCGCATGCGAGATCAATCCGCGCTACCTCGAATCGCTGAAACGCTATATCGACATCTTCAACGGTCGCGGCCACGTCTTCGAATACTATGCCGACGCAATCCTCTTCGGCGGCCTGGGTTTCGCGACGCCCGCCGTGATCGCAAGTGATCTGCGCGCGTATCTGCGGTTGGGACTGACGAGCATTTCGTGCCTGACCTTCGGCGCCTACAGCGTGATGGCGTATCCGGTGAATCTCGAGGCATTCGTGCGCGGGTCGGTGAATCCAGCTTTCGAGCCCGAAGCAACCTTGCTCGACACCGCTTGCGGCCGGCATCCGCGATGCGCCTCCGAGATGACCGCCGCGTATCGCGCGGTCGAGCGCGCGTCGAAGCTGTGCCTCGACTATGCCGACGTAATGAGCCCGCTGATGCCGTCAGACAAGGCTGCGCGCAAGCGCGGCGAGCTTCAGGAGGCGGCGCTGACATTCAACGAGGCGATCGCGGCGGCCGATCAGATCGCGTCGAGCGCCGACACTCGCCTCGCCGATGCTGAGAAGGAACTCTGGCGCTACAGCAGCGACGTGCTCGCGGGCTTGTCCGACTACCTCGGAGCGCTACAGCAGACGGGGGTGCATCGCCAGATATGGGGCGCAGCTGCGATCACGCGCGTCACCGAGGCTATCGCGCACATTCGCGCGATCGATCCCGAAATCAAAGGGACTTGGGGCGCGTACGACCTCGAATGGATTCGCGAGATGTGGATCCGCGCGTTGCAGCGCGGGCTCGATGGGGACGGAAAACCGGCGGAGGAATTATTTTGATGGACGCTGACAACGGATTCGCACTGTCGCCGGAATTGCGCGCGCTCCGCGACCAGGTCGGGAAAATCATCCGCGAGGAAATTATTCCGATCGAAGCGCGATGCGATCCCGACGCCGCCGAAATTCCCGAGGACGACTACTGGCGAATCGCGCGCAAGAATCAAGCGGCCGGCCTATGGTGCATGGGTGCGCCGCGCGAATATGGCGGCGGCGGACTGGGCACCTTCGACATGTGCGTGCTGACCGAAGAAATGGCGCAGCATCGCATGGGCCTCTACAACCCGGGATGCGGCGTCTTCGGGCGCACGCCGCCGCCCGTGATTTACGCGGGCACCGAGGAGCAGAAGCGCGCCTATGCCGGCGGCACGATCAAGAATGCGTGGCACACGTTTTTCGCGATCACGGAACCGTCGGGCGGCTCCGATCCGGCCGGTGCGATCCAGTGCAAGGCGGTTCGTCAGGGCGACACCTACGTCCTTAACGGCACCAAGATTTTTATTTCGCATGCGCACGAGGCAGAGTGGGGCGTCGTCTTCACCCGCACCGACGCCAAGGCGGGGCGCAAGGGAATCACCTGCTTCATTATCAAGAAAGGCACGCCGGGATTCACTGCGCGGCCGTTTCGAACGCTGCGCACCTCGGCGCTCCCGAACGAAGTGCATTTCGAAGATTGCGTCGTGCCCTTGGAGCAGCGCCTCGGCCCTGAGGGCGAAGGCCTGAATCTTTGTCTCGATCTGCTGACGCGCCTGCGCTTTCCATACTCAGCGTGCAACGTCGGCGTGGGAGTGGCTGCTCTCCGGATGGCGATCAATCACGCCAAGCAACGCAGCACGTTCGGCGAGCTGCTCTCGAAGCGGCAGGCTATTCAGTGGATGCTCGCGGATTCGGAGGTCGAGCTTCGAGCGGCGCGATGGCTGACGTGGGAGGGCGCGTGGAAGGCCGATCGCGGCGAGGACTTTCGCACCGAAGCGTCGATCGCCAAGCTCTATTCGAGCGAGGTGCTGGGGCGCGTGGTCGATCGCGCCGTTCAGATTCATGGCGGCTACGGCGTCAGCAAGGAGTTCCCGATCGAGCGATGGTATCGCGAGGCGCGTATCCGCCGAATCGGCGAAGGTCCCAGCGAGGTGCATCGGATGGTGATCGCGCGGTCGCTGTTGCGATGAGGTAGCAACGATGAGTCTGCCGCTCGATGGAATCCGCGTGATCGATCTCGGACAGGTGTACGCGGCGCCGTACTGCACACTGCAACTGGCCGCGATGGGCGCCGATATCATCAAGATCGAGCCTCCAGTGACCGGCGAAGTGTTGCGTCGTCCGGAGTTGCCGCCGGGCGGCGCCGGCTACTCGTTCCTGATGCTCAACGCGAACAAGCGCTCGGTGACGATCAACCTGAAGAAGCCCCGCGGGCAGGAAATCCTGCTCAAGCTGCTCGAGGACGCCGACGTGCTTGTCGAAAATTATCTCGACGGCGTGATGGAGTCGTTCGGCCTCGCCTACGATCAAATCGCCGAAAGGTTTCCGCGGCTGATTTATGCGTCGGGCAAAGGCTATGGCTCTGACAGCCGGTACGCGAAGCTCGGCTCGATGGACAACACGATCCAGGCGTCGTCGGGATTCATCAGTGTCACCGGATTCCCTGAGCATCCGGTGAAAACCTCGGCCACCTTTATCGACATGGGCACCGGCAGCCATTTGGTGAGCGGGATTCTGGCCGCGCTGATCCATCGAGGGAAAACGGGCCGCGGGCAGCATGTCGAGGTCGCGATGCTCGATGTCGCGATTCCCGCGTTGACCAGCGCCGTTGCTCCTGCTCTGCAGGGGATGAAGTTCAAGCGGCTGGGGAATCGTCATTGGGGTGCGTGTCCGACCAACATCTATCCCGCGCGCGATGGCGAAATCCTGATCTTCTGCCTGACGGAAGCACATTGGCGCACGCTGGCAAAATTAATGGGGCACGAAGAGCTAATCGACGACCCGCGATGCAAAAATCACGGCGCGCGCCTGAGGATCGCCGACGAACTCGACGCACTCGTCTCCGAATGGACCTGCGCACAAGCGCGCGACGCGATGGTTGAAGGCCTGATCGAGGCAGGCATACCTTGCGCGCCAGTGCGCACGGTCGAGGAAGTGATCGCCGACCCTGAAATCGCAAATCGTCGAATGCTAATCGATAGCGACTATCCAACTCGCGGGAAGATCCGCGTCGCCGGCACTCCCATCAAGATGTCCGCCGCGCCCGAAGGCGATAGGCCGATAAGACGCCCGCCAGAACTAGGCGAACACAACGCCGAAGTACTCGCGTCGATCGGGATCGGTGCAGATGAGCTCGAAGCCCTGAAGCGCGATGGAGTTGTTTGAGCGGATGCGCGACGCAAGGAACGAGGGGGGACCTCGATCATAGTTTGAGATGGGAGTGCCGGGTTACATCCGCAAGTTGGCAGGGGCCGCACTGTTGCTTGCATCGATTGCGATCTTTTCCGACCTCGCGAAATGGGCACGCGCGGAGGTCCCGGCACCCAATCCGGCGGTTACCAGGCGAGTCGCTTCGGCGACAGATGATTTCGGCTTTCGGCTGCTGAAAGTACTGGCCAAAGATCCAAAGCAAAATACGATCATATCGCCGCTGGGCATCGCGATGGCGCTCGCGATGGCTTACAACGGCGCGGCCGGCGCTACAAAGAAGGAGATGGCGAAAACGCTCGGTCTGGGATCGCTTAGCGACGACGACATCAATCGCGCCAATCACAGCCTGATGCTGGCCCTCGCAAAGGCGGATCCCGCGGCGCAGCTTGAGATTGCCAATGCGCTCTGGGTACAGAAGGACTTTCCAATCAACCCCGATTTTCGCAAGGTGTGCCAATCCTTCTACGATGCCAGCGCTGCGAACCTGGATTTCATCCGCGATCCGAAAGGCGCCGTGGCGGAAATCAACTTCTGGGTCGACAAAAATACCCATCACCGGATTCCCGCCATAGTCGCGGAGATTGATCCTGCTACTAGGCTGATACTGACCGACGCGGTTCATTTCAAAGGCGCTTGGTCGTCGAAGTTCGAGGGAAGAGATACGCGGCCTCGACCGTTTCATCTTCTGAGCGGCGATTCCCGCAATACCGCGATGATGGAACAAACAAGTGATTTCCTTTACCTCGAGAATAAGGACTTTCAGGCTATTCGCCTGCCTTACGGCAATGAGCGTTATGCTATGTACGTGTTTCTTCCGCGCAAGCCGGGGGGATTACCTGATTTTCTGCGTTCGCTCGATCAGAAGCATTGGAAGCAGTGGACAGGACGGTTCGCATCGCGGACCACGAACATCATCCTGCCCAAGTTCGAAACGGCCTATAGCGAGCAGCTCAACGACGTCTTGAACGAAATGGGAATGAAGTTGGCGTTCGATTCGAGCAGAGCCGATTTTTCACGGATTCCGCTCAACCCAACTCCAGGAAACGCACTGTACATCAGCAGGGTTAAGCATAAGACGTGGATAAAGGTCGACGAGGAAGGAACCGAAGCTGGCGCGGCTACCTCACTCGAATTTGAGCTGTTGGCTAGGATTGGCACATCGAATGTGATGATAGTGGATCATCCGTTCTTCTTCGCGATCACTGAGAAGCAATCAGGTGCGCTCCTCTTTGCCGGCGTTGTGATGGATCCGACGTTGACCGGCGGTGCACAATGATGTCCGACAGGCGCGAGGGAGTTGTCTGAGCGGATGCGGGTTGCGCAATTGGTTGTGGGGCGGGGTGGAGGTCTTCGGGTGGCGATTCCGCGCATTGCGATAGTCGTGCTCGCGCTGATCGCGTCCGGTGCGATCGTCGGTTGCGCCACGCAATCGACCTCTCCGGAGAACAACACTGGCACCGCGGCTGAGGTTGGGAAGCCGCTCGAGCTATCGTCGTCGCAATTCGCGGCCGACATGGTCACGCCCACCGGAATTCGCGTCAAGACTAACGGGCAGTATAAGACCGACGCGTCGAAGAAGGCTGCTGCCGATGCGATCGATCGTTACTGGGGTGAGGTGCGCGCTTGTGCGGTTGGTGTCGAGCCTCCGAACGATAACGATGTCAGCGGCCTGATTGAGGAGTTCCCGCGCCATCTTGCGGTTGAGATCGCCAACAACTGGAAGGTGGTCGAAGGCCCGACGACTCATCGGAAGATGCAGGCGTTTCCCTCGATCGCGCATCCGGGCACATGGTCGACGGCGCGCCGTCAGGAGGACGCACTCTACATCGTAGTTGTGCCGGAACTTAACGGGCTCGGGCCCCAGATGGTCAATCAACTGAACCTGTGGATTAGCAAGAATGCGAGCGTGCCGCCGACTGCGGACTTGGTGAAGGCATGCGCGACGATGCCGTGCCTTCGATTCAACTATAACAATCTGCCGTCGCAGGCCTGGAACGAGTGTGAGGAATGAATCAGTTCATTGCAGTAGCACCGAACAGCTGCCTTGAACGATCGTTCTGGAGGGTTTGGAACTATCTATTTTGCCGTGTTATTAGATGGTCAACGGGACAGGAGGCGCGGCTATGAAACGCACGGGCATCCATCACCTGGGGTTGGCAACTCTCGACATCGATCGCACGGTCGAGTTCTACACCACGAAACTGGGCTGGGAAGTTGCGTGGGCGGATATCATCGAGACAAGCGGTGAGGGCAAGATCAAGCACGTCTTCCTCAACACCGGCGATGGCAGCCTGGTCGCGTTTATGTGCCCCGAAAAAGTGGCGGGCGTGCCTACAGAGTGGGCGACCGATATAAACAGCGCGCAGGGATTGCCCGGCGCGTTCTACCATTTCGCGTTCCATTGCGACGACCTGAAAGAGCTCGAGGCCAAGCGCGAGCAACTGATCGGCAAGGGTGTCGATGTGACGCCGGTGGTGGACCATGAATGGTGCCGCTCGATCTACTTCCGCGATCCTAACGGGCTGTTGCTTGAATATTGCACCACCGTCCGCGCGTTCACCCAGGAAGACAAGGTGATGCGGCATCACGACCAGCCGGGACCGATGGTGAGCGATCCCGAGGACGCGAAGAAAGTCTACAAGATGCTGATGGGGCCGCAGTCCGCGAAAACGAATCGCACGCCCGTCTGAGGAGTTCTGACTAATGGAAATCGGACTTTTCGAGGCAATTTACTCGGCGCGATCTCTCCGGCGCTTCAAGCCGGACCCGGTTCCCGACGAAGTGATCACCAAAGTGCTCGATGCAGCGATTCGCGCGCCGTCGGGCAGCAATCAACAGAGTTGGGAGTTCGTGGTTATCAAGGATGCGGGCCAGCGAAAAAAGATTGGCGCCGTGTATCAAAAGGGCGGCGCGATTCTGAAGGCGCTCTACACTGACCGCGTCAAGCCCGAGCACATGAGCGAGGACACTTACAAAAAGCTCATGGCGTCGGCCTACTACCTGATTGATCACATGGCCGATGCTCCCGTGCTGCTGCTCGCATGCCTGAAGCAGGTTCCGATGGCGGGTCCGCCGCCCAAGCTTCCACCCGAAGTAGCCGCGGCGATGAAGAGCCAGGCGCGAATCTCGGGTTCGAGTATCTACCCCGCCGTGCAGAATATTATTCTCGCGTGCCGCGGACTGGGACTCGGCACTGTCCTGACTACCATTCACACGTTCTTCGAGGACGAGGTGAAGGAGATACTGGGACTGCCGCCGGAAGTGATGACCTACGCGCTGATGCCGATCGGATATCCGCAAGGAAAATTCGGACCGATCAAGCGGCGGCCGGTGAGCGAGGTCGCCTACCTGGACAAGTACGGTCAGCACTGGAAGGGTTGAGCATCAGTCGGGTTCCTTTTTCAGATCTTCGGTGACCTTGCCGGCGAAGTGGCGGACCTGGGCGTGTTGCGACATCAATGACGCGAGTATCGCGGGGTCGGGCTTGCCGTTGAGACGGTACTCGTCGGCGGCGTGCGCGAACTTCTCGTACGCGTTCAGCAGCTTCACGAAATCTCGATGCGACGGGCGCGACGCCTCGCGAGGGGTCGAGGACGAGAACGCGTTGGCCTTGTTGAAGGCGTAATAGAATTCACCCATCTCCTCGGACGACAGTTGGCGATCGTCGAGCTTGAAAAAAGTGCGGCAGTAGTCTGCGAGCTTGTCGGACATATCGGACAGCAGCGATACGTTCGCGGCCATCGTGCGGCGATAGTCGGAGGAATAGCATCCGCCGGCTCCGATGACGGCTAGCGCCGCGAGCGCAAGAAAGAAAGCGGGCCGGCGCGGACCGGCCCGCTGTATCGATTTCAACAAAATACAACCACGCAGGTTTAGCCAAGATATTCTTTGAAGAACGCGATGGTTCGTGCCCACGCCTCTTTTGAATGAACGGGATGGAACGACGGGCGATCGTCGCACATGAAGCCGTGGTCGGCGTCGGGATAGAAAACTACCTCGGCCGGCTTGCCGGCCTTCTTCAGCGCGTCGCGAAATTCGTCCACTTCGGTAATCGGAATGAACGCGTCCTTGCCGCCGAAGAACGCCAGCACCGGGCCCTTGAGACCGTCGACGTATTCGATTGGCGGCTTGACTCCCGGCTGCCGCGACTTGACGATCCCGCCGCCATAGTACGGCGCGGTGGCTCTGACAGCGGGGTTGCGGCACGCGGTCATGAAGGCGACGCGTCCACCCATGCAGAATCCAGTGGTGCCGACCGCGGGCTTTGCTTCCTTTATTGCTTTGAGGTGATCGATCGTGGCGCCCATATCGGCGACGACCTGATCGTCGCTGACCGAGCCCATCAGGCGAAAAGCGCCGGGCAGATCGTTGTAGCCGACGACGTTGTTGGGCTGCCGAAAATAAAGATTGGGAGAGATGGCGACGAAACCTTCAGATGCGAATTGATTGGTGATGCGCTTGATCTGATCGTTGAGGCCGAACGCTTCCATCACGACCACAATCGCAGGATAGGGACCACCGGACGCCGGCCGCGCGAGATGCGCGGGCATCTTTTCGGCGCCGGTGCGAATCGATACTTCGCTTGAAACTACTTCCATAAACGAAACCTCCGTTAGAAGATTCGCGTCCGCGAATCAGCGGGTCGCGATCGCGGCCGCGTTTGAGGAAGATAAGCGACCCGTCGATCTTTCTCGCATACAACGAGGTTCCGCTCAAGCACGAAAGTGTGAATCGATTCGGCGGCAGCCTGCGGCCCTATTGCTCGAGGCAGAAAATCCCTTCCCCCTATGGAGCAGACACCAAACGATCGCCGCCGGCTCGACGCTCGGCAGCGGCATCTGGCAACACGCCGACGGCAGCTACGTCACCGAGTTCGGACCGGCTGTATGGACGGGCTCTTTTTCACCGGCGCGCTTGCGATAGGCGGACCGTCTCGCGCACGCCTGCCCCGCGCCGGTAGTATTGCTCGGCCGGTCGATCAAATCCGCGCGCCGGCCTGAATTCCCGATGATCCCGCTTCGCGATAATGCCGCGCCGCGTCGCCTGACGCCGATCAACCTCGCACTTATCGCCGCGAATATCGCGGTGTTCATCTACGAGCTGTCGCTCGGACCGCGTCTGGCGATTTTCGCCGAGCGATTCGCGCTGGTACCGGCCGCTGTGACGCGTGCGCTCTCCAGCAACTCGCATCCTGCACCGAACTCGCTGGCGCCGTTGATTACGCTGGTCACGTCGATGTTCATCCACGGCGGTTTCTGGCACATCGCGGGCAACATGCTCTACCTGTTCATTTTCGGCGCGGCGGTCGAGTATCGGATGGGATCGATGCGGTACCTGATTTTTTATTTCGCCGCGGGAATCGCCGCGGCTCTCGCGACAGTGTGGATCGCGCCCGAATCGAGCGTCCCGGTCATCGGCGCGAGCGGCGCGATTGCCGGCGTGCTCGGCGCGTACTTCATCTTCTACCCGCGCGGACGCATCCTGACGATCCTGCCGATTTTTATCTTCATCCAGTTCGTCGAGATTCCCGCGGTCATCTACCTCTTGTTCTGGTTCGCCATCCAGCTTTACGCGGGACTTCAAGAAGGGGGCAGGGCGGGCGCGGTGGGAGGCGTGGCGTGGTGGGCGCACGTCGGAGGATTCATGTTCGGCATCGGGACGGCGCCGATGCTCGCGATAAATCGTCCGCCGCGGCGCCGCTCGCGGTAGCCCGTTCCTTCATCAAATGTGGACAGAGTGGACAACCGTTGGCTCGCGGCGGGTGTACTAGTTGTATGCATTGAAGCTATCGGAAATAATTTGCGCTCCTGAAATTGAGAGCGCGTGGTGGTTGAGGAGGTAGTGGGCAGGTGGCGGTGTCGTCAGACGATATTCTAAAGCGCGTTCCTCCGCAAAATCTCGAAGCAGAACAGTCGGTGCTGGGCGCAATCCTGCTCGACAACGACGCGATTAATAATTCGCTCGAAATTCTTTCGGACGACGATTTCTATCGCGAATCGCATCGCCAGATCTTCCGCGCGATGGCCGAGCTTACCGACCACAGCCAGCCGGTCGACGCGATCACGCTGACCGACGCGCTGCGCACGCGCGGCGTGCTCGAGCAGATAGGCGGCCCGGCGTACATCGCGGAGCTGGCGTCTATCGTCCCGACTGCCGCGAACGTCGCGCACTACGCGCGAATCGTGCACGACAAGGCCGTTCTGCGCAGCCTCGGCTCGATCGCGACCGACATCGCGAGCTCGTCGTACGAGGCACCGGCGGACGTGGACGGCTTTCTGGACGAAGCCGAGCATCGCATCTTCGAGATTTCCGAGAAGCGGATTAAGCCGTCGTTCCACACGATGCCGGAGCTGACGCGCGAGTCGCTGAAGATCCTCGAGCGGCTGTACGAAAACCGCGAGATGATCACCGGCGTGCCGAGCGGCTTCATCGATCTCGATCGAATCACGGCGGGCTTTCAGCCGTCGG
>NZ_JBAUYR010000073.1:0-5721 GCF_049584895.1 Binatus sp. (SeqCode)
ATATTTACTGGGATTCTTCAGGCGCCAATGTGCAGGACATGGGCATACAAAAACTGCCGCTGGGAAATGGTTCGGCGAAGCTGGTGACGGTGAAATATCCGAACGGCGGCTACACGCCCGGAGATACCTGGGATCTGTACGTCGCGCCTGACAACCGACTCAAAGAAATGGTCTACCATCGGGGGTCATCAAAAAGCCCGGTGCCGGCTCTGGTTACAGTGACTTGGGCGGGCTACAAGAAAGCTGGCCCTCTCCTTTTCTCGACGGAGCATCGCGGAACGGCGGACGGTAAGCCGATACAACTCTTCTTTTCGGATGTAGCCGTCAGGATGGTGGGGTCGGATACGTGGATTAACGCGAAATAAGAGGTAGCCTCTTGGTGTCGATGGCAATTGGTGATTGTCGGACACTGCTTTTCAAAGGAGAGGTTTGATGGCAACCCCCGGCTCCCACAAATACCTGTTGGTCGCGGTCGCGTTCGCGCTGACAATAGTGAACGTCGATTTGTTAAGCGCCAACGCGCAAACACAATCCGCACCTCCGCCTGCAAAGGTGCGACAGGTGGAGTTCACCTATCATACAGACATCACCGGAATCGATCCGAAAGCTCATCGGGTTGAGGCCTGGATCCCGCTGCCGCGAGAAGACCGATTCCAGCAGGTCAGCGCGATCAGTTTCGACAGTCCTGCGCATATCGAGGTGGTGAATCAGCCACACGGCGGCAATCGCATTGCGCATCTGTCGGCCGCCGCGCCGCCGTCGGGTTCGATACCGGTGACGATCCATTTCAAGGTGCAGCGCATTGAGGAATCGGCGAACATGGCGAAGGCGCAGGCGAACATTCCGGAGCCCACCGGCAGGGCGTTTGACAGCTACCTGGGCCCGGACCGGCTGGTGCCTATCGACGGACAGATCAAGCTGGTGAGCGCCAAGGCGGGCGATGCCGACGGTACTCCGTACGGACAGGCCCAGGCCATCTATGACTATGTGATCGCGAACATGTCTTACGACAAGAGCGGCAAAGGATGGGGACGTGGCGACGCTATCTATGCGTGCAACGTCAAAAAGGGGAACTGCACCGACTTCCATTCGCTGTTCATCGCGATCGCGCGCTCGCGGGGCATTCCAGCGCGCTTCACGATTGGCTTTCCGCTCGGCTCGCCGAGTGCGGGTCAAATCCCGGGCTACCACTGCTGGGCGGAATTCTACGCCGGTGGCCAGTGGGTTCCGGTCGACGCGTCGGAAGCATGGAAGCATCCACAACTGCGTCAGTATTATTTCGGCCATCTTGACGCCGACCGGGTTGCCTTCACGATGGGCCGCGACCTGGAGCTGAAGCCGCGCCAGAGCGGGGAACCGGTCAATTTCCTGATTTACCCGTACGTCGAGGTAGATGGGAAGCCGCTGCCGAAAGAGCAGATCAAAAACCAGTTCGAGTACAGGGAGGTGGCCAGCCAGTGATTCGAAGGGCCGCCGAGAATAACTGCGACGAAGTTTCAAACAGTGGAGATCGTCGCACGACGCGCTCTCGCTGATTGCGCCCACATCCAGCCAGTTACGCCCAGAACGGGGCCGTATTCAACTACCATTGTCGCCCAGACGGGAAGTGGCCAGTAGACTGCAAGCGAGCTCACGGTCCAGACTGCCAGCGGCAGAGCTCGAGGAGTGAAAAGGAACGGGGTAACCCAAACGAGGTACCACGGAAAAACCGTCGGGGCGAAGAGCAGTGTCGTTGCCACAGGCCAGGCCCAGGCCTCCGGTGAATCGACGGCCAAATGCCAGCGAGTCCAGAGCGCGACTGCAAATCCGAGAGCGACCGGAACGCCGACCAGGCCCTTCGTCGGAAAGACCCACTCGAGCGCTGTGTAAACCGGTGCGTTGACGCGCCAACGCACCAGGTAGCCTCCCAGCGAGCCGAGCGGCAACTGGCCGTGTCCCAGAAATGGAATATAGAGCGCGGCGAGGATTCCGACGCCTAACGCTGCGTCACGAAGACGGATGCGACCCCAAAAGAGGGGCGCCAACGGGAGCGGAAGAAATTTGACCCCGATCGCAAGCGCGAACCCAACAGCAGAAGCTGTGCGCCTTCCCCGTGTCAGCAAAGCAGCGGTGAGAACAAGAGCTAGCGCACCTAAGAGATCTACATGTCCGTTTCCGGCGCCCTCGAGTGCGACCAGGGGATTCCATGCATACGTGAGCACCCACCAGCGGCTTCGATGGGACGCGGACAGCCACCAAAGGAGAATGGCGACTAAGGCAGCATCGCAGAGAAAGGCTGCCGATTTCATCGCGCGCGCTGAGTCATCCACCAATGCGACCGCACGAAAAAAAAGTTCTGCAACGGCCGGATACGGCGTCGGGAAATCAGGATGGTTCATCAGCAGAGTCTCAGCCGTGTGCAAATGCCGGACATCGCTGTTACTTGGCACAACCAGGTAAGGATCGTAACCAAGCCTCTGGATTCTGCCATCCCACACGTACCTATAGACATCGGTTGAAAGGGTTGGCGGGCTGAGCAGAAGGAGAACTCGCCATGCCGCTGCCAGCACAAGGCATAGCGCAAGTCCTCGATTGCTTCTCCCCACAAACCGGCCGAGGAGCCATGTGGTTCGCAGATATGCGATAGCTGCCACCGCAGTGCATGCGACGAATACGCGCGCGTGTGTTCTTGAATCGAAGAAGGAAATCCCGACCATGCAACCTGCGATGACTAATCCCAAACTGAGGACCGCAGCCGGTGCGACGCTCTCGTCCTTTACCACCCGCGTAGCTCCGGCCGGCGGGCGAGCCACGCGGCCGTCCGCCGGGCGCGGTGAGGAAAGATGCGGAGCTCACGGGCCAACCGTGCCAGATCCTCAGGCTCATCGACGTCATAACCCGTTTCGGTGAGTGCCACGCGGAGACCCAGGCCTTGCGCAGTTGCCACCAGCGAATCAAGAGCGCTGCCAGTTCCCATCCGTTGCGTGTCAAACAATTCGGCTTGCGCGGTCGTACTACCTACGAGGTAGTAGCCACCGTCAGTAGTAGGACCCACCACCACGTCCGCCTCGTGGAGGAGCTGGAAAGCCTTATCGAGCGTCTCCGGCGGCAGTTGAGGGCTGTCGCCGTCGAGAGCGACCACGCGGCGGTACCCTCTGTCGATGAAGATTCTGAAGGCCGAGACGAGGCCAGCGGCAAGACCTTCGCCCTGTTGTCCAACGACTTCGATCGCAGGCAGCCATCTGGTGAGATCGTCGACATCTGAAGTCGGGCAGACAATGGCGAGTGCGTCAGTTGAGACGGCGCGAGCGAGATCCAGGGTATCTTCAATCATACATCTATAGAGGTCCATGACGGCTTCGGCATTCAGGGTGGCGGCGAGTCGGGTTTTTACGTGGCCGACGCGAGCAGCCTTCGCCATTATGATCAGGGCACGTTCACCACTCGCTGAACGCCGTTTCAAACGTTTCTCTCGCGCGTGGAGCCGGTGTCGAAGAGTTGATACTTCAATATAGCGCCGATGATACCCCAGGCCGCGCCGATGCTGCCTCGGAAGGTGCCGCTTATTTTCGACGAGCCGATCCGAGGATGATAACTTACCGGTACTTCGGTAATTCGAAGTCCCCGCCGCGCGCCCTTCACGATCATTTCGACCGGCCATCCATACGTGGATTCTCGCAGCTCGAGCGCAATCAGCGCTTGATACCGTGCTGCTCGGAACGGACCGAGATCCGTGAGGCGAACTCCGTTGAGAAGAGCGATCAGGCAAGCCGCGAGACGGTTGCCGACCACGGCATGCCAAGGCATAGACCCTGCCATCCGCTCGCCCGCCAGTCGCGAGCCGATGACGATGTCAGCAGCGCCTTGCCGCAACGGCTCCAGCAGACGCGACATTTCCGCCGGACGGTCGCTGTAATCCCCGTCCAGGAACACGACGACGTCTGGGGCATTGACTGCTGCAAGTCCGGTGAGACACGCGCGACCATAGCCACGCCGCGGCTCTTGCAGAACCTCGGCCCCCATTTGGCGCGCAATCTGTGCCGTTCCGTCGGTTGAATCGCTGTCGACGACCAGCACTTGTTCGACCATTCCCTTCGGGATATCGCGCAGGACCAGGCCGATGGATTGGGCTTCGTTGTACGTAGGAATGACTACCGAGACGCGCACAGGTTCAGATTGGAAGCTGCGGCCAGCGGCGCGCGAGCGCGACGTCAACGGCTGCGCGCTCGCCCGACGGTCCGAGAGCTACAGATACGGCCACGATCATTGGCATCAACAGTTCCCAGTACCACCCAATTCCCCACTCGGAGAGCCATAAGCCAGTCAGAAATCCGAATGCCACCAGCGCAGCAGGTCGAGACAACAAACCGATGATAAGCAGGATTCCGAGGCTCGATTCCAGAACTGCCTGCATAGGGCCGGCGATCGCTGCATGCGCCGCCATAAGTCCCATCACCTGCTTCCAAAGTGCGGGCGCGTGACCATACTGGATGTAGTAGCGGATCAATCCCGCATATCCTTTGGAGGTGTATAGGTCCTTGCCAAGGTTCTCGAAGAACGTCGACAAGAAAAGTGCGCCGAGTGCGACCCTTAGTATCGCGAGTACGAGCGCGGGATCGAGGGCGGGCAGTCTGGACTTGCTCAAGCTTTGCGGTCCCCTTGCTCTTGCGCGCCGAACACGGTGGTGCAAGCGCTCCCAGCCTTGGGGAATTGTCGCGAGCTTCCGGCGCGACTGGCGAACGACGGTATAGGCTTTCCCGCGACGAAGGGGCAAAACTCATCTGGCAGATCTAATCCTCCCCGGAGCAGCCGGCGACTCGGACAGCCGCCGCGGCATGACTCGACAAAGCGACAATTTCCGCAGAACTGCGGAATTCGATCCAACTCCCGAAAAGCCGGCGAGTCGACAATCGCGGCTCCCCATTTTTCAAGTTCGGCCAGGCCGACATTCCGCTTCGGCCAATAGACGCAGGGGAGCACTTCGCCCTTCGGCGTGACGCGGATGGTGCCCTTTCCGCATCCGCCCAATACAGGGTCGAATCCAAGAATCGCGCGCACGATAGGTTCATTGCATACGGCTAGTGGACAGGATTTCAGCAGCCTCTGAAAGCCAGTCCAGAACTGCTCATAGTCGAGTGAGAAGGCATCCGTTTTGACAGGCTGATAAACATTTACCCTGAAATTTGCCCCGTGCTGGGAAGCAAGCGCCCCGATCTCGGCAAGCTTGTCATAGTTCGTCCGCATCATAACGGCGATAATCGTGACCGAGACTCCTAGTCGCAGAACCCGCGCCGTCTGATCGAGCACGAGCTGCCAGTTCCCCGGACCACGCCAGGAATCCTGCTCACGCTCGGTTGCGAAGTCCAGGGAAAACTCGAGATCAGCGAAAGCGCGCAGCTCATCATCGCTCAGGACCGCCGCCGAGTAGCCGTTTGAAGTCAGCGCGATCGTAGTGCCGCGGTCGCGCAGGTACTGCAGGATCGCGTGAAACTCCGGATGAAGTCCGTTCTCACCGGTTCCAAGGTTCACCGACCGAACGGGCACATTTTCGCAAACGCGCCGGACGTCCTCGAGCGACAGACGATCGATCCGACCTGTATCGCGATAGCAATGAGCGCACGCGAGATTGCATTCGTTGGTGAGCCCGAGGCCAACCGAAAAACCATTGCCACTGGGTCTTTCCATCATCTCGGCCCTATCATTTGCGGACAGAATAATCCACCACAGGGCGGTATTTCTCAG
>NZ_JBAUYR010000074.1:0-10363 GCF_049584895.1 Binatus sp. (SeqCode)
GTTCGACGACCCCGGCCTGGCCGGCGCCCTGATGCGTCTGGCGGAGTCGGCGCGCATCGACGCCGAACTCGCGCGACGTTATCGCGGTCTCGCACCGCGCATCGCGACCCTCAACCGGTCTCTGCTCGACAGGCTCCATCCCGAGTCGCTCAGCACGATGCTGGTGCGCGCGGCGCTCGATCTCGACGCCAATGGCGAGGTGCTCGAATCTCCGCTCGTACGAATGGCGGCGCTACACTTCGCGCCCGTGCGCGCGCTTGGCGCCGACGTCATGACCAGCGTTCATCAGGTCAATGCGCTCTACAATTGGCTCCAGGAGCTGATTCGGCAGGCGCGCGAGCGCGGCGAAGGTGATCCGCTCACCGAAGAAGAAGCCGAGCGGATGCGCAACGACCTGATCAAAGGAATGAAAGGCTCCGAATCGCAAACTGCCGGCGAAGGCGAAGACGGCGAGCAGGGTGACGGCGGCGGCGAACCCGACCAGAACGTTCAGATGGACGTCTCGGGCAAGCAATCCAAGGGCGGGCAGGGCAGGGCGCTCTCGCCCGAAGAATTGCGCAAGCTCATCGAGCAAGGCGCCGAGATCAAACCTTCGCAAGGCGACGGTAGCGCCGACGGCGACGGCATGTACCTGACGCAACTCACCGGCAAGCAGCTCAGCGAGCTCGAGCAAATGCGCGAGCAGCTCGGCGAAGTCGGCAGCGTCACCGGGCAGGGACGCTTGATGATCGGCCGCGGCCGCCAGGATTCGTACTACGCCTACGACGAATGGGATTACGTGCTGAACGACTACCGCCGCAACTGGTGCAGACTGCGCGAAATCCCGCTGACCGGCGACGAGGGCGATTTTTTTGAGAACACGCTCGTCCGTTACGCCGAGATGCTCCCCGGCGTGCGCCGCAACTTCCAGCGCATCCGCCCCGCGTCGTACCGGATGGTCCGCGGACTCGAGGACGGCGAGGAAATCGACATCGACCGCACCATCGAGGCTCGCGTCGCGCGCCTGATGGGCGAGACGCCCGACGGCCGCTTCTATAAGGCGCGCAAGAAAGAAGCGCGCGACGTCGCCACGCTGTTCCTGCTCGACATGTCGGCCTCGACCGACGAGCCGGTGCATCGCGAGCCGCGCAAGCATACCGAAAACGATGACGACACCGACGATTGGATGAAGGCGTGGCAGCGTCGCCCGCAAACCGCCAATCGTCCGCGCCGCATCATCGACGTGAACAAAGAAGCGCTCGTCATCATGGCGCAGGCGCTCGAGGAAATCGGCGACGCCTACGCGATCATGGGCTTCTCCGGACACGGCCGCGACAACGTCGAGTTCTACGTGATCAAGGAATTCGATCAGGAACTGAGCGACGAGGTAAAGGCTCGCGTCGGCGCGGTCGAGCCCAAGCGCTCAACCCGGATGGGAGCCGCGATTCGCCACGTGCGCGAAAAATTCAAGGACGTCGCGTCGCGCGCCAAGCACATGATCCTCCTGAGCGACGGCTTCCCCCAGGATTTCGACTACGGCCACGACCGCCGCTCGAACGCCTACGGCATCCAGGACACGATGGTCGCGTTGAAGGAACTCGAACTCGCCGGCGTCCTGCCATTCTGCATCACGGTCGACAAAACCGGCCACGACTACCTGCGCCAGATGTGCCAATCCTCGCGCTACCTGGTAATCGAGGACATCGCGTCGCTCCCGCGGCAGCTCCCAAAAATCTACGAGCAGGTAATCCGCTGGTAGTTCCTTCTTCCCCTCTCCCAGAATGGGAGAGGATCATGGTGAGGGTTCGACTCCGAGCGCGATTTTTTTCGTGAGCGATTCACGATCCGGGCGGCGGGCGCGGCAGCGCCGGCGGTGGCGTTCACCGAAGTGCCCGCGCCGGTAAGCGTGCCGCAGCCCCCTGCGTCCGTCTCCCCGATCAATTGGCTTCGAGTCAGATCTGTTCAATGGCGAGTTTCACCAGGTGAACGACCCTTTCAAGATCAGCAGCCTTCACGAATCGGACTTCAATCCATTGCGAATTCCTGGATCGGTTGGGATGAACTTTCGAATCAGTGGGATGGACCAAGCCCTCGCGGTGGATGATGCTCTTGGTTAGACGAATGTCCAGTTCGTTGTCGCTGTGGAAGTGGGCAAACGCTTTGTCCCCGTAGCAGAGGGACGAGAATCCGTCATGCCGCCCCGGCCACGCGCGATCTTCCACTCCGAACTTCTCGAGTCGTTGCACTAGCTGGGTCCGCAGATGAGCCATTTGGTCAATTCTCCGAACGCACCAAATCGGTATCCCCCGACCTGAAACTCCGCAATCTGGCCATTACCCCAATTGAGCGTGCATCCAGGATCGGCATAAAACTCTTGGGGACGTCAAAATCCTCTGCCGACACGAACACTTTCAGATCGAGCACTGGACTCGTGTCAATCGGCTTCTCCTCACGCAAAATGACAATTCGCTTCCTGAACAAAATCTGCAATTCCCTCCAGTATAGCATCCGACTACGACGAACGCTTCGCGCATTACAAGTTCACCGGAAGATGGTCAGACTCGTCTCCCTTTCTCGGAACGCCATGCGCCGCTCTTTTGTGCCAGCCTGGAAGTTCTGGCCGAGTGGGTTTGGCCACCCACTCACTTTAATCCCGACGGACGCTGTTGGCTTTTATCTTCTCGCCACAAAAGTTCAGGGCTGAACTGTTCATCCTTATTCCTGCGCGCACGCCTTGCTATTGATCGCACATGAGCATCGCTCACAACGCCATTCGCTTGCCCGCATCTCTGAAGATCGAGCCACGACTCTCTCTCGTACGAAATATTAATTTTGACGGAACGAAGCTACCGATGGTAGTCAGGTAGTTAACGGCTTACAACTAGTGGTAGAATTTGCTGATTCTTCGCGTCCGCAGAGCTGCAAATCAGCGCGCAGTGTCGACCCGCAAATCGCGCCCCGTCATCTCATCCGGCGCCTTCACATCGAGCATCCCGAGAATCGTCGGCGCGACGTCCGCGAGTGTGCCGCCATTCTTCAAGTGTCCCTTGAACTTCGGATCGTACAGAATCAGCGGCACCGGATTCGTCGTATGCGCGGTATGCGCCTGCCCGGTCGCGGGATCGGCCATGAACTCCGCGTTGCCGTGATCCGCCGTGATGAGCGCGACGCCGCCGCGCTTCTCGAGCGCGTCGATCACGACCCCGAGCGCCGCGTCAGTCGCTTCGACCGCGGCCACCGTCGCCTCGAACTTGCCGGTGTGCCCGACCATGTCGGGATTTGCGAAGTTCATCACGATCACGTCGAACTTCGCGCCCTCGATTTCCTCGGCGACGCGCGTCGCGATCGCCGCCGCCCTCATCGCCGGCTCCAGATCGTAGGTCGCCACCTTCGACGACGGAATCAGCGCGCGCTCCTCGAGCGGAAACGCCTTCTCGACCCCGCCGTTGAGGAAGTAGGTGACGTGCGCATATTTCTCGGTCTCTGCGACCCGCAGATTCTTGAGCCCCGCATGCGCCAGAACTTCGGCAAGCGTATTGCGCACGTCTTCGGGACCGAACGCCAGTGGCAGCCCGAACGATCGGTCGTACTCCGTCATGCACACGTAGCCGACCTTAGGGATTCGCGGTCGCCGGAACTCGGAGAATCCGTCGAGTGCGATTGCGGCCGTCAGTTCGCGCGCCCGGTCCGCGCGAAAGTTGTAACAGATAACCTGATCGCCGTCGGCCATCGGCGTTCGCTCACCGATCACGTGCGGCTCGACGAACTCGTCGCTCTTGCCGGCGGCGTACGAATTTTCGACCGCCTCGCGCGCGCTCGACGCCGCGATTCCTTCGCCTTCGACCATCGCGCGCCACGCCCGCTCGACGCGCTCCCATCGCTTGTCGCGATCCATCGCGTAGTAGCGCCCGATGACCGTCGCGATTCGACATTGGGCCGAGTGGGGCGGGCCGCCGTGCCCGCCCTCCTTTTCAATCTGCTTCAGCTTCGCTTCGAGTTGATCGATGAACTGAAGCGCCGAGCGCGGCGGCTTGTCGCGCCCATCGAGCACCGCGTGAACCGCAATTCTGCTCGCGCCGTTTCCTGCGGCGACGTCCAGGATCGCCATCAGATGATCGATATGACTATGCACGCTGCCGTCAGAAAGCAGTCCCCAGATATGCAGAGTGGTGCCGAGGGTGACGGTTCTTCTGATCGCATCGAGAATCGCCGGGTTGCGCGCGAACGCTCCACTCTCGATCGCCTTCGTGATTCGCATCAGGTCCTGGTAGATGACCCGGCCCGCGCCAATCGTCAGATGGCCGACTTCCGAATTGCCCATCACGCCCGGCGGCAGCCCGACCGCCTCGCCGGACGCATCCAGTTCGGTGTGCGCTTGCGTAGCGTAGAGGTGATCCATCACCGGAGTCTTCGCCGCCGCGATCGCGTTCGACGCGCCACTCTTGCTGACTCCCCAACCGTCGAAAATTATCAGCGCTGCGACCGGCGGCCTCGTGGGCATCAGGATTTCCCGCGCTTGAAAGCCGCCGTGCCAGGGTACGTCGCCTTCGAGCCGAGCTCTTCCGCAATCCTCATCAGGCGATTGTACTTGGCGTTGCGCTCGGACCGGCTCATCGATCCGGTTTTGATTTGTCCCGCGCCGGTCGCAACCACCAGGTCCGCGATCGTCGTGTCCTCGGTTTCGCCCGAGCGATGAGAAATCACGCTGGTATAACCGGCCGCGCGCGCCATCTCGATCGTCGCGAGCGTCTCGGTCAGCGTGCCGATCTGATTGACCTTGATCAGTATCGAATTCGCGACATGCTCGTCGATTCCGCGTTTCAGAAATTTTGGATTGGTGACGAAAATGTCGTCGCCGACGAGTTGGGTCTTGGCCCCGAGCTCGCGCGTCAAAATTTTCCAGCCCGCCCAGTCTTCTTCTGCCAGTGGGTCTTCGAGCGAGACGATTGGATATTTCTTGAGCCACGCGGCGTAGAACTCGACCATCTGTTCAGCGCTGCGCGAGCTTTTGTCTCCGCGCGCGAACACGTACTTGCCGTCTTCGAAAAACTCGCTCGACGCCGGATCGAGCGCGATCGACACGTCGACGCCGGGACGATATCCGGCTTTCGCGATCGCCTCGAGGATGAGCTCGATCGGCTCCTCGTTGCTCTTGAGATTGGGCGCGAAGCCTCCCTCGTCGCCGACGTTGGTCGAATGACCGAGCTTCTTGAGCACGGCGGCGAGCGCGTGAAAAACCTCGGAGCCCATCCGGATCGCTTCGCCAATATTTGGGGCGCCCGCCGGCACGATCATGAACTCCTGCATGTCGACGTTCGAGTCCGCATGCTGCCCGCCGTTGACGACGTTCATCATCGGCACCGGCATCACGTGCGCGTTGGGGTTGAGATACAGATAAAGCGGCATACCATTCGCGGCCGCCGCCGCGTGCGCATTGGCGAGCGATACGCCGAGCATCGCATTCGCGCCGAGCTTCGATTTGTTCGCGGTACCGTCCATCTCGATCATCGTGCGATCGACTGCACTCTGATTCGTCGCGTCCGCCCCTTTGAGCTTCTTAGCAATCGTCCCGTTGACATTGGCGACCGCCTTCAGCACGCCCTTGCCGCCGTAGCGTTTCGGGTCGCCGTCGCGAAGCTCGAGCGCCTCGTGAACGCCAGTCGACGCGCCGGAAGGCACGGCGGCGCGGCCGAGCGCGCCGCCGCGAAGCCGCACGTCAACTTCGACGGTAGGGTTGCCGCGCGAGTCGAGAATCTCGCGCGCCTTTATCTCGACGATTTCCGTGGATGCCGCCATCTACTCATCCTCACCGCATTTGAGGTCCGCATTCTAGAGCAGGCCAGCCCGCGTTGTCACGCCGCAGGACTGATGGCGCGAAAGTACGCGATCGGCCCGAAAAAGTTTTTCGCACGCTTCAACTCCTTCGCATCCGCGAACCCGGCCTCGACCATCAGCGACGTCATCCGGCTTTCGATCCGATCCGCAACAACTCCGCTGCGATGGATCAAGTGCCGGTGCGCCGGCTCTCCGGAATGCGCGTCGTGCTCGTGGACGAAATCCAGCAGATGAAGCGAGCCGCCCGGCTTCAGCACGCGACGAATCTCGCCGAGGGTGGCAGTCTTCTCGTCCGCCGCCAGGTGATGGAACATGAACGACGAGAACACGCAGTCGAACGCCGCATCCGCATACGGCATGTGGTCCGCGAAGCCGCGATCGAACTCGATAGAAAGTCCCGCCCGCTTCGCCTTGCGCTTGCTGAGCGCCAAAGCATCAGGGTCCGGATCAATTCCGACCACCTCGGCCTCCGGATGCATCCGCTTGATACTGATCGCCATCGATCCGGTGCCGCATCCAATATCGAGTACGCGGAACCCGGCTTTGACCTCCGCCTGTTCGATCAGCGTCTGTTTCGCCTTGTCCGCGCCAAGCAGCCACAGGAACGGATCGTAAAGCGGAAGCAGCCAGCGCTTTCCCAAAGCGGGGATGTAACTGCGCTCGCCTTCATCGATCGTTCCGGCTATCGGCATTTGCTCTCTCCTTATTTGCCCGCGCCGAGGTATCTCACAGGAATCGCTGTCTCGACCACGATACCGCGCTTGATCTCGACGCGCATGGCGCGGGCTTTGCGTCGTGACGAAACTACTTCGGCGAGCCGCGTTCCGACAAAATGCGCGGCGGCGCCGTCATCGAGTGCGAGCGTCGATGGAAAGCCGCGCTTGATCAAACGCATCAACACCGGCCGCCGTTCCTTCTCACCATCATAATGCGGACAGCACGCACCGCGCACGAATCCGAGGCCGTCGTTGAGGGCGCGAGTAGGCGTGCCGAACGAATCCGTGACGCCGTCTTCGAACCAGCAGATTGCACCCGCGCTGATTCCCGCCATCACGACGCCCGCGTTCCAGGCCGCTCGCAGGACTTTGTCGAGTCCATGCAAGCGCCACACTGCGAGCATGTTCAAGGTGTTGCCGCCGCCGACGTAGATCACGTCCTGCTCGATGACGAACTTTTTGAGGTCGCTAACCTTTCGGTCGAAGAGCGTCAGATGAGTCGCGGCGGCACGCGACGGCGGAAACGCTTCGTGGAAGCGTCTGATGTAGTAGTCGCTGTCACCGCTCGCCGTCCCGACGAAGCATACGCGCGGACGCCGCCCACGCCGCGCGAGACTCAGCACGAAGTCGTCAAGGCGCGGATTGCGCGGCTCCATCGAGAATCCGCCGCCGCCCATCGCCACGATATGCCGCTCCGCCATCCGCAAATCTCGCTAAGATATGTCCCGATTCGTTTGCAGCTACTAGGGCATTTGAGTTTGAACAAATATGCAACAGGGAAATCAAAGTTAAAATGCTCTCGACCCACCGCATTTGTATCTGCGCGATGATCTGGACGATCCTGCTTTGCGGAGCATTCACCGTGTGCGCGGGTGATAGCGACTCAACTGCCGAAGCGCCGGACGCCAAGCCGACGTTTGGGATCTTCACCAATCCTCAGCCCGTGACGATCGAGGGATATAGCCAGGACGCGATGGAGCCGTTCGTCAGTCCCGACGGCAACTACCTGTTCTTCAACAATTCGAACTCGCTGCCGCAGACCAATCTGTACTACGCGACGCGGATCGACGATGTGACGTTTCAATTCCAGGGCGAGATCGGCGGCGCCAACGCACCCGGACTGAACGCGGTCCCCTCGATGGACGTAAACGACATTTTCTATTTCGTCTCGACCAGGAGTTACTCGCAGACTTTTTCGACGATCTATTCGGGTACATTTTCCAGCGGAAGCCTCTCGAACGTCGCGATTGTCCCGGGAATTTCAAAAGACAAGTTGGGCGACATAAATTTCGACCAGTGCATTAGTCCCGACGGCAGCACGCTGTACTTCGTGGACGGCGTCTTCAACGGCGGCAGCGTTCCGCAAAGCGCGAGTATCGCAGTCGCGAAGCGTCGTGGCGATCAGTTTGTGCGCCTCAAGAACAGCGAGGAGATCATGCACAAGATCAATACGCACGACCTCAACTACGCGCCCGACATCTCGAAGTCGGGACTCGAGTTCTTCTGGACTCGGATCGATATTGTGAATTCGCAGCCTAAGCCGCCGCCGGTGATCTACACTGCGACGCGCTCAAGCACGTCAGAGCCGTTTGGCAAGCCTCGCAAAATAGAAGCGATCACGGGATTCGCCGAAGCCCCCGCGCTGTCGCCGGATGAGAAATCCCTCTACTACCATGTGAACGTAAGCGGGAGGTTCGTCATCTATCGCGTCACGCGCCCGTGACGCTATACCGCGCCGCTGTCTCGCAGCGCGCCGATCTCCTCCCATGTGTAACCAAGCTCGAGCAGCACTTCCTCGGTATGCTGCCCGTGTTCGGGCGCGGCTTCGGCTGCGGTGGTGACTTCGCCGTTGATCGTTATCGGCGTGCCCGACACGAGCACCTTGCCTGCCACCGGATGGTCGAGTTCGAGCAGGTATCCATTGATGCGCGCCTGCTCGCTTTTAAGCATCGTGCGGTAATCGACGACCTCGGTCGCGAGGATGTCGGCGTCGGTGAGTTGCTTGAGCCACTCCTTGCTCGACTTCTTCGGGAAGATCTCGTCGAGCACTTTCTGAATCTTCTCGCCATGAAAATTGCGGACGACGTTGTCCGAGTACTCGGGATCTTTTTCGAGATGCTCAATCCCAACAATCTTGCAGAACGACGGCCAGCGCTTTTCGTCGACACCCGCAATACAGATGAATCCGTCGCTGGTAGGGAACGCGCCCCACACGCCGCGCAGAAACTGATGTCCCCGACCGGCGCGCTCGGGCTCGACCCCGGTGATCGACGTGTAATTGATCTCCATTCCCTGCATCGCGATCATCGTGCCGTAGATCGACGCATCGACCTTCTGCCCTTTGCCGGTGCGCTCGCGCGCGAACAATGCCGCCAGCACTCCGCTCGCCAGGCTGAGCGCGCCCGAATGATCGGCGACGAACATCCCGGCGGCCAGCGGCGGATCGGCCGGCATCCCGGTCTTCGCCATCACACCGCTCGCCGCTTGCGCGAGAGTGTCGCGGCTCGGTCGCGTCACCCACGGCCCGCGCGGCCCCCACGAACTGCCCTGCGCGTAAACGATGCGCGGATTGATCTTGCGCACGTCGTCGTAGCCGAGCCCGAGGCGGTCGAGCACGCCGGGCCGGTAGTTGGTGACCAGCACGTCGTAGGATTTCACCATCCGGCGCACCATCTGGATCGCGTCGGGCTTTTTCAGATCGGCGGTGATGCTCCGCTTGCCGCGATTCATCGCGATGAAATAATGCGACACCGTCGCGTTCTTGACGTCCGGCCCGCCGATCAGCGCAGTCAGCATCCAGCGGCTGAGGTCGCCGGTCTCCTTGTTCTCGACTTTGACCACATCGGCGCCCATGTCGGCCAAAACCAGCGACGCGAACGGTCCCTGGATTTCCTGCGCTATCTCGACGACCTTGATTCCTTCGAGCGGCTTACTCATTGCGGCTTTCCCCTAAACGGTCGTTCAAGGAACTTGGTTGAGCGCGCATTATCCCGCCGTTCGCCGCGAAATCTCAAGCGTCGATCTCCAGGCGTGTGGTCGGTACGCTCATCGCCGATGGAACCGAGCATCTATGAATATCCCGACATCTTTCGGCGCGCGCATCTGGAGAGTCCCGGCGAAATCCCGGCTGAGGTACTTTTCCTGCAACAGATCTGGAATCGGCATCGCAAAACTCAGACGCGCCGCATCCTCGACATCGGTTGTGGCGACTCGCCCCACGGCCGCCTGCTGACGGGCGACGGCTTCGAGGTGGTCGGAATCGATAGATCGCCGGCGATGATCGCGGCGGGGCGCCGCAGGGCGAATCCGAATCTTCGATTCTACCGCCGACCGATCGAGAAGTTCACTCTCCCCGAGCGCTCATTCGATTCCGCGATCTTCATGTCAGAGACATTTCCGGTGATCGTCGAGAACGCGGACCTGCTCTCGCATCTCAAATCCGTCGCGCGCGCGCTCAAGCCCGGCGGCCTTTACTGCATCGACATCGACCGCCAGGATCCTCTTCCGCGCGTCCGGCAGCGCACGATGTGGCGTGAGCGCACTGCGCGTGCCGGTAATGTTGCACTCGAGATCCGCGAGTTCCATCGGCCGATACCGTGGCACTCGCCGCTACACTCGGTTTACGAGCTCGAGTGCACGATTAATTTTCCCGCCGGCGTGGTCACAACTCGCGATCTGATTCCGGTGCGCTACACGACTCCCACGACGCTCGAGCTCGCGGCGTTGGCGTCCGGGATGTTCAAAATGGTTGCCGCGTACTGCGACCTCTCGTTCACCAAGCCGCTCGACAAATGCCGCTACCGATGGACTGGAGTACTGCGCCGCGTTTGAGT
>NZ_JBAUYR010000075.1:0-53304 GCF_049584895.1 Binatus sp. (SeqCode)
GGTCCTGCATCGGGAGCGGCATGGGAGTGCGCGGATCGGAGATCGAAAGCATTCGGTAGCCGCCCGCGATTCGCGCGGGAAGAAGATCGCGCGAGTGATTTATCTTGAGCACAGAGCCTAGCAGTCCGTAACGATATTGCCTGACGCCGCCGCCGACCGGCAGCAACTCCTCGTAAGGCAATCTGATTCGTTCGCTGTAAAAGGCGCGCATCTCGTCCAGCCGATTGGTGAAAATTCCGACGTCGACGAATCGCTTTGCCAGTTCCATTTCTACTGCCTCAGCCAATCGACGCTCTGCTCGTAGGCATACGCAATCTTCAGCGGCCTCGAGTCCTCGAAATGGCGCCCCACGATCATCAAGCCGACCGGCAGCCCGTTGGACTTTGCGCACGGGACACTGATCGCGGGATGGCCGGTGATGTCGAACGGCGCGGTGTTGGTGATCATCGAATAGGGCGCGCGCTCGTCGAGGCGATGCGCCTTCATCGGCGTCGACGGCATCACGAGCACGTCGTACTCGGCGAGCGCTGCGTCGTATTTCGCGGTCAGCACCGGCCGATAGCTCTGCACCTTTGCATAATATTTTCCGTGATAGCGCTCGCGCATCAGGTCGCCGAACAGCAGCATGAACTTGACGGTTAGCGCTACGTCGTTCGCGCGCTCCGGAAAGTGCTGGCCGAAATGCGCGGCGAGTTCCGGCATGTACGCACCCGTGTGATGCGTCCCGTGCAGATTGGTCCGCGCCAGCATCGCCATTCCCTCGGGCACAATCGCGTATAGCAAATCGGAGGCGTCGCGATGCGCCGGAATCGAAATCTCGGTCGCGCGCGCGCCGAGCTTGCCGAGCGCCGCGACCGCGCGATTCACCGCAGCATTCACGTCGGCCTCGGCGCCGGCATGGGCAAAGCCCTCGCGCACAACGCCCAGCTTGATTCCGTCGACCGACTTGCCGAGCGCCTCGCGATACGGCGCGGTTGTGACCTCGCGCTGGCGAGGATCGAGGCGGTCCTTGCCCGCGATCACTTCGAGCAGCATCGCGACGTCGCTCACGCTGCGCGCCATCGGGCCGACATGGTCCAGGGTCGGGTCGATACTCATCACGCCCGTGTAAGGCACCAGACCGTAGGTCGGCTTGATGCCGACGACGCCCGACCACGACGCGGGAATTCTGATCGAACCGCCCTGGTCGGTGCCGATAGTCAGATCGATATCGTCGTAGTACAACGCCGCCGCCGATCCGCATGACGAGCCGCCCGCGCAGTATTCCGGGTTGTGCGGATTGCGCGACGGTCCAAAAAAGCTGGTGCGGCCGTCGCCCGATAGCGCGAAGTCGTCCATGTTCAGCGTCGCGACGATTTCCGCGCCCGCGTCGAGCATCCGCGTCACGATGGTTGCGTCGCTCGCGGCCACGTGACCCTTCAGCACCGAAGATCCGCCGCTCGCGGGAATTCCAGCCACGCATACGCTGTCCTTCACTCCGACACGCTTGCCCTTGAGCGGACCGCTCGCCGCGCCCTTGACAACGCATCGCGTGACGATTGCGTTGAGCGGATCGTCCTTGGGCGACGGGCGCACGCCCGCCTTGCGATCGCGATAACGCGTAACTGACTCATGCGGAGCCATTTCGATCGCGTCGATTTTCTCAAAGATCGCCATCTGCCCGGGCATCATGCCCTGGAGCGCCGCGAGTTCATCGTTGGTCAGATCGATATGGTTCGCGCGCGCGATTCGCTTCAGTTCTTCTGCGCTGGGAACTTCGAATGCCATCGTCGAATCCTCTCTCAGGTGAAGTACGGTAAAAGATGCCGATGCACGTCGTCCATCGTCTGTTGTGGTGGCACGCCCGGCACTTCGAAAAATACTGGCGCCGTGACTCCGGCTTCGATAAGGCGCGCCAGGTTCTCGCGGCATCGCGCGGGGCTGCCGGCGATCGTGAAGGTATCGAGCATGTCGTCCGTCACCATGTCGACGGGAAGCTTGCCCCGTGCAAAACTCTCGCCGAATTTGACGATCGTCTCGGCCGGCAAACCCGCGGCGGAGAAGAGCGGCGTGTTCGGCTGCGGCGCCATCAGCGAAACCATGGTCGCAACGATGGGCCGCAGACGATCACGCGCGGCGCGCTCGTCCTCCGAAATCGACGAGAAGATATACGCGGCGACGTTGAAGTTGCTTTCGCTGCGCCCCGACTTCTTGAGCCCCTGCCGCGCATGCTCGAGCGCGAATCTGACGTAGGCCGGCGACGACATGATGCTGAGCAGCAGACCGTCGGCAACTTCGCCGGTCAGTTCGCAATTCTTGGGGCCGAGTATTCCCAGGTAGATCGGGATTTCGGATCGCGCCGGTTTGAAACTCAATTTGACCCGCTCTGCATTGAAGACGCGGCCAGCGAAAGAAAGCTCCTCGCCGCGAAAGAATCGCCGGACGATCTCGACCGTCTCGCGCATCGCGGAGGTCGGCATTTTGTAGGGAATCTTCAGCCGGCCCTCGATCCAATCCTTCAGACCGGCGCCGATCCCGAGAATCGCGCGCCCATCCGCGAGTTCGTCGAGCGCCGCGAACTCCATCGCGGTGAGCGCAGGATGCCGCAAATAGGGATTCACGATGCCGAGGCCGATCTTGATCTTCGAGGTGCCGCAGGCGATCGCCGACGCTACCGTGAACGCGCCGCGATAGAAGGGATCTTCAGGCACCCAGAACGTGCCGAAGCCCGCATCTTCGGCGCGCTTGGCCTGCACGACGAACTCGCGCGAATGCAGATTCTCGACACCGACGCCGAATTCGCGAACCTTGGCCATCGCCCTACGCCTCGTTCTCGAACGCCATCCGCGGGCCTTGCGCGCACCATGAATAGTGGCAATGCCACATCTTCCAGACCGGCTTGCCCTTGTCGTCCTCGCGCACGTAGACCTCGGTGCCGCGGAACTTGCCGCTTCCCGGCAAAGGCTGGCCGTCTTCGAGTGTGATCGTGAACGGCGCGCTGCTTGACAGCCATCCCATGTCACCGCGGACGTGCACACGCACATCTTCATCCTCACCCAGCGTCGCTTTTGCTTTGAATTTTGCGAGCCATTCCCACAGCGTCGCCCATTCTTCGATTGCGCCGTAAGAAAAGCCGTTGAGGTTCCATCCGAAGAACTTGTCGCCGCCGACGAACGCGTCGCGCATCATCGGGATGCTGCCGGTGCGATTCGCCGTCACCCAAAGATTGTGCAGGCGCATGATCTCGTCGATATCTTTCTGCGGGCCTTCGCCACGAATCTCTGCCATCGCGATTCCTCCGCTGAGCGTGTTCGTTCTTGGTACGCGAGTAGCTATACCTCAGTTCGCAGCAAAAGTTCACGCTTGGCGAATTTACAAAATTCGGGCTAAGTTGGCTCCGAGAAGGACAGGAGGACTGCGATGAACCAGTTCAAAGTCGGCGACGTCAAGATAACCCGGATCATCGAGAGCGAGTCGCCATGGCCGGGCACCTTTATCATGCAGGATGCCACTCCCGAAAACGTCAAGAAGGAAGCGGACTGGCTCTATCCGATTTTTTCCGACGAGAAGGGCAAGCTGCGCATGAGCATCCACGCGCTGATCGTCGAGTCGCAAGGCAAGCGCATAATCGTCGATACCTGCATCGGCAACGACAAGGTCCGCTCGAACCCGGTGTGGAGCAATCTCAAGCTGCCGTTCCTGAGCGATCTGGAGAAAGCGGGACACGCGACTGACAAGATCGATCGCGTCGTATGCACGCATCTGCACGTCGATCACGTCGGATGGAACACGACGCTAAAGAATGGAAAATGGGTACCGACGTTCCCCAACGCGCGCTATCTGATCGGCGGCACCGAGTGGGATTTCTTCTCGACGTTCGACGGCAAGGACATGCGCGATCCGGTCGAGGATTCGGTGCGGCCGGTAGTCGAGGCGGGCGTTGCCGACCTGGTCGATTCCAACTTTCGCATCACCGACGAAGTGTGGCTCGAGCCGACGCCCGGACACACGCCCGGCCATCACAGCGTGCGGATTTCATCGAAGGGACAGGATGCGATCATCACCGGCGACCTGATGCATCACCCGATTCAGTGCCGTTATCCTGAATGGGACGACGCTTTCGATTCCGACGGCGCGATGGCGAAGAAGACGCGGCGGGCATTCTGCGAGAAATATGCGGACACCAACGTCGTCGTGTTCGGGACACATTTCGCGACGCCGTCGGCGGGGAAGATCTCGAAGAACGGCGACTCGTTCAGGTTCACAGCGGCCAAGTAGCAGCACGGTTATGGGTGACGTCGCACTCTCGTTCGACAACGGGCCTGATCCGGCGGTGACGCCGATGGTGCTCGACGTGCTCGCGCGGCGCGGCGTGAAGGCATCGTTCTTCGTGCTCGGGAAAAATCTCGCATCGCCGGAGCGGATGAAGCTGGCGCAACGTGCGTCAGCCGAGGGGCATCGAATCGGCAATCATTCGTACACCCATCGCATACCATTGGGCGATGATCCGAAAACGGATGCGGTCGATTCCGAAATCGCGAAGACCGAGCAGTTGATCGGCGCCCTTGCTGAGAGCCCTAAACTGTTTCGTCCATTCGGCGGCGGCGGCAAAATTGGGCCGCATCTGCTGAGCCGTGCCGCCGTCGATCACCTGGTCGCTAATCGCTACACCTGCGTCCTGTGGAATTGCGTGCCGGAGGATTGGATCGATCAGGATGCGTGGGTCGACCGCGCGCTTCGCGACGCTTCGACGCAAGCGCATACGCTGGTCGTGATGCACGACATCCTGCCGCGCGCGATGAGCCATCTCGATCGTTTCATCGGCGCACTGGTGGACGCGGGCCATCGCATCACGCGCGAGTTTCCTGCCGAATGCATACCAATCGAGCGCGGCGAGATCGTCCGCGACATTTCGGGACTCGTGTCCTCGTCGCGCGCTGCCGGCGGCTAGGATACTTCGCTCGAGAACCGAATCGTCTTCTTCGCCAAACCAGCAAGAACCACGTCGACGCCACCGCTGCGGATCATCCATTCGAGGCGATGGTCGCGGTACTGGCGCGCAAAGGCCCCTGACTCGAGCATCTGCGGCAGAATATCCATCGAGTCGGTGAACTGCTGCGCCGCTTCGATCGTCTTGCGAACACTCGGACGCTCTTCGACGCGAGCGGTCCATGCGGCGAGGCGCGTTCCGGCTTTCGGCGGATTGCCCCACACTATCGAGCCGCGCACGTGCGGATAAACGCTCAAGTCGCCGTAGCCGAATGACGCGCCGTTGAAATAATTCGCCGCACCGAGTTCGCGCTCGAGCCATGCGAACACGCCGGCCGTTTGCTCGGACGCTTTCGCTTTAAGCTGCTTTGCGGCGTCACCCGTCACGCGCTTCCATGCGAGCACTTCCATCAGGCCCCAATTTATTGCCTCGTAATACGTGTCGCACACGTCTTCGATCATCCGCACGCGCGCACGTTCGCGCGGCAAAGACGGCAGCAGCGCGGGCGCAGGCCATGTCTCCTCGATATAGTCGAGGATGATGGTCGAATCGAAAATCGCAAAACCGTCATCGACCAGCGCAGGCACTTCGAGCCGCGGGTTGGTCTTGCCGAATTGGGTAGGCGCGCCGCTGAATGCGTCGGGGACTTCGACTTCGAACGCGACGTTCTTTTCGTAGAGCGCGATTTTGATTTTCTGCACGTACGGCGAAAACGGATGCTCGTATAGTTTCATCTTTGCTCTGTTCCTCTTGGCTCGATTGCCATCCAGCTTGATAAACTGGGAAGATACGCGGATTTTAGCGTCCCGGAAATGATAATGATGCCGAATCATTCGCGGCTTAATATTGATCGCGACAAGCCATTCGAGGTGAAAGACGATGGATTTTGGAATCGCGTTAGCTTCAAACGTCGACGCCTGGAAGACGGTCAAGCGTGCCGAGGAACTGGGTTTCAGCCATGCGTGGTTCTACGATTCGCAGATGCTGGTCCCGGATATCCTCGTCACGATGGCTCTGGCAGCTGACAAGACCTCGAAGATCAAGCTCGGCATGGGTGTGATGGTCCCAACCAACCGGATCGCGCCGGTTGCCGCGAACGCGCTCGCATCGCTGAATAAACTTGCGCCGGGAAGAATTATTTTTGGCGTCGGCACCGGTTTCACTGCTCGCAACACGATGGGCCTCGGCCCGATGCGCCTGTCTGAGCTGCGCGAGTACTTGCGCGTGGTGCGCAGGCTGCTGGCGGGCGAGACAGTGGAGTGGGAAACCGAGGGTGCGCGGCACAAGATTCGATTTCTCAATCCCGAGGCGGGAATGATCAACATAAGCGATCGAATACCGCTCCATATCTCGGCCTTCGCGCCAAAGGCGCGCAAGCTGACGGCGGAGATCGCCGACGGATGGATGACTTTCAGCGCTCAGGTTCCGCGCGCGCTGCACGAGGCCGGCGAGCTGGCGAAATCGTGCCGCGAGTCAGGTCGCGCGGCCGAGAGTCTTTACCGCACTGCGTTTGCTCTCGGATGCGTGCTGGCCGATGGCGAATCTGCCGCCAGCCCGCGCGCAAAGGCGCAAGCGGGTCCCATGTCGGTGGTGTTCCTGCACGGCCTGGTCGAGGCGAGCCTGGGCTTGCAACTGTCACCTGAAATTGCGCCGGTGCTCGACGCCTATCGCAAGCAGTATGCGACGTACGAGCCCGCCGACGCCCGCTATCTGCAAATGCACAAGATGCACCTGATTGGGGTGCGGCCCGAAGAGGAGAAATTCCTCACCCCGGAATTCATCGCTGCGACCACCTTCACCGCGACCGCGACCGAACTGCGTGAAAGAATCCGCGCGCTTCGCGATGGCGGCTTCAACCAGTTCGTGATTCAGCTCGTGCCTGGAAGCGAGTCCGCGCTAGACGATTGGGCGCGAGTATTTGACGGGGTGTAGTAGCGGTTGATCGAAAAATTTCATTCTTTGATGCCGTCCATCTGTTTGGTACGCTTGGAAATATGAGTATGCATTTGCGCACGCGCCGGTCGATCGTTTCAGCGATCGTTGGCGCGATTCTTTTTTCGACGGCGTCGGCGTTCGCGTTCGATATCGGATCGCTGCTCAACAACAAGCCCAAAGAGCCGGACAAGTTCGCGGTTATCCGCGTCGACAAGCTTGCTTCGCTGATGGCCGATCCGAACTCGCACGTTAATATCTATGACGCGAACGGATGGGGCCTGCGCTCGACCGCCGGCGTGATTCCCGGTGCGCATCTTCTCACCAGCGACGACAAATACGATGTCGAAAAGGAGTTGCCGCCTGCGAAAAACGCGAAGCTGGTCTTCTACTGCGCCGACTTGCATTGAACGGCGTCGCATGAAGCCGCCCGTCGGGCGGAAGCCGCAGGTTACAGCGACGTTAGCGTGATGAGCGACGGCATCGAGGGCTGGAAGCAAGCCGGCAAGCCAGTGGACTACCCAAAGCTCCAAGAGTCGAAGAACAGCTAGCGAGTGGAGCGCGCGAAGCGCGCGAATAAGAAACCGGAACCGGCTTCGCATGGCGCGAAGCTGTCCGAGATCCTTCGTGCCGCTCGCGATGCTCGCTTCCTCAGGATGACATGGGTGCACTCGCCGCCGCTTGATGCCATATAGTGTTGCCGTGCAGCGCGACGATCCTTCTTTTTTAGTATCTACACCGGCGATCCGCGAGCTGACGCCGCGGAGCGTCTTGCTTGGCATTGCGCTCGCACTGATCCTTGGGGCGGCGAATGCCTATCTCGGTTTGTATGCGGGGCTGACCGTGTCCGCGAGCATTCCAGCCGCCGTCATTTCGATGGCGATACTGCGGATTCTCGGCGGCTCGACGATTCTCGAGAACAACGTGGTGCAGACGATTGCGTCGGCGGGCGAGGCGGTCGCGGCCGGCGCGATCTTCACGTTCCCTGCCCTGGTGATTCTTGGCGGCGTCAGAACGCTGCCGTACGTCGAGGTGACGGCGCTTTGCGTCGTGGGCGCGACGATGGGCGCGCTACTCGTTGTGTTTCTGCGCCGTGCATACATCGTCGAGGAGCGGCTGCCGTTTCCCGAAGGCGTCGCGTGTGCGCAGGTGCTCCGCGCCGGTGATGCGCAGGCCAACGTTCGGCCGCTGGTGATCGGAGGATTGATCTCGGCAGCTCTGAAAGCGCTTCAGGACGTGGCAGGAATTATCCCCGGCGCGGTGTCGGGCGCACGATGGGTCGGTGGCGCGGCGGTCGCGGGGTCGCTCGACATTTCGGCGGCGCTGCTCGGCGTCGGCTACATCATAGGAATCAGGATCGCCGCGCTGGTGTTCGCCGGAGGCGCATTCGCATGGCTGGTCGCGATTCCCCTGCTCACCACGTTTCATCACGGAAACGGAACCGGAGACGCCGCGACGACCGCGTCGCAACTGTGGAGCGGACAGGTGCGCTATCTCGGCGTAGGCGCGATGCTCACGGGAGGAGTCGTGACGCTGTGGAAGTTGCGCACGCGAATCGCGTCCGCGATCGCCGACAGCATCCGCGTCGTGCGCGCGACGCAAGCCGTCGCGACGGCGCGCGAGGACACCGATCTCTCGGCGCGCGCCGTGCTGACCGCGGTGGCGCTTTGCGTGCCGGTTATCTTCGCCATCTGCCTCGGGCTGAGCGGACAAATCGCGCTCAGTGCTGCGCTTGCAGTATTGCTGACGCTGATCTGTTTCTTCGCGACGGCGATCGCGGGCTACCTGACCGGAATAGTCGGCGCGTCGAACAATCCGGTTTCGGGCGTGACGGTGATCGTATTGCTCGCCGTTGCGCTGTTTCTGAAATTGGTAGGCGTGTCGCAAAGCGTCGGGCCGCAGCTGGCGATTCTCTCGGGCGCGATCGTGTGCACCGCGGCCGCGATGGCGGGTGACTCGACGCACGATCTCGCGACCGGTTTTCACGTTGGCGCGACGCCGCGCTCGCTCGAAATCGGAGTGTTGGTCGGCGCGATTGCGTCATCGTTCGTGATGGCGCCGGTTCTGAACCTGCTGATCGCCGGCTACGGAATCGCAGGCACTGCGACCGCGCGGGCTGGCGCTCTCGCCGCACCGCAAGCATTCCTGATGGCGAAAGTGACGCAGGGAGTTTTCCATGGCGGATTGCCGCTCGGGACGATCGCGGCGGGCGCGGCACTCGCGGCGATTCTCGGATTCAGCGATCGCTACCTGGAACGGATTGGATCGAAGTGGCGCACGCCCATCATGCCCGCCGCGATCGGTCTCTACCTTCCGTTCGGACTCAGCGTCGCGATTTTTGTCGGCGCACTGGCTCATTCGCTTTTTGGATCGCAGGATGAAGCCGAGAGCGGCCCCGGTATCCTGCTCGCGGCCGGTCTGGTGGCGGGCGAGGCGCTGATGGGTGTTGCGAGCGGCGCGATGGTCACGGCAGGAATCAAGCTGCCGATTTTCTGATCTGAATCAGATGACGCCAAAACAAAATCGCTCTCGAGCAGGTGTCCAACTTCCGAAGTTCGCCGATACCGTCGTTATTGGTGGCGGCACTTCGGGAGCAGCGGTCGCGGGTCTGCTCGCCGAGCATTCGGAACAGACGGTGCTGCTGCTCGAAGCCGGTCCGGATTATGGTTCGTTCGCCGACGGACGATGGCCCGCGGAACTTATCGACGCTGGCGCGATCCCGGTCACGCACGACTGGGGGTACAACAGCGGGGACCAGTCCGCATCGCGCGTTATCAGCTTCGAGCGCGCGCGGGTGATTGGTGGATGCTCGTCGCATAACGGATGCGCGGCTATCTGGGGCAGCAGCGTCGATTACGACGGGTGGGCCGCGCTCGGAAATCCGGGATGGTCCACGGACGAACTGCGTCCACTGTTCCGCGATGCCTCCGAGCGCCTTCGAGTTCGAATTCCTGAGCCGGGCGAGGTCACTCCTTTCCAGCGCATAGCAATGGACGCCGCGGCCGATGCCGGAATCCCGCGCGTCGCTGACCTTAACAATCTCGATGAGAACCTCGGTATGGCGCCGAGTCCGGCGAATATCGTCAACGGCGTCCGTTGGAACACCGCGTTCGCGTATCTCGATCCGGTCCGCGAGCGATCGAACCTGACGATCGTCGGCAACTCGGCATGCGACCACCTCGAAATCAGGTCAGGACGAGTGAACGCCGTCGTCGTAGCTGGACGTGACGGCCCGGTCCGCATCGAAGCGGGCCGCGTGATCGTGGCTGCGGGAACCTATGGCTCTCCTGCGATTCTGCTTCGCTCAGGTATCGGCAATCCCTCCGAGCTTCACGCCGCGGGCATCGCGCCGACGCATGATTTGCCGGGCGTCGGTCGCAATCTGCATGACCATCCGCGCGTTTCGATTAGCTACGCGGGAACGCGCGAACTCGAAGAGATGATGGGAGAGTTTGCGCGCGATCATTGGATGCCCGAGGAGCAGACGATCGCCAAGGCGCGATCTTCACGATGTGCGCAGGCGTTTGATCTGCACATCTATCCGGTTGGCGGACGAGACCTAACAACTCCAACCGGCTGGCGATGGACCCTCGAAGTGGCGTGCCTGACGCCACGGTCGCGGGGCGCGCTCAGGATTATGAGCGCGGACATTGCAGCGGCGCCGATCATTGACCATCGCTACTTGTCCGATCCCGGCGACGAAGATTTGCGAGTGCTCGCGGACGGGGTAGCGCTGGCCCGCGAGATAGCCTTGAGGCCTGCGCTGTCACCTCTTCTGGGTAGTGAGATTTCATTGGGCGGCTCAGGTCAGACACGCGCCGAGACTGAGGCATTCGTCAGGTCCAATTGCCTGCACTACTACCATCCGGTGGGCACGTGCAGGATGGGGCCGGCGACCGATCGATCCGCGGTGGTCGATGCGCGCGGAAGAATCCACGGACTCGACAACGCTTACGTCGCCGACGCGTCGATCATGCCCGTGATTCCTCGCGCCAACACTAATCTTCCGGCACTGGTCGTCGGCGAGCGAATAGCGAGATGGCTGCTTGAATCACAATAGAACTGACCGAGGTTGCGGATGCGTGATCACCGGGCGCATCATTCCGGCATGCAGCCCTTCCCCAACTTGCTGCTGCTATGGCCGTAGATTGATGAAAGGCAAATCGCTTCTAGCCAGCTTCGTGCTGATGCTCTGCGCAGCCTCCGCGCGGGCGCAGGTGCCGGTCAGTCCTTTGGTTGTGTCGCAGACGAGCGTGATTCGGTTCATGCCTGCGGTCACGAGCGGCGACGTGCGCGAAGGGATGTGCTGGACGGAATCGATCGCCGTCACCCGAAGCGGCGCGTGGCGATGCATGGTTGATAACGGCATCAGCGATCCATGTTTCACGATCCCGGCAAATCACGACCAACTCGTCTGCGGCGCCGATCCCGCGCTGAAGACCGACGGCTTTGTCCTGAAGCTGACGAAGCCGCTGCCCAAGTCCTCGCATCCACGGAAAGCGGAGCCGTGGATATTTCGGCTGGCAGACAATTCCATCTGCGAGGCGATGACTGGGACGTTGCCGGCAATAAACGGAGAGCCCGCGCGATGGTCGTGCGCGATTCACATTCGCGACCAGGTCAGGCCCGCAGGCGTCGTCACCAAGCTCACGCCGGGAGAGATTTGGCTGGCTGACAAATTTCCGGAGCGCGCTATCGGAACTCAGGGCGCTGCCCCGGAGAAAGTTCCAGTGAAGGCGATTTGGGAGTAAGTGAAGTTAGAGCCGAATTATTTGCGCATTGTGCGTAGTTGGCGATGGGTTAGCATCCAGCGGAGCTCGCCGCCGCCGCGTTCGAAGCGGGCCGGAAGGTCGATCGCGATGCATCCGCCGGTTTTCAGCTTCAGATGCGCGACGTCGCTTGAACCGGTCAGTAGAATCGACGCGACAGCGCTGAGTTGCGGCTCGTGACCCACGATCATCACGTCCTCATGCTTTGAAAATGCGCGCAGCGCGTTCACCGCGTCGGTCGCGGCAACTCCCGTCGCGAGCGCGGGGAGGACCTGTGGCGGCGGAATGTTCTCGTAGGCGGATGACACGATCTCAGCGGTTTCGGCCGCGCGCGCGAGCGGGCTGGTTAGAATTACGTCGAACTTCAGACCCATCGCGCGCAGGCCCGATGCGGCTCCGCGCATCTTTTCCTTCGAACGTTCTGTCAGCTTGCGCGCGCCGTCGTCGCCGCTCGAAGCGGCCTCTTCGGCGGTCGCATGACGCAAAATATAGAGCATCATGGATTTGATTCCGTAACCGAGTGCGAGTTCGTCGCATGGTGATTGGAGTCCGCCGCGTCTTCGAGGTGCGGGTCCTCGACGGGCGGATGATTCGGCGGATCGGACTCGCTTTTTTCAGTTTTTTCCGGCATCGGGACAGGCGAGCTGACGGGCTTCAGCGCCAATCTTCCGGCACGCCGAATTTCCTCGAGCGTGTCATGCATCGCGTCGGAGCGCTCGAACCGCCGCCACGCTCGCATGCACTGCCGGCGCAATTTACTTTCGCGGCTGCTCAGCGACTGGATTAATGCACCGGCTGCTAGCATCGTTTTGGGTGGCGCCGAGGACGTCTCCGCATACGACAGCAACCATGCGGATGCGACCGAGATGTCGTGATACGTCCCGAGTAGTTCCTGCAACTCCTCGAGTCGCTTGAGGGTTTTTCGGTGGCGCTTGGCGCCCAATGGCGTAATCATCTCGAGTTCGTAACGCAGCCGCTTGATGCGAACCCGGAGCTTATGGAAAACCGGATCCGGAGCGTCAGCCGCGAGTTTTCCACCCAGACGAGATGCGCCGCGCGAAGCCGGGCGGACCAATTGAGCGGCGACGATGCCGAGCCTGCGGTCGGCGCCGATTTTTTTAATTGCCGGCCGTGCCAGCTTCGCGAGCAAACTCCGATAACGCTTCGACGCTAGCAGCTCATCCAGCTTGGCGCGCTCGGACTTACGCCCTTCGCCGAGCGCCGCGATCATCGGCGCGATCGCGTCTTTCAGAGCGGGATCGAGTTTGGTGGCGCGAGCGGTGATCAAGGTCGATGTCACGTCGCATTCGCGGGCGCCGCCGGCCATACTGCCAATCCACGGAAGGTCGCGCCGGAAAATTTTGAGCTGCGCTGCGTAGATGACACTCGAGAACAACTCGATCGTGGCGCGCAGTCGCCGCGTGGCGACGCGCAGTTGATGCAGCGGCTCCGCTTCTCCAGACTCCGCCGCGCTGTGATGCCGTAGCAGGGATTCAAGCCCTGACGCGATCGCTTTGCGCGCGGCGTCTGCCACTGTTTCCCCGGGAGAAAGCGTTACCCTGCGCGGCGGCGCATCGGAGCGCGACTCATCTATCACCGTGGCTATTCCTTGCGTGTCGATACCGCGTTCTCGGCCGAATCGGGATGAGGCTTGCTATTTGAGTGCGACAAATATTCGGCGATGTGTTTTCTGAGCTCGTTCTGAACTTCCTCGACTGGCATGCGCGCATCGACGGAGACGAAGCCGAACTCGCTGGACAATCGCCGGTACTCCTCTATCAGCCGGCCCTGGTAGTGCTCGAACGAATCGAACAGGTCCGTGCCGAGCGCGAGGTGCATCCCGGACTCCCAGTAGTCCATCCCCTTGCCCATTATGACGCGCGGGATGAGAGATTCGACGTCGATGTCGAGGTAGAGGACGAGGTCGGGCACCAGCGCCATGCCGAAGACCTCGCGCGTCCAGTCCGGGTCGGCGCCCATCACCGAGTTGCGCGCGAACGCGGTGTACATGTAGCGATCGGCGATCACGATGAAGCCCGCCTGCAGCGCCGGCAGGATTTCGTGCTCGAGGCGATCGGCAAAGTCCGCGGCGTAGAGCAGCGAGAAGGTCGTGACTGTGAGCTGATGCCCCGCCTTGGCCTCGTTGATAGTCTCGGAGAGCAGCGGCGAGCGGGTCCAACCGGTGTTGCTGACGGCATAACCTTCAAGCTCTAGCCACGGGCGCAGCAACTCGATTTGCGCGGAGCGTCCGACGCCGTCGGTTCCTTCGATCGCGATCAAATGGCCGGGCAGGCGCTTTTTCGCGACGTACGGCAGGCCATGCCCGTACCAGGATTTAGCGCGGCTGCGAGGTGGCCCCATTTTTTCCGCTTTTTCCGTTGGCTCGCGTGAGATCGTAGTCGTTGAGAATTTCCTGGACCATCGTACGCACGACCTTCTGTTGATTGGGGATTTCAGCAGTCGCGTCGATCGGGCGCATCCCGAATTCGGTCGTCAATCGATCGTAAATTTCGAGCACCCGGCTCTGGAACATCCGGAAGCTCTCGACCGGATCGGCCGAGAGACCAACGTCCATGCCGGCCTCATGGTATTTGAGCTTGGCGCGTCCCGACAGCAGGCGCTCGAGAGAAATGTCGATGGGCACACGGAAATAAAGTGTCAGGTCTGGCCGCAGTGCCGGACTGTAAACCGCACGGACCCAATCGGGGTGCACACCGCGTGCGACATCGCGCGCAAAGGCGGTGTAAACATAACGATCGGCGAGCACGATCATGCCGGCCTTCAGCGGCGGCAGGATCTGGTAGGTCAGCCGATCGGCAAAATCGACTGCGTGCAGCAGCGAAAAGGTCGTCGGCGTCAGCAGATTCTTTTTCTTGCCGCGCTGCATCGAACGCCGCACCAGCCGCGACGAATTCCACTCGGTAAAATGGACAGGGTAGCCGCGCGCCCGCAGCCATCGTTCGAGCAGCAACAGTTGCGTCGATTTTCCCGAGCCGTCGATTCCCTCGACGCAGATCAGGCGGCCCTTATAAGGATGCGGAGTTTCGAGCAGAGTCTTGGGCGCGGTGCGAGTTACGGGATTGGCGCCGTTCGAGGATGAAGTAGCGTGGCCGTTGGCCGGCAGCTCTAGCGTTGCAGGACCACCTGGCGATCCAGCAGTCTCGATAACAAGTCGGTCCTTCTCTCGCATGTCCATAGTTCGAGGTCGGCCTTTTCGCGCTTCGAATCGACTCCGACGATCACTCGACCCGGTGAATATCTGACCTCGATATTCTTAACCACACCGAAGTGGCTTCGATCCAGCGCATCAGCGACACGCAAAATCGCGGCGAGGCCCCTGATCACACGGCGCTTGGCAGGGCTGAGCGATTTCAAATCCGGCGAATCGAGTTTCGGGGCCTGCTTGCGATGCCCGCGAGCCGCCTGCGCGATGACCTCGATTTCGTCAGTGTCGAAGCCGAACAGCTCCGCATTCTTAATCAGGTAGTAAGAATGGCGATTATGCCGGTCATGATCAATCGCATGGCCTATGTCGTGCAGCAAAGCCCCGAATTCAAGGAGTTCTCGCGAGGACTTGGGCAGCCCCAAAACCGGCGCGGTCGCGTCGAACAGCTTCAGCGCAAGCTTCGCCACCTGTTTGCCATGCTCGTTGGTACCGGTGAATCTTGCAGCGAGAGCGTTCACCGATCGGCGTCGCGCGTCGGCGGCGGAACGCGAGTCGATCTTGCGCGCGAGCCCGAGCAGCACGCCCTCGCGCAGCGCCCAGGTGCATGCGATAAGCTCGGGCGCTCCGGAATTCTTCAGAATAAAGTTGACCAGCGTCGCGGCCGCGGGCATCAGGTCTACGCGCTTGGCGTCCATCCCGGGGAGATCGACCCGCAGCGCAGCGTTGGCCTCAACCAGGTCGCGCGACAGTTCGGAAATCTCGCCGGCCGACGCGCTCGCGCCATGCAATCTGCCCAGCTCCTCGCCGCGCGACGATCGCGCCATCGCCACCAGGGTATTGATCGTCCCCGAAGTTCCGATTGCGCGGATCACGCCTGCGCGCCGCGCCTTCCGCATCAGTGGGCCGATCACGCGCTCGAGATGCCTGTCGAGCTTGCTCAACTGATCGCGCGTCGGCGGATCGTCGACGAGAAACCGCTCGGCCAGACGCGCGGCTCCCAGCTTCACACTGCGCATCCACAGCGGCTTGCCGTCGCGCACCAGCACCAATTCCACGCTGCCGCCGCCGACGTCGACCAGCAGATGAGGTCCGCCGTCGAGGCCGAGCGCATGACGAGCAGCCTGGAAGATCAGGCGCGCCTCGTCGAGTCCGGAGATCACTTCAACAGTGAGGCCGGTTTCGCGCTTGATGCGGCGAATGAACTCGGTCCGATTGCGCGCTTCGCGCACCGCGCTGGTCGCGACCGCGCGCAGACGGACGACGCGGCGCACTCGCAGCAGCCGCTTGAAATTCATCAATGCGCGCACCGCGAGATCCATCGACTCGGTCGTGAGGCGTCCGGTCGTGAACGAGCGCCTGCCCAGCCGCACCATCTCCTTGACGCGATCGACGACCTCGAGATGGCCCTCACGGCTAACGTCGGCCACGATCATATGTACGGAGTTGGATCCGACGTCGATAGCGCCCAGCCGCATCGTTAGAAGGTAACGTCCCAGGCGCTCGATGTCATCCATGTTGCCCCACATCCGCACCAGCGCGGCTAAAAATTCGCGCACTCACCCAATGACCATAAAACTCTACGCGCGTTACGACGTGATGAACACGGGGTGTCGAATTCGTTTTCGCGGTATCATCGGAAATCCATCGAGTCTAATCTGAAATAAGTACGCCGCGCGGACGAACGTTTTGGCAGTCGCAACCTCGACCCCGATTGGAACCGACTTTCCCGAGTATGGATCCTCCAGCCACAAGTGGCTGATCGCGCTGGCCGTGATGCTTGGCACGACGCTCGAAGTCCTCGACACGTCGATCGTCAACGTCGCGCTGCCGCATATGCAAGGCAGCTTTTCCGCGAGCGTCGACGAGATCGCGTGGGTGCTCACCAGCTACCTGGTCGCCAACGGCATCATGATTCCGATGACGGGGTGGATCTCGTCGCGCTTCGGCCGCAAGCGCTACTTCCTGATGTCGGTCGCTGTTTTCGTCGCCGCATCGGGACTCTGCGGCGCAGCTCAATCTCTGGATCAGATGGTCGTCTTTCGATTGATACAGGGCGCGGCTGGCGCTGCGATGGTCCCGTCGTCGCAGGCCATCTTGATGGAAACGTTCCCGCCCAACGAGCAGCAGCTCGCGATGGCGACCTGGGGCATGGGCCTGATGGTCGCGCCGATCATGGGTCCGACGCTCGGCGGATGGATCACCGATAATTGGAACTGGCGCTGGAATTTTTACATCAACCTGCCGATTGGCGCCGCGGCGTTCCTGATGGTCTGGACCTTCGTGCACGACCCCGCTTACCTGCGCACCCGCCGCGCCAAGGGCGGCAAGACCGACTACACCGGGATCATACTGCTCGTCGTCGGGCTCGGACTCGCGCAACTCGTGCTCGATCGCGGACAGCGCGCCGATTGGTTCAGCTCGCCGTGGGTGGTCTGGTGTACGATTTTCGCCGCGTTCTGCATCATCGGTCTCACGATCAACGAATTGCGCACGCCGGAACCGATCCTCGATCTCTCAATCCTCGGAATTCCCGTCTTCACGATGTCGGTAATGCTGATGGTCGCGATGAGTTTCGCGTTGTTCGGAACGGGTCTACTGAATCCGATTTTTCTGCAGGAAGTCATGGGATACAGCGCGTGGAAGGCCGGCCTGGTGCTCGCTCCTCGAGGGCTCGGCACGATGGCGGCGATGCTGATCGTAGGACAACTTGCGCGCTACCGTTACGACACGCGCCCGCTGATCGGCGTCGGCTTCGTCATCATGGCAATTGCGCTGTGGCAGATGGCGGGATGGAACACTGACGTCGGCACGTGGACTGTGACCTGGCCCAGCCTCGTCATGGGAGTCGGGATGGGCATGATCTTCCCTACCCTGTCAGCCACCACGCTTTCATGCGTCAGCCGCGAGCGCGTCGGCTACGCCGCGAGCCTCTACAACATGATGCGCAACACGGGCGCGGCGATCGGCATTTCGTACATGACGACGGTGCTCGTGAATCACGAGCAGACGCATCAGTCGTACCTGGTCGCGCACTTCACTGTTTTTGACGCATGGAAGATGAGCGATGCGGCGCGGCTCACTCCCGGCGCGCGCAGCTTTGACTATATGCCGCAAATGCTCACTGGCCAGAAGCAAGGGCTCGGAATGGTGTATGGGATGATTCAGCGGCAAGCGATGATGCTGTCGTTCAACGACATCTACCGCACACTGGCTATTGTAATGATGATTCTGATTCCGACCTTCTTACTATTGCGTCGCGCACAACCCGCCGGCGGCATGGCCGCGCACTAGCTATTTCATCTCGGCGAGCACTCGCTCGAAGACCTCCAGCGAACGGCGATCGTACAGCACAAATTCCACCCGCTCCAGGGTCGTTTGACCGCTGAGATGCGCGCGAGCTTCCTCGAGCATCACCTGCCCGCATCGCTCGATCGGAAAACCTGCGATACCCGTGCCGATCGCGGGAAACGCGATCGTCTTGAGCGAGTTCTCATTGGCGCGCATGAGTGAGTTGCGAGTCGCCGCGCGTAATTTCGCTTCCGACGTGGATTCTCCCAGCCGCATGCTGGCCGCGTGAATCACATGCCGCGCACGCAGCCGTCCTGCGCCCGTGATCGCGGCCTCGCCGAGAGGGATCGTACCTATCTTGTCGCACTCCTGTTGAATCGCCGGGCCGCCCTTGACGCGAATCGCGCCCGCGACGCCGCCGCCCAGCATCAGGCCGTTGTTCGCCGCGTTCACGATCGCGTCAACGTCCGCTTCCGTCAGGTCGCCCTGCCGCAAGCCAATCTTGTCGCGCCAATTTTTGCTCATCGTCATGTTATTATCGCGCCAACTGTGTGGACGCGGAAGACAACCCAGCGGCTGTTATTGCTCGCGCAGATTACTGCGGCGCTCGTCGCGCTCGCGGGATGCGATCATCGTCGTAACGATTGCACTCCCGGGACGATCCAGGTTGATATTGAAACCTCGCCGACCTCGGCCGACCCGCGTTTTGGCACTGACGCGATGTCCTCACGCGTCAATGAACTGATTTTCGATTCTCTGGTTAGGAACGATCGCAACGGCCAGTTCGTCGGTCGACTTGCCCAAAGCATTGAGCATCCCTCCCCGACGACGACCGTCTATCACCTCAATCACGGAGTGCGCTTCAGCGACGGCCGGGAACTTACAGCACGCGATGTGCTGTTCACTTACAATTCGATACTCGCTCCCGAATCGATGTCGCCGAAGCGCGCCAGCCTCGAGGAATTGAAATCAATCGAAGCGCCCGACGATTACACTGTCGTCATTACGGTGGCGCATCCATATGCGCCCGCGGTCGAAATAGCGACTGAAGGTATCGTGCCGCTCGGGACCCCGCTGCCTGCGCAAGGAAGCAGTGCCGCGCCTGTCGGTAGTGGACCTTTTAAGATGGTCGCCTACTCGCGCGACGAAGCCATCCGGCTCGAGCGCAATCCGTACTATCCGCATCCGCCCGGCGGCGTCGAGTCGATCTTTTTCAAGATCGTACCCGACCCCACAGTGCGCGCGCTCGAACTGGCAGAAGGGGTTTGCGATTTCTCGGGGAACAATATCCAGAACGACGTCCTGCCGTGGCTTGCTGCGCATCAGTCGATTGAGATCAGCAAGACTCCCGGAACTACCTATCGCTACCTGAGTTTCAATTTTCGAAATCCACGACTGCGCGATCTGCGCGTGCGGCGAGCGATCGCCTACGCGATCGATCGCAATGCAATAGTCAGTTCCGTATTATTGGGTGATGGCCGAATAGCCACTGGCATGCTCTCGCCGGAGAGTTGGGCATACCAAGGCAACGTCACTAGCTATTCTTACGATCCTGAAAAAGCGCGTCAACTTCTCGATCAAGCAGGCTATCCTGCCGGCAAAGATGGTATGCGCGGGCTTCGATTCGAATTCAAGACCTCTGCCGAAGGCGCGCGCATTGGCGAAATCTTTCAAGCGATGCTTCAGCGAATGGGTATCGAACTGACTATACGAACGCTCGAGTTTGCCACCTACTATGCCGACATTCAGGCCGGGAACTTCGATATCACGTCGTTGCAGTGGGTCGGCATAAACGATCCGAACCAATACTACAGAGTATTTGATTCGAAGAAGACGCCTGCGCACGGTGAGAACCGCGGATACTATTCGAATCCTGAGATGGACCGTCTTGTCGAGGCGGGAAAAACTAACCTCGATCCTGAGGCCCGGAAGAAAATTTACGCGCAGGTACAGCAACTGGCTGCCGAAGATCTGCCGTATGTGTCGCTGTGGTGGGTCGACAACGTAGCCGTGATGAATCGACGACTGGTCGGCTTCGAGGCGTATCCCAACGGCAGCCTCCGCTCGCTCGCGACGCTTAAGCTCGCTGCACCCCACGGCGGCGGCGGAGAACCCGTCGCATCGATCCAGTGATCAATCATCTGATGCGACGCCTGCTCGCGCTGGTACCCGTAGCGATTGGTGTCGCGACGCTGACCTTCGCGATCATCCACCTGGTGCCCGGCGATCCCGTGATCGCGATGCTCGGCGAAACCGCCGCGCCCGCCGACATTGTCGGGATGCGCCGTCAGCTCGGCCTCGACCGTCCTATGCTGGCACAATACGCGGCCTATTTCGGCGGACTCGCTGTCGGCGATCTCGGCGTGTCGATTTCGTATCGCAAGCCCGTCGCGCGCCTCATTGCCGAACGCTTCCCCGCAACAATCGAACTCGCCGCCGCGGGAATGCTCGTCGCGATACTGCTGGCATTCCCGCTGGGACTAATCGCGGGTTCGAATCCGGGCGGCGCCGGCGACCTCGGCGCAATGGGATTTGCGATCGTCGGCATTTCGGTTCCGCACATCTACCTCGGTCCGCTGCTCATGATTTTGTTTTCTCTGGATCTGCGCTGGCTGCCGCTAACCGGCCGCGGAGGAATCTCTCATCTTGTCTTGCCCGCGGTCACTCTTGGCACCGCGCTCGCCGCGATTCTCGCGCGGATGCTGCGCCAGAGCCTGATTCGCGTGCGCGAGAGCGACTACATGCGCACCGCTCTCAGCAAGGGGTTGAGCGCGCGGGCCGCCCTTTTTCGCCACGGCCTCAAGAACGCGCTCACCTCCGTCGTGACGATCATCGGGCTTCAGATGGGCGCGCTGCTGAGCGGCACGCTCATCACCGAAATAATCTTCTCATGGCCCGGAATCGGCCGCCTGCTGATTACCGCGATCGGTGCGCGCGACTATCCCGTCGTCGAGGGATGCGTCCTCACCTTCGCGATGACTTACGTCGTCGTGAACATGGCGACTGATCTGGTCTATGCGATGGTCGATCCGCGAGTAAGAATCTCGTGAAATCATTCTTCCGCAATCCGTCACTGGCTATTGGAGTGACTATTGTCGTCGCGACCGTCGCGGCAGCAATTTTCGGTCCGATAGTGTTTCGCACCGATCCTCTCTCGATCGATCTTGCAAACATTCTCGCCGGACCCAGCCGTGCGCATCCGTTTGGCTGCGACGCCCTCGGCCGTGACATTCTTGCCCGAATCCTGTCGGGCGCGCGTCTTTCACTCTCGATTTCCACCGTCGTGGTTGCGATCTCGCTAGTTGTCGGCAGCCTGATTGGCGCTACCGCGGCGCTGTCGGGCGGTCGAATCGACAATCTCATAATGCGCGGCGTGGATATCGTCCTCGCGTTTCCCGGAATCCTGCTCGCGATAGCGCTGGCCGCCATTCTCGGTCCGGGGCTGATCGATCTCGTGATTGCGCTGACCGCAATGGGATGGACTGGCTACGCGCGCATCGTCCGCGGCGAAGTGCTGACTTTGCGCGAGCGCGAGTATGTGCTCGCGGCAGAAACTCTCGGCGCCGGCCGGTCGCGACTGCTGATGCGCCACATTCTACCCGGAGTCGTCGGACCACTCGCGGTGCAGGCGACATTCGGAGTCGGCGGAATAATCGGGGCCGAAGCCGCGCTTTCGTTCCTCGGCCTCGGCGCGCTCCCGCCCACTCCCACTTGGGGCAACATGCTCGACGCCGGCCGCGCGTTCCTGCTCGTCGCGCCGCATCTCACGACGGCGCCGGGACTCGCGATCGGATTTTCGATTCTCGGCTTCAACCTGCTCGGCGACGGAATCGCGCAGAAGGTCGGGCATCGAGCCTGACTTACTATCCTTCGGTATGCGAACCGCCGAAATTTCGTGATACTTATTCTGATCGGAAGTGAGCGTAGGTAGTGGAGAGAATCGAACCCGCAGAAATAGTCCAGCGCCTGACCGGCTTCATTCGCACTGAAGGCCGCTTCGATAACGTCGCGATCGAGAACTTCCGCAAGATGCCCGGCGGCGCGTCGCGCGAGATCTGGTCATTCGATTGCGCGATGGATCGGGGCGGCGAAACTATTCGGCGCGCGATGGTGTTGCGGCGCGATCCCGGCGCCCACAACATCTCGACCAATCGCCGTCACGAGTTCATGGTGATTCGCGCAGCTTTCGAAGAACGCATTCCTGTCCCCGAGGTGTTCTGGGTTTCCGAAGATCCGGCCGTGCTTGGCTCCGCTTTTTTCATCATGGAACGCGTCGATGGTGAGACTATCGCGCGCCGACTGCTACGCGACGACGCCTATGCACGCGCGCGCGACGTGATGCCCACTCAGCTCGCCGACATTCTTGCGAAGATTCATCGGATCGATCCCGTTAAACACAAGCTCGACTTCCTGCCGGAGCCGGGCGACAACGCGGCGCTGACCGAGGTCAAACGCTACGAGGAAAACTTTCGACGCCTCGCGCTCGAACCTCATCCGGCGTTCGAGCTGGCTTTCCGATGGCTCCTGAAGCGCATTCCAAGGACTCCGCGAAAGACGCTGGTGCATGGCGACTACCGAATCGGCAATGTCATTTTCGGTCCCGAAGGCGTGCGATCAATCCTCGATTGGGAGTTGGCACATCTCGGCGATCCGATGGAGGACGTCGGATGGATGTGCGTGCGTGCATGGCGGTTCGGCAACGATCAGAAACCGGTCGGCGGACTCGGCACTCGCGAGGATTTCTTTCGCGCTTACGAAAAAGCCAGCGGCACCGCAGTCGATCCTGAAGCGGCGCGCTTCTGGGAAGTCTTCGGCAATTTGCGCTGGGGCATAATCACCATCAGCCAGGCCCGAACTCATATCGACGGATTCGTGAAGAGCGTCGAACTGGCTAGTATCGGACGGCGAACGGCCGAAACTGAATTGGAGTTGCTGAATCTCATTGAATAGAGACATGGTAATCAAGTGAGTAATCAATATGCAGGACCGACCGACTTCAATTGAACTGCTCGAAGCGGCCGCCGACTTCGTCGAGAGCGAACTCGTGCCTGCAGTGCAGGGCGCGCGCCAATTCCAGGCCCGAGTAGTCGCCAATGTGATGCGCGTCGTAGCGCGCGAAATAAAGCTCGAAGATCGGTTGGTTCGGAGCGAGGTGAAAGCCTTGGCACATCTGCTCGGCCACGATGCGCCGCATCTGCATAGCCTCAACGATCTGTGCGCTGCTGCTGTCAGCATGGGCGAAGAACTGACTTCGAAAATTCGCGCCGGCGAGGCTGACGACGGCGACTGGCGCCGCGACGTGCTTGCGGTTGTGCGCCAGAGCGTCGAGGATAAACTGCGTATCGCGAATCCTCGCTACCTCGAAAACGACCTGGCCATTCGCAACTCCAAAAAGGAGATCTGACTAATGCCTGAAACCAAAGTGGTACTGCTCGAGCAGGACGACCTGATGCATCCGAACACCGGCGAGTCCAATTTCAACGAAAGTGCATATTATAATTTTTACGATCGCACTCAGCGTCTGGGCGGTTTTATCCGACTGGGTAATCGCGCGAACGAAGGTTACGCGGAGATGACCGCGTGCATCTACCTACCGGATGGAACCGTCGGCTTCATGTTCCAGCGGCCTGAGATCACGAACAATGACGCTCACAATGCGGGTGGCGCAAAATTCGAGGTGATCAAACCGTTCCAGCACCATCGCGTCACCTATCACGGCAAACTTTGCGTTCTCAAGAATCCGCTAGAGATGGCCGATCCAGCCAAGGCGTTCAAGACCAATCCATACTCGAAAGCCGCGCTTGAGATTGACTATGTCGCGACTTCTCCCGGTTGGGGCGGCGAATTGCGCGAGAAGAGCGGAGATCAGTGGATCTCGCCTAAGCCATCCGGCGACCCCGAGGCTCAGTTCGCCAAGGGTCACCTCGAGCAGCTCGGACACGCAACCGGAAAACTTCTTCTCTCGACTGACGGCAACGAGCGCGAGTTCAAAATTGATGCGCTCGGTCTGCGCGACCACAGTTGGGGACCGCGCTATTGGCAGGCGCCGAAGTTCTATCGATGGCTCACGATGAACTTCGACCAGGATCTCGGTGGTATGGCGACGATCACCGTGAATCGCGATGGTAGCGAACGCCCGGGCGGGTTCATTGCGCGCAAAGGCAAGCCCTTTCTCAATATCGTAAAGGTCGATGTGCAAACCGAATTCGCCGGCGATCAGCAGCTCCACGACAAGATCAAAGCGGTCTGTCAGACCTCCGATGGCGGAGCGCCAATAGTCATAACGGGTAAGGTGCTATCTATGATCCCGTTGCGCAACCGTCGCGCCGGTATAGTCACTCGCATCGCGGAAGGTATGACCGAGTGGAACTGGGACGGCAAGATAGGCTATGGGCTTTCTGAGTATCTCGACCACTTCGAGGAATAGTCAGTCGATCAGCGTCTGCTCTTGAGCGCGCGCAAACTTTCCGTGTAAGGCGGATATGCGACGCCGCGCTCGGTGATAATTGCCGTTACCAACTCGGCCGGCGTGACATCGAACGCGGGATTGAAAGTGCGGACGCCCTTGGGTGCGATCTGCTTGCCGCCGTACTCAGTAAGCTCGCGGCCCGAGCGCTCTTCAATCGGAATCGACGCGCCGTCGGGACAGTCCAAGTCGATCGACGACAGCGGCGCCGCGACGTAAAACGGGACGCCATGCCTCCGTGCCATTACCGCGAGCGGGTAGGTGCCGATTTTGTTCGCCACGTCGCCGTTAGCTGCGGTGCGATCTGTCCCTACCACCACGCAATCAATCTTATGTTGCGAGAGCACCGTCGCCGCCATGTTGTCGGCGATTACCGTCACCGGTATTCGATCCTTGTGCAGTTCCCATGCGGTCAGGCGCGAGCCCTGCAAAAATGGCCGCGTCTCGTCGGCGAACACCTGGATCTTTTTGCCGGCGTCGCGCGCTGCGCGGACCACTCCGAGTGCCGTGCCGTATCCAGCCGTCGCGAGCGCGCCGGCGTTGCAATGTGTCAGCACAGTGGCCGGGTCTCCGATGAGTTCGGCGCCGAACTGACCCATCGCGCGATTCGCCGCCACGTCCTCCGTGTATATCGCGATCGCTTCCGCGCGCATGCGCCCAAACAGTTCTGCCGCATCCAGCGAATCGCTCTCTTCGAGCACCCGTTCCATCCGATCCACGGCCCATGCCAGGTTTACTGCAGTTGGCCGAGTGGCTTTGAGAGCCTTCGCGACGACCTCGAAGCGTTTTTTCGCCTTCGCGCCCGCGGTGCCTTTGATTCCTAGTGCGACCCCCATCGCGGCTGCGACTCCTATCGCGGGCGCGCCGCGAATCACCATCGTGCGGATTGCTTCGGCGACGCCGCGGTAGTCGCGATAGGTTCGAATCACCTCGCGCGCCGGGAGCAGGCGCTGATCGATCATGCGAACGGTATCCGCCCGCCATTCAATAGTCATCACAGCCATGTCGTCTGACTTTTTCGCTCGCGCGTGAGGTTTCAAACTCTGCATTGTTTTGAGGAATAGAAAACGGCGCTGCTGATATTCGCCGCGCCGCTCAACTAGCTTCGATCGCACGATACCGCATTGTGGCCGGCTCGCGCGAATCTTCAATTAAACTTTTTCGTATACTCCCCGCGCTTTTCGTTTTGCCGCGCCGGCATCGATCCATCGCGTAATCGCCGCAAAAATCTCCGACGGCCGCTTCCCTTTGAGTCCCCGCACGTTGCGCACGTCGGCCGCTTTGAATTGCTTGGGAAGTGCCGAAAGCACTGCGCGCCAATTGACCCGGCCGGTCGGTCCGCTGCTGACCGACTTTGCCGAACCGCCCACTCTACCGATCAACGATCCGAGTCGCGCTTCCTCTTGTTTCAGTTTACTCAGTGCCGATTCCTTCAGACGGATCTCCTTGCGTAGATTGAGTAACAAGGTGCGCGCTTGCCGCTGCACTTGCTGGAAGGCTGATGCGGCTCCGCGAGTAGTATCTTTGCGAGGCATATAGCTATCTCCTTTCCCGGAAGTGACCAGTACAAATCAAATTGGAAGATACACAATTAATCCCATACCTACAAGTATCAAAGTCAGTTTGTCTACTATCAACATCAGCCAACTGGATATAGCCGATAGTGTTTTGAATTGATGTTGATTTGTGCACCCAGATAGTCACACGCTCAAAAGTTTTCTCAGTTATCAAAGTGATTTGACGCGTCAACCGGTTCGCAACGATCGACGCCCCGATGTTTCTCATCTTCACGGCGAACATCATCGAAACTTATCCATCAGAACAAGCGTCGTTCGATGGCAATCTATCGCGCGACTCTCGCAAGTCAGCATGTTGTGCGACGAGTCATACAGCCCTGGTGTGATGGTGCTAGCCGAAATCCTAATGCTGACCTCGGACGCTAAAACGATTTTAGAATCAACCAGAGAGCAAAATGCTCGCGGTATCACACCTAAACATTTGGGCAAATCGGCAAACAAAAAGCAGGGAATTTGACGAAAACAGCACTATGTTTGCGCTTGGTACGATGGTATAAGCATGTCGGATTTTGACTAGATGCGCGCTCTTGGTATAGGCAAATGCTGGACGCCTCGAGACACTCGGGGTTGCGCGCAAGGAGAGGGGTAATGGGCCGCAGACTGTATGTTGGGAATCTGGCTTGGACTGTGACCGACCAGGATCTGCTCGACGTATTTTCAGAAGCAGGAAAGGTGGACAGCTCGCAAGTCATCATCGACCGCGCCACCAACCGCTCGCGAGGATTCGGTTTCGTCGAGATGGGAACCGATGAGGCGGCCGAAGGCGCAATCAAGAAACTGAACGGCCGCGACATCAAGGGCCGCCCGATTCGCGTCAACGAGGCACAGGCGCGCAGCGGCGGTGCCGGTGGCGGCGGTGGCGAACGTCGCGGCGGCGGCGGACGCGATCATTAGTCAGTTCCTATTCGGAATAGTCCCGCGATTGTAGTTCGCCCTCTCGTCGCCGGGCAAAATATACTCAGCCCACTTGAGGTACGCCCGATTTTCGGGCCGAACCCTCGCGTCTGTTCGTTCGTAGCGCTAAATCATAACTGTGGAATTGATCACGCTTGAAGTTCAGAGCGAGCGCGCGGTTATCGTGCCGGGCGCCGGGTGCCAGTGTCTCAGTTATCGCGCCGGGACGCTCGACGTCATCGCGGGCCCTGCCAGTCCCGACGCATGGCGCGAGCATCCGCATCGCGGCGGCATTCCAATTCTCTTTCCCTGGCCCAGCCGTATCGCCGGCGCACGCTTCACCTTCGAGGGCCGCGAATACCGGCTGCCGGTGAACGAGCCCGCGCGCGGCAACGCGATTCACGGCTTCGCGTGCGAACGTGCGTTTCGTGTGACACGTCGCGGACCCTACTTCGTCACCGCGATTCTCGATTCTTCTGACTATTCGGATCTCAATGCTATCTGGCCGTGGCCGTTCACGCTCGAAATAGACTACCAAGTAGGTAATGGACTGAGATTGAAGGCGCGCATTACCAACACCGGCGACTCGGTCATGCCATTCGGATTCGGCGCGCATCCGTACTTTCGCGCGCCGCTGAACCCCAAGGGCTCGCGCGATGCGATGCTGATTCAGCTCGACGCCGACGCTCAATGGGCACTCGACTCGCGCCTCGTTCCGACTGGTAGCCTCGAGCCGCTGTCAGGCAGGTTCGATCTTCGCGCGCCGCGTGCGATTGGAACTGATACTTACGATGACGTTTTCCGCATGGCGCCTGTCTCGACGGACGACCCGTCGATGGCGCGCGCGCGGCTAATCGATCCGTCGATGAAGATTGCGGTGGAAGTTCGCGCTGACGCCGTGTTCGGCGAGTTCGTGGTCTTCGCGCCGCCGAACAATCCCGTCGTCGCGCTCGAGCCGTATACCTGCGCGCCCGACGCCTTCAATCTAGCGGCTCGTGGTGTCGCGGCCGGGATGCGATCACTCGCACCCGGCCAGACTTTCGAGGCGAGCTTCGAGATTCGCGTCAGCGCCCCTTGAAGCGCGGCTCGCGCCGCTGCGCCAGGGCAGTCGCACCCTCGCGAAAATCCTCCGTCATTAGCAACGAGCTCTGCGCGAGCACCTCGAGCTCCTGGAACGTCATCTTGTCGAGGCCGTGACCCTTGTCGATGATCCGCTTCGCGAGTCCAACTGCCAGCGGCGCGTTACGCGCCATCTCGCGCGCAAGCTCTTCGGCCGCCTCGAGATGCGTCCCCTCCGCGACGACGCGATTCACCAGCCCGATCTTTTCAGCGTCGGCCGCCTCGATCATCCGCGCCGTCATGATCAGTTCCTTCGAGCGCGCGTAGCCGACCGTGCGCGTCAGGCGCGTGGTGCCACCGACGTCGGGCACCAGGCCGATGCGCACCTCCGGCATCCCGAGCCGCGCGCCCACCGACGCGATTCGCGCATCGCACGCGAGCGCCAGCTCGAGGCCGAGACCGCCGACGAATCCGTGCAGCGCGCCGATGACCGGCTTCTCGATACTCTCGATCCGGTTCAACGACGCCTGCGACTCCGCGACGAAACGCCGAAAGCGCTGCATGTCAGGACCGCCGCCCTGCCCGCTCTGCGCACCGCTGTCGTTGCTGAGCGAGGTGAAATCGATCCCCGCCGAGAACGCCTGCCCTTCGCCGTAGATGATGATCGCGCGAACGTCGTTACGATCGACCTCGTCGATCGCCTCTGGCAGCGCGCGGAGCATCGCCTGGTTGATCGCATTGCGCTTCTCGGGCCGGTTGAGCGCGATATACGCGATCTCCCCTTCGACTCGAACTTTGATTGGATTTTCAGCCATGTTAAAAACCTCGATTGTAGTTGAAGGTATCGCGCACCCGCCCGCCGCGCGCAACTGCTCGATCACGTCAGGAGCCCGAGGCACATCCGCCCGCTTCTTTTTGTGCTACGAATTCGATTGAGACTCGATGACCTCGCGCCCGAACATCATCCTCATCCTCGCCGACGACATGGGTTATGGCGACTTCGGATGCTTCAACTACGGCGCCTCGCGCACGCCCACTCTCGACCATCTCGTGAACGAGGGAGTCTGCCTGACGCAACACTACTCGGCGTCCCCGGTTTGTGCGCCCGCGCGAGCCTCGCTGATGACGGGCCGCTATCCGCATCGCACCGGCGTGCTCGATACGCTCGAAACGCGCGGGCTCGATCGTCTTGCGCTTCGCGAATTGACCGTCGCCGAACTGCTGAAGCGATCAGGCTATAAGACCGGCCTCGTCGGCAAATGGCACAACGGCGCGTACGATTCGCGCTACCATCCGAACCGTCGCGGCTTCGAAGAGTTCGCAGGATTCTCCGGCGGATGGCAGCCGTACTACCAATGGAACCTCGATCGCAACGGCTCGATCTTGCACGCGGACGGCCGCTACCTGACCGACGTTTTCACCGAGGAAGCGATAGCCTTCATCCGGCGCCATCGTCGCGACGCGTTTTTTCTCTTTCTTGCGTACAACGCTCCCCACTTTCCGTTCGAAGCGCACGAGGCTGACGCCGCGCCCTACCACGCCAGCGGCAACTTCACGCCCGCCGTCAGCCAAATCTACGGGATGATCGAATGTATGGATCGCGGAGTTGCGCGAGTGCTCGAGGCCCTCGACCGCTCCGGGCTCACCGACAATACAATGGTGATGTTCTCGAGCGACAACGGTCCGCAGTTCGGCGGCAAGGGCGAGATGTGTACCGACCGCTTCAATTGCGGTTTCGCCGGATCAAAGACGCTCGTGTACGAAGGCGGAATCCGCCTCCCGATGGTCATGCGATGGCCCGCCGGGCTCGACGGCCGCCGCCAGGTCCACGACATGATTCATTTCACCGACTGGATGCCTACCCTCCTGACTCTCGCGGGCGCCGAGCCACCGCGCGACTTGCTGCTCGACGGAATCAACGTGACGCCGACGCTGCAAGGCGATTATGGCGAGGTCCCGACCGAGCGCTACTGGCAATGGAACCGCTACACGCCCGACGCCGAATGCAACGCCGCGATGCGCGACGGTCGATGGAAACTGGTGCGCCCGGCAATTCGCGAATTGATGATGGTATCGAACGACGACCTCGCCATGGACATCCAGTCAAAGTACAACCCCGAAAATTTCCACGACATCGTGCATACCCCCGAGCCCGACCGCATCAAGCCGCCACCACCTCCCGCGCAACTCTTCGACATCGTAAGCGACCCCTTCGAACGCAACGACCTGGCCGCGCAACACCCCGACCGCGTCTCGCAAATGACAAACGCTTTGGCCGCATGGTTCGAAGACGTCGAACAAGACCGCCTGACAATCGACGATTGATCTCCAATTCTTTAATTCCGGTCCCCCTTCCCGCTCGGGAAGGGGTTAGGGGTTAGGTTGTCAGATCGATTTGCCGATTTGTCATCCTGACAGAGTGAGCAACGCGAGCGGCAGGAAGGATCTCGGACAGCTTCGCGCACGCGAAGCCGGTCCCGGTTCTTATTCCTGTTGCCGGAACGCTGCCATCGAGCCGACGCGCTTAGCCATGAAAATGTCCGGCTTGCCGACACCGTTGGCGTCGTGGATCACTCCCACGATGACGAAGCCGATCTTTTGATAGAACTCGTAGGGATGATCGCGAAAGTTCCTGATGTTTCGAACGTGCTGCCAGACGTCAGGATACAAATCGATTCCTGCGATCGAAGTTTGGCTTTGCTCGTCGTCGGTGCCGAGATAGATGGTGCTGCCGCCAAGCGCGACGACGCGCTGCTCGAGGTCGCGTACCAGTGCGCGACCTATTCCCGCGTCGTTGTTGGTCGAGCCTTACGACGAGAGGATGAAGCTCCCACGCGTGTCCGTTGTAGTGTTTGATGCCGCCAATCCAGCCGACCGCCCTGCCTTGATCGTCTACCGCGACCCGGCTGACGCGATCAGGCGCGAATGATTCGCGCACTTCAGCAATGGCGGTGGGGAGGTCTGGAAATGCTTCCGGTGCGTTCCGTCTGAAGCCCTCCACCAGCATCTTTGCGATGGCTTGGACTAGCGATTGGTCGCTCGCTTCAACGTCGGTGATTCGCACGTTCACGGCCTTCGATTGTGAGCTTCCTGCGACCGACCGACAACGACGCTCCAGCTTATTTTCTATCCTTCTTTGGGGAGATGAACTTTTCAGCCTGAACCCGCCCGAATATACGTGCTACCAATACGGTATGGACGATCCGTCAAGCTGCCTCACGCTCGCCCAACTCGCGCCCGACATCAGGCCAACGCGGCCTTCTGCAAAAACAATTTTCGACGGAACGAAGCTACCCGTGGTGGTCGGCCGCCCCAAAACCACATCCCATGGTATGAAATCGCTCTTTCGCTCCCATTTGATCTGTCAGAATCACGCCACTTTGCGATCTTTCCAAACGAAAGCACCGCCAAACTTTTGCGACCGATTGAATTCATCCGCGATGGTCTGATTTAAGAGTCTGTTACAAGGCACCTTCACACCGGCTTTCCCGATGGAGCGCAAATGAACGAGCAAGTTACCCGCCAGATCCTGTGGAACATCCCCGCGCCCTTCATCGTGCTGATGTACGGGCTGCTCGTCTTGCTGATGGTCGGATGCGTCTACGCGTTCCTGAAATGGTATCGCCTCGTCACCCTCGGCGTCTCCGAAAATCGCCTCGATCATCCCTTCGAGCGCCTGATGCTCTCACTTCGCGATTCGTTCGGGCAGGGCAACGTGATTCGCGAGAGCTGGGGCTGGATGCATTACTCGTTCTACGTCGCCTTCGTCGGACTGTTCATCGGCACCACCATCGTGCTGATCAACAGCGACCTGCGCGACCTCTTTGATCTGTTCGGCCTCGATTTCTATTTCTACTACGGCGACTTCTATCTCTACTTCAAAGCCGCGATGGACACTTTCTTCCTGCTGCTGATTCTCGGCGTGCTGATGGAAGGTGCGCGGCGTGCGTTTCGCAAACCAACATTGCTGAACGAACCGCCCGCCGAGAAAATTCGCGACAATCTCGAGAACCGGCTCGGCTATGGCTTCCCGATGACTATGATGGTGCTGGCTGCCGTCACCGGCCTGATGCTCGAGGGCGCGCGGATCAACGCGGCGCATCCGGCGTTCCACGAATGGGCCTACGTGGGACGCGTCGTGGGACGAATCGAGGGCGGGCTCGGCGCGGGCGCGACGTACCATCGATGGCTGTGGCTGGTGCACGTCCTGTGCGTGTTCGTGCTGCTGTTTTGTTTTCCGTTCACCAAGCTGCGTCATCTGATTTTCGGGCCGCTGAATCTTTTCTTCCGCAACCTGGGTCCGCGCGGACGTCTGGCGCCAATCAAGGATTTCGAAACCGCGGAAACCTTCGGGGTCTCGCAAGTCGAGCAGTACACCTGGAAGCAACTGCTCGACATGAGCTCGTGCCTCGAATGCGGCCGCTGCACGATCAACTGCCCCACCGTCAACACCGGCAAAGTGTTGAATCCCAAGTATCTGGTGATCGAGCAGCGCGAGCATCTGTTGGACAAGGCGCCGTTTCTGCTCGCGGCGAAAGCAAACGGCAAAAACGGCAGCGAAAGCACCGAAGCCCCCGCGTGGAACGGTCCCGACATGATCACGCAGGTCGCGACCGAAGAAGCCGTGTGGGGATGCACGACCTGCGGATGGTGCGAAGAGGGATGCCCTGTAAGTATCGAGCACATCCAGCGAATCGTCGACATGCGGCGTTACGACGTGCTGATGGAATCGAGATTCCCGACCGAGCTGACCGGCGCCTTCAAAGGAATCGAGAACCAGGGCAATCCGTGGGGACTCGCACAGGAGAAGCGCGCCGAATGGGCGAATGGACTCGAGATTCCTGAAATTGCCGAGCTCGAAGATCCGTCAGAGATCGACGTGCTGTACTGGGTCGGATGCGCCGGCTCCTACGACGAGCGCAATCAGCGCGTCAGCAAGTCCTTCTCGGGCTTGATGAAACAGGCGGGCGTCAAGTTTGCCATCCTCGGACGCGAAGAGACTTGCACCGGCGACCCGGCGCGGCGCCTCGGCAACGAATACCTCTATGCCACAGTCGCCGCACAAAACGTCGAGACCCTCAATCGTTACAAGCCGCGGCGCATAGTCACTCAATGCCCGCATTGTTTTCACAATCTGAAAAATGAGTATCCCGACTTCGGCGGCAACTACACTGTCCTGCACGAAGCGGAATTTATCGACGAGCTAATCCAGGCCGGCCGGCTGAAGCCTCGCGGCAAGATCGACGAGCGCATCACCTATCACGACCCGTGCTACATGGCGCGGCACAATCGCAAATGGGACAGCGCCCGCAGCGCGCTCGGCGCAATTCCCGGCGCCGAAATCGCAGAAGTCGAGCAGTCGAAGAATCGCACTTTCTGCTGCGGCGCAGGCGGCGGATGCTTCTGGAAAGAGGAACACGAGGGCACCCGCATCAATCAGAAGCGCTTCGATCAATTGCAGGAAGCCAAGCCGAAATGCGTCGCCGTAGGATGCCCGTTCTGCATGACGATGCTCGAAGACGCAGTGAAATCCCGCTCGCTCGAAGAAACGATGCGCGTCCGCGACCTCGCCGAACTGGTCGCCGAATCCACCGGCGTCACCACGAAGTGAATGGGCGCTAATCTCATAGGGGACGCCAAACCAGAACGTGTCATCCTGACGAAGCGAGCAACGCGAGCGGCAGGACATGGCTTCTGGCCTCCGGACAGGTTCGCGCGACGCGAACCCGGTTCCGGTTTCCAGTCGCCCGCCTTGGGCGGGCCACCGACTTCCGACCTCGCCAAACTGGTCGCAGAATCCACCTGCATCACCGCAAAGCGAAGGCGTCGTGATATGATCGCCCACGACTCGGGCGAAGCAGAACAATGATACTCACAGCAGTATTTAAGAAAGTGCGAGGTGGCTACGTCGGATTTGTCGAGGAACTGCCCGGAGCAAATGCGCAGGGTCGTACATTGGCTCAGACTCGTGCAAATCTGAAGGAAGCGGTCGCGCTCGTGCGCGCCGCTAATCGTACTTTGGCTAAGGAAAGTGAGCGCACTCTCAACGACTAGCGACTCGATCTCCGCGCTGCATCCGCTCAACCATGGATTCACTTGGACGCCGGTGCACGGGCCATTTCGCTTGATCACCGACGAGCAGGCGCGATCGTTCGATGAGCGCGGCTTCTTCGTGCTCGAGAATGCGATCGATCCCGCGACCGTCGAGCGCGTCCGCGACGCGATCGATCCTTTCGAGGTGCGCGCCGAGGAATTCCTGCGCTCGCGTCCCGACGGCCGGATGGGCATCGCAAAGGCCGACGGAATAACCTTCACCGTTCATCTGGTTAAACTTTCCAAAGTCCTGCGCGACTTCTCGGCGAGCCGCGTCTTCCAGGATCTCTGCCACGACGTCATCGGCTCCGACGTGCGCCTTTACTGGGACCAGGCCGTGTACAAGAAGCCCGAATATCCGAAACCGTTCCCGTGGCATCAGGACAACGGCTACACCTACATCGAGCCGCAGGCGTACCTGACCTGCTGGATCGCGCTCAACGACGCGACCCTCGACAACGGTTGTCCGTGGGTGATTCCGGGCGGCCACCTGCGCGGGACGCTGGCGCATCGCGCTTCGAAGCTCGGTTATGTATGCCGCGAAGAGGACGGCCCCGAAGCGCTCGCCGTTCCTGTCCGCGCCGGCAGCGCCGTCGTCTTTTCGTCGCTGATGCCGCATCGCACCGGCCCCAACGTCACCGCGGGCGTTCGCAAGTCGTACATCCTGCAGTACGCCCCCGACGGCGCGCGAATCGTGCAGACCGATACTGCCTGCGCCGCGCCCGATCGCCAGTACCTGATTTTGAAAAATGGCGAGCCTGTCTCGCCGCCACCGCTCGAATAGGCGGAGCTACTTCTTCATATCCGAAAGAAAATCCAGAATGGCCTCGTTCACCTCGGCAGGTTTCTCCTGCTGCGTCCAATGTCCCGAGCCTTTGACCAGCACGGTTTTGCGCAGGTTCGGCACCCACGTGCTCATGCCCTCTGCCATCTCGGGTCGCAGCACGACATCGCGCTCGGCCGTGATCATCAGCGCGGGCTGCTCGACGCGATCAGTCTGACCGGCGCTTTCCTCCCAGCTCCGATCGATGCATCGATACCAGTTCAGGCCGCCGCGAAAGCCGCTCTTCTTGAACGCGTTCACAAAGACCTCGAAGTCGCCATCGGTGAGAAACTTTCCATGCGGACGATCCGCGAATCGATCGAGCAGTCCGCCACCCGCCGCCCCGAACACGCCCGGAACTGTCTTACGAATCCCGGTTGGATCGACTTCCGGCGGATCCTGGTAGAAGCCGCGCAGCGATCGAGCGACGTCGCGTTCGAGTTCCGCCTCCGCCACTCCCGGCGTTTGAAAATAGAGAATGTAGTGGAAGCCGCCCGCCGCCATCGCGCGCATCGCCTCGGTCGGCTTGATCGGTGCCCGCGGGATGAACGGCGTATTGACGCCAATCACGCGCTCGACGCTGTCGCGCGCCATCAGCGCGGTGTTCCACGCGACCATGCCGCCCCAATCGTGACCGACGATCACGCACTTGCCGATTCCGAGCGCGTCGAGCATGCCGACTATGTCGCCGACCAGTTTTCGCTGCGTGTACGCTTCGATCGGCGCGGGCGCTTCAGTCTCGCCATAGCCGCGTTGGTCGGGTGCGATCGCGCGAAAGCCCGCCTCGGCCAGCGCCTTCATCTGATGCCGCCACGAGTACCACATCTCGGGAAAGCCGTGGCAAAACACCACCGGAAAGCCGTCGCCGGTCTCCGCCACGTGCATCTTGATCCCGTTGGTCCGGACGAAGCTGTGCTTGATTTCGCTCATCGCATGCACCTCGAAGAAATCCGTTCTTGATAGTGGTGCGGGCGGCCGTGCCCGCCATCTTTTGAAATGGTGATGCTGATATACCCGTCGTCGCAGCACCGGGAATCATCCGGCAATATTCGCATCGATGCCAGCACTCCGAGTGAGCGAATCCGCAATTGACAGAAACGCGAAGGTCGCCCTATGCTCTGAGATCCAACATCCTGAACGCTCGTTTAATGAATGAGAGCGGTCAAGCAAGGTGGAGGACACACCCAATGAGCTACGATTTTGAATTCAAACAACTGCTTAGGGCCTACCGAAACGGAGTGATCTCCCAGTCCACCTTCGAGGCCGAGCTGACGTGGCTCGAAGCCGGCGCGCCGACCAACGGCAACGGCAATGGCGGCGGTGGCTTCAAGGCGTTCGGCCGCACCTACAAATCCGAACGCGCCGCAGTCGTCAGCTTTCTCGACAAGGTTCGCGCGGGCGAGGCCAGTGGCGGCGAAGCATTCTCGGCGTGGGCGGAAGTCTGCACTACAGATTGCATCCGCACCGGCATTCGCATGGTCGCCGAGCGCGAGGCTTATCATTCCCGAGTGTTCGCGCAGCGGTTGGCGGAACTCGGCGGTGAGGCGCGCGCGATGGTCACCGAAGCGGGACGCAAGGCAACCGCTTACCTGGGTGACCCGTCGATTCCCGACAATGAAAAACTGCTCGATTTCACCAAGCGCGTCGGCAAGCCCGAGGATGCCATCAAACCGATCTGCGAGTTCGCCGCATTGCTGAAGGAAGATCTCTCGACCAAGGAAGCGCTGCGGCTGTTCGCCGAAGACGAGCTATCGACCGCGAAATGGATCTGGGACGCATGCGCCGCGCTCAACGCGCCGAAGCAGCACGAGGCGCGGGCATCAGACTCGATGTAGTTTTCGCGTCCGATTGATAACCAAGAGCGGGGCCCCTGATGGACCCCGCTCTTTTCTTATCTTCACTCACTCGCGACGGCGCGAGTCAGCACCAACAACCTAATGCGCTGCTGGCGACGGTGCGCCCGCTGGCGGCGGCGGCTTCATTGCGCCCGGCTTCATCATCATAGATCCCGGTCCCGGCAGTTCTCGCTTGGTGAAGCCCGAGGGAAGCGCGAAATCGGATTCGGCCAGTTTCTTGGTTTCGATCTTCTCGACCATCGTGCTGGTCGTGACCGGCGGACGTTTCGCCATCATCTCGTTGATCTTGGCCGCCTGATCGGGCGCCATCCCCGGGATGTTCACCTTTCCCATCTTCATCGTCGAGTCCAGCGCGAGCGGCACTCCGCCGGGTATCTCGCCAGTGCCGGCCGCCGTGCCCGCGTTCTTCAGCTTGTCCGCCATATTCTTCTCGAAGGCCGCAAACTCCTGGGCGCCGGGTGCCGAAGTCGAGAAGCATTCCTTGACGGTATAGTCGCCCGCCATCATGTGCCCGCCGCCGTTGTAGTCGGTGCACTTGTAGCCGGCGATCTCACGCGAACTGCCGGCCCGCTTGAAGTTCATTGCCGCGTTGGTGCTCGCCGCCATCATCGTCGCCATCTGGCCCTTGGGCGGAAACGGAATCTCGAAGTAGGTCTTCGCGTTCGGATCGAGCACGTACATCTTCCCAGCGTCGAGGTCGGTTATGATCGTGTGACGCTCGGTCACCATTTTCTGCTTGTTGCCCTGCACCGAAATCGTTTGTTCGGAGTCGCGGGTATTGGTGCCGCTGGTCACGTGCTGCTTTTGCGTTATGACGACCCCGGCGGCCGCGGGCAGCGCGGTCATTGCGAGCGTCATCCCCGCAACCAGGGCGGTTAATTTCCTCATAGCGATTGCTCTCCTTGTGCTCGTTGTATTTTCATCACAGAGTCGCGGCCGGCCGGCGCGGCGCCCTTAATATCGCCGCGCTGCCGTATGATCGTCCGATGTATCATCAGGGCCAATAGCCCGAACAACACCCATACCATTTCCTTGATACGCCGCAGAAACCCGACTGCAAAGCCGATTCCCGGCGGATAACCCAACATCCCCAGGATTAGCGCCTTGCCGCCCTCCTGACTTACCAGCTTGCCTGGAATCAGAAAGGTCGCGCGCTCGATCAGCAGCCCGACCGACTCGACCAACAGCGCGGTCTGAAAGGTCGCCGTCTGATGCAGCAGCGTCAGCAGTATATAGATTTCGAGCGGCCCGAGACTCCATGCGATCGCGTAGCACACGCATGACGCCGCGAACCGTCCGCGATTGCGCGCATAGAAGTCCAGCAGGACCGCATCGGCCTCGTCGGCGGAATCGCGGATTTCGTCAGTGTTGATTCGCGCGATGTCGAACTTGGTCGCAGCTCGAAATAGATGCGAGAACGGCCGTTTCATCTGGATGAAAAAGAACCCGCCCGCGAGCGCAACCGCCAGCGCGAACCCGCCGACGATCGCCCAGTACAGATGAGCAGCCACCGGTATGATGCGCAACGAAATCACCAGCGCGATCGACATGAACACGATTTGCCCGATCGCTTCGGCCAGCGACGCGACGACCACCGTCGCCAGAGCCACCGGCATGCGCAACTTCTCGCGCACGTCCACCGCCATGACGAACTGACCGCCGAGCTGGGCCGACGGCGTCACATAGTCGACCGCCTCGCCGCCAATCCGCGCCGCAAATAGTTCGTAGAACCTCAGCGCAGGGGGATAGTCCTCAATCGTGACGCGCCAGCCAAACGTGTTCGCGATGCGCGCAACCGCCTCCAGCGAAATCGTCAGCGCCAGCCCCCATCCCGCCATCCGTACATAGCCAATCACCTCCCGCGGCCCGTAATGAGTCAGGAACCAGGCGTAGAAGGCAATCGCTATAACGATGAAAATAGTCTCGACGCGGCGCATCGGCAGGTGGGAGCCACCTCTATGGGCGGGCGGCAACCGATGCATTCTTTCAGCAGCGCCCCAACTGCGCAACCTGTTAACGCGTGAGTTATCCGCAGTTTAAGGGGCGGGGAAAACCGCGTTCATCCCTTGGCGCGGATCAAGCCGGCGAACTTGCCGAGCTCGACCGGATTCAAGTCAGAGACCACCCAGCAATTCATCCCGGCGACCGTCATTTGCTCGACGTTGTATCCGTGTTCGGTCTCGATTCGCTCAGCGCTGGTGGTCTCGCCGGCGGTCGGCCACATGAAAACGTTGATCACGTGCTTGCCATGCTGATAGATGAGCGCGGCTACCGGTCGCCCGTCGATATAGTCGAGACGACCGCCCACCAGCGGGAATCCGTCTTTCGCGAAATCGGTCACCGGTGGCGAGAAATCCAGCTTGCCGTTGAACCACGGCTTGACCGTGTGCTGATCGGTCGAGGCGACGTCCATCAGATGCGTCGCCATCAGCGACCGGACGTGGCTGGTGACCACTTCGTTCGCGAGCTGCTGATTGAGCGCAGGAGTGAGAGTCCGTGGCGCGATGATCAGCGCGAGCATCGCGCCAATCGCCATCGGCACCGCAAATCGAACCGTGCGTTGAACCCATGCTCCGCGCCGCGACCGATACCCGTTCGAGCGCAATACCGTCGCCGCCGGGATTGCGCGGCGAATCTTTTCCTTCAACGCCGGCGGCGCCTCGAACCGAAACGCTTCGTCCTTGAGACGCGTGCGCATCGCGCGCAAGGCGGCGTACTCGCTGGCGCATCGCGGGCATTCCTCGATATGCCGCTGCACCTCGAGGTCGTCGGCGAGGTCCAGTTCGCCGTCGAGATGACCATGCATCAGCATTCGCGCGTCGTCGCAGTTCACGTCATCGCTCCTTGCCGATTCGCTCCTGGAGCGAACGCGCAAGCTTGCCGCGGGCTCGAGCCAGCCGCGACATGACGGTCCCAATCGGTACGTCGGCCGCGTCGGCGATTTCCTTATACGAAAGTCCTTCGATATCGCGCATCACGATCACCTCGCGAAACTCGTCCGCCAGCTCATCCAGCGCCGCGCGGATCATCGCGCCATCGGCCTTGCGAACCGCATCGGCTTCGAGGCCGACTTCCTCGCTGGACCCGCCATGGATCTTCTCGTCGAACTCAGTCGGCGACTCGGCACCGCGGTTGCGCCTGAGCCAGGTGAATGCGGTGTTGCGCACGATCGCAAGAATCCACGCGCGCGGATCGCCGCCGCGGAATCCACCGGCAAACCTGAAGGCGCGCAGGTAGGCCTCCTGCACGACATCCTGGGCGTCGTGCTCGTCACGCACCAGCCATCGCGCGAGGTTGTACGCAGCATCCATATGCGGCAGGAACGTGCGGTCGAAATCGACGGCTTTGGCTTCGTCAGGCAATCGCTTTTCTTTCGCCCGCCCGTCCCCGTATAGATTCAGACCGCGAGCGGACCAATCTTATTCCCGACCGTCATTGGGCCTCAATCGGGGAATAATCTCTCACCTGCTGAGTCCTGCAATGTGAAAGTACTTAATGGCGTGAGGTGAATTTCAGTATGGACGTCCAGCACACTACCGCTTTGTGCGGTCATTTTTCACGCCTTTAGCCACGGAGAGATTGGAAGTGAAATTGTCGGAAAAAGATCGCCCACACGGCCGAGACGCCCCTTTTCTGTCCCCCTCCCCCGCAGAAAAATTGTTTCGCCGTGTGGGCTTTTACCCTTTTCGGAGCTGTGGAGACTCATAAATCCGAGACTTGGGACAATCGACTAAAACCCGCGTAAGATAGAGGAGTCACATGGATCGATTCGATGAAATCAATGGCAAAGTTCTAACGGTACGTGACGTATCCAATTATCTCAGGGTGCATCCGTCCACGATTTACAGGATGCTCAAGAGGAATCAGTTGCCCGCGTTCCGTGTCGGCAGCGATTGGCGGTTTACCGTCGAGGCAATCGATCACTGGCTCGCGTCGGTGGCGCCCGGTGCGTCCCCGCTCGCCGTGAGCGAGAATCATCTGAGCTCGAAGTGACCGCATAGCTCGGATGGACGAAAGTCCGCGAGCACATCGTCAGCGCCGCGGTTCCGTGCGGAAAGGAATCGCGCCGATTGCACATGAATCACCAATTCCGCGCCGTCACGAATAGAGATGCCGGTCGTCAGTCTGGTAGCAGACGAAACGGTCCGCATCTCCAAGATCGTAAATCATCAAAAGTTATCGATTGTCGCTGCGCCAAAGCTGCGTAGCGATGTCGTCATAGACTCCCCCGTGCGTCCGATCGTCCCCAAATAGTCCCAGACCGCGCACACAGCAATTTTATTCCCGACAATTTTTTAACCTCAGTCGAGGGAATTTTCTCTGCGCCATCGAGTCATCTCCCTGAAAGCGCACATCAGCGCGAGGTGATTTTGATGGAAAAGAAATTTGATCGTCGATCGTTCCTGCGCGTCTCGGGCACCGCGCTCAGTATTGGCGCGCTCTACAGCGTCTTCCCGGGCCTCACGCGCAGCGCCGGCGCTGAGGGAATAACCCGCACGCTCGCCGAGCTCAACGGCGAAGCTCCGGCGCCGTTCTCGTTCATGCAGCTGAGCGACACTCACGTCGGATTCAACGGACCGCCTGATCCTCTTGGCACCCAGGCATTCGAAAGCGCGGTCGCTACCGTCAACGGGCTGAAGAATCGCCCCGAGCTGATCATCGTCACCGGCGATCTGACTCACGACGCCGACTCGTCCGACGAGCACGCGAAACGCTTCAAGCTGTTCAAGCAGATCTCGAGCAAAATCGGTGGCGCGCAAATCAAAGTCGTGCCAGGCGAGAACGACGCCGCGCTCGACGGTGGCGTCATGTTCCGCGAATTCATGGGGCCGACGCACTACTCGTTCGATCATCGCGGCGTGCACTTCGTCGCGCTCGACAACGTCTCGGCCGGCCGGCCCGAGGTGGGCGCCGCGCAGATCGCGTGGATGAAATCCGACCTCGCGCGCTTTCCGAAGACCACGCCCATCATCGTCTTCACCCATCGTCCGCTGTTCGATCTCAAGCCCGAATGGGAATGGTTCACCAGCGACGGCGACGACGTGATGAACGCGCTCGCGCCGTACGAAAACGTGACGGTGCTCTACGGCCATATTCATCGCGAGAATTTTCACCAGGCCGGGACCACCAAGATGTATGCGGCCCGGTCGTTGATCTTCGCGTTCCCGGATCCCGCGACCAGTCCCGTGAAAAAGCCGACGCCCTTCGACAAGGCTGCCCCCTTCAAGGACCTCGGAATCAGGCGCGTCAACGGCAACGCTTACGGCAACGATCTGCAGATCGAGGAAGTCGCGCTGGCGACAGCAGAGTTCTCGGGGACGGTCGGAATGGATCAGATGCTCAAACATGGAAACAACGACGCAAAGGATGAGTAAGAAAATGAAAACGACAATATTCAAAAACAAGATCGTCAACACGTTTCTGCTGGCGGGTGCGTGCGGGATCGCGGTGGCAGTCCTCTCTCCGAAGGTCAACCTGGCTCGGGCGGACAACCCGAAGGTGATCGAGATCACGGCGAAAAAGTTCGAGTTCACGCCGAGTGAGATCACGATCAAGAAAGGCGAGCCCGTAATCCTGCGCCTGACCAGCAGCGATCGCGTGCACGGCTTCATGTCGAAGCCGCTCAAGATCGATACAGACATTCCCGACGACACGACCAAAGACGTCGCCGTAACTCCCGACACCGCCGGCAGCTTCACCGTGATCTGCGACCACTACTGCGGCACCGGCCACGGCAACATGAAGATGAAAGTAACCGTCGTCGAGTAAGAGTGACGTCATGTTCGCGCAATTGGTCAGCACCTATCACCTTCATCCGATCGTCGATCACTTCACCATCGCACTGCTGACCTTTGGGATCGCCGCGGAAATTTTCTCCGCCGCGGCGATCCGGCTTTCTCGCGGGCAATCGGGTTTCCTGGCGGTTTGGGGCCAGAAGCTTGCGAGCGCGTCGCTTCTGCTGATGATCGGAGGAGCGGCCGCAAGCGTCATGTCGTATTTAACTGGCGACGCCGAGGCCGATCGGCTGTGGGATACGATGTCGCCCGCCGCGCAGCAGATTCTCGCATCATCGAACGGCGCGGCTTACCTCTCTCACGCGATACTCGGGCAGTACCTCATGTACGTCTTTCTGATTCTTGCCGCGTGGCGCGTGATGCTCGAGTTATCCAGCCGTTTCGAAGGAACGCGAATCGCTTTCCTCGTTGTGGCGACAGTCGCGGCAGGCGCCCTTCTCTACCAGGGCAAGACCGGAGGCGAACTGGTCTACGAACATGGCGTCGGCACTTCGAGCGTCGCCGCGCGCTAGTCGAATTTCCGCTTGGCCGCGGCTACTGCCTGGTCGGGCTCGGGAAGTTCTCGAAACACGAGGTCCTCGTGTCGCAGCGTCTTGTCGAAATTCTGAATTGCTTTGCGAACTTCAACCGGCGGTGGCCCTTCGAGGAGACCGCTGTCGAAACTTATCGTGTCGCCGGGTTTTATATTGTCCAGAATCAGGATGTGCCTGACGATCGGATAGTCGCGCTCGAAGGATTGGAGTTTCTCCCGTGCCTTGGCGAGCCGGTTCCACGCCTCTTCCCACTTCTTGAGGGTGGCCGCCATCGGCTTTGAGTTTACGCTTTTCGTTGCTCTCAGTCCCACGATGCGTCAGGTGTCGGCGAGTGACAGGAACAATTCCGCCGCCCGCATCGCTTAGACCGAACCGATCCGATAAGACAGATCGGCGTGTCCTCGTTGGTCAGGATATTTTTGTCGGGCGCCGCTCTTCTACTTTGCGCGATCGTCGTCACGTCGTCCCTCGCTCTCGCCGAAATCGACGACTACACCTCCGGCAGCGAAACCTTCTTTGCGCATTCGGACACGCTGCCGTGGTGGCTGTCGGCGCAAAGTAACACCATCTTCCAATGGCATCCGCCATTTCACGCCGACTACAGCGGCCCCAACAGCCTCGATCGCAGATCCGATCAAGCTGCTACAGAAGTAGCCACACTCTACACCGGCCTCGAGCTGTCGCCGACGCTCGAAGCAATTGCGGATTTTGAAATCGGAAGCGGCAGCGGCCTCAGCGATTCAACCGGGCTGGCAGGTCTGACAAATCTGGATGCGACGAGAGATCTGGACGGAATGCCGTATGTCGCACGGCTCTGGTACCGCTTGGTCATTCCGTTGAGCGATGAAACGGTCGACGCCGAGCGTGGACCGCTCTCGATCCTCACCACGCTCCCCGTGCGCCGTCTCGATATCCACATCGGCAAATTCTCGATGGTGGATTTCTTCGACCTCAACAGTGTCGCCAACGACAGCCATACCCAGTTCATGAACTGGACGGTCGTAAACAACGGAGCTTACGACTATCCCGCCGACACCCGCGGCTACACTTATGGCGGCGTGATCGACTACGAAGATCGATTCTTTGGCGCGCGCTTCGCCGAGGCTCTCATATCGAAGCGCGCCAACGGTCTCAATCTTCAAAAGAACCTCCAGGATGCGCACTCGGAGAACTACGAAATTGAGGTTCGTCCGGAATTAATTCCAAAGCGCTTCACCGCGGTTCGATTCCTCGCGTTCACGAATTTCGCGAACATGGGCGACTATCATCAGGCAATTGATCTCTTCGAGGCGGGAAAGACCCCCGTGCCGGAGATCACGGATCATCGGATGCAGAACACACTCAAGTACGGATTTGGCATCAACGCCGAGCAGGAGTTCACCGACACGATCCGCGGCTTCGCGCGCGCCGGATGGAACGAGAGCGAGCACGAATCGTTCAACTACACCGAGGTGAACGATACGGTTGCATTCGGCGGCGATATCCGCGGCACTGTGTGGAATCGGCCGCAGGACAAGTTTGGGGTCGCGTTCGTCGGCAACGGATTGTCGCAGAGACATCGCCAGTATCTAGCTTTGGGCGGACTGGGCTTCATACTGGGCGACGGCGCCCTTTCCTATGGTCCTGAGAAAATTATGGAGTGCTACTACAACTTTCCGATTCCGATACACGCGGGTTTTTTCGGGGCGCTGGACCTCCAATACATCGACAACCCCGGCTACAATCGCGCGCGCGGCCCGGTCGTCGTCCCCGGGATGCGCCTGCACGTCGAACTTTGATCCTTATTCCCCTCTCCTGAAGGGAGAGGGGTCAGGGGTGAGGTGAATTGTTTGATGCCAATGTTGCTACGGCTCCTCGCCTTGCTGGAATAATCGCATCAGCTCCTCGACGGTAGCCGGCGGCTTGCGTGCGGTCTCGAGCGTGTCGCGAACGTGATCGACCGATTTCATTCCGACCAGAGCCACGTCCACGCCGGGCGTCGAGCGCACGAACTGAATCGATCGCTGCGCATCGGTTTTGAACCCGCCGAATGCATTCGCGACGATCGGCGGCAGCCCGCGCGATAGCTGCCCCTGCAGCAGCGACGCGCTCGCGCAGACCGCGAGTCCGAACGCCTTCGCGGCGGCAAGGGGAGTCGCCTTTCCAGCATGCACGAATTGGTTCGATCGCGTGACCGCTTCCGGCATCGCCAGGTTGTACGGCAATTGGATCGCGCGAAAATGATGCGCGTCGCCCGCCACCTCGCGCGCGGTTCGCATCAGCTCGTCGAGCGACAGCCATCCGCGCTCCGTCGGCGCGGCGCGGAAGCCATTCCAGGTCGCGGTGCCATAGACGCCGATCTTTCCGTTGGCCACCGCGCCTTCCAGGAACTCGAAAATCGTCGCTGTTCGTTTAAGGAACTCCTTGCGGTCGACGGCTTCGAGTTGCGTCTCAGGATTGTGAATATAGTAGATGTCGATCGTCTCGAGATTGAGATTCCTGCGCGACAGCTCGAGCATCGTGCCGATATATTTCGGCGTCATGCAATGCGACCCGTCGACCAGATCGGCGGGCGACACGATTCCGGTCTTCACGTAATGCTCTTCGAACCAGGCGCGCGGATTCGGCGGCACTTCGCCGTCGAACGTGATGTACCCGCCCTTGGTCGCGACCACCACCTGCTCGCGCTCAATCTCGCCCGCCGCGACCAGCTCGCCAAGAGCCTTGCCGATATTCCGTTCGCTGCGCTGGAAGCGGTAGTTCACCGCCGTGTCGATCAGATTGATCCCGCCGCGCAGACTCGCCTTGATCGCCTCCTCGTAGGCGCGATCGGTCTCCTCGTCGGGTTCGCCCAGGTAGGTTCCGATTCCAATCGATGAGACCGACACTCCGAGCGCCGGCCGGAAATTTCCCGGCAGCTCGGGGAATCGGCTCGCGTACTTGGCAGTGGCTTCGGCGGTCGCGCGCCCTTTGAGCATCATGAGGTTTTCTCCTATGGCAGAGGATTTGCGCGCTCGCGCACCTTAAACTGACCTTTACTGAAAAATTATTGAAAAGACTGCGGGCTGATCGTCGGTTCGTAGAGCGCCTGGATCACGTTGCCGTCGGGATCGCGAATGTAGAACGACACCGAGCCGTCGCGATGGTGTTTGAGCTCGTGCACTATCTCGACGCCGATGCTCTTGGCCCACGTATATCCAGCCTCGACGTCGGCGATCGTCGGCACGATAAACCCAAGATGGTCGAGCCGCTGCGCGTCGCCGCCATAGTCACCGCGATGCAACGCGACGTTGTCGCATCCCGAGCTCAGATACGCGTTGTCGGGGTCGGGCTGCCAGACAAGCTTCATTCCGAACACGCGGACGTAGAAATCCTTGGCGCGCTCGACGTCGGAAACCTTGAGCGCCAGATGACGCATGCCGCGATTCTTGATCAAGTGGTTGCCTCGCGCGTCTTGTACCCCACCACCGCCCAAATCGGATCCGACGGCGGCGAGGTCGGCGCGCTGCGGTCTATGAAATCTATATTCTCAAACGCGCCGCTTTCCATAAAGTAGCTGCCGACCAGCTTGCCATGGTCGTAGTCGTCGAGGTGCTGCCAAATCGCAACCGCCTTGGTCGGGAAACAGCGATTTGAAAACGTGACGACGAACGGCGCGCCCGGCTTGAGCACTCGCGCGACTTCGATGAACGTCTCGATCGGCCGCGTCATGTACTGCACCGAGACCGTCACGACGGCACCGTCGAACTCGGCGTCGGCAAACGGCATCCGCGGCGCGCGATTGAGATTGTGAATGACGACTTCGGTTAGGGTCGGATTATTTTCCATCTCCGCGCGATTCATCCCGAGCCCGACCACTCGCGACGGCCGGATATGCGTCGGCAGATGCGATCGCCAACTGCTCATCAGGTCGAGGATCGCGCCGCCCTGCGGCAGCAGTTGCGCGTAGATCTCGCCGACCTTCGCGATCGCACCGTCGTCGATATGGGTGACGAGTCGCGGGACCGAGTAGAATACCTCATCATCGTCGTCGTCGACACGTCTGAAAAAATCGGCGGGAAGTTGTCTGGGCATGCGGAAATCCTGTTTTGAGAGCCTGTTGATAGGTTATCTTTTCCTTTAAATATCAACTAGTTGGCGCGAATTTGAGAGAATTTACAAAGCATCGTTGACAAACTTCGCGCCCGCCACTTAAAGTAAAACACTTTTACATATCCGGGCGACTCGTCCTCCGAATCGCCCGAGTAGTCACTGAAAAGAAATGGTCCGACGCGATAAAACCAACTACGTGATCCAATCCGTCGCGCATGCGCTCGACGTGCTCGAACAATTCTTCGGCGACGTCGATGAACTCGGCGTGACGGAACTTTCCAAACGGCTCAAGCTGCACAAGAACAACGTCTTTCGACTGCTCGCGACGCTCGAGGCGCGCGGTTACATCGAGCAAAATAAAGCCACCGAGAACTATCGCCTCGGCATCAAGTGCCTCCACCTCGGTCGCCGTTACATCCATCATATGGGCCTCGTTAGGCAAGCGCGCCCGATCCTCAACGATGTCGCCAAAAAATGCCGTGAGAGCGCCTACGTCGCGATCGTCCGTCGCGACGGCGTCGTGCCGCTCGAAGCCGCCGAGGCCGAAGATCGCGCCGTGCGGATTACTCCGCCAATCGGAATCACGCTCCCGCTTCATTGTACCGCAGCCGGCAAGGCGCATCTCGCCTTCGACGCCGAAGGTCAGCTGAAATCCGCGCTCCCCGACGCTCTGAAGCGCTTCACCGATCGCACGATAACTGATCGCGCAATTCTGCTAGCGCAGCTCGAAGCAGTCGCGCGCGACGGCTACGCCACCGACTCCGGCGAGTTCATCGAAGAGGTCTCGTCGGTCGCAGTCCCAATCCGCGACTACACCCGCTCAGTCGTCGGCTCAGTCACGGTCGCCGGTCCCACCTACCGCATCGGCCCGGAACGAATCACCGCCGAAATCGCCCCCAGCCTGCTAGACGCCGGCCGCGAACTGTCACATCGGCTAGGCTACAACGAATAATCAGATGCGGAACCCGCCGTGGGTTCCGCGCCTCCTTGGGCAGGGGTGACCCCTGCACCCAGTATTAAGAAATCGCGAAACGTCGAGGACGACATTTCGCTCTCAGGTTCGGGGGAAAGTGGCGTGGAATTACCTCGCCGGTTATTTCACGAAAGAGGCGGCCGGCCGCACGGCCGGTAGGTGAGGGTTCCGCGATCGCAGCACCGTGCCCGCTTGACCAGTTTTTGTGTTTCTCGTCTTTGTGTCATTCAGAGCGAAGCGAAGAATCCCGGATCCTTCCTGCGCCCTTTGCGCCGCCGCTCTCTCATTAGTATGGTTTGACTGACTGGCGGGCCGCTGTTAGAAAGTTTGCGTTTATCGGCCTTTCTGGGCGATTCCCTGTGCAACTGTTCTGTTCTCAGATTCTTTTCGATGCATGAAATCATGCGTGGAGTGTTAAGGCGTTGAAAATCCTGGTTCCAATCAAGCGAGTTCCCGATCCTGCGACCACCATTCGCGTGCTGCCCGACGGCACCGGTATCGCGACCGACAATGTGAAATGGGTTATCAACCCGTTTTGCGAAATCGCGATCGAAGAGGCGCTCCGTATCAAGGAGAAGCAGACCGGCGAGGTCGTGCTCGTCACGGTCGGGCAATCGACTTGGCAGGAGCAGTTGCGCACCGGGCTCGCGATGGGCGCCGACCGCGCAATCCTGGTGAAGACCGACACCGCGCTCGATTCTCTTGCTATAGCCAGAATCCTCGCGAAGATTGCCGGCGACGAGAAGCCCGACCTCATCATATTGGGCAAGCAGGCTATCGACGACGATTCGAACCAGGTCGGCCAGATGCTCGCCGAGATGCTCGGATGGCCGCAGGCTACGTTCGCATCGAAGGTCGAGATAACGCCCGAAAAAACCTCGGTCGTGCGTGAAGTTGATGGCGGCCTCGAGACGGTCGCGTTCAAGCTCCCCGCCGTCATCACCACCGACCTGCGCCTCAACGAGCCGCGCTACGCGTCGCTGCCGGGAATCATGAAGGCGCGCAAGAAAGAGCTGAAGGAGGTCGCGGCCGACAGCCTCGGCATCGATCTGGATCCCAAGCTGAAGATTAAGACGATGGCCGCGCCGCCCAAGCGTCAGGCCGGGCGCAAGGTCGCGTCAGTGCAGGAGCTGGTCGCTGTTCTTCATACTGAAGCCAAAGTTATTTGAACGATCTTACGATCGATTTTCCGGAGTGAATTGAAATGGGTGACGTTCTGATTTTCGCGGAGCATCAGGGGGGACATTTCCCCAAGACTACGCTGACTGCGGTTCACGCGGGCCTCGACCTGGCGAAAAAGCGCGGCGGCAAAGCAATCGCGGTCGTCGCGGGCGACGCGCCCGAGTCGGCGGCGGCCGAAATCGCCAAGTACGGCGTCGCCAAGGTGATCGCGCTGGCGCATCCGGCCTTGAAGAACTATCTCGCCGACGCGCATGCGCAGGCCCTCGCCGCGCTGGCCAAAAAAGAAAATGCGGAATTCATGCTCGCGACCGCGACGGCGATCGGCAAAGATTTGTTTCCGCGGCTGGCCGCGCGACTCGGCGCTCCGATGGCGTCGGAAATCACCGCGATCAACGACGAGCACACGTTCGTGCGCCCCACTTATGCCGGCAACGTGATGGCGACGGTCGAGCTCGACGGACCGATCAAGGTGTTGACCGTGCGCGGGACCGCATTCGACGCCGCCAAGCCGGGCGACGCCGTTGCTCCGGTCGAAAAGCAGGATGCCGAAATCGACGCGGCCGCGCTCAAGATGGAATTTGTTTCGTTCAACGCGACCAAGAGCGATCGCCCGCAACTGACCGAGGCGCGGATAATTGTGTCGGGCGGCCGCGGTCTCAAGTCGGGCGAAAACTTCAAGACCGTGCTCGAGCCGCTCGTCGACGAGATGGGCGCCGCGATGGGAGCGTCGCGCGCGGCGGTCGATGCGGGCTTCGTGCCCAACGACCTGCAAGTCGGGCAGACCGGCAAGGTGGTTGCGCCGGAACTCTACATCGCAGTCGGAATTTCAGGTGCGATTCAGCATCTGGCGGGGATGAAAGACTCGAAGGTCATCGTCGCGATTAACAAGGATGAGGAGGCGCCGATTTTCGCCGTCGCCGACTACGGCCTGGTCGCCGACTTGTTCAAAGCGGTGCCCGAGATGGCCGAAGAAATCAAAAAGCTCAAGCATTCGTGATTTTAAGCGGAACCCGCCGTGGGTTCCGCACCTCCTTGGGCAGGGGTGACCCCTGCACCCGGTGTTAAAAGAAAAAGAGGCATCCGCGATGGCCGACCTGCAACATAAATTTGTCAACACCAACGGCATTCGGATGCATTATGTCGAGCAGGGCAGCGGGCCGCTGGTTGTGTTGTGCCACGGATGGCCGGAGTCGTGGTACTCGTGGCGGCATCAGATTCCCGCGCTTGCGGGCGCGGGCTTTCGTGTTGTCGCGCCGGACCAGCGCGGCTACGGCCAGACTGACGCGCCGGCGCCGATCGAGTCGTACAACATCCTGAACCTGGTCGGCGATATCGTCGGGCTGGTCAACAGTCTTGGCGTCGACTCGGCGGTGATCGTCGGTCACGATTGGGGCGCGCCGGTCGCGTGGAACTCGGCGCTGCTGCGACCCGACATCTTTCGCGCGATCGCATTGCTAAGCGTTCCGTATTTTCCGCGAGGTCCAATGCGTCCGACCGACGGAATGAAGGCTCTCGCCGGCGACCAGCATTTTTATCAGCTCTATTTCCAGGAGCCGGGCAAAGTCGAGAAGGAACTCGACGCCGATCCGCGCCGCTCGATGGCGATGGTCCTATACTCCGCGTCGGGTGACGCGCCGCGCGACGGACAGTTCTCGTTCCTGTTTCCCAAGACGAAAAAATTTATCGAGACCGGCATGGTGCCGGACAAGCTGCCGCCGTGGCTGACGGAAGCCGACTTGGATTTCTTTGCAGGCGAGTTCAAGCGCTCGGGTTTTCGCGGTGGCGTTAACTGGTATCGCAATTCGGATCGCAATTGGGAACTGACGCCCTTCCTCGACGGTGCGAAGCTGCGTCAGCCTGCGGTGTTCGCCGCCGGTGAGCATGACGTAGTCGGCAAAATGATTCCCGGCGGCTACGAATCGGCGGGCGCGTTCACACCAAACCTGAAAAAGAAAGTGATTGTCCCCGGCGCCGGCCATTGGGTGCAGCAGGAGCGCCCGAAAGAGATCAACGAAGTCCTCATCGAGTTCTTGAAGAGTCTGTAGCAGCCAGCGGAGCGGCGCGCCGAGCAACCTAACCCCCGGCCCCTTCCCTCGTCGAGGGAAGGGGAGCAATCGAAGAGAGAGTTCAGCTAAGATTCTGCGCGCTATGCGCCTGATCGCTCGAATCACTCTTTACTCGATCGTTGCAATGTCGCTGATGGCGCGCGGCGAGGTGCGAGCGCAATCTGCTGCTTCTACGACTCCGAACGCATCGGCGAGTCCCGCGGCTGCTGCCGAACTGAAGCCCGGTACTGTTATCGCCGCCGACAACGTCGATCAGTACGCGCGCTATGTCCCGGCCGCTGCCAGGTTTGCGATTGCTCATGGGTTCCGGATGCGCGTGCTACCTGAGCGGCGCGTCGAATGGTCGCAAGGCTTTCAGCACGCCACCGAAAAGTATGCTGCGCAAGTCGCGCTCGACAACGACGACTACATCAAGAACTACGTCGCCGGCATGCCGTTTCCCCTGATCGACGCGAGCGACCCAAAGGGCGCCGTGAAAATTGCGTACAACTGGCACATGGGACCGTTCATGCCGGATGATTTTTCGATCGCGCCCTGGAGCAGCAACGCGTACGCATCGGATCCTGCCAGCCCGCTGAAAATCGTTCCAAACAGCGACGCCGATTACGCCTGCGAGCAATTCGAGTTCCTGAGATTTGCTCATCGCACCGACGTCGATCCGCGCCCGACGATCGGCAGCGACGCGATGGGCGTCGAGTGGAAGGCGAGATGCAATCGATGGATGACCGACATCACCGGCACTCCGAGCGAGGGCGCGGGTATCTGGGTTCGTTACCTCGACCCGAAGCATCCCGACGAATTTTTTTCATTCAGTGAAGAGTCGCGCCGCATCCGTCGCATCGCCGTGAACCTGGCCTATCCGAACGAAGCATGCCGCGGATGCCATCAGCCGTACTGGGCCTATGCTTTGCCCAAGACCGAGAACTATCAGTATCGCCTGCTCGGCAGCACCGTGATTCTCGCGTGCCTTGCGGCCGATGACGAACCGGCAGGATTCAAGACTGGCGCCGACGGCCTCACGCTCGGCGAGGAGCCATTCGAACTCCGCCACGCGTACATCCTCGAGATGCGGCCGCGAGGATCGCCGTCAGCGATGCGGACTCTCATCTATATAGACAGCGAAGTGTACGTCTGGCTGGCAGCTGAGTTTTACGACTCGAGCGGCCTGACCGCGACCGCTATGCCGCTGTGGCGGATGCGGCCGTCGTCGGAGGGCGGCAGCCTGTTCGATCTCGCCGGCAGTTTCTATCACCCCGAGAATCGCGGATCGTTCTTCCGCTCGCTGGTTCCCGCGCACAACGAGTTCAATCAGGTGATCAACAGCGGCGAGGTGACCGAAGGCGCGTTCAATCCCCTGATGATGCACTGAAGGCATCGTCTCTCGATTGCGACAAATGGGATCATCGAATAGCTGTCGCACTGTTCCCCTCCCAAACCTGAGAGCGAAAACGCGTCCGCGCGATTTCGCGATTTCTTTTTAATACTGGGTGCAGGGGTCACCCCTGCCGCCCGCCGCGCAGGCGTCTGGCTTGATTCGCGCCGACTGCGCGGATATTTTCAACAACATCCAACACAGGAGAGATTGAAGGCGTGCGGAAGTAGTTACTCCATCGTTCGTGTCTTCGGACAACAGCTCGCGCGTTTTTTTTCGGCGCGCGGGTTTTTCAGTGGGAGCAGCTATGTTCGTGCGACTTTCAGGTCTCTCTTTTTCATATACCAATTCCGTTTCCACTCTGAACGACGTCACGCTCACACTCGCGACCGGATGGACCGGCGTGGTCGGGCCTAACGG
>NZ_JBAUYR010000076.1:0-32154 GCF_049584895.1 Binatus sp. (SeqCode)
GCGGCGGGCCTAACGGCCCGCCGCTTTTCATTTCGGAGTTCGTGAAGGATCGCGCAGCGCTATTATTTCCCGGACCCGCTTAACGGGATCGTCTGTGGGGCGCCTGTCGCGTCGTCAAAGACGGTTACCGCGGAGGAGGCTTGAGGACCTTTCGAAGCCGGCTCAAATAACACCTTCAGCTTGCACTTTTTCTTCGGCAAGAGTTGCAGGTGGCAGGTCGTGACGCCGCTCTTGGGGAAGCCAAATACCTGCGGGCTGGCCGCGGGAACCGAAAATGCTATCGGGCTCGCGAATGTGATCGGCGGTCCGTTCTCGGCGCTATTGCTGAGAGTGAACGTTTCCGATTTTACCTTGCCTACTTTTACTGTGCCGAAATTCTTACTCGAAGGGCTGATCTTCAGGACATCGGGAACCACGCTTGGAGTCGCTGTGGGCGTGGGCGTTGTCGTCGCAGTCCGTGTCGCAGTCGCTGTGGCCGTGGGTGTCGCCGTCGGCGTCCGTGTGGGAGTTGCGCCGGTAGAAGTTGCGGTCGGGGTCGGGGTGGCGCCACCCGGTACCTTCAACGATACCTTGTCGATCGCAAAGTCGCTGCAATCTCCCGTGCAGCTCGTAATGCTGAAAGTGACAGCGTGGATGTTGCCCGCAGTGCTATCGAGCACGCCGATGAAGGTGGCGTCGCCGGCGACGTCACTCTCGACTGTGAACGGACCTCCGAGCGAGGTCATGCTGCTGTCGAACGGCTGAATCGACGCCGTGAACTGAGCGGGGCCGTCGGCCTGGATGAAGGCGCCCGCACCCGCCAGGTTCTTCGAGCTGAAGATCAAGGAGAGCGGACCGTTGCCGCTATTGCCGGTGTCCGCCGTCCAGATCAGGCTGTCGCCCGCGCTGAATCCACTAAGGCCGGCCAGGTTCCAACTGCAAGCAGCCGATGGGCACACCACGGCGACGAGGCTATTTGGACCCGCCAGAGAGACCGATCCAGTCACTCCGCCAGTGGATGTGAAAGAAGGAGTTGCGGTCAGCAAGGTCGCGTCGGCGCCCAACTGCGACCATACGATCGTATCGTTGGCGGCCAAAGCGCCGAGGCTGGTAACCAGCGCGACGCTATCCGCGCGCGCCGCGGCGGTCGCGATCAGTATCATGAGTATCGCGGCGCCGAGGCCTCGCAAGGTACGTTTTTGCGTTGATGCCCCCATTCCCTTAATCCTCCGTCCGAGTGCGCGAAGTTCTACTCGCATACCGCGCCTGCATCCGAGGTGAAGGTGTCGTTGTTGGAAAACTCGCTGATGCCTGTGCCTACCGATGGACTCCCGTAGAACCAGGAAAAGAACGCGAGTTCCTGCATATGATAGGTGAAGCTGTTTAGTGTCACAGACGGGAACAGGGTGCCGCTCAAGGGATCACCCACCTCAAAGTTGTTCTGACAACCGCTCTGTTGTCCGATATGTCCCCAAGCTGGAGTCAGATTGTCGCCCGTCGGATCGTTCACCCATTCGTTGACCTCATGACTCATGGCGGATATGTCCGAGACCCCCGAGAAAGCTCCGTTGCTGTCGAAGTCGCTCACCCCATAGGTTTGCACCGGGCTCGCGAACGCGTTGTGATAGCCGAGAATACAGCAGTTGTCGGAAGTTCCAGGCACAAAGGGGTCGGCCATCACCACGTTGTAGAGGACAAAAAGCGGGAAGGAGGTTGGGCCTCCTCCATGGGCAGTTACAAAGGGAATGAGAGTACTTTCGACAAAACTGTCCCAGGTGCTGAAGTCCATGACTCCGAGCTTGCCGCAACCGCCGTCGGTAAAAGTCCCGCCCTTGTTGGTCGGTACGGTGAAGGTCTGCTCGGCCAGGACGGTGGTCGGACTGAGCATCGTGTGGAAGCGATTTCCGGTGACAGATACGTTTTGCCAGAATTCTGCCCGCAGGAAGGCGTCTGCATACTGGGTCGTGCCGACACCAATACTGTTCATCGTGAAGGCAACCGACTGAAATAGCGGCGAATTTTGCGTCACCGTAGTCGGCACCTTCCCGCCCAGGCAAGTGGAGTCGGCGACCCCGGGATCAAACACGGTTCCATCGGGCATATGGACTTTTACCGGGACTATAAAAGTGGGAACGTTGGTCGTCCTGCTGCCATGGAAAAACGGACTGCGGCCCACAGTAACGCCTTGGTACACGTTGTCGTCCCGGCTTGAGGTAAGAGTGTAAATCCCCATCGGAACCGTGGTTGCGGCGGCCGCTCCCCTCAGTACCTCTTCGGTAGTTACGCCCTTCAGTTGTCCGTACGTGTAGTATCCGTGTAGCGGCTGGGTGATAGGCACAGCCTCCTGGGCCAGCGCGGGCGATGCCAGCGTGACCATGCCCGCCGCCAGAAAAACCAATAGCGACAACACTGTGCGCTTCATCTCAGACCTCCCCAATCTTCGAGGACGACGCTCCAACAGGTGAATTCCCTGAGAAGTATCATTTAGGTTTGTTTGTGGCAATAGAACTAATCAGAAGAGCAGAAATGGCGGGTAGCGACTAGTTCGCCTATAAGACCAGCTAAAGCAAGTGGCAACTACAATAAGTGGTCATTAGGCAGCGCGTGCCTCACGTTTGCATATCCGTGAGTTGATGCGCCTGCCGCCACGTTCTTGCGACCTCCAGCATCGTGACGAATTCGACGCCGCCATGGTTGCGGATGTGCCGCACCAGCCGCTCGAGCATCAACAGGCGGTGCCCACGGCCGATAACCTGCGGATGCATCGTCAGCGTGTACACGCCTTCGCCAACCCGATCGTAGAGATAGTCGAAGTCTCCCGCCCAGATTTCGTAAACGGCCGACGGCGACGACAGTCCCGGCTGGATTCCCGCGCGGCTGGTGACGTACTCGAAGGCGGGGAAGTCGTCGAGTCCCCACGTGAACGGAATCTCGACCACGTCGATACTCTTGCCGAAGACGTATGGACCGTCGGTGGAAGACTGGTCGCCCGAGCGGAGGTAATAGGGCGAGAAGTCGTCGCCCATCAGGCTCGAGTCGTAAACGAAGCCGCGATCGCGCAGCAACTCGACCATGTTGTAGCTGAGACCGGCGCCGGGCGAGCGGTAACCGAGCGGGCGCCGTCCCGTCATGCGAGTGAGCACCTCATTGCCGCGATCGAGAATCGCGGCCTCGTCCTCGGGGCCCTTCGGATGCGAGTGAAGGTAGCCGTGATTGGCAATCTCGTGCCCGCCGGCGACCAGCCGTTCCACGATTTGCGGATAGGTCTCGGCGCTGTGACCGGGGATAAACCAGGTCGATCGGATTCCCCATTCGCGCAGCATTGCAATCAGCCGCTCGGCGCCGACACGGCCGAACTCGCCGCGCGAAATTGCACTCAGCGAGCTGGCACGGAAGCCTCCTAGCCACAGCGAGATGGCGTCGAAATCAAAGGTCAGGCAGACGGAGATTTTCTTTTCAGTCTGCATCGCGATTGCTCCCCGTTCAGGCCGGCTTGTCGCGCGCGAGCGCCTCGACCTTTTCGAGCCGCTCCTGCAGCTTCTTGTTGTCGTCGCGCAGCTTGTCGATATCCTCACGCAGGCGCTGGCCTTCCTCGACGCGCGAGCGGCCCTCGCTAATAGACGTGATCGCGTCGTTCGCGTGGCGCTGGATGCGTCCGTCGAGATCGCGGTCGGCCAATCGTCGCAGAGCGGGCAGCGCGCGCTGATCTGCGATCTCGGCGAAGGCGGACGGGATACGCATCCGCATCATGAATTCGCGATCGTCGACCAGCGGCGCCATGAAATCGAGAATCTCGACGCGGCGGTTGTCCTTGAGCGCCGCAAATCGCGCGAGCGCTCCCACCGCGGCCACGCGGGCGCGCGCGGGCCTGCCGTACGACGAGTATTCGCGAGCAACGTCGATTGCGCGCTCGTCGCGCAACTCGGCCATCCCGGACAGCGCGTGCGTCCGTATCACATCGAGATACGAATCGCGTTTCAGGGCCTCCGTCAGATGCGCGAACGCGCGCTCGTCGCGCGTTTTGCCGAGCGCGAGCACCGCCTCGGCCTCGACAAAATAGCTTGCATCGCCTTTGGCGACGACGTCGGCGAGCGCGGACGCCGCTCGCGCATCGCCGCGGAAGTTGCCGAGTGCGCGCACAACCGAGCGCCGCGCCTTCGGATGCGGCAGCTTGAGTCCTTCGATCAGCGCGTCGAGCGCGGCGCTCGTGCGAATCGCGCCGAGCGCATTCGCCGCGTCGGCCTGCACGCCCCAGAATTTGTCGGTAAGCATCGCATCGCGCAGCGCGGCCGTCGCTTGCGGACTGCCCTCGTTGCCAAGCTCACGGGCCGCATTGGCGCGGCCGATCGCTTCGGGAGCGTGGCGTAGCGCGGTTTCGAGCGCCTCGCGTCCGCGCTTGTGCTTCAGCGTTTTCAGAATGTCGTGCTCGGGATCGAAGCGCACCGCCTTGGGCGCCTTGTCCATCGCAAAGGTGAAGCCCTGCTCGCGCTCCTTGACCTCGACGCGATGCCGCGTCTCGTGACCGTCGGCGTCCATCAGTGCGATCGTGACCGCGAACGTGAACGCGGACGCAATCGTATCGCCAGTCTTGTGGGTCTGCTTGACCGTGACGCTGAGCAGTTTTTTCTTATCGTCGAACGAACTCGAGACTTCTATTTCGGGATGCCCTTCCTTGTACACCCATTGGTCGAAGAAAAAATCGAGATTGCGGCCGGTGGTCTCCTCGAACGCGCGCTGCAGGTCCTGCGTGATCACGTTGGCGCCGCGATGCCGCGTGCAATAGAGGTTGAGCGATTTGAAAAACAGATCGTCGCCGGTGACGCGCCGAAGCATGTGCAGTACCAGGCTGCCCTTTTCGTAGAGATGGCGATCGAACAGATCGATCGGATGGCGATAACGGTTGCACACGATCGGGCGGCGGTAGTGATTGGCGTCCTCGTCCAGATAGCCCTCGCGATCCTGCCGGACGTTCCAGGCGAACTCGTCGGGCCCAAGATTTTCCTCGCACCAGAGCGCCTCGAAGTAAGTCGCGAAGCCCTCGTTGAGCCATGCGTGCGCCCAGTCGCGGCAGGTCAGCAGGTCGCCCCACCATTGATGCGCCAGTTCGTGCGCGACCAGAGGATCGCTCTTGAAATCGAGATGCGCGCGGGCGTCGTGCAGGGTGCTCTCGGTCTGCGTCGTCGCCGACGTGTTTTCCATCCCGCCGAAAATAAAATCGCTGACCGCGACTTGCGCGTACTTGGCGTAAGGGTAGGGCACGCCGATCACACGCTCGAAAAACTGGATCATCTTCGGCGTGTTGCCAAAGGCGCGGCGCGCATCGTCCTCGCGCCCGGGCGCAACATAATAAGTAACGGGAGTGTTGCCGGCGCGCTCTTCAATCATCGCGAACTCGCCCGCTGCCAGCGTGATCAAGTACGACGAGTGCGGGACTTCATGCCGCCAGTGAAAGGTGCGAGTCTTCGCCGATGGATTCGAAGACGTGCCGACGAGACCGCCGTTGGAAACCGCGGTGAATTTTTCCGGCACGGTCGCGATGACTTCGCTGGTGGTCCGATTGTTCGGGTAGTCGTAGCATGGAAACCAGTAGCGCGAGTCCTCGTCTTCGCCCTGGGTCCACGCTTGCCGGGGCTTGTTCGGATACCCGTCGTCGGGGCCGACAAAATAAAGTCCGCGGCGCGGCTGACCCGCGTAATCGATCGCAATCTCGATTTCCTCGCCAGCTTTCAGCGCGCGCGGCAGCGAGATCTTCAGCTTGCCGTCAGAGGTCTCGAAGGTCGCCGGCTCAGCACCCGCGCGCACGGCCTGAATCTCTAGTTCGGTGGCATCGAACTCAATGCGATCGAGCGGGCCGGTGATCGCGGACAGCCGATGGGTCGCGGTGCCGGAAATTTTTTTCGCGTCGAAGTCGAGCGCGACTTCGAGCTTGATATGACTGATGTTGGCGGCGCGGTCGCGCGCCCATTTTGCCTCGACGTGCGCCGGCTGAAACGCGCGGCGTCCACGGGCGAACGCGACAGTAAAGGCCTCGCGGTCGCCAAGCTCCTCTGCCAATTGATCTAAAAATCGCGGCTTATGCATGGCCGTGATGTTATGAACCGCGGTGGCGCCGCGCAAACGGGAAAATTGAATGCGGGGCTCCGCACCCCGCACCCGCGGCAGGGGTGACCCCTGCACCCAGTAATAGAGGCCAGAGAATCACAGGCTAAAGCCTGTGCCACCATGATCATCCGGAGAATCACAGGCTAAAGCCTGTGCACTATGATCCTTGAAGTGGCACCGGCTTTAGCCGGTGATTTTCGCATCGAGCATCACGATCACGCCCTCGTTCGGCTCAAGCATCAGCGAAGACTTCGCGACGTTCGACCGATCGGGCAACGTGCTCAGAAGAATCTTGCCGGCTGGGATCGCGATCGCGCGCGGCTCGGCGGTGAAATTCAGTGCGACAACAATGTGCTGCTGGGGAGTATCGCGACGGAATACGAGGCAATCCTCGGGCGCGCCCTCGAATGCGCGATAGCTGCCCTCGACCAGCGCCGGCGTTGATTTGCGGAGCTGGATCAGGCGCCCATAGAGCGCGAGCATCGAGTTCTGATCGTTCAACTGGCGCGCGACGTTGACAGCTTTGAAATCCCCGCACGGCAGCCACGTGTTGGCGCTGGTGGAGAATCCACCATTCGGAGCGTCGGTCCATTGCATCGGCGAGCGGCAACCGTCCCGTCCGACCGGATCGCGTTTGCGATCGGCGGGAATTGCCGCATCGCGCATCCCGATTTCTTCGCCGTAGTAAATGAAGGGCGTACCGCGCAGCGCAAACAGCATCATGGCCGCGACGCGCGCCCGCGCCTCACCGTCGCCGTCTCGCGAGTAGCGCGAAATATGGCGCGGAAAATCGTGATTCGAAAGTGTCCAGGTCGGCCACGCGCCGGGTCCGAAAGATCTCTCCGTCTGCTCAATCGCGGCGCGGAAGCGGCTCGCATCGTAGCGCGCCAGTAAAAAACGGAAGTTGAATGCGAGCTGAAGCTCGTCCGGCCGCAGAAAATCGGCGAGTCGCTCATGCTCTCGCGGCCAGGTCTCCCCCACCAGGATTCGTTGTTCGTAACTGTCAGAGACGCGGCGAAATTCGCGGATGACGTCATGAACCTCGGGCCGATCGTGGCTGTGGAGAGGATCCTGCGTACCCTTCGAGTGCCAGGGAATATCGGGATCGGTGACGGCGCGGGCAGGATTGTCACGCAGCTCGGCATCTTTGATGAGACCGGCGATCACGTCGATACGAAAACCGTCGGCGCCGCGCTCGAGCCAGAAGCGGATGACGTCGTGCATGGCCTCGACCACTCTGGGATTTCGATAATTCAGATCGGGCTGCTGTTCGAGGAACATGTGCAGGTACCACGACGCCGTAGTCGGATCGTACTTCCATGCGGAACCGCTGAAGGTGCTCTGCCAGTTGTTCGGCGGACGATCCGGCGAACCGGGAACCCAGATGTACCAGTCGCGCTTGGGATTGCTGCGCGATGCTCGCGACTCGACGAACCACGGATGCTGGTTCGAAGTGTGGTTGGGTACCAGGTCGACGATCACGCGGATGCCGCGCCGATGTGCGTCAGCAACCAGGCGATCGAACGCCGCGAGGTCGCCGAGGTCCGGATGGATGCCGCAGTAGTCGCTGACGTCGTAGCCCCAATCATCGAGCGGCGACGGGTTGATGGGATTCAGCCAGATCGCGTCGATGCCGAGCGACTCAAGATAGTCGAGATGCGCGGTGACGCCGTCGAGGTCGCCGATGCCGTCGCCGTTAGAATCGGCGAACGACCGCGGATAGATCTGATAGAAGACCGCGCGCTGCCACCAGTGTAGGGCCATCGCGGAGCCGTCGAGCAATCAGGCGGCGCGCGAGCCCATCATGTCCGCATAGTTGGTCGCGTAAAATTTCTCCCGCGCTGCCTCCGACAGATTCGGCGTCGACAGCTCGAACCGCTTCAGCGGATTGCGCCCGCCCTCGATGTGCGGATAGTCCGACGAGAACATGCATAGATCCGGGCCCGCCTGCTCGACGATCCATCCGACCGGCTCGTGCGGAAACGGCGTGAAGCGAAGGTTGCGGCGCACGTAGTCGGACGCCTTCATCGGCAGGCTCAGATATTTTTCCGACTTGACGAACGTCTCCTGCGAGATGTCGAGACGCCGCAGCCACGGCACGATCCACATCGCGCCCTGCTCGATACATCCGCCGCGCAGCCGCGGAAACTGCTCGAAGATGCCGTCGAGGACCATCGTCGAGAGAAAAATCTCGGGCATCATGTGGATCGCCATGAAATCCTTCGAGCGGATATTCTCGCCGCCGCCGAGGAAGTCGGTCACCGGCCGATCGTTGTTGTGAAACGCGCGCGGAATCGGGCGGCCGCCTCCGCCGACGTGCAGCATGAAGGGAACGTCCGCGTCCTGCAGGCGAGCCCACACGCCGTTGAAGTCGGGATGAGTCGGAGATTTTTTTGCCGGCGGCAACGACGGGATGTGAATCGCGGCACATCCCAACTTGACCGCCTCGTCGATTTCCTTCTCAGCGAGCTCGGGGACGTCGAGCGGGATGAAGCCGACCGCGAGCAGGCGCTTGTCGCCGCGGCAGAAGTCGGCGATCGCGCGGTTGTGCGCGCGGGTGCCGCCGTAGAGGACCTCCGGCGTCGACCGAACCTGGTCGAACTCGCCCCAGAAATGCGTGATAGCAAAAGTCGTAAAGACCAATTGCGAGCTGAAGCCGAGCAAGTCGAGCGCGCGCCGGCGTTCGTCGGGATCGAAAGCGCCGAGCGCTTCCCATCCCTTGCGCAGCATCAGGTTCTTTTCCGCATCGGCGACTGCGGCCGGATCTTTCTGACGATCGTTCGCATGCGCGATCGCCTTCTCGACCATCCTGCCGCCCGATCCAATCGCAAGCGGGTGCAGCTTCTCACGGATGTCAGGATCGGCGTGAGAAATCAGCCAATCGCGAGTCTCCATGATGTGACTGTCGGCGTCATTGAAGATTCTACCTTCTGCGTATGGCATCGCGATAACCTCGGCTCCCGTGGAATTCGCGCGGCGTTAGATCGCCTGCGAGTCTCGATTTCAAGATAGTTAAGGACGAGCGCGTCGTACAGAGGCAGCTTGGCAAATCGCCAACATCCGTTTGACTACGATCAAGGGAGCATCACTGTGCGCTTTTTCGGACCGTACTCTTGCGATCGACCCGTTCACGCGTCTGAACGAAGGCACGAAGCACGGCGTTGATGCGCGTCTGGTAGCCTTTGCCGTGCGCCTTAAACCATTCGAGGACATCGCCATCGAGACGGATATGAATGTCCTGCTTGGCGGGCGGCAAGCCTACAGTGACCTTGCTCTCCCAATCATCGGGCAGCGGCCCTTCGTCCCCGTGGCCAGCCGTTCAACTTCCGTGCGCGACATCGCCTTGACGCGCTTCCAGTCGGTCCTGCTCTCGCCGCGCGCGACCTTCCGTCTGATCTGGTCAGCCGAAAAGCGCGATATATTTTCGCTCTTCCGCATCTCTTGCTCTCCTGAACGAGATAAGTCGGATGGCGTCCGCACGTTCGGTCCATACGACAGCGAAGAATTTGCCCACTAAAGAGCCGACGGTTACGAAGCGTTCTTCGCCGTGCCTCGGGGACGGATATCAGTACACCGGACGGCCATCGAACAACCGCGCCGCGTCCATTAGATCAAGGCCATGCACGCGCAAATTCATCGAGCGCTTTTTCTCATCCCACTCGAAGTCCATGAAAGCATGTATCCACAACTATGTACACAGTGTAGCCAAGAGGCGGGGACTGATGCGAACTCAGATCGGCTGGCCTACATCTATGCGGTTGCCGTCGGGATCCTCGAACACGAAGGCCCGCAGACCGTAGTCCTTGTTCTGAATGCTCTTGATGATGCGTAGTCCATGCTGCTGGCATATCGCGTGGAGCGCATCGACGTTGTCCACCATCATGTGCGCGACGTTGAATGATGCGGCCTGGTGATTCGGCTGAAGCGTCAGGTGCAGCTCGGCCTGATCGCGTTTCAGGATCATGAAGCCGGCCGGAGTGCCGTTCTCGAAAACCTTGGTGAAGCCGAGAGCCTTGGTATAGAAGTCGCAGGCTCGGTTGATGTCCTTGACCGGGAGCATCGCGGCGATTCTTCCAAAGCGGATGCCATGGTCGGTGCCGTCGCTCATCGCCTATCTCACTTCTCGGTGAAGCCGAGATCGTTCAAGCGGTCGCGCGCGTCTTTGGCGGCGTCGCGATGGACCATCAGGCGGACAGGAACGCCGGCGGTTGTGCCGAGCATTCGCGACGACGCTGCGTCGAAGACGAACGACTCGATGCCGGCCTCGTTCAGATAGTCATGCGCCATCCGGACCGGAGTCGGATCGATGCTGGCGAAAATTTCCTCGAGCTCGGACGGGTCGGGCGTTTCATTATCGGGCATTTCGTTTTTGTTCCTGCTCGCGAGTAGTCGATGCGGTCGTCATTCCCCTCAGCCGATTATAGATGAGGGCGGCGGCGCCGACTATCAACAGGATTGCAATCAATGCGTCGAAGCGATGAAAGTACGGCGCGAGGTCCTTCCAATGCTGTCCGAGCTTCATCCCGATGTATGCGAGCGCGAGACACCATATATATGAGCCGAGCAGAGTGTAGATGCTGAACGGCAGCAGCTTCATCCGCGACACGCCAGCGGGAAATGCGATGAAGGTGCGGACTACAGGCAGCATCCGGCTCCAGAAGACGGTGTGCGAACCCCATCGCTCGAAAAAACGGTCGGCGATTTCCAGTTCGTGTTCCGCGACCAGGACATACTTGCCGTAGCGCTCGATAAAGGGGCGTCCGCCGTATTGTCCGACGAAATACGCGACGTACGATCCGAGCAAGCACCCGACCGCGCCCGCAATCGCGACCATCTGCAGCCCGAAGCGTCCGGTCGCGACCAGGTAGCCCGAGAACGGCATGATGATTTCCGACGGCAGCGGGATGCATGCGCTCTCGATCGCCATCATCAGCACGACGCCGCCGTAGCCGAGCGTGGAAATCGTCGCGATGATGAACGCGGAGAGTCCCGAGATCAGTTTGTCGAGCATTCGAGACAGAGTGCCATGACGCAGCGCCGGTTGCGAGAGTAACAACCTGAAGCCTGTGACACCAAAATCCTAGCTACACAAGAATCACAGGCTGAAGCCTGTGCCACACAAATTTTGAGCTCACTTTATACCGGCTTTGAATCGTCCGTCTTCACGTAGAGCCATTTGTATTGGGCGGGAGATGATACCAGGCCGTTTTTCACCGCGTTCTGGCGGATGTATTCGATTCTGTCGTGCCACTCGGCTTCGGATCTTACGATGTGGTCGAAGCTCTCATCCATCCAAAGTGGCACAGGCTTCAGCCTGTGGGATTGCTCCAGAAATTGATTGACCTGTCTTGCAGAGCGGCCTTTGATCAGCTGAAGAACCCGGCTCAGTTTGTGGGACTCTATGAGCCTGAAGATCGTGTGGACATGGTCGGGCATCACTACGGCCGCATCCAAATCAATGCTGGTGCCGTTGCAGGCTTCGATCGCGGCCATGATGAGATCGCGAGTCCGGTCGGGAAGCTGAATCCCGCGGTTGCATCGGAAGGTTATGAAGTAAGTAGCTCCTGGTGCCTGAAGGTGTGGGAGATTGCGGCGGGTGTATGTCAGCTCTTTAGATTTCCAGGGATCTACAGATTGGAATCTTGGCGGAGCGGTCTCGGATGGGTTCCTCGGTTGCATGGCGGAAATCACAGGCTAAAGCCTGTGCCACCAGATTTCGAGGGTCCTTGGGTTGCATGGGGAACCAAAATCACAGGATGAAGTTTTGTCTGAAGCCTGTGGCCCCCGAATCAGGCGAATCACAGGATGAAGTTCGTGGCGCCAGCCTGTGGCACCTTTGGACATGAAATGGCGCATACTGTATTCATGTTGAACCGGGGCAGCATGCATAAGTCGAGGGACAGAGATGGCTAATAATACCTTGAGCGTGACGGACAATCGGACTGGGAAGAAATACGAGCTGCCGATTGAGGAAGGCGACGTGATTCGGGCGGCGGATTTGCGGCAGATCAAAGTCGGAAAAGATGACTTTGGGTTGATGTCGTATGACCCGGCGTTCACTAACACCGCGTCGTGCCGCTCACGGATTACGTATATCGACGGCGACAAGGGCATCCTGCGCTATCGCGGGTATCCGATCGAGGAGCTGGCCGAGAAGAGCAATTATCTCGAGGTTGCGTACCTGATTGTGAAGGGTGAGTTGCCCGACCGTGAGCATTACGAGCGCTGGGAGAACAACATCAAGATTCACACGATGGTGCATGAGAATATCAAGAAGTTCATGGAGGGGTACCGCTACGACGCGCATCCGATGGGGATGCTGCTCGGGACGGTCGGCGCGCTCTCGACCTTTTATCCCGACGCCAACGATATTCACGACCTCGAATCGCGCCGGTTGCAGACGCGCCGCCTGATTGGCAAGATGCCGACGCTGGCGGCGTTCGCCTATCGGCATACCAAGGGCCTGCCCTACGTCTATCCCGACAACGATCTCAGCTACACCGGCAACCTGCTTTCGATGCTGTTCAAGATGACGGAGCTCAAGTACAAGCCCGACCCGGTGCTCGAGCGCGCGCTCGACGTGTTGTTCATCCTGCACGCCGATCACGAGCAGAACTGCTCGGCCAATGCGATGCGCGCGGTGGGCAGCTCGCAGCCGGACCCGTATGCATGCGCGGCGGCGGCAGTTGCAGCGCTCTATGGTCCGCTGCATGGCGGCGCGAACGAAGCCGCGATCCGGATGCTGATGGAGATCGGATCGGTGTCGAATATTCCCGCGATGATCCGGAAGGTGAAAGAGGGCGAGCGCCGGCTGATGGGTTTTGGGCATCGGGTGTATAAGAATTACGACCCGCGGGCGAAAATTCTCAAAGAGATGGCGGCGCAGGTGTTCGAGGTGACTGGGCGCAATCCGCTGATCGATATTGCGATCGAGCTCGAGCGGATCGCGCTGCAGGACGAATACTTCATCTCGCACAAATTGTATCCAAACGTCGATTTTTATTCGGGAATCATTTACCAGGCGATGGGCTTTCCGATGACGATGTTCCCGGTCCTGTTCGCGATACCGCGGACCTCGGGATGGATGGCGCAGTGGGCCGAGATGGTGCGCGATTCGGAGCAGAAAATCGCGCGCCCGCGTCAAATTTACGTCGGCGAACCGATTCGGCACTACTCGGAGCTGGCCTCGCGGCCAAAGCCGACTCAGCGCGAAGATGCCGTGAGTGAAGCTATCTAACGATAGTTAGAAATTCTCAGAAGCGTCTCGCCGTTGCTGTTGGTAACTTCGCGATCTATGGTTGGCCTAGACGCAATTCCCTGCTATCAGTAGTGAGGGCGCTTCGATTAACATTGGAAGCGGCCAATCATTAAGGAGGCGGTGCTGAGATGGGCAAGAACGGAGGCGGCCAGCCAACTGAGGCCATCTTCACGCTGGAAGAAGCGCTCATGCGTTTCAAGCGCAAGAGGGACGAAGCTGGCGCACAAACCAGGGTCGAGAGCGTTGCTGAGGGCAACGTTCATTACGTCGACTTTTCAACCACGGTCGAGCCCGAGCATAAGGGTAAGGCGACCACCTATCTCGAATCGGCATTTGACGACGCGAGTGTTTCCGCTCAGCACGACGAATCGAACGCCGGGACTCCGGCGGGCGAAGATATCGTCGCGGTGATCGACGGCATTCCGCGCACACTCGCCGAACTCGAGAGAATCGCGGCCGCCGAGAAGGCCTACGACCGGGATTTTCCCGAGCCGACGCTCGAGAGTGCCGAGGTCGAGGATGATGACGACCTCGAAGCGGGCGACATGGATCTCATGGCGCACGAGACGAATCGGCACTCATTGATGCGCGACTACGCGTTCACCGCGATGGGCACCGCGCTGATGGTGCTGGTGGCGGTGCTGGTGATGCACGTGCCGATCGTCAACAACAACAACCGTCCGACCCTGATGGCGCAGAGCATCGCGACGCCGGCGCTTAAGGCGTCCTCCTCGGTCCAGGATACGGACGATCTGATCTCGTCGTTGGTCATCGTGCCGGATGCGCAGACGCAAGAGGCGTCGGGGCCGCCGCCGGTCAAGGCCCCTGAGCTCGAGGCTCGCATCAAGGATACGCTCAAGGGGAGCGCCTTCCCGGACATTGGTGTCTCGGTATCTACTAAGGGCGACGCGTACCTGGCGGGCGAAGTCTACAGCCTGGATGAGGCGCACAAGATTTCGCAGATCGTGCACAACGTGAACGGCGTGAATCGGGTTCACTTCCTGCATCCGGACGTTCGGCCTGCCGGCGGCCCTGCCTTCTTTGGCGTAGCGACGGCGTCGGCTCCCGCAGTCTGGGGCGCGAAGGTGAAGAGCGTGATTATCGGATCGCCGGCGGATAAGGCGGGAATCAAGCCGGGCGACGTGATCAGCGAATTCGATGGAAATACCGTCCCCGACGCTAGGTACCTCGACCTGCTGGTCACGCACTATTCTCCCGGGCAGCGCGTGCAATTCCGCGTGTGGCATAACGGCCAGCCCGAATACCTGGTTGCTCGTCTCGGCGAAATGACGACGATGGCGAGCCGGTAGAATCACAGGCTAAAGCCTGTGCCACAGTGTGATTGAGGGGGCGGTTCTTCGGAACCGCCCTTTTCTTCGGCTCGCGCCGATCTTACGACTCTTCCGGCCAGGGTTTTTCGGGAATCGGTGCTTTGAACGCCCAGGTGAAGGAGCCGTGCGTGCGCCATAGTCGGCCGCCGCGCTCGACAATCGGACGCAGGTGATGCTCGAATCTCGCCTGCTCTTCCGGAGTGAAAATTTCCCGAATCACTTCTCCGTTGGTTGGAATCAACGGGTTGCCCGATGATTTCATCAACGTGTTCCAATTCATCGGCGGCATCGGGCCTGCGCCCAGATCGAGTTCAACGTGCACGCCAGCGAAGCCCGCGGCGATGGCCATCATCAGCAGATCGCGTTCGTTGAAGTTGAGCATCGCATCATTGACGTGCTGGTATCGTTTCTCCCAGTGGTCATTCAGTCGCTCGATCAAGTCCTTGACCGCCGCGCCTTCGGCAGAATCGGGGTCAGCCCAAAACCTTCTCCGCCAGTATTCGGAGTATTCGGTGATGCGTTGATCGTCGATCGGCTCGAACAGCGCGGTGCGTCCTCCGGGCTTCAGCACACGGAAGAATTCCCGGAAGGCACGCGGCTTGTCGTCGATATAAATGAGGACCGAACGGGTCGTGACGAGATCGACCGATTCACTTTCGATTGCACTCAGGTCTTCGGCGCCGGCAGTCACGAACGTGCATCGATCGAGCACTCCCATCTGTTCGGATGCGGTGCGAGTGAATTCGACCAGTCGCTCGGAAATGTCCGAGAAGATTACCCGTCCCGTCGCGCCGACCAGATCCAACGCGCCGAATCCGATCAGCCCCTCGCCCGCGCCGACGTCGAGCACGACCTTGCCCTCGGCGAGTCCGGCCTTCTTGAGCAGCCGCTTCCGTAGCATCGTGAGACCGCGCAGTTGGATTTCGGCAGCTTTCTGATCGCCGCCGAAACGCGTCTCGGCGAGCCATCGCGACCATTTGTCAGGTTCAGCCATAAAATCACGCGCGCGGGGCGTAGCGCGGTTTGCGCTTCTCGAGGAATGCGCGCGCGCCTTCCTCGATGTAGCCGGCGCGAACGCATAGCACCTGGTTGCGATCCTCGATTGCGACCGCCTGCTCGAGGCTGCCGGCGTCGATACTCAATGACAAACATTCCTTGGTCAGGCGCAAACCGAGCGGCGAGGTTTCCGTCATCTCGAGCGCGAGCTTGGCCGCGGCCGAATCGACCTCAGCATCGGGCATCAGCTCGGATACCAGGCCGGTCGCGAATGCTCGCTGCGCGTTGATAAAGCGTCCCGTCAGCATCAGCTCGGACGCGACCGAACTGCCGACGGCGCGCGGCAGAAAATAGCTCACGCCCATATCGCACGCAGTCAGCCCGATGCGAATGAACGCGGCGTTGAAGCGCGCCGACTCACCCGCTATGCGCACGTCGCATGCGAGCGCGAGTGCGAAGCCACCGCCGGCTGCTGGTCCGCGAATCGCCGCGATGAACGGTTGCGGCGCGCGGCGCATCGCGACGACCAGGTCGCTCATCCGGCGCTGGCTCTCGACGGTGTCGGTGGTCGAGGCGCCAAGCCCGGTGCCGCCGCGATTCTGTTCCTTGAGATCGAGACCGGCGCAAAATGCGCGCCCCGCACCCTTCATCACGACCACGCGCGTCTCGGTCTGCTTCGGCAGCCGATGCAGGAAGTCCTCGAGCTCGGCGACCATCTGCGCACTGAGCGCGTTGAGGTTGTGCGGACGGTTCAGCGTCAGCCACGCCACCGCGCCATCGTTTTTAATTTCAATCGCCTGGTATTCCATCGCAAGTCGCCTCCATCTTTGCGCGGCATTGATTTCTTCTGCCGACCTCTCGCTCAACATAACGCAACCTGACGCACCTTCGCCAAGATACGCGACACCTGACTGGCGGGAATCGTCAGTATTGACTTAACATTGGCACGGTTAGAGGCTGGTAAACGGGTCTGCGTGAGACATTAAGCGATACAGTTCGTCAAAGGGGAAGCGAGAGAAATCTCCATGGGCGTTACGATGGCATCCGCCGAAGACATTCTGACCATCGCCGAGTTGTCCGCGCATCTCCGGGTTCACCCGACTACCATCTACCGCTTGCTGCGCGAAGGACGAATCCCAGGCTTCCGCGTCGGCAGCGCATGGCGCTTCAGCCGCGCGGCAATCGAAGTATGGGAGCACGAGCAAGTCGGTCCGATTGATGGGGATGGACACGCCGCCGCGCCGCCCGCGCGCAAAGCGAAAGGCCGTAAGCCGCGCAAGTAGCGCAAACTTTTCCGCGCGCCCGCTTTTCTGTCATTGTCGGCGATATGGCCGCAGACGAAATCTCGCGAGACCGAAGACCTTCACAGATAGCCGCGTACTTCAGTCGTTTGTCCGACACCTACGGCGACGGCGTGTACTACGGGAATCGGCGCAAGGCCGTGCTGGAGGCGATCGCGCCGGAGTTTGCGGCCGCGCGTGAGTTGCTCGACGTCGGATGCGGCAACGGCGCCTATCTGACTAAGTTCATCGCGGCACCAGGCAGTCGGCGCGTCACGGGAGTCGACCTGACCTTCGAGATGCTGCTGTCGGCGCGCAATCGAGTCGGCGGGCCGTGCAGGTGGATCCGCGCGAACGTCGCGCAATTGCCATTCAAGCCCGAATCGTTCGATTTCATTTTCGCTAGCCACGTGATCCAGTTCATCGGCGACGTCGAGGGCGTCGTGGCGGAGTTCGTGCGATGCCTCCAAACGGGCGGAGTGCTGATAGCAACCGGGCAGCGCGACGACGGCGTGCGGCAGATGCTGAACGCGATCGTCGGTGAAGAGCGATGGCGTGAGTATCGCGAAGTGATCTTTCGGCGCGCGGCGCGTCGCGAAGCCGACGCGCGTCCCAAGGATCGCTATCAGAATGCGTTCATCAAGGCGGGCCTGCGGGTCGAGGAGCGTGCAGCACCGTTCACGGTCACGTGGGCGGATATCGACGAGTGGATCAGAATCAGGTGGATGCCGTTGTTACCGGAAGCCGAGCGCGACCGCGCCAACGCGATGCTCGCCGACCTCGCCAAGCAGGGTGTCCCGCAAACCCTGACGCAGCACGAACCGCTGATCATCGGCCGGCGCGATAGCTGAGATACAAAAGGAGCGCTTCGCGTTTTCGGAGACCGGTACCGGCTTCGCGTGCGCGAAGCTGTCCGAGGCCCGTTCCTCCCGTCGCTAACGCTCCCGTCGTCAGGGTGACAGAATGAGATCGCATTGCTCGCTTCGTTGAGATGAAAATTTGCCGGGTTTGACGGGGGCGGGGTTGACCTAGTAGCTAACGCACAAAAGCACGTGGCGGAGAGTTTTGCGCCGATGCCAACGCAGACGAAATATACCGACGTCAAGGGATACGCGACTTACTACTATTACAATGGCGCGACGACGCTGCCGGATGTGGTGCCGGACTTTTCGCGCGGGCGCAAGATTTTGTTTGTGCATGGCGCTGGATCGAACGGGCACACGTGGCATCGGCAGATCGAGGCGTTCGGCGGCAAGCATAGTCCGATCGCACTCGACTTGCCCGGGCATGGGCGATCGGCGGGCGTTGAAGGGTTGCGCACGGTTCATGACTACGCTGATTTTGTCGCGGCGTTTCTTGATGCGTTGAAGATCAAGTCTGCCGTGATCCTCGGACATTCGATGGGCGGCGCGATTGCGATGGACCTCGGGTTGCGCCACGCCGCGCGAGTCGAAGCGTTGATCCTCAGTTGCACGGCGCCGAAGTTCAACCTGACTCCCGATCGAATCGAGGAATTGCGGGTGATCACGATGGGCCGGGCGCCGCAAGCGTTCAACACTGACGGCTATTCGCCGAAGACGGTGAAGGAAAACTTCGACGTTGTGCGCGAAGGCTGGATGGAACAAATCAAGACTGATCCGCGCGTGCGCTACACCGACATCCTCGCGTGCTCGGAGGTCGATTTGCGCGACGCGATCGCAAAGATCGACAAGCCTACTCTCGTGCTTGCGGGTGCTGACGACAAGGGTACGACGCCGGCTGACGCGGAGTTTATCGCGAGCAAAATTCGTGGCGCTACTGCAAAGATCATCGCGGACGCGGGTCATTACATTCCGCGCGAGCGTCCCGCCGAGTACAACGCCGCGATCGAACAATTCGTCGATACGCTCAAGTAGGAATTGATCATGAGTTTAAGCCGCAAGACTGCAGTGGCCGGGGTGTTTGAGCATCCGACGCGATTCGCGCCGGACAAGAGCCTGTTCCAGATAATGGGCGAGAGCGTGCGGGGCGCGCTGGACGACGCCGGCCTGACGATAAAGGACGTCAACGGTTTGTGCACGACGGGAATGGGCATGGGCGGGATGGGGATCGTCAGCTTGTGCGATTACCTGAACCTGACGCCGAACTTCGTCGACTCGACTTCGATTGGCGGGTCGTCGTTCGTCGCGCATACCGCGCATGCGGCGGCCGCGATTCATGCCGGGCTGTGCGATGTGTGCGTGGTAGTTTATGGATCGACGGCGGCGTCGTCGCGGTTTGCGATCGGCACGGGTGGAGGCGGTGGCGGCGGAGGCGATCCGTGCGACCAGTACGAAATTCCGTTCGGGCCGACGACAGTTGGGTCGTACGCGATGATCGCACAGCGGCATATGCATGACTACGGGACGACCTCGGAGCAGCTCGCCGAGATAGCGGTCACGATGCGGCTGCATGCGTCGATGAATCCTGCGGCGAAGTATCGCGATCCGATCACGGTGGAAGACGTGCTGGCGTCGCGGGTAATTTCGTCGCCGCTGCATCTGCTCGATTGCTGCATCATCAGCGACGGCGGCGGCGCGCTGGTGATCACGTCGGCCGAGCGCGCGCGCGATTTGAAGAAGAAGCCGGTCTATATCCTCGGCACGGGCGAGACGGTTCGCCACGCGGCGCGCGGGCAGCGCGATTTTTTGGAAATTGCGGCCGCGCAATCGGGGCGGCTGGCGTTCGAGCGCGCGGGCGTCGCGCACAAAGATATCGACATGGCGATGATTTACGACTCGTTCACGATCACGGTGCTGGCGACGCTCGAGAATCTCGGCTTCTGCAAGCGCGGGGAAGGCGGTGCGTTCGTGTCGGGCGGGCGGCTTCGCTTCGACGGCGAATTCCCAATCAATACTGATGGCGGCGGACTGTCGTCGAACCATCCGGGGATGCGCGGGATTTTTTTAGTGATCGAAGCGACCAAACAACTGCGGGGCGAATGCGGTCCGCGGCAGGTCAAGGATTGCAAAATCGCGCTCGCGCACGGCACCGGCGGCACGCTCGGCACGCGGCATTCGGGCGCGACGCTGATACTGAGCAACCAGTAAAACGGTCGGTGAAAAAATGGCGGAACAGACGCAGGCGAAAAAATACTCGAAGCCGCTGCCTCATTTAGACGAAGAGAATCGTCCATGGTGGGAAGCGCTTCAGCGGCACGAGCTTTATATTCAGAAGTGTCGCAAATGCGGCGACGTTCGCTACTATCCGCGCGTCTTATGCACCAATTGCATGTCGTCGGATACGCAATGGATCAAGTGCAGCGGGCGCGGCAAGGTCTACACCTTCACCACTACCTATCAGAACCAGGCGCCCGGATTCCGCGAATCGATCCCGTATATCATGGCGTACGTCGAGCTGGACGAGGGTGTGAAAATGCTCACCAACATTATCGACTGCGCGCCAGAACAGGCTAAGATAGGGATGCCCGTCGAGGTCGTATACGAGGACGTCACGCCGACGGTGACGCTCGCGAAATTTCGCCCGGCGAGGTGAGGGCACATTCCTGGTGAGTACAATCCTTGATCTGCACACTCATAGTGAAGCTTCGGAAGACAGCCGCGCACCGGTAGAGGCTTACCTCAACTGGATCAAGCTGCGTGCCGCCGAGCGGCCGGTGGACGGAATCGTGTTGACCGAGCATCGCCAGTTCAATCGCGACGCCGACTACCGCGCGCTCGAGGACAAGTTCGGCACGCTGGTGCTGCGCGCGTCGGAAGTCGAGACCAACTACGGGCACATGCTGGTGTTCGGCGTGAACGACGACATGACCAAGCGGTTCGATTTCGCCGACGTGCATCTCGACGCGCAGACACTAATCGATGAAGTCGCGCGGATGGGTGGAATCGTCGTCCCGTGCCATCCGGGGCGTCCGAATATCGGGCTCTACGAGCACTATCAGAGCAAGGGGCCGCTGGAGAACGTGGTCGCGGTCGAGGCGCTGAACGGTGGATCGCGCAAGGGCGAGGACGAGCGCAGCGCGGAGTTGATCGCGAAGTACGGTTTCGCGGCGACCGGCGGCTCGGATAGTCATCTCGTCAGCCTGATAGGACTGTGCGCGACCAAGTTCAACGCGTATATCAAGACGATCGACGACCTGGTGCAGGAATTAAAAACCGGCAATTACGAAGCGGTGGATTTCCGGCCGCGGCGCAAACCCGTGCCGCATGCGGTCGCGATGGAAACTCGATAGCGAGTCGATGAGAGAACCACAATGGCAGTCAATTACGATCCTGCGCTGATCAACAAGGTCTTCGAAGTGACTGAGCCGGTCGAGGTCAAGGCCGACAAGATCCAGCGGTACTGCGCGGCGCTCGGCGAGACCAATCCGATCTACACGGACGAGGAGGCGGCGAAGAAAGGGCCGTACGGCGGAATCGTCGCGCCGCCGTCATTCGCGGTGACGTTTCGCAACGGGCGGCATTTTTTTGAGAACGTACCGCGCTTCGGGCGCCGCGGTTTCGACGCGGGCAAGGACGTCGAATTCGTCGCGCCGATAAGGCCGGGAGACAAGGTGACGCTGACCTCACACGTAAAGGAAATTTTCGAGAAGACCGGACGCACCGGCACGATGGTCTTCGTCGTGATTCGTTCGACCCTCAAAAACCACAAGGACGAAGTGCTGGCCCATATCGACCATCGCTTCATGAACCGCACGTGAAAAACTTCGAAGAGGTCAATATCGGCGACACGCTCGGCCCGCTCGAGCTGTTCGTCAGCAAGGATCAGTGCCGCGCGTACGCCAAGCTGATGGGCATGGGCGAGATCGCGGGACGTTTCACCGACGACGAAGCCGCGAAGAAAGAAGGCCTGCCCGGGATGATCCTGCCGGGCAACATGAGCCTCGGCCTGCTGTCAAAGCTGGTGACCGATTGGATCGGCTCGAGCAACGCGTGGCTGAAGCAGATGAGCACTACCTATCGTGTTCCCGTACAGCCCGATCACGCGATCACGATTCACGGCTTCATCACCAACAAAAATGCTGACGATCGCACCGCCGAGATCGACGTCTGGATGGAGAACGAGGAGGCCGAGCGCCTCGTGACCGGAACGGCGACGGTCGAGTTCAGTAAATAAAGGAACTTTTTAGTGGAACCCGCCGTGGGTTTCACACTTCCTTGGGCAGGGGTGACCCCTGCACCCGGTGAAAAGTACTAATCGCAAAATGGCGAGGACGCCATTTTGCTCTAAGGCTCTTTTTTTGGTGGCACAGGCTTTAGCCTGTGATTTTCTGGTCCATGCAAATCCAGGCAAGAATCACAGGCTGAAGCCTGTGCCACTGGAGTTTTCCTTGTCCTCGGACACGGGGAGGTTAGGATCGGAACTATATCGCGCGGAGTTCGGTGGCGATGTCGCCGCGGGTGGCGAGCGTCGCGGGGATGAAGCCGCTGGCTGCTCCTATCAGTACTGCGATCAGAAAACTGTAGGCTACGATTCGCGGCTGCATCGTCATTGCGAGTGCGAGCGGACCCAGCGCTCCCGAGACATGCGGCAACAGGTCAAAGCCCAGCAGTGCCAGTACACATCCCAGTGCGCCGCCTACCACGCCGACTATCAGTCCTTCGACCAGGATTCGCACGACGATCGAGCCGCGCGTGAAACCAATCGCGCGCATCACCGCCATTTCGTGACGCCGCTCCCGCACCGCCATCGCAGCCGTGTTCGCGGCGACCAGCGCGATCGTGAAAATGACGATCGCCGCGAGGAACTTTGCGCCGTTGAGCATCAGGCTCAGCGTGCTGCCGACCTGGTTCTTGATCAGCGTGACTTCGGTTTCGGTGGCCGTCTCGTTAGGCGAGTTGGCGAACATCTCGTCGATCGCGGCGATTACTTCGGGCGCGGATTTCGAGCTGTCTATTTTCACCCAAAACAGGTTGGCGGTGCCGGGCCGGTGGAGCAGTTCTTCCATGTAGTCGCGGCGGAAGATGATGCGGGGGCCGGCGGCTTCCTCGTTCAGCACGCTGACGATCGTCAGTTGCAGATCGACCGGATACAAGGTGCCGCGCAGCATGATGGTCTGACCGACTTTCCAGTCGTAGAGCTTCATCAGGTTGGTCGCGACCAGAGCCGCGGTGCGCATGCTTTTGAATTCGTGATTGGCTTCCGTGCTGATATCCCAATCGGGGAAAATTTCGCTGATATGGTCGTCATCCACCGCCAGCACGCCAAGCTGTTCGTTGGGATCGCGGTACGTCGCGAGGAACACGCTGTAGGCGGCGACCGCCTGAACGTGCGGCAGCGTTTCGATTCGGCGGCGATAAGACTCGGGCAGCATGTAGAAGAGACTGGCTTTGCTATGACAGATGAGACGCAGCGAATTGGCGCGGTCGCGCAGTACCTTATTGAGCAGACCGGGCAGGCTGATCAGCGACGCGAAGATGAAGACCGAGACGGTGATCGAGAGCGTCGTAAGAATCGTACGGCGTTTGTTTCGAGTGAGATTTCGGAACACGAGGGAGAGATAGTTCATGGGGGGAATTTAATCTTAATGAAACCCACGGCGGGTTTCATTTAAATAAAGTTCCTCGGTGTGTCGTTATATCAGCAAGGCGCCGCGGAAGGGCTCGTCTCGTGGCGGCGGGAATTGGAGCAGGTTGATAGCCCATTTGCGGGCTTGGCGCAGTGCGTCTTCGGCGCGGCGGAAGATTCTTTCGCGGTACATCACCGACCAGACGTACGCGTCGACTGACGGTTCGTCGCCGAGCGTGATGTCGAGCATCCAATCCTCGAGTTGCGGTCCGCAAATCAGAAGACGCACGACCCGGCCGTGATCGATCACGATGCCGCGGGCCTCGCGCGGAATGCGGAACTCGTCCTTGACCCGTTTGATCACGTTGGCCGGCGCGTGCTGCTCGGTCATCGCGAGGTAAGCCCAGCCGCCCTGCGGAGGATTCGCCTCGCGCGCGATGCGCAGGTTGTTGTCGGTGAGATCTTCCTTGGCGCGATCCTGATCGTAATCCTGCGCGACCTTGTAAAAGGCCATCGCGACCGGCAACTGCGGCATCTCGGTTTCGGACTTGGCCTTTTTCGGTTTCTTGGTGGTCTCGACCCACCAGCGATTTTCGACGGTCGGCTTCTGCGGCATCAGGCGACCCGCCGGGATTTGCGAGTGGTGCTGCGCCGGGACGCGATCCGAGTAGCCCGTCGCGATTTTCTCGCGCTCGCGATCCGTGGGCGGCGTTTGCGGAGGCGACTGGCCGAGCGGCGCGTGCTCGAAATTCCAGTGCGGCCACTTCGTGTGCGCGATGCTGCGCGGCGATTCCGGACTTTCAGCCCGGTGATCATTCGGCGCGAGAACAAGTCGGCTTTGCGCTCAGGATCGCTCCAGAGCATGAAGTGCCCGAGTTCGTGGTAGATCATCTGGATCCACTTGCGCTCGCTGAAGTAGATGCGCCCGCGCTTCCAGTTTTCGGGATGCACGAGGTGGATGCGGCCGTCTTCGTAGGTGCGGCCGGCGGTCTTGCCCCAATCGATGTATTCGAACCATTCGACCCGGGGGCGGCGCAACTTGAAATATTTGCACATCGAGGAAACGGCGCGGTTGAAATGCGCGGCGCGATGGCCGCGGAAAAATTCGGCAAGGTTGCGATCAATTTCGCGGCGATGAGCGACGGGAGGAACAATCATTCGCACGAGCGGCCGACCTCCGGGAACGTGTACCAAGATCATATGGAAGGGCGTTCGTCAGAGTCAAACAAAGTTGCTGAAATGTGGTTTTATACCGATATTTGATTATGGATAAGTCCGAATTAGCTAATCTGGACGGAGGTTAATCCGTCATTGCAGATGAACCTAACCCAGCGTTCCAGAGACCTTCAGGCGCGCAATTTCGTCCCATGTCAGCCCCATTTCGAGCGCGATTTCCTCGGTATGCTGACCGAGTTCGGGCGCGGCGCGATGCGGTTGCGAACCCGTGTCGCCAAACTCGACCGGGCTGTTCACGACGCGGCATTCGGGGATGTTTGGATGATCGACCGCCGCAAAAGCGCCGATGGCGTGAGCCTGGGGATCGTCGAGCACTTCGGCGTCGGTTCGGACGGGCGCCCAGATGAGATTGTGGCGATCGAAAATCGGCGCCCATTCGTCCGAGGTGCGCGCGGCGACAGCGCGATCAATCTCCCCGGTCAGCGCCGCGCAGTTTTGCGCGCGAACAGTCGAGTCCTTGAAGCGCGGATCGTCGAGCCATTCAGATTTGCCGAGCGCGCGGCAGAAATCCGGCCAATGCCGATCGCTCTGGATCATCACGAAGTAAATCCATCGCGCGTCGGCGCACTTGTACGAACTCCAGAGCGGATTCACGCGTTCCATGCGCGACTCGGAATTCGGCGAGCGTCCGGTCATCAGGCCGACGGTGAGATCTGAGGCGTTCATCCACAGGCCCATCGAGAAGAGCGAGATGTTGACCTCGCGTCCGCGGCCGGTGCGTTCGCGCGCGAGCAGCGCCGCGGAAATAGCGCCGGCCAGGCCGAGCCCAACCGCATGATCGATCATCGCGGGACGCTGCGCCGGCGGCGATTGCCCGGGCTCCGCAATCGTCGCCATCAGGCCCGATCGCGCCCACGCGGCGGCATAATCATATGCAGGGCGATTGCGATCCGGCCCGCGATGCCCGTAGCCGTTGATCGACGCGTAGATGAGCCGCGGATTCTTCGCGGACAGCGTCGCGTAGTCGAGCTTCATCCGCTCGATCGCGTCGAGGCGCAGGCTGGTGACGAAAACGTCGGCGCGTTCGATCAGCTTGAGCGCGAAGGCGTGGCCGTCTGCGGTGCGCAAATCAACCGCGACCGATCGCTTGTTGCGATTGTCGAGTTCGAACGGCGGACGGATGCGCGCGTCGGGATCGCCCATCGTGCGCGTGACGAAACCCCGAATCGGATCTCCCGTGGTCGGGTCTTCGAGCTTGATTACGTCGGCGCCCCAATCGCCGAGCACTGCGGTGGTGGAGGGCCCAGCAACCCACATTGCAACTTCGATAACTCTGACGCCTTGAAGTGGACGATCCATAAGAACGTTATCTTAATGAAACCCACCGTGGGTTTCATGCTTCCGTGGGCAGGGCTAAGCCCTGCACCTTGGTACTAATCGCAAAATGGCGAGGACGCCCTTTTGCTCTCAGGTTCTTTTTTTGGCGTTCGATCTTTACCGCGCCCTTTATTTTACGGAGAGGAGGCGGGCCGCATCGCCGTAGGTGAGGGTTCTGCGGCTCGAGTTACCAGCGCGACAGGGTGGCGCATTCCTTCTTCATCTCTCCTTTGCCTGATCTTTTTTGTGTCATTCTAGAGCGGAGCGAAGAATCCCGGAGCAGCGCCTGAATCGACGAGAATGCGCGATGCCAGATGATTTCGACGTTGTAACTGGCGCTTCCGGATATACCGGTCGATACATAACGCGCGCGCTGTTGTCGCGCGGACGGCGGGTCAAGACGCTGACGGGACATCCGACGCGCGCGAATCCTTTTGGCGATCAGATCGAAGCGATGCCGTTCAATTTCGATCGCCCCGAGCAGCTCAAGCGAAGTGTTGAAGGCGTGCGCGCGCTCTTCAATACCTATTGGGTCAGGTTCCCGTATGCCGGACAGACCTTCGATACTGCTATCGCAGACACTCGCGTGATGCTCGACGCTGCCAAAGCGGCTGGCGTTCGCAAGTTCGTTCATATTAGCGTGACGAAAACGACCGAGCCGTCGCCGCTGCCGTATTTCCGCGGCAAGGCGATTCTCGAAGCGGCTATCAGACAGTCGTCTCTTCCCTATGCGATCATTCGGCCGGCGTTGATCTTCGGCGTCGAAGATATCTTGCTCAACAACATCGCATGGCTGCTGAGGCGATTTCCGTTCTTCGCGATTCCCGGGCGTGGAGATTATCGCGTCCAGCCGATTTTCGCGGGCGACCTTGGTGAGATCGCCGCTAACACCGCGAGCGACGATCAATCCGCGACATTCGACGCAGTCGGGCCGGAGATTTTCACCTTCGACGAATTGGTTCGAATGATTGCGCGCGCGGTGCACAGACGACCGCGCATCGTGCACATCGATCCGCGCATCGCAGTTGCGTTCGCGTGGATTGTCGGATGGTTGGTGCGCGACGTTACGCTGACGCTCGACGAAGCTCGCGGCTTGATGACCAATCTGCTGGTGACGGATTCAGCGCCGAACGCGACCACCCGCTTCAGCGAATGGCTCCGGCTCAACGCCGACAAGATTGGAACCGCATACGCATCAGAGCTGGCGCGGCACTTCCGATGATCGGCGCGCGAAACGGTCGTTCGATTGAATCGAAGCTCTAGCGCGCTCGCGTCGCCCGATGCACTCTGCGCGGGTCTCGACGGCGTACTCGATTCACCGTCAGGCGCTGCATCCGGCTCGCTTCCTTCAGCCGCAGGCGCATCGGGGTGCCGCCTCGTCCTGCGACCAGCTCCGACAGTCGCCATCGCAGCCCCTGGGCGTCTATCCCGAGCGCGTCGCATACGCTGTCATACGACAACGGACACGTGACGCCCTTGGTGAAGAACCAGTTCCAGGCTTCGTTGAACGAGTTCCGTTTGCGCATGCCCGACATGCCGCTGAATTCCTGCACGACGTTGATCGCGTCGGCCAGCACCGCGAGCATCAGGCGCTGTTCGCTCGAAAGCGATCGCGTCCCGACCATCTCGAAGAACTGGCTGCGAAGAATTACGTCTGGAAAGGGCCTTGGATCGGCGACGCCGATCGTTGAAACCACGGTACTCATAGTCCAGCTTCCTCCCTCCCCCGAGCGAAGAGCTTGAACATTAAATATTGGCGGCGCGCGACGGGCTTAGAGATCACCATCTTTTATGCGGAGCCCCTTTCCGTCTAATGTGCATCTCGACGGAGAAAGAAACTTAGTCAGAATGGTGACTCATTGCAAGTGAAAAGTCAGAGATAAAATTCGCCGTCGCACGCCTAAGATAAGCAAAATTTGTCTGAGACAACTAACAGGATTAGCACAGGCGAACGGCTACATCGCTAGATAAACAATTGTTTATCTATTTCAAACCATCGGTCTGCTATAGTCGGAATCGACCCTCAAAAACATTCAGGAGAATTTACGATGGCAGATTTCTACGGCAAGGAAACTTCGAAGTATCTCCGCAACCTGCGCCAGAACGCGCCCGACGCCTTCAAGGGCTTCATGGATTTCGACAAGGAAGTTTTCAAGGACGGCGCGATTCCGAGCAAAACCAAAGAGCTGATGGCGATTACTGCCGCGCATGTGACGCAATGCCCGTGGTGTATCGAGGCGCACGTGACCCGCGCCAAAGAGAAAGGATGCACCGATCAGGAAATCGCCGAGGCCGTCTGGGTCGCAGCCGCGATGCGGGCGGGCGCGGCGTTCAGTCACGGCGCGATCGCGATGGCGGTGGCGGATGAACACAAGCACTAGCAAGAGGCCAGTGCATTCGGCAGCATAGGTAGCAATGGATCAGGCACACAAAGATCGAAAAACCCGGCAGATAACGATTGGCGGCACCAAGGTCGGCGGCAACACTCCGGTGGTGGTGCAATCGATGTGCGCGACGCGGACTATCGACGTCGACGAGACCGTTGCGCAGGCGCATCAGCTGGCGAACGCGGGCGCGGGCATCGTCCGTATCGCGATCGACAGCGAGAAGGAAATCCCGGCGGTCAAGGAAATCCGCGCGCAGACCAGGGGCATCGTGCTGTCGGTCGATTTGCAGGAGAACTACAAAATCGCGGACCGGGTCGCCCCGCACGTCGACAAGATTCGCTACAACCCAGGCCATCTCCACCATATCGAGAAGTCGAAGACCATCGAGCAGAAAGTGAAATGGCTGGTCGACGTGGCGCGCGACAATGACGTCGCCATTCGCATCGGCGTCAACTGCGGATCGGTCGCGCCCGCGTTCCTCGACAAGTACCCCGGCGATCAGCTCGCCGCGATCGTCGAGTCAGCCGCGTACCATTGCGATCTGATGGACAGTTTCGGCTTCACCCGCTTCGTCGTCTCGCTGAAGGATTCCGATCCCAACAAGGTGATGGACGCGAATCGGCGCTTCTCGAAGCGCCGGCCCGACGTGCCGATCCATCTCGGCGTCACCGAGGCCGGGTTGCCGCCCGACGGAATCATCAAGACGCGGATCGCGTTCGAAAAACTGCTCGCGCAAAGTATCGGCGACACCATCCGCGTCTCGCTCACTCTTCCCAACGAGCGCAAGCACGAGGAAGTCCTGGTCGGCCACAAGATTATCGAGGATGTCGCCGCGGGCCGCTTCATCTCGGTGCCTGACTTCGGCGCGGGGCTGAATATCATCTCGTGCCCGTCATGCTCGCGCGTCGAGAACATGAAGTTCGTCGAGCTGGCGCAGCAGGTGAAGGAGCTCACGGTTTACGCCGAGCAGTACAAGATCACGATTGCGATCATGGGATGTCGCGTGAACGGCCCGGGCGAGACCGACGACGCCGACCTCGGCCTGTGGTGCGGTCCAACGACGGTGAATCTCAAGAAGAAGGATCGCAAGCTGGGCTACTTCGGCTACGAAGAAGTGCTCCCAAAGCTGCGCGCCGAATTGGATCGTCTGATCGCAGAGCGCTCCGCCGCGGCAGCGAATTAGAGCGGCACGCTTCGGCGAGGGTGGTGGCTCAGTTTAGTTGCTCGGCTGCGGAACGAGTAGATAAATGCGCGACGCTCGACGCGAGCAATTCGAAAGGGATCCGTATCGTCCTTTAGTTCAATCGGATTCCTGGAATCGCGTAATCCTGATTTGGTTCATCGCAGCGCCCTTTATCGTCGCAGTTCTAGTTCTAGAATTTGTGCCCGATTGGAATTGGAAGGAACTCACGGCAATGATGATGTTCGCCTCTGCATCTGCCAGCGTCGTGCAGATTTTGGGTTGGGTGTATGAACTCATTAAGTATCGTGACCGATCAATTTCAAACTGACCCCACTACCAAAATTTTCAACCCTCTATGAAGCATCTGCGCCAAACACTATTGTAAATGGATTGCTCAGCCGTGATTTTCGGCGCTTGCGTCGGGAAAGCGGCTTCCAAGAAGGGATTCATGACGACTAAAGGAAATTGCAAAGCGAAAGATTGCGCGCGCGAGGCGGTCGGCAAGGGTTATTGCCGGCAGCATTTTCGGCTCTGGAAGGCGGGCGAGATGCCCAAGGCGCGCTACAAAACCTGCACCTTCGAGAAATGCCGCAAGCATCGCCATGGCACCTCGAGCCTGTGCGACGAACACTTCAAGGCGAAGCACGGCAAGCCGGCAGATGCGGCAGCGGCCGCGGCACCCGCAGCCGAAGCAGCGCCGGCCGCCTGATACTGCGACCGCGTCCGCATCGCGCTCGCGTCATGCGGGCAGCGTGAAATGAAAAGAGTGACTTCCGATGGCTAATCTAATCGTGGCCGGAGCAGCTGGTCGGATGGGCCGGCTGCTGGTCGCGCTCGCGTCGCGCGATCCGCAGCACAAAATTGTCGGCGCGCTCGAAGCGCACGGCAACAGCGCGACTGGCTCCGACGCGGGCGAACTCGCGGGCATCGGCAAGCTCGGTATTAAAATCACCGACGACTATGCGTCGCTCGCGAAGCCCGACACCGTCACGCTGGACTTCACGACGGCCCCCGCCTCGATGGAACATCTCGAAGTCGCGTCGAAAGCGCGCGCCGCGATCGTGATCGGATCAACCGGATTCACGCCCGAGATGGAAACCCGCGCGCGTGAGCTCGCTCAGAAGACGCGCACCGTGATCGCACCCAACATGAGTATCGGGGTTAACGTGCTCGCCAAGATTGTCGCCGAGGTCGCCGCGATTCTTCCCGACTTCGATGCCGAAGTTCTCGAGATTCATCATCGCACCAAGATCGACGCGCCCAGCGGAACCGCACTGTCGCTCGGCAAAGCGATCGCGTCAGCGCGCGGCGCAGAGTTCGCCTCGAATGCGATCTACGGCCGCGAAGGAATCACCGGAGTCAGGCCCGACGGCAAGATCGCGGTGCTAGCAATCCGCGCGGGCGACGCAGTCGGCGACCACACGGTGATTTTCGGCGGGCAGGGAGAGCGCCTCGAACTGACCCATCGCGCGCAGAGCCGCGACTCTCTCGCCCGCGGCGCAATCCGCGCTGCCGGCTGGCTGGCAGGTCAGAAGCCCGGCCTCTACACAATGCGCGACGTCCTCGGAATTTGATCTTTGTCTGTCATCCTAACGAAGCGAGCAACGCGAGCGGCAGGACTTGGCTTCTGGCCTCCGGACAGCGGCGCGCAAGCGCCGCCGGTTCCGGTTTCTGAGTTCTGCATCCGACGAGATCCAATGCTCGCGCGAACCGAATCAAAAGGAGCGCTGCGCGATTTTCAGAAACCGGAACCGGCTTCCGCTGGCGCGAAGCTGTCCGAGGCCCGTTCCTCCCGTCGCTAACGCTCCCGTCGTCAGGGTGACACAAAAAAGCGCTCCCCTCGCGCGACGAGTAAGGGCGCTCGAGTTGCTCGCTTCGGTCAGGAAGACGGACGTGCGCTCGCGTTGCTCGCTTCGTCAGCGTGACACCAAAAAAGCGCCGCCTTCTCGCGTGCGATGAATGCGGGCGTTCGTCGTGCTTGCGCCATCGAGCCAACCCTCAGAGCAAAGTAGCGCGCCGCGCAACTTTGCGTTTCTCACTTTTACCCTGGGTGCAGGGGTCACCCCTGCCGCCCGCCGCGCAGGCGATTATTCTTTTAGGTGCGCCGCTCTAAAGATGTGACGGATGTGTCGGCTCGTGGTCGTGCGGCGGGCGAGGCGGCAGGTCGCCCATCTCTGCGCCCTCGTGATCGAGCATTGCCCAGCGCTCGACCAGTTTGACTCCGAGTCCGCGATGGCCGCGGATGAAGTAGGTCGCCATCGCGATCAGCGCGAGGATATTTCCGGCGACGATTTTCCACCATCCCAATACTTCCAGCGCCGACTGATCGATTAACGAAACAAATCCGACGAAGAAAACCTCGAACACGGCCAGCAGCAGCAGTGCGCCGAGCACCATGAACGGTTCCCACTCCGACGCCGCGAGCAATACCGCCAGCGCCAGCCCGAAACCCACGAATGCCGAGAAATGCAGAATCGAGTAGCCGAGTACGAGAGGCAGCGTCGCCTGGATGCCGTCGCTCACGGTCGCGTTCTGAAAGACCATCGCGCCGAGAATCGCCGGGGTGTGAAACGGATTGCCCGACGCGAAATCGTAAGCC
>NZ_JBAUYR010000077.1:0-16460 GCF_049584895.1 Binatus sp. (SeqCode)
TGCGGTGACGTCGGCGGGAATACTAAAATCCACGGCACTTCTCCTCGATCAGGTTATGTGCGAGGCGTACCAAACTGCGGTCGCGAACGGAAGGGCAATCGATACCGATCGTTCAGGGGATTCGAAACGGCGTTGAGGCATTAGCGGATTCAAGACAACCTAACCCCTAGCCCCTTCCCATAATGGGAAGGGGGAACAGAAGTTAATTCGCTGAGCTTAGGTGAAATGGAACCCTCCAAAACGATCGCGGGTCGCGAGAGTCTGAGCATCTTGTGTGTTCCCCCTTTCCGCGTCGGAAAGGGGGTTAGGGGGATAGGACGGAAGCGCGATCGGATAATTCTTCTGGTTCCCCTTCCCCATTGCGGGGAAGGGGTCAGGGGTTAGGGTCTTTCCTGCGCAGGGCCGCTCGAATCGAGGCGATCGCAGACGCCAAATCATTACGCACTGATTCGTTGGATAGCCTGAGCACTTGGATTCCACGCCGCATCAAATAGTCGTCGCGCACCCGGTCGTATCCTTGTTGGTCGCGATGCGGGCTTCCATCGATCTCCACCACTAAATGCGCGGCGTGACAATAGAAATCCACGATATAGGGCGCGAGTGGTTGCTGCCTTCTGAAATGCGCGCCGAGTCGATTTCCGCGAAGCTCGTTCCAGATGACGCGCTCTTCGGGAGTCATGTTTTGTCGGAGTTCCATCGCCCGGCGTATCAGCTCCGGATTTTTCTGCTCACTCAGAGTTAACGATGGCATCCGGTTTAGTTAGCATTGAGGAGTGGCGGAAGGAAAGGACCCTAACCCCTAACCCCTTCCCATAATGGGAAGGGGAACAAGAAAAACTGTGAGAATCGCGGTGTCCTATCCCCCTCGCCCCCTTTCCATAATGGAAAGGGGGAACAGAACTCAAAGAGATCCCTTGATGGGAATTACTTGCCTAGGAACTCGCGGAGGTGGGTGGCTAGTTCCGTGGGTTTTTCTTCGGGGATGAAATGGCCGCAGTCGGCGATTGAGCCGCCTGCCGCGTGAACTGCGACGCGGCGGAGGGATTCGACTACTAAGTCGCCGCGGCCGCGCGGGCCGCCGCCGCCGAGGCCGAGCGTCGGCATCGGGAGTTTGAAGCCGGTCGCCAATGTCGCGCGATTGTCGGCGACGTCTTGATTGAGCGCGCGGTAAAAGTTGAACCCGGCGCGCATCGCGCCCGCCTGCGAATAGGTGCGAACGTATTCCGCGATGTCGTCGGGGCCGATTGCGCCGGCCTGATCGCATCCGTTCATGTAGAAGAATTCGAGATAGAGACGTTCGCGGCCGTAGACCAGTGCTTCGGGGAGATCGAGCACCTGATGGAACAGATGCCACCATCGCTGGCCACCGCCGATCGCGGCGCCGGCGGGCTGATCGCCTGGGACAGGCACGTCGAGCATCGCGAGATGCGTCACTTCGTCCGGATGATCCGCGGCGAGCCGAAACGCGACGGGCGCGCCCCAATCGTGACCGACGACGGCGAAGCGCGTGTGGCCGAAATGACTGTGCATGAGCAACCAGATGTCGTTCGCCACGGTTTTCTTGTCGTAGCCCGTGCTGGGGCGCGACGAATCGCCGAGGCCGCGCAGGTCGGGCGCGACGAGCAAGAATTTGTCCGCGAGCAGCGGCATCACGCGGCGCCATTCGTACCAGGTCTGCGGCCATCCGTGGAGCAGCACGACCGGACAGCCCTGCCCCATCGTGACGTAATGGATTCGCACGCCGTCGAGGTTGGCGTAGTGATGCGAGAATTCCGTCATCGTGTTGGTATATCACAGGCTGGAAAAATTTAGGCTGTGAATTTTCGGCGGGTTCGGTGGGGGACGAAGCACCCTAACCCCTGACCCCTTCCCCAGGAAAAGTGGGGAAGGGGAACGAGAAGAATGTGGCGCGCTGTCCTATCCCCCTCGCCCCCTTTCCACTTGGAAAGGGGGGACAGAGGGAAGAGGCCACCTCAGTTCGCGGCTGAGAGGCGGCTGCGGTGTTGGGTTGTTAGGGCTTCGATGTCGAACTTGAAGAGCTTCGCTGCGTTCAGGCCGAGGATTTTGGCGCGCGCGTCTTCGGGGAGACCGCCCATTTCGCGCTCGATCGCTTCGGCTGAATGCGGCCAGCTTCCCTCGTGATGCGGATAGTCGTTCGCCCACAGGAAGTTGTTGGTCAGATTGTATTTCACCGCGAGATCGAGACCGACCGGATCTTCCTGGAACGACGCGTAGCCGTTCGCGCGGAAATACTCACTCGGGAGCATCTTGAGCCGCGGCAACGCCCACATGTGATGCTTGTGATAGGCCTCGTCCATGGCTCCCAGAGCCCACGCTACCCATCCGATGCCCGACTCGATGGCGGCGAATTTGATTCCCGGGAAACGCTCGAGCACGCCGGAGCCGCAGAGATTCGCGACCGGCTCAATAGTCGGGACGAGCGAATGTGAAACGTAATTGATGACCGCGCCGCCGTCTTTGCGCGCGGCCCGCGGATCGCGTCCGGTCGAAACGTGGAAGGTGATCGGAAGATCCGCAGCCTGGATCACTTCCCACAGCGGATCGAAAATCGGCAGATTGTAATTTGGATGGCGCGCGTCGTGCGCGCCGAAGATCGGCTTGCACGGCAGAGTCAGGCCGCGAAATCCCAGCTGCGCGACGCGCTCGACTTCTTTTATAGATCCCGGCAGGTCGGCGGTGGCGATTGCGGCGAGCGGCGACATGCGGTCGTTGTACTTCGCGAAGGTCTCCCACGCCCAGTCGTTGTAGATGCGGCATTGCGCGTGCGCGAAGTCGGCGTCGGGCGTCGCCCACATCGTGAGACCCTTGTTGGGAAAAATAATTTCCGCATCGACGCCGTCGCGAATCTGATCCTTCAGACGCTGCTCTGGATCGGCGCCCGCCTTCGAGCGCAGATGGTCTTCGCCTTCGAGGTGGCTGTCGAGCAGGCGTGAGCGCGCCCATCCTTCGGAGATTGCCCACTTGACGCCGTTCTCGTCGACTTCGATTCGCGGCAGGCGATCGCGGAATTTGCGATCGATCCGATCGACCCACAGGTTCGACGGCTCGTTGCAGTGACAGTCCGCCGAGATCATCAGGTACTTGTCGGGATCGTCGGGGCGCGCGGTGCGCTTCCATCCGGAATGCCCGGGGGTTTCCAGTCGCCAACGGTTGGGTTCGTTGATTTCGTTTTCGCTGATATTTGCGCCTGACATTACGATACCTCCGATGCGGCAACTTCGATTCGCGTGACGATCCGTATGTTAGACGGACGCTGCGAACTGTCAAGGAAGCGGTGAACTCGCGGGCGCCGGCTGGTCATGCAGTTGAACCGGAAGGAATTTGCGCGACCAAGCGAGTTGGGAGATTTTAGGAGTGCGATGATTGTAATTGTCATGGGGGTGACGGGGGCGGGGAAGACTACTGTCGGGCGCGCGCTGGCGGGGGCGCTTGGGTGGGAGTTTCACGATGGGGACGAACTGCATTCCGAGGAGAGCAAGCGCAAGATGCATCGCGGGATCGCACTTGATGATGTCGATCGCGCGCCGTGGCTGGGTGCGATTCGAAAATTGATTGAAGGCATGCTGACGGAAGGCAGGAACGGAGTCGTCGCGTGCTCTGCGCTGAAGCAATCGTATCGCGACGAGATTGTCGTCGATCCGAAGTCGGTTAAGATCGTTTACCTGAAAGGATCGAAAGAGGTCATTGCCGAGCGGCTTCGCGGACGCACTGGACATTTCATGAATCCAGATTTGCTGCCGAGTCAGATCGACACGATCGAGGAGCCGCGCGACGCGATTGTCGTCGACATCTCGGGCGCTCCAGAAGCCATCGTAAGCGAGATCAGATCGCGGCTCGGGATATAGTTGGGCGATCTATTCAGTGCTGATCGGAGGCGCCTCGTTCGGCGAAAGTTCCTCGAGCGTCTTGCCGCGAGTCTCGGGGATCAGCGACCAGATAATTGCAATCCCGATCACCGGACCGGCAGCGAAAATCGACGCCGCCTTGCCCAAACCGCCAAGTGGACCCGAGAGCAGTCCGATGACGACGGGAGACAGCATCCAGCAGATTTGTCCGATCACTTGCACGCACAGGTTATAGCCGGTTGCGCGAATCGCGGTGGGAAATAACTCGGTCGAGAGGGCTGAGGTCGCGGTGCGTGCCGCCTGGTACGCGAACATCGTGACGACTTCGCCCAGAAGGATTCCGCTGAAAGTGTCGCTGGTGAACAACACGTACATCGCGGCTCCGGATAAGGCGTAAAAAAAACTGGTGGTAAACTTTCGCCCCAGCCGGTCCATCAGATAGCCGCTCAGCATGCTGCCGATCGTGCCCATCGCGTAGGCGAGAATTATCGCGGTCGAAACCTGGTGGGATTTCCAATGATGATCGCGCTTGGCGAAGAGCGGGAAGAAAGTCACCATCGGGCCGCCAATCAGCCCGATCGAATTCCAGAGCGCGGACATGATCAGCAGACGTGAGCGATAGGGGCCGGCGAACGGGGTCAAGGTCTTGCGAATCTGCAGCCAGAATTCCGGACGCTGGCGGCCCGCGGCAAGCCGGTCCCGCTCGAGCGCATTGAAGCGTGCGGTTTCGCGCAATCCGCGCCTCAAGAAAAAGACCATCATCAGCGGCGCGATGCCGAGCATGTACATGCCGCGCCATCCCCATCGCGATTCCGCCATGATTGCGTAGGTAAGAGCCGCCGCCAGCACGCCGAGAAAGGCGACCATGTGCAGGGCGGCGATTGCGCGGCCGCGGCGTCGGTCGGGAAACTCCTCGCTGATCATCGTCACTGCGACGCCGAATTCGGCGGCGAGGAAGATCTGCGCCAGGCTTTGAAAGATCGTAAACGAACGGACCCCGACCGAAAGCGCGGTGAACAACGTCAGCACCGTGTAACACAGGACGGTTGCCGAGATGATCGGTTTGCGGCCGTAGCGATCGGCGAGGATTACCACGAAGAACGAGAGCATCCCGCCGAAGCGCACCACCGTCGCCATCAGGCCGATGGCGGGATTACCGAGGTGAAAGGTTCGCGCGATTTCGGGCGTCGCGAGATGGAAGATGGTGATGTCGTAGCCTTCGAAAATCGTGGCCGACATCAGCATCGCGAACAGTGCGGCGAGATAGCGGCGCGGCCTGGGAATCCACGGCGCTAGCTTGGGTTGTTCTGATAAGCTGTTTGGATTAGCGGCCTGCATCGCGGTTTGCGCGCGCAAGGCGCACGTCGATTCACTTAGGGTTTCAGATCATGAAACCCCCAGCAAGCAGGGTCTTCGAGATCCGACATTACTATCTTGATACGCCGAAGAGTTTGATGTGTTGCGGGCTACTTGCCGCGTTGTCGTGGATTTCGAGCGTGCCCTGGTACTTGCCGCGTTTATGCGGAGCGAACTCGACGGCGATCGTGCAACTCCCTCCGTTCGGCGCGATTGTCTGGCACGTATTTGCGGTCACGTTGAACGGCGGAGTGGCTGCAGGAGCGGTAGTGAACGAGATCGGCGCGGGACTGTCGTTCACGACGGTGATGGTTTGCGGGGAGCTGAGGGAGTCCGGCGATGTTTGTTCGAAGCTGAGCGATTTGGGCCTGGTCTTCATCTTCGGTGCGAGGCCCTTGCCCTTGAGTTTGATTGCACGCACCCCGAACTCGGCATTGCTGTTCAATTGAAGTTGCCCATGTTGTTTTCCCTTGGTTGCCGGCGCGAACGCGACCTCGATTCTACACGAGCCGCCGGGCGCCATAACCGTCGGACATGTGTTGGAGGTCACGACGAATCCGGTGCTGACAGTAGGCGACAACGTCACTGACGCGGACGCAGCGGTGTTCACGACGGTTACCTTCGAAGATTTACCCTGATGCCCCGCGACCTGGTCTGCGAAGGAGATCGACGTCGGGTTTGCATTGAGTTTCGCGAAGACCGGGCTCGGCGACGCGGTAGGCACAGGAGTTCCGGTGGGCGTAGGCGTGGCCGTGACGGTCGGCGTCAGGGTGGGCGCGGTGCTGGTGGCCGAAGGAGTCGGGGTGTTGGTCGCAGTCGTGGCGGTCGCGGTCGACGTGGCTGTGATGCTGGCGGTAGGCGTCGCCGAGGTGGTGCTGGTGGCGGTTGCGGTTCTCGTTGGGGTCGCGCTCGCAGAAGCGGTCGCAGTTGCAGTGGGAGTCGGCGCGCCTCTTCCACCGGGGAACAATCCGAACACCGCGAGTTGGGTCTGGGTGCCCATGTAGACCGAGCCGTTGGCCACGGTGGGCACGGTAAACTTCACTGCGGGTCCGGGATTGTCGGCGCTGAATTTGTTGCTGTCATACAGCTCGGTCAGGTTGGTCGCGTCGAAGGCGTAGAGGATCGAAGTACCGCCCCAATTCCATCCTCCGCTGTTGATGGCCCACAGAATGCCGCCAGTCTTGCCGTTGGCCGATATGACTGGTGACGCGCCCGGGAATGGAAATGAAAAGTATACTGCGGCCGAAGTGGGCGGCGTCTGGAGCAGTCCATTGGAGATCACAAACATTTTGGGCAGATCGCTTTCACCGATCGTGTAGATCATGTTCTGCACGCCAACACCGGACACCTTACCCTGCCAGTAAGCAGGCGTGCTGAACATTCCACCGACGGCACCGGTGAGTTCCTGCACCATTTGATCCTTGGTGGCATTGAAGCCGCCCATGTTGTCGCGATTCACAAGATAGAGCGTCCCCACCTTGCCGGCGCCGAGCATCAAATCGGGATTTGGCCCCGGCTGAGTGGGCAGCAGCAGGTTACCGCCCGAGCCCATATCGAGATCGTCGTCGTCGAGCAGGAGTTCGTCGAGGGGCGTAAAGGAGCTGGTGATCGACATGGTTCCACCGCCTGGAGTCAACCGCAGAAAACTGTCGCCGTAATCAACGGTGGGCGCGATCGTATCGAAGGTCCCGTTGCCGGTGATGGCGATCAAATCGCCGTTGGTATCGACTCCTGGACCGCATCCAGCCTCCCAGATGCCGCCGTCTTCGCCATTGGGGGTGGAGTTGTAGACGACTTCCTGCGCCAAGGAGGTTTCGTCGTAGCCGAGAATCCATCCGTGATAGGGAGTGACGTCGCAATGCGAGGCGAAGCTGAGATAGACCACGCCGTTCGCCAGCGTCAGGGCCGGGCGATCATGCTGCAGCAGAGGATTAAATGAGATTACCCCGTTGACGCTGTCTTCGGCGGTTCCGGGGACCGTCGCCACAATCGTCACCGGACTGTTCGGCTGCTCGAGGCCGGTTGTAATGTCCAGCGCGTGAAGCTGCTGCTGATAACTGCCCGGGCCCAGCTTTACCTTGGAGACGACGTAGAGGGTGCCGGCGGGGCCTTCGGCGGGATCGATCACAGGCGTCGCGGTGATCCCGATAATCGGAACCAGGTCGCCGCACCCTTCTCCGAGATCGGTCGACGGGACAGGCGTGATCCCCAGCGCGGGGTTGATAAAGCTGGTATGCCAAAGCGGAGGTCCCTGCTGGTCGGCGTCGAAGGCGTACACACTGTCGTTCTCTGTCGCGACGTACACGACGTTGTGCGTTCCGAGGTTCGGGATCGCCACATTTGGCACATACAGCGGCTGCGCGTAGGCGGCCGCGTCGATAGTGTCGGTGAACACCAGTCCGAATTGCGAAGCATTAACCGTCGACGGAGTCAGGACGGATTCCGCCAGGTTCTGGCCGGTACGAAAATTATCGTTGCGGTAGAGGAATGTGCCGGTGAAGCCTGGCTCCAATGCGCGCGCGGCGTGAGGATGAGCGGATCGCGATTGCCCCGGCACTACGGCCGCATGCCCGAGCAACTCCGCGCCCGAAATGACTGCGACGAGGGCCGCCGCACCCACCATCAAACTCCGCAACGATCGTCCCGCCACTTTTCCCCGCCGAATGTTAATGCACCTTGCGAGCGCATCTTACTGACGTAAGTGCAGTGCGTCTACGGTCTAAAGACGGTTACGCGAGGAATCGCCGGTTGAGTGAGGATGCACTGAACCAAATTGGAGGCAGGCCCGGCATTCCGAGCCTGCTCCTGCACCTGGGCTTGGTCGGCGATGCGTCTCCCTTTGCCGCATCGCGTCCGAAAAGAGCTCGATCAGTTTGGAGTGAAGCTGCTGTCCGCTACCATCACCGCCGTCGTAGTCATTCCGAGACTGGGCGGAAAGTGCCTCCAGTTATGAACCATCTTGGAAACAATCATTGAGATTGCGATCACCGCGCCGATAATCAGAACCAGGTCATGTCGCGAACGTACCCTCGTTCTTCCTAGGACTCGCATAAAACCCTCCCGGCGTAGAGCCTCAAAAACTATCACGCCATCGCAAGAGATGTGTACGCAAAAGATAGGCCGTTCAGCGATACTGAAAAGAGCGAAAATTTGCGCTAATGCAACGAAAGTCTAAAAGGTGAATATTAGCTTCAATTTCGTGGGATATTCACCAATCCACACCTGGAAGTGTCATATCTTTTTGTTTTGCTAATCCGTCAATTTGTAGCAAACATGCAAACTTCCGGTAGCAACGATGATACATGTTTCAAGTCGTTCTTCGCCTTATTTACGCCTTGGGGGTCGGCGTCGCGGTTGGCGTCCGAGTCGGCTTCGGCGTGCGGGTCGGCGTAGGCTTTCGAGTCGGAGTCGGCGTTGAAGTGCGCGTGGCGGTTGCGGTCGGCGTCGGTGGATTACCGCTGAGCGCTATCGTTCCCCACCATGTGCCCCAGGTATTGCCGGTGGCCGCGTATTCCTGGATCGTCCACAGGTCGATGTCGTTGATCGGGTCGACGGCGACGTTGCTGTAGTCGCCCCATCGATTGTCGCCGGTGCCGAAGTCCTTGAAGTACGGCGCCTCGCCCGCCTTGAAGACGACGTCGGGCTCGAGTGTGTTCAGCGGATCGGTATGGCGTCGAAACGAGTAGTTGGCGCTCGCATACTGTGATGCACCGAACCGCGAGTAGCCGATCATCATGTCGTCGTTGGCGTTGACGTCGAGCGTCGGATACGCGTAGTCGAACTGCCCCGACGGATCGTCGCGCTTCCCCAGTTGCTGCACGACGCCGAGGCTGCCGCTCGCAGTATTGATTTGCCACCACTGCGCGGATGATCGCGTCGGGGTGCCGGTCGCGGGGAAGTACACGGTCTGCGCAGCCCACAGCGATCCGTTTCGATAGACGCAGTTTTCGATTCGATCGTCGTCGGTGTCTATCCGCGCGGTCGAGCCGAGCTGCGGGGCGAAGTTCTCGGCCCCGGAATCCTGCCATCCCTTGGCTGCTCTTGGAAAGGCGACGCCGGTGGTCAGTATTTCGGCGCCGATCGATCCAGTGATGGTGCTGACGCGAAGCGTCCCGCTCGCGCCGTTCCAGTTTCTCACCAGGTACTCGGTAGCGAGCGCGTTGTCGTGAGTCACCGCCGGATAGTCGGTAAACCCGGTTGAATCGTGGAACACCGTATATTGGCCGGCGCCGCCGGCGTACAAGTCGGCTTTGTCGAATGCGTAGATGTAGGAGCCGACATACGCGCCCTGACTGACAGTGAACACGTTGGTCTGCAGCACGATCCAATCGCCGTTGAAGCCGAGCGTCGGGTAGTCGGCCCAGCTCGCGCCGTTCGCGTCGACGTTCACCTTGTAGAGGTTCCAGGCGCCGGTCGGATCGTTGGTCTGCGAGACGCCGATGAGAACGTACGCAGTTGGCGATGCGGCGTTGGCGCCCGACGAAATGATCCATCGGCCGGCGTACGCGTCGAACAGCACGCGCGGGTCGAATGCCTCGTTGATTCCGCCGAGACTCGACCAGAACGAGGCAATCGGAATCGAGCTGAGGACGACTCCGGTGCGCGTTTCAATCGTCACATTGCTGTTGAGTACCGCCATCAGATGATTCGGGCCGACGGTCCCCTGGGTATCGGGCGGAGTCACCGGTCCGTTGTCGGAGCCGGCGGGAAAGTCCGCCTCGCGAATATGATGATGTTGATGCGAAGCGGGCACATCAGTTTCGCTCGCGCCGGCGTCGTCACTTTGTTCGAAGGCTTCACTTTCGTCCTGAGAGTCGCCAGCGTGTCCAGCAAGCGGCCGATGAATCGCAACCCGGGCGGCAGACCTTCCAACCGCAAGCGATCGCGATGCAGTGTCGATGAAATTCGTAATCGCTCGACCGGATGCGACTGCTGGCGTACCCGCGATTTCGACTTGCGCCGGCGGCGGCGTCTGCGCATGAGCAGGAGTTACGAGTCTTGGCGCCCAAGCCCCCAATGCAGCGAGAAAGAGGGCGGCAACAATCAGATAGCTGGTCGGTTTACTGGATGGTCGGCTGTTTCGCAACTAAGAGTCTCCCGGGATGAGCAACGCGTGCGCATCACAAGAGCAACTAGAGCAAGTGTTAAGCCGCCTAGACTGTTGTTAATCAATCGGTGGCTGTGAACGCGAATAGCAATGAATGTGGGTTTGATCGACTCAGGAATTTAGATTGTCCGATCAGCGCAAGTCGCGTCTTAGCTTGCCTACGATGCACAAAAACGCGCCCGATGTGTCCCGCGCTGGGACACTGTGTGCAACGGATCGCTACTTCAGTCTGAGTCGGCTTCGGTCTGCCTATCGAGCGTCAGCCCCGCTATCTGGATGGGCGCGGATTGGTCCGGTACGATCGCGCGATGGCTATCAAGCGAGTTTGTGTCTATGCGGCGTCGAGTCGCCAGTGCGACGCCAAGTATCACGACGCCGCGGCGCGGCTGGGGCGCGAGTTGGCGCGCACCAAGGTGACTCTGGTGTATGGCGGCGGCAGCGTCGGCTCGATGGGGCATCTGGCGGACGCGGCTTTGGCGGAAGGCGGCCGGGTCATCGGCGTGCTGCCGCGTTTCATGTACGACCTAGAATGGGGGCACCGCGGATTGAGCGAGCTGCTAATCGTAAACGACCTGCATGAGCGCAAGCGGATGATGATTGAGGAAGTCGACGCGGTGATTGCACTGCCGGGCGGATGCGGCACGCTCGAGGAGTTGTTCGAAGCGATTACATGGAAGCGGCTTGGGCTTTATGGCGGACCGATCGTGCTGGTTAACACGCTCGGCTTCTACACACCGTGCGTGAAGTTTCTGGAAAGCTGCATTGAGCGCCGCTTCATGGACGATCGCCATCGCGAGATGTGGTCGCTGGTCGAGCAGCCCGAGGATGTGCTCGGCGCGATCGCGAGTGCGCCGCCTTGGCCGCATGAAAATCGAAACTTCGCCGCGCTGTAGGAATTAACGCTCGATCTTTGCGATGGCCGCGGTGTGATCTTGCGAGAGGTCGGCTTTCAGGAATTCTTCGGTGCCGGGGGTGCCTAGTTCGAACTCGGGAGTATGATGGATTTTGATCGTCACGTCCTTAGTGCGGCAATCGAGCATGTGGCCGCCTGCGGTGCGGTCTGCCGTGATGAAATGCATATGATAGCCGGGGACATTGACCCCGCGCAGGTAGTCGGGGGTGAAGAAGCCGACGATGGTGCCCTCGACCTCGTGAAACTCGAAAATTGGTTCTTGGCGGGTGGCGTGCTCGAGGCCGACTGACTTGTCATGCTTGGCGACGGCGCGGGTCTTCACGTAGTCGAAGCGGCCTTCGATTCGGAGCGCGTGAAAGATGTTCTGCGAGGGGAGCATCGCGGCAACGGCCGCGAGCATCGCGGGCTGATCGCACGGACGATCGAGGCGCGCGCTCTCATCGGCCTTGAAAAAGCTCACCGTCGCGAACGGCGTGCGTACGGAATCTTCGACCGGATGCGCATGTCCGTCCGCACGCACCTGGAAGACCTTGCCGTCGAGCTCGATCATCTCGCCGTCGAGTCCGTCGAAGGTGCCCAGCCCGAAATCACCGTGAGTCTTGAGCTCGCCCATCGTCATGTCGCCGGTGGACGCACCTTCCATCAGGGCGTTGACGGTCGAAGTTTGAAATACGGTCTGATTTTCGTCGCCGAGCAAACGCTCGAGCGCTTGAATGACGATGGCGGACAGCGTTTGTCCGGTTTGTTTGCGACGCGCGCCGAGTTGGCCGGCGAGCGCGGGCGGGAGATGGATGCGAAGCGTTAGATGCTTGGGCACCGTGCGAGTTATCGGAGTCGCTGGGTGGCGGGGAACCGAACCCCTGACCCCTTCCCATAGTCGAGGCAAGGGGAACAATCGCCTGAAATCAAAATTCGTCAATGGGTTTTACTGCGCGAAACTGGATCAGCAACAGGATGTCGTAAATTGTTTTCAGCGTCCCGGCGCAAATCAGCGGCCATCCAAATGACGAATGATTCAGCATCGCGCCCGCCGGCAGCGGCGCGAAGGCCGACGCCAGGCTGCGCGGCACATTGGTGACGGTCGCCGCGGCTGCGCGCTCCTCGGGCGGCACCACCGCCATCACGTAGGACTGGCGCGCTGGAACGTCCATCTGCGAGGTCGACGATCGGAGCAGCAGAAATCCCATCGCGAGCGCCGGCGTCGGCATCAGCGCGGCGAGAATCAGCATCGCATTCGACGGCAGATGGCTGAACACCATCGTGTTGATTCGTCCGAACCGCGCCGCGAGCGCCGCCGAAACGAATTGCGAAAACGATCCGAGCAACCCGGCCGCGAAGAAAAATGCGCCCGCAGTCTGCACCGAGAGATTGAAGCGGCGGAACAACCACAGCGCCAGCAGCGACTGAATTACAAATCCGCCGCCGAACGCGTCGATACTGAACAGCGCCGACAGCCGGTAAACGATTGAACGCGATTTCTCCAGCGGCGCGCGCTTGACCGGATGGCGCTCGACTTCGACGTCAGGGGAAAGACGCCGATAGAACGTGAAGGCGATCACCGCGAGGATCGAGTAGGCGACGAAACCCGACCGCAACGCCGGCGCGAGTGCCCATCCGTGGCGCGCCGCGAGTATCGCCGGCACGCCGCTGGCGAGCGCGCCGAACGCTCCGGCGAAGGCGCCCGCAACGTTGTACAGCGCGAACATCGCAGTCAGATCTCGCGGCTCGGCTGCCTCGGCCAACGCCGCCTGCTCGACCGGCAGAAAAAGGCTGACGTCGCCGGCGGAAGGATTCAGCGTACCGACCACGGCCACGATGAACAGCGGCCAGAAGCTCGTCGCGGTGACAAATCCAATTCCCGTCAGCAGCATCAGCGCGCACGCCGCGAGCAGGACTCGACGCCGCCCCAGTCGATCGGTCGCGAGCCCCACCCACAGCGTGAGCGCTGCCGAGCCGAGCAGCGTGCCGAACACGATCGCGCCGACTCGCAACGGACTGAATCCGATTGCCGTCAGGTAGCCCGGCAACAATACGCTGACGGCGCCGTCGGCAAGGCCGCGCAGTGCGCGCGTCGTCAGCAGGATTCGCGCATCGCTGGTAGCGCTCTGCGGGAACCATCGATTCACCGGACTCAGCATGATGTCGGAGAAAGCTAGTCCGAGGAGGGAACGGGAACAATCGCCAGGCAGCGCGCCGTCCTCGCCTGACAACCGACGCGATGGAGGGTGTGTTTGGGAAAAGGAAGGTCAGTCGCCGCGGGAGATCCGCAACATTCCTTTGGCGGCCAGCTGGTTCACGAGCTGGTCGAAGTCGGCCCTGAGACGCGCTGGGTCGACGTCGTACCTGGCGAGCATCCGATCGATCACCGAGTTGGATGAACCGTGCTCCACTATCAGTTGCCACATTTCGCTGCCGGTACCGGTCAAACCAAAATATTGCTGGCTGGCGAGATCGAGCATCACAACTTCCCCGCTCAATTCGCGCCAGATCACATCTTTAGAGATCTCGATCTTCATGGATGCCACCTATTGCAAAAGCGATATTGCCATGGTCGGCGACTCACGTCTAAGCTGGATGATCACAGTTCATCATGCAATCGCGACTGCGCAAATTCATCAAACTGCAAGCCGCCGATCGCCGGCTGCTCGGATCGGCAGCAGCCTCGCTGGTCAAGGCGCGGCTGCTGGTGATGTTCGTTCCCATCCGCAAAATTCTGCAACCAGTAACGCCGCGGGCCGGCGTGATCTCGCAAGGTACCGAGGCCGCAAAAATTGGTTGGGCGGTCGAGACCGCTGGCCGAATCGTACCGGCCGGAGGGAATTGCCTCGTTCGCGCGATCGCCGGGCGCGAGATGCTCGCGCGGCGCGGTATCGGCAGCCACGTTCGGATCGGAGTCGCGAAAAATTCGCCCGACCTGCTGCGCGCCCACGCGTGGCTCGAATGCGGCGACCGGATAATCACCGGCGAAGGTGAGCGTCGGAACTTCGCCGCGCTGCCAGTCGGGGAACATTACGACGAGAGCGGCCGGCTGGAGATGGAGGATGGCATCGTTCGCACTCCTTCATCGGTCGAAAATCCTTGAGCATCTATGCGGACTCGGTCAGGCGGGCGTCGAGTCCGGTGAAATGCGGTGCGACCTCGACAATCTTGTCGATCAGGCGGTCAAAAGGGGGCTCGTGCAATTGATTGACCATCTGAAAGGTCATTTGCGATGACGCCAAAGCTGAAAGCATTGGGCGGTCACCTCGGCGCTCCGATCTGATGAGCGGTATCGCGGTCTTATATCAGTGGGACGGGGCTCCTGCGGATCGCTCGACTGTCGAGCGGATGATTGCTGTCATCCCGTACCGCTCAGTTGACGGCTTCGGGATATGGGGCGACGGCCCGGTCGCGATTGGGCATGCAAAGCTCGCGACGACGCCCGAGGCTTCGGCTGAGACCAGCCCGTTCGTGGACGAATCCTCAGGACTGGTGCTGTCCATGGATGGGCGGGTGGACAACCGCGACGAACTCACGGCTGAGCTGAATTCCCGAGGTCATCGTGTCCGCACGGGCACAGACGCCGAGATCGTGCTGCGGTCCTGGCAGTGTTGGGGTGCAGAGGCCCCGGCGAGAGTGATCGGTGATTTCGCTTTCGCCTTATGGGACCCATCGAAGCGAACACTCTTTTGTGCCCGAGATCCTATGGGAGTAAAGAGCTTCTATTACTTCAATGGCCCGGGATTCTTCCTGTGCGCCTCGGAGATACACCAACTGTTCCAGGATCCAAGGGTCCTCCGAAGACCCAACGAGCCTGCTATAGCAGAGATACTGGTTAGGACTCCATTTGATCGCGAGGAGACACTCTTCGAAGGTGTCCGCCGCCTGGAGCCGGCGCATTACTTGAGCGTAAGCGCGCGTGGCGTTGAATGCCACCAGTACTATTTTCCTGACGCCTCGCGGGAGATCGTCTATCGGAGCGACGACGACTACAGTGAACATTTTTTTTCGCTGCTCAAGGAGGCGGTGCGATGCCGACTTCGCAGCAGTAGAGGAGTGGAGTCAGACCTTAGTGGCGGGCTCGATTCCTCGTCGATTGTCTGTTTGACCGAACAATTACGCCAAGACGGCGAAGTACAACTACCGAGTTTTGAAACCTTCTCTGTTCCTTTCGGGCCCGGACCGGCAGCGGAGACCGAGTACGTCGAAGAGGTAATTCATAAGTATCCTCATCGGCATACCTATCTTCTTCCAGGAATTGCCCGGCTCAGCCAACTTAATGCGCAGGTTGCGCACTATCTGGACCTCCCGGATTTTCCCAACTGCGGATGCACCGATTACACGTCAATTCTTGGCAATCGTAACGACTTGAGAGTTCGCTTATGCGGACTGGGCGGCGACGAGTGGTTTACCGGAACCTACCTGGTATATGCAGACCTGCTGAGCCAGTTTCGCTTTGCGGCGGCGTTGCGGAGGCTTCGGATTAATCGAAATCCACCGCCCGGATTCTTCTTTCCGGGCTATACCAAAGTCTTGGCGGAGTATGGAGTTTGGCCACTCGTGCAGAAGGTCGTTCCCAACCGCCTCAAGTCGGCGCTCAGGCAATCGCTGCGTCCGCCTAAGCTTCATCCGCTGGTTATGCCGGCGTTCGCGGCCAGGACGAAACTCCTGGACCGGCTGTCCGCGAGGTGGCCGTTGCCCTCAAGCCGCACCTTCACACAGCAGGATATGTTCCAGACCTACCTTTCCGGCCAACTCCCATACGGCCTTGAGATGGATGGACGCTGGACCGCGCGCTTTCGACTGGAGGCTCGGCACCCTTTCCTCGACCGCCGCATCATGGAGTTTGCGTTCGCCATACCTGATAACCAACGATTCAGGCCGGGCGTTAGCAAGTTCGTGCTGCGCAATTCGATGCGAGGAATCCTGCCGGAAAAAATACGGCGGCGTTCTGACAAGAGTAATCTTTCCGAGTTATACCCAATGGCGATGATCGCGCTTGGTGGAGAGCGGCTGTTCGATCGGCTCAACATCGTCCAAAGTGGATGGGTCGACGGAGTCGTTTTACGCAGGCTCTATCGCTCGATGGCTGAGGCCTTTTCTCGGCGCGATCCTTCCTACGAGGAGAATATCCTCGAATTATGGAAAGTCTTTGCGGTCGAACTCTGGTTCAGCGTGGTCTTTCTCGGCATCAGCGAGCCTTTCAAACACCTGACCGGAACAACGGAAGCCGCCTAGC
>NZ_JBAUYR010000078.1:0-5757 GCF_049584895.1 Binatus sp. (SeqCode)
CAACTTTGCGGCGCAGCGTTTCGATCGCGCGCGCAATCCCAACCAACGACATCGTTTGCGCGGCCTTGATTACCGGCACCAGCAGGCCCTCGTCGGTGTCCATCGCGATGCCGAGATTGATCTCGCGCCGGATGACGACCGAGTCGCCGACCACCGACGCATTCATCCGCGGAAATTCCTTGAGCGCTCGGACCGTCGCGGCCGCCGCCAGCGGCAGGAACGTGAGATTGAATCCTTCGCGGCGCGCGAACTCGTCTTTATGCTTCTCGCGCAGACGCATCGCATTGGTGACGTCGACTTCCGCGACGGTGCCCACGTGCGGCGAATGCGTCTTGGAATAGACCATGTGCTCGGCGATCAGCTTGCGCCGGCGCGTGAAGGGCTCGACGATATCGCCCTCGAGCGGCTGATAGACGGGCGGCTTGAACCCCGGCCCCGATTGCGCCGGCGCTTGCGGCGTCGGGGCAGCACTGGTCGCCGGACGCGCGCTGCTCTGCGCGGCGCCGTTGGTTTGCGCCTGCGGCGCAGCAGGCGTTCCGCCTTTTCGAAGAGCATCGAGGTAACGCTGCAAGTCGCGCTTGCTGACTCGTCCGCCAATTCCGGTGCCGGGAACGCGGCTCAGATCGATTCCCTCTTCCGCCGCTATCTTCAGCACGACCGGGGAAAAGCGTCGCGGACCGCCAGGTTCGGATTCGACTTCATGCACACCCGCGCTCGCCGACTGCATCGGCTGAGGCGATGGTGTCGGCTGGGGCGTCGGCGTGGGTGACGGCGGCGTTAGCGGCGCGGGCTTCGCCTGCACTGGAGCTGGTTCCGGCTTTGGGACGGCTTTCGGCGTGACGATTTTTAGTTTAGCCGAGGCGTCAGCGCCCGCCGGCTCGATCACTGCGAGCGTTGCGCCGACCGGCAGCGTCTGCCCTTCCTCCGCGACAATCTTCGCGATTCGTCCCGCGCCCGGTGACGGAATCTCGGTGTCCACCTTGTCGGTCGAAATCTCAACCAGTGCTTGATCTTCGGTGACGACGTCGCCTTCCTTGACCAGCCATTTCGTGATGGTGCCTTCGACGACACTCTCGCCCATCTGCGGCATGGTTACGTCGATCGCCATTTCAGTACGCCGCCAGGCTGCGGATCGCTTCCACAATTTTGTTGGTGTTCGGCAAAATAAAATCTTCGAGCGGCGGACTGAACGCGACGTGCGCATCCGCGGCCGCGACGCGGCGCACCGGACCGTCGAGATATTCGAACGCGTTCTCCATGATGATCGCGGAGACCTCGCCGCCGATTCCGCCCGTCAGCCGATCTTCGTGCACCACCAGCACTTTGCCGGTCTTGCGCGCGGTCGCGAGTATCGCCTCGCGATCTAAAGGCAGCAGAGTGCGCAAGTCGAGCACCTCGACCGCGAGTCCATCTTCCTTCTCGACGATTCGCGCCGCGTCGAGCGACTGCCCGAGCGTGCCGCCGTACGTGATTATCGAGAGGTCGCCGCCTTCCTTGCGTAATTCAGCGACTCCAATAGGGACGGTAAAATCCCCCTCTGGAAGATCTTCCTTGATACTGCGATAGAGCCGCTTGTGCTCGAAATACACGACCGGGTTGCCGTCGCGAATCGCGCTTTTCAGAATTCCCTTCGCGTCATACGGCGTCGCGGGCGCGACCACCTTGAGTCCCGGCACCCGCGTGAACCACGCCTCGGGATTTTGCGAATGGAACAGCGCGCCGTGAACGCCCGCGCCCGACGGTGCGCGAATCACCAGCGGACACGACGCCTTGCCGCCATGGCGGTAGCGGAGAGTCGCGGCAGTATTGACGATCTGATCGAAGCCGCACGAAATAAAATCCGCGAACTGCATCTCGACCACCGGACGCATCCCGAGCACCGCCGCGCCGACGCCCGCGCCGATAATCAGCGCCTCCGAAATCGGAGTGTCGATAACGCGTTCCTCGCCGAACGCGTCCATCAATCCTTCGGTGGCCTTGAACGCGCCACCCAACTCCGCGACGTCCTCGCCCATGACGAAGACGTTCTCGTCGCGGCGCATCTCCTCGTGCAGCGCCGCGTTGATCGCCTTGATGTAGGTAGCTTCCATGATTCAGTGTTTCACTGTTTCACTGCTTGCCGTTGGTCGAAGAATTGGGCGAAGTGGACGAGCCGGGCGGCGCGTAGAGATCTTCAAGTGCTTCTTGAGGTTCTGGCAGCGGGCTGCTCTCGGCGTAATCCACCGCGGCCTGCACCGTCTTGTTCACCCGTTCGTCGATTTGCTCGCGGATGCGCTTGATTTCGTGGCCTTTCTTTTCGAGATAGAACTCGAAGCGCGGAATCGGATCGCGGCTCTGCCATTCGATCAGCTCTTCCTGATCGCGATAGAGCGCCGCGTCGTGCTCGCTATGCCCGCGATAGCGATAGGTCTTGCATTCGATCAGCACCGGACCTTCACCGGCGCGCGTCTTCGCAATCTGACGCTCGCTCAGCTCGAGCACCGCGAGCAGGTCATTGCCTGAGCACACGTGGCCCTTGAAGCCGTAGCCCTCCGCCCGATCCGCGACGTCTTCGATCGCCATCTGCTTTTCGAGCGGGGTCGAGTACGCGTAGCGATTGTTCTCGCATACGAATACGACCGGCAGCTTGTGCACGCCGGCAAAGTTCATCGCTTCATGCACGTCGCCGCGTGAGGCCGCGCCTTCGCCGAAGAAGGCGACCGCGACGTTGGGATTCTTTTTCATTTTGAATTTGAGTGCGGCGCCGGCCGCGACCGGCAGCGACGAACCGAGCATCGAGGTCGATCCGAAAACTCCGTGCTCCAAATCGCCGCCATGCAGAAACGAATCCTTGCCGCGCGAGAGCCCGGTCTCCTTGCCCATCAACTGCGCCATCAGCCGGCCCGGATCGACGCCGCGCATGATGAACACGCCCATGTCGCGATGGAGCGGCGCGACGAAATCGCCGTCGTGCAGGGGAGCGCAGATTCCGGTGACGATCGCCTCCTGGCCGGCGCCGGAGTAAACCCCGCCGAGGATTTTGTTCTGGCGATGCAATCGCGAGACGCGCTCCTCGAACGCGCGAATCAACTTCATCCAGTAATAGAGCTGGAGCTCGTACTCGACGCGCGGAGCGGGCTCGACGGCAGCGCCGCGCGCAACATTGGTTTCGGCCATCTGGGTACTCCGATCTCGCCTATCCATTCAGACTAACTCCTGCGAGTCAGCGGGGCAAAACTTATTTGTCTCAATCGCGACAGTCACTCCAGCAGTTTCCGCACGCGGTCTTTCAACGGGGCATCGGCTCTCAGCCTGAAATCCGGCAGCCTCAGCGTAAGCTCGATCCAGTTGCGATCGCGCCGTCCGACTTCATTAAGTATCGCGAGACCATCGTCGATCTTGCCAAGGCTGAGCAAGGACATCGCATGCCAGTAACGCATTTCAGGATTGTCGCCGATCAGCCGCTCGGCGGCCGTGAACTCACGCTCGGTCGTATCAAGGTCGCGGCGCTGGGCCGCCTCGTTTGCGAGTCGCATATGAATGTACGCGCGGCGAACCGCGACGAGACGGCGAATCTCAACCAGCGGCTCGGCCGCGTCATCAACCCGAAGATCGAAAACCCTGTCGATCCAGGGACGGCCGCTGCTCTTTGGTTCGACGATCAGAATCGCCGCCGATTGGCGCCCGCGAATATCACCGCCTTCAGCCTCGGCCGCATCAAGTGCCGCGAGAAGTCGATCGACCAGCTCACCCTTGGCGCTGCGGTACGCCTCGGCCATCGCAGGCCACACCGAGTTCTTGAGCATCATGTTGGCCTGCACGGAAAAGCCATCGCCCACGAGGTGCCCAGCTTCGGGAATCGTCGTCGAACCTGTGTGCGCCGCGACCTGCCCGTTGGCGTCGACCATCGCAACTTGCCGCCGCTCTTTCATCTGATCCGTCGCGAGCAGACCCGCGAGGCTGTCAGATGCGCTCTTGCCCGCGCGCATCAAGTCAAGCCCCAGTTTCCCGTACGCAGGATCGCCGGCCGCCTGGGACGCGACCGCACCTACCCCAGCTTCCGCCCACGCGACGAGAAAGACGGAGAAGTAATGCGACTGCACAGCGACGCCGAGCTGCCCGGTGTCCGGATCGCGCGCGACGATCGAGTAGGTGTGTGCGAGTTGGTCGGCGGTCGGCATCATGATGTGTCCTCCAGTGGCACAGGCTTTAGCCTGTGGTCCTCAGCCTGGGTTTGCAGACCAGAAAATCACAGGCTGAAGCCTGTGCCACAGGGTCGAAACGATTGTGATATCGCGCCCGCCAAATGGCCACCGAAATTTGGACGCATCAATCAATTGAATCGCGTATGCTGAAAGCGTGAAGACGAACCCGTTCCCATGGTTCCCGTGGTGGCCAAAGGTCGAGGAGAGCCACTACGTACCGATCATAATAATCGCGCTCATTCTAGCTGCGGTTCTGATCTATTTTTCTGGAATTTAAGTCGCCAGGCCATCCTCAGTTTTCTTTTGCAACTAGGTTGCCTCCTCGCACCTGATGTCTTATAAACGCGATTGATGGCCTCGCTTCATTCATCGCTCGCTTCCGAGCAGCGCGAACGCGCGCCGATCCGCGATATCCTCGATCGAGCACTCGCGGGCGCGCGTCTTAGCGATGCCGACGCGATCGCTCTGATCGAATGTCCGGACGGCGACCTCGACACGATGCTCTCCGCGGCGGCTGAACTGCGCGATCGTGGCAAGGGCCGCGACGTCACCTACTCGCGCAAAGTCTTTTTACCGATAACCAATCTCTGCCGCGATCGATGCACCTACTGCACGTTCCGCAAAGATCCCGGCGACCCCGGCGCGTGGACGATGATGCCCGACGAGATTGCGCTGTGGTCGCGGCGCGGCGCCGAGCTCGGATGCAAAGAGGCGCTGATGTGCCTCGGCGACAAGCCGGAGGTTGCTTTCAAGGAATATCGCGAGGTGCTGACAATGCTCGGCGTTCGTACCACGATCGAATACGTCGGACGCGCGTGCGAGATCGCGATTGCCGAGGGACTGCTGCCGCATACCAACGCCGGCCTGATGACTTCCGACGAGATGCGCGCGTTGCGTCCGCTCAATGCGAGCATGGGCCTGATGCTCGAGAATATCTCGCCGCGATTGCGGGCGCGCGGCGGAGTGCATCAGGCGGCGCCCGACAAGGACCCCGCGCTGCGGATCAAGATGATAGACGAGGCCGGTGAGCTGCGGATTCCTTTCACAACCGGAATCCTGCTCGGTATAGGCGAGACTCCGGCCGAGCGCGCGCTGAGCCTGACTGCGATTCGCGACACCCATGAGCGTCACGGTCATATCCAGGAAGTGATCATCCAGAATTTTCGCGCCAAGCCCGAGATTGCGATGGCCGACGCGCCGGAGCCCGACGCTTACGACATGGCGCGCGCGATCGCGACTGCGCGCCTCGTGCTCGGTCTTACGATGAACGTGCAGGCGCCGCCGAATCTGTCGCCGCGGCAAATCGAACTGTTTCTGAATGCGGGAATCAACGACTGGGGCGGGATTTCGCCGCTCAGCAAGGATTACGTAAATCCCGAGGCGCCGTGGCCGCATCTCGATCGCCTCGGAGAGCAATGCGCGCGGGCTGGTTTCACGCTCGGTGAGAGGCTCGCAATTTATAACGAATACATCAATGATGAATGGCTCGACCCGGCGGTCGCGACTAAAGTGCGCGCGATATGGGATCGACCTGTCGGAGGCCAATCATGAACCTGGAGTACTGGCGCACTTA
>NZ_JBAUYR010000079.1:0-4618 GCF_049584895.1 Binatus sp. (SeqCode)
TCGCCGGGCTCGCCCTCCCAAATCAGCGCGGCCTTGTTGCGGCGCGGCGTGTCGAGATGCCGATCGAGGCAGTTAAACGCGGCATTGATCGTGCCGCCGACAAACCATTTTGCATTCGGGAAATTCCACTCGAGGGTTTTGCTGAACGGCTTGAACCAATGCAGGTTGCGCGCGCATTCGGCCCAGAACATGTCGGGGTCGGCCTCCGCGCGCTTGCACAGCGCCTGGTACTCGTCGAAATTTTTGACCCACGCCCGCTTACTGAACTCGGCGGGCGGCGGGAACTTGCGGGATTCAGTCAGGGTCGAATCGATATGAGTCGCTTCGGTCGAGGCCATAAGCAGAGCACCTGTTCATACCACCTGTAGGGTAGTGTCTCAGTTTGAATTTCGACGCTGATATTCTCGATAAATGGCCGCGATATAGTGCGCGATCAGAACCAACGACATACCTACGAGAATACCGAAAGCGACCACCAATGACGCTCGCAATAAATCATTCATCGTACTTCGCCCTGATTGGCTTCCCATTCATCCACGATGCTAACTAGTTCCTCCTAACTGAACAGCCGATTTGTGACGCCTGCTTGCATTGCGGGCGTGACACGCAACGTCTTGCCCAAAGGACCGCGAGGCGAAAAACGCCCAGCAGACGTAATCGGTAACGCCGCGCGTCATGGATGCCAAGCGGAGCGGATTTCAAACTGAGACACTACCCACCTGTAGTGGTATTGAGATCGGTCGGCTACCATCGGTAGCTTCGTTCCGTCATAAATTGTTTTTTGCGCAAGCCGGCTTCGCCGGAATTCAGGCGAGTCCGGCGAGGTGGCGTAGGTTGGCGCATACCGTAGGATTAGCACAGAAAGTCCGCCGGGATTAGGCGGTGTAGTTCATCCCCACTTCTTATCGAACTGACTGAACAAGTGCCGACTATTTTTCACGCTACACGCGACCGCGAGCTTCGCGCGTTTTCAAGCTCAGGTATAGAGTCGCGGCGTCGCCATTCTCGCGCCGATTCGAATTGATCCCGCGCAATCGCTCGAGCAGCTCGTTTTCGACGCTCGCCGAATGCTCCGCCGCCAGCTCGACCGCGCGCGCCGCCCATCTGAGCGCGACGCGACCTTCAAGCCCGCCGAAATCGTCGAAGAACCACGCGCAGCTGGTCAGCGCCGCCTGCCCCGCCCGGACCATCTCGAACATCCTGAGCAGAGTCTCGCGATTAATCTCGTTGGTAACGCCGAAGCGCTTGAAGGTCTCCTCGTGGACGGCGGGATTCGGATCGATCAGCAAGCGGATTGCACCGCGCAGAATTGCACCGGGGTCTTTCACCTGCGCCGGCGCGAAACGGTCATAGGTCGCCTCGGCATGGTACTTCACGAAATCCATCGCGGCGCGAAATGGCGCGCGCCATTCCTGCGACGTGTGCGCATCGTTGCCGCATCCGCAGTTCGAGCGCCATCGCTCGATACCATGCGCGCAGCTCCACGACGTCGCAGACGGAATCTCGAACGACCCGACGACGGGATGCGCCGCAAGGTAGTCTTCGCAATTCGTTATGATGACGTCGTCGCGTTCTTCGAGCGCCTTCAACGCGCGCGCCAACTCGGAGGCGCCGTGCTTATTGTGATGCCCAAACGTTTCGCCGTCGGTTGCAAGCATCAGCGCCGCGCCCGGCTCGAGTTGGAGCGCAGTACTCGCGATCCACTCGGCCAGCCGCGCGCCATCGGCCAACCCCTCGCCGAAGGAAACGCTGTTGGACAATTCGCGATCGAATCGAAACACCGCGAGCCTCAAATCGCCGCTGTGCCATTGAAACGGCCCCGCGCCGCGGGATTCGGCGCCCGGGCCTTTAAAATTCCCCTGGTCCGTCGCGAGAATCACAAACTGGATTCCCGCCGCCGCGACCGATGCCAGCGTGTCCTCGTCGGCAGCGCACTCTGGCAGCCACATCCCAACCGGCCTGCGCCCGAAGCGGAAAACGAAATCGTCGATACCCCACACAATCTGCAGTTCGCGATCGCGCGGTGGCAGCAGCGGCAGAATCGAATGGCTGTACGATTGCGCGATCGCGTTGCCATGGCCGGCGTGCGCCTCGGCCGACAACGCGTTGCCACGCATCATCGCGCGATACGCAGTCTTGCCGTGGGTCTGCAGCCATCCTGCGAGCGTCGGGCCGACGTCGAAGCTGAGAGAGTCGTAATTATTGCGAACGTGAACGACCGGCCCTTGCATTGTGTGCGCATGCGCGTTGGCCGTGTAGCATTCACTCAAAATCCGCTCGTTCCAGTTCTGAAATGGCGCCGCACCATGCTCGGGGCTGATCAATCCAGTCCACGGGCTCTCGCGCGGAGGCTGATAAAAATGTCCGTGGATTATTATGTGCCTGGGTTCATCCATTACGATTATGTTGCGCCTCTGAGCCGGAGTGCGAAAGACCAGTCAACCGTCCAGCAGTCGAGCTAATTTGTCTTCTTTGCCGGATTCGGCTCAGCTTATCAAGTAAAAATTAACGCCGGAGCGCTAACTATCCACAATTGTTCAACAATTCCATCCACAGAGGAGTTCGGAAACGGAGCCGGGATTAATTCGCTTCGCTCTGAATGACACAAAGACGGAACGACAGGAATCGAATAACTCGGAAAAAAGAACGTTCCTGGGGAGGGGGACCGATTAATCGTATGTGAAACCCTGTGTCATTCAGAGCGGAGTCTGCGGAGCGAAGAATCCCGGCTCCGGAAGCTGAAGGTGTCAGAGGGCCGGTCCGGGCGAAAGACCGGGATTCTTCGCCGCAGCGGCTCTGAATGACACGGTCCCCGCTACGCGCAGGCAGCTCTGAAACTACCTTTGATTGCGGGCTCGCCTTTCTGATTGAGCACGGTCAGGTCGCCTTCGATTTGCTTCTCGCCGTCTTTCTCGATTTTGTTGGTGACCTTCCCTGTGCATGTGACGACGTCGCCCGGCCAAACGCGCGTGGCGAAGCGGACCTGAAAGCGGCGGACGTTGCCGATTCCGACGTAGTCGGTGACGGCTTTCGAGAGCAGGCCCGCGGTGAACATCCCCTGCGCGAACACGGTCGGGATTCCAGCCGCCTCGACGAAGGTCTGATCGTAATGCAGCGGGACGAAGTCGCCGGACGCGCCGGCATAGCGCACGAAATCAGGGCGGGTGACGCCTTTGATTTCGATCTTCGGGATTTCGTCGCCGACTTTGACTGAATCATATTTCAATTTTGGCATTTTTTTCACCGATTAATTTTCAGGCTTTGACTGCTTGGCCAGTTTCGATCAGCGTCGAGCGCGAAAGAGCGACCTTCTCGCCCTTCTGGTTGGTGTACTCAGTCTCCGTGATCAGCAGCGTCATCTTGCCGCCGCGACCGCCTTCCTTTTCGAGCACGTCGGCGACCTTGGTGACGCCAGTCAGAGTGTCGCCGACGAAGATCGGCTTGAAGAACTCGAACTCCTGCTCGCCGTGCAGGATACGGCGCAAATCGAAGCCGCCGAAGCCGGGACTCGAGGTATCGTCGGTCCAGAACGCGCTGGTCTGCAGGAACGTGACCGGCACCGGCACTCCGCCGACTTCCTTCTTCGCCAGCTCCTGATCGAAGTAGAGCGGATTCGGGTCTTTGATCGCGCGTGCGAACTCGCGGACCTTGCTCCAATCGACGTGCATCTTAAATGGTTTGCCGGTCTTTCCGACCGCACTTCTATCAGCCATGTGAATCAACCTCTCTCGACAGGATCGACGAATTATTTACTGTTGAACGGCCGGTTTGTCCACTTAGCCGCGCATTATGCCTTCGCCGCCGTCGATAATCAGCAGCGATCCGGTGACGTAGCTGGACGCGTCTGACGCCAGGAAGATGCATGGATACGCGATTTCCTCGACGCGGCCGAAGCGCTGCAGCGCGCGCGATCGCGCGACCATTTCCTTGACCTTCGGATTCGGCCATACGCGCGGCGCCGCACCTTCGGTATCAATCGGGCCCGGCGCGATACAGTTGACGCGAATGCCCATCGGGCCCCATTCGCCCGCGTGTGACACGGTCAGATTGATAACGCCGGCTTTGGCCGCGCCGTACGGAAGCATCGTGGGGGATCCATGCACGCCCGCAGTCGACGAGATATTGACAATCGAGCCCGGGCTCTTCTGTTCCATGAACTGGCGGGCAGCCGACTTCGAGCAGAAGAACACGCCGTCGAGATTGATACCAACCACCGCGCGCCATCCGTTGGGCGAAAGGTTCATCGACGGCGTCGTAATACTCGCGCCGTGATTGTTGATCAGCACGTCGAGACGGCCGAAAAGCTTGACCGCCTCGGCGACCATCTTGTCGCACTGATCGGCGTCGCGGACGTCCACCGGAGTCATCTCGCATTTGCCGCCGGCTTTGCGAATCTCGTCGCGTACGCGCTCCAGGTTCTCGACCTTGCGGCTGGCGATCAGCACCGGGGCTCCGCGCGCTGCAAACTCCTTGGCGATCGACTCGCCGATCCCGGTTCCTCCGCCGGTCACAATCGTAACTTTGCCTTCGACACTAAATGGATTCTTCAAAATGAAAACATCCTCCAGCAGGGTTCGCTTGGATTTATCGCACTCTTGGGGAGCGTTGGCGAGAGGCG
>NZ_JBAUYR010000080.1:0-3767 GCF_049584895.1 Binatus sp. (SeqCode)
CATCGGCGATGGATCCTCGGGATCGACCATTCCACCCGGCACCTCGAGCGTGAATTCAGAAATCCCGTGACGCCATTGACGGATCATCACGACCTCGCCATTTTTCGCGATCGGAATGATATTCACCCAGTTGGGCGCCTCGAGAATGAAAAAGTCGCGCGCGCCGCGCCGCGCGTGATGCGACCGTCGTCGATGGAGATCGAAAATCGGCGTGCTGTAAGCGACGTCGCTCTTGAGCGTCTTCCACTTGCGCGGCTTCATCTGACAGCGACGCCGGCGAATCTCATGCCCGCTCGAATTCGGCTTCGACGTCGTGACCGTACAGCCATGCGTTTTGCGGCAGCGGCGCGGTTGCGGACGATGCGAGGTTGGCGTCGCGCTTTCGCTGCTCTTCGCCGTCGGCAAGATGGAACATGACGGCGTTGTGGCGCGATCCCTCCTGGCATCGCGAGGCGCGTGGCTTGCGCGTCTGTTCGTAGCGCGAGAGTGCTGCGCCAACCTCGTGCGCGGCTGCACGCTCGAGACATTTCGCCAGCACCGCCGCGTCCTCGATCGATTGCACCGCTCCTTGCGCCATATACGGGAGCATCGGATGTGCCGCGTCGCCGATCAGCGTGACGCGTCCGACGGTCCATCGCGGCAGCGGGTCGCGGTCGTAGAGCGCCCATCGATTGGTAGTCTCGACTGCGCCGATGAGCGCGCGCACCTGCGGATGCCATCCTGCGAACTCCTTGAGCGCGTCCGCGACCTCGCCCCTGGCGGTCCACGACTCGACGCGCCATTCGCCGGGAGTGAGCGCGACCCAATTGTGGTAACGAGCGCCGGCGCCGACATAGTAGTGGACGAAATGATGTTCCGGCCCCCACCATACGGAGGCCGCGACCTCGAGTCCGAGATGCGCCACGCGATCGGCGGGAACCAGCCCGCGATAAGCCACGTGCCCCGAAAATCGCGGCGACTCCGGTCCCATGACGGCCTTGCGCACCGTCGAGTGAATACCGTCGGCGCCAACGACAACGTCGGCATCGGCGGTCGCGCCGTTATGGAATTGCACCTCGACGCGGTCGGCGTGCTGGGCCAATCCGACGCATCGATGGTCAAGATGCAGCACGCCGTTCGGCACGGCCGCAGAGAGAAGGTCAAGCAGATCGGCGCGATGAAAGTTGTAGTAGGGCGCGCCGAAGTTGCGCTCGCATGCGTCGGCAAGCGGCTGCCGCGAGAGCTCGCGTCCATCGTCCCATCGACGGATGACGATCGCGTGCGGACGCACTCCCATGCGGCGCATCGGATCCTCGAGGCCCAGCCGATTGAGGATTCGCGACGCGTTGGGACTTATCTGGATGCCGGCGCCGACCTCGCGCAATTCAGCGGCCTGCTCGAACACGTGAACATCGAGACCGGCGCGTCGAAGTGTCAGCGCGGCGGCAAGGCCGCCAATCCCGGCACCGATGACAATTATTCGCATGTATGCTCCGCTCGCTTCAGCTCGCAGATGAATCTAGTCTCGCCACTTTTTTTTGTCATCCTGACGGAGCGAGCAACGCGAGCACCATTTGTCATCCTGACGGAGTGAGCGAATGCGAGCGGCTGGAAGGATCTCGGACAGCTTCGCGCCCGCGAAGCCGGTACCGGTTTCCGAAATCGCGAAGCGGTCCTTTGGGTGTTTAGTGGAAAGCAGCAACACAGAAACCGGAACCGGCGGCGCTTACGCCCCGCTGTCCGAGATCCTTCGATCCGCTCGCATTCGCTCACTCCGTCAGGATGACAGAGGACGCTTGCGTTGCTCGCTTCATCAACGACATACAAGGATGGCAAATGTGGCTCGCGATGCTCGCTCAGAATGCCAAGCAAGCTCACCTTTTCAGAACAAACGCCCGTATTCAATTGCGGGGCATCGATCCATGATGACTGTCATCCCGGCTTGCTGCGCGCGACGCGCTGCGTCGAGGTGGATCACGCCCAGCTGGCACCACAGTATTCGCGCGCCCTTCGCGATCGACTCGTCGACGATTTGCGGGACGAACTCCGAACGGCGGAAGACGTCCACCATCTCGACCGGCCCAGGAATCGACGCGAGGTCGGGGTAGCACTTCTCGCCGAGGGCGCTGCGGAGTGCGTCCGCATCGAGTTGCGGATTGATCGGGATCACCTTGAAGCCGTGGGCTTTCAGTAACTTTGCGATTTTGAGCGAATCGCGCGCCGGGTTGTCGGAGCATCCGACTACTGCGACCGTGGTTGGCTTCGACAAGATCGCGCGAATTTCGGCGTCAGACGGATTGGTGAATTCCATAGTTGTATGATCGCGCGCGACCAGCGACGGCGCTAGTTGTGGAAGAGGCGGTCGATGATTGTCGGGACGAGGCGATGGATTTCTTCGCGGCATTCGGCGAATACCAGGTCGCCTTTTTCGTACGGGTCGTCGATGTCGCCGGTCTCGCCCGCGAACGATCGCAGGGTGAACACCGGGCGCTCTTTCGCGCCGGGGAAACGCTCGACCAGTTCGCGCGCCTGTTGCTCGGTCATCGCGATGATGAGATCGGTCTGCTCGAGCATCTCGGGATGCCGCTTGAGATCGGTGGAGGTCGCCTCGTCGCCGATGTCGATGCCGACTTCGCGCAGCGCCATCCGTGTGTCGAGCGAGACCAACGCGCCGTCGCGCGCATACGGCGCGATGCCCGCGGAGGTAATCGTGATGTTGTGATCGAAGCCGAGCGCGTCGAGTTCGCGACGCAGGATATGCTCGGCCATCACGCTGCGCGCGGTGTTGGCGGCGCAGATAAACAGGATGGAACGAAAGCGCGGCTCACGAGGAGCCGCGCTTTTGGTTTTCTTGTCAGTGATCAAAAATCTACACGCCCCCGCCCATCACCTCGCCCATGCTCTCCTTCTTGGTGACGCCCTTGGCCAGCTCTTCCTTGAGCTTGCCGCCGAGTTCCGCCGGCTCCCACATCGATCCCTTCTTCGAAACCTTGGCGCCGGTGTGCCATCCGCGCATCAGCCATACGTTGCCCAAGCCGACGCGGAACACTTCGCCGTGAACGTCTTTGGCGTCGTCGCTCGCGAGCCACGCGACCAGCGGTGCGACGTGCGCGGGGGTGAACGCGTCCCACTCGCCCGCCTTCTGCGCCATGCCGGCGGCGGTCTGCGGAGTCGCGTCGACGGTCAGGCGGGTGCGCGCGACTGGCGCAATCGCATTGGCGGTGACGCCGTAACGGCTCATCTCGCGATCCACGATAATCGCCATCGCGGCGACCGCTGCCTTCGCCGCACCGTAGTTGCTTTGCCCCGCGTTGCCGAGGATGCCCGAGTCGGAGCTGGTGTTGATCAGCCGGCCGTTGAGCACGTTGCCGGCCTTGTGCTGCTCGCGCCAATAGGCGGTCGCGTGGCGGGCGACGTTGAACGAGCCCTTCAGATGGACGGTGACGACGGCGTCCCAGTCCTCTTCGCTCATGTTGAAAATCATGCGGTCGCGCAGGATGCCGGCGTTGTTCACAACGATGTTGAGCTTGCCGAAGTTATCGATCGCGCAATCGACGATCCGCTTGGCGGCCTTGAAGTCGGTGACGCTCTCGAAGTTGGCGACCGCCTCGCCGCCGGCGGAGCGGATTTCCTTGACGACATCCTCGGCCGGCGAGCGCGACTGCCCGGTCCCGTCGAAGTGCCCGCCGAGGTCGTTCACGACCACCTTCGCGCCGTGCTTGGCGAGCAGCAACGCCTCTTCGCGCCCGATGCCGCGGCCGGCGCCGGTGATTACCGCAACTTTGCCT
>NZ_JBAUYR010000081.1:0-118849 GCF_049584895.1 Binatus sp. (SeqCode)
AAGCTACACACCGAACTCGTCAAGACGCGCCTGGTGCCCGATTTCTATCAGCTGTGGCCTGAAAAATTCAGCAACAAGACCAACGGCGTCACGCAACGGCGATGGCTGTTGACGGCCAATCCTGGTCTGGCAAATCTGCTCGATGCAACTATCGGCCCAGGGTGGAATACGGACCTCGAGCAGTTGAGCGAGGTCGAGAAATTTGCCAACGACGTCGAGTTTCAACGCCGGTTCAGGGCGATCAAGCGCGCCAACAAGGAGCGATTGGCGAGAATCGTGAACCGACTCGCTGCCGTCGACGTCGATCCCGCCGCGATGTTCGACATACAGGCCAAGCGCATTCACGAATACAAACGCCAGCTCCTGATGGCTTTGGGAATCGTGCATCAGTACCTGCGACTGGTCGATGACGGCGTCGAGCCGCCCGCGCCGCGCACTTACCTGCTCGCGGGCAAAGCGGCGCCCGGCTACTGGGCGGCGAAGATGATCATCAAGTTGATCAACAGCCTCGGCGACATGATCAATAACGATCCGAAGACCCGAGAGTTGATCAAAGTCGCGTTCCTGCCAGACTACCGGGTCTCGCTCGCGGAAAAAATTATTCCCGCCGCGGACGTCTCCGAACAGATTTCCACCGCCGGCCGAGAAGCTTCCGGCACCGGCAATATGAAATTCGCGATGAACGGTGCGCTGACCGTGGGCACTCTCGACGGCGCCAATATCGAGATTCGGGAAGCCGTCGGCGCCGAAAATATTTTCATCTTCGGCCTGACCGCCGATCAAATCGAGGAGATGACCTTGAAAGGCACCTACCGCCCGCGCGAGTACTACGAGACCGACGCGCGACTCAAGCGGGTGCTCGACGAGCTCGCATCCGATCGCTTCTGTCCCGGCGAGCCGGGCCTGTTCAGATGGGTTCGCGACGTATTAGTCAATCGCGATGACTACTTCCTGATGGCAGACTTCGGTGCGTATATCGATATCCAGTCCGCGGTCTCGACTGAGTATCAACATCCTGACGTCTGGACCCGAAAAGCTATACTCAATCTCGCGCGGATAGGTTCATTCTCGAGCGACCGCGCCGTTACGGAGTACTCCCGCGAAATCTGGCATCTCGGCCCAGCCTGATTCGGCGATTCATGCTTCGGCAATCAGAGCAAAACCCATCTTCGCGGCTGCGCGATTCAGCGCGTCGTCGAAGCAGGCGAAGCTGACCGAAGATCGAAGCGTCACCTGCATCAGATCGACCGTCGCCAGGTGTAAAGCGTCGTAGGCCTTCAAGCGATATTCTTCCGCTAGATCCCCTGCGCGGCGAATCGTCGTCACGTCGACTGGCAGGCGATCCAGCCGGTTCCAACCTTGTTCGAATTCATGCTTGTGGCGTTTCAGAGCAGCGTCGTCGATGTCAGCCGACCGATGTTTTCTCGCGAACGCTGACCTTACCTCGACATAGGCGATGAGGCTGGTTGCAACAAGATCGGCTTGAGCCACCAACCGCTTCATTTCCCTACTGCCAACTTCTTGCACGTAGAGCTTCACCAGGGCGGAGGTATCCAGGTAGACGATCACCTTCGGTCTTCGAGCACGATTTCAGCCAACGTTTTCTCGCCCGGGCCGATTACCATTGGACGCGACGATCCGCGCGGTTTTCCACCTTTGGACGGGAGCATTCCCGGAATCCGCCGGAGACGCCGCGCGAGCTCCGAGGCGTCAGGCTTCACATTGGCTGCTGGAGCCAACGCCAACAACCGCGCAACCGGCCGGCCGCGAGAGGCGATCACCACATCTTCGCCGTTGCTCGCCTTCTGCAGATACAGCGACAGGCGCGCCTTGAACTCGCGTACAGATACTGTCATGCGATCACATTATAGTCGATGTAGTCACATGGCGCGAGAGTGCGGGTAGCGCTGCTCGAGCAGCGCAAGCCCCGAGGGAGTGACCCTGACGACGATGCGGCCGTTTACGTGCTGCTTCGCGACCAGCCCGCGATCGTTCGCGTCCTCCCAGACCGGGAACCTCGGACACGACGTGCGCCACGTATCCATCACTTCGTCGTAGCTCTTCTCGCCGCTCGCCACCCACTCGAGGAGATCGAGTATCAGTGATTCGACTGCGTCAAACATCGATTTCTATATACCGTTAACTCAAAAAGCGACGCAAAATGGAAACTAGGCCACACTTACAGAGGACAGCGCTGACTCGATGCGCTTGCCGAAGTCTGCCGATGCCCCCGGCCGATAGATCACCTGCATCGACTCGGCCAGCTTCAGAATCCCGCCGTTGTGTTTCACGACGCCGCCGACTTCATCGAGATAAGCGGAGAGTCCCGTTGACGAACGATCTGCGGCGAACTCATTCGGCGCACGCTGCGTCACGAACATGAGACGTTTCAGATCTTCCGCCGCTGCGGGATGGAGCTTGCAGAGCTCTTCATACTTTTTAGGATCGCGAAAGTAGCGCCAGGTCTTCTCGTCAGGTATTGCGAACCTGAGATCGGCGGTGAAGTCCTTGCGCAAGCATGGAATGTCGCGCGCGGCGCAGACTTCGGCGACCTTGGCCGGAGGATCGTCAATCGCGACCGCCGGCGTATTGCTATGCGCCGCCGCCGCGGAGTTGCTGCCGTAACGCGCCCGAAAGTCCTGAAAACTGTGCGGCACTTTGGCGAGATGATACAGGATGCAGATGCCGTCGTCGGCCAGCACGTTGCGCGTGACGTCCTCGACCAGCCGCTCGGTACTCCCCGGAGTTTCGCAGTGATAGAGTACATGCGACGCGAAGACGACTCGAAACTCATGCGGCCGCGCCGGCGCCTGGTGCGTCCCCAGCAGGTCGATCAGATGTCCCGCAAACGAATCGCCGGCGCGCGCTGAAAAATCGACCAGCTTGAGCGTGCCCGCTGATTTCGCCGCCGCCAGAGTCGCAAGCGCCTCGCCGTTGCGCTCGTCGGTATACTCGATGCTGTAGTCGGTCGCACGAACCTTGAAGCCCGGATCGAACTTCACGCCCGTCAGATATTTCACCAGCGTGTCGCACGGCCCGCTGCCGATATCGGCAATCGAAATAGGATCGTTCCCCTTCAGCGCGACGCCACCGTCGGCGAGCCGATTCAGAAACGCCGCGTTGATGCGCGCGGTCTTTTCCTTTTCGTCAGTGGCCGCCTTGAATGAAGGGTAGATCTCTTCGTAGCGATAAGTGTCGATCGTAATACTCATGAGATTTGACGTTAGCGGGTGAATGGCGCAGATTCCACCGAGCGCCCCTTATGACCGTCGAACCCTGGATTGATCTCAGTTGCCATCCGTCGACACACACGGAGACGGTGCGCGCAATTCAGGTGCTCGTACGCCGCTCGGCCGGCGCTGAACTCCAGATGACCTTCCGCCTCGACGGCGACATTCCTCGAATCAGTATTCCTTCGCCGGTGGCGCCGCGGATCGGCTCTGATCTATGGCGCCATACCTGCTTCGAGGCCTTCATCGCGCTGGACGGGCAGCAGGCCTATCACGAATTCAACTTCGCGCCGTCGGGCGAGTGGTGCGTCTACGCCTTGTCCGGCTATCGCAACGGCAGTCCTCTCGCGGATGAAGCGATGCGTCCGGACATTCGCGTCCGCTCTACACAAAGTCGGCTCGAGCTCGACGCTCTCATTCGGCTGGATCGCCTGTCTGCCGTCCACCCGCGTGCTGTTCTCCGCATTGGGCTCTCGGCGGTCATCGAGGCAAGCGACGCGCTCTCATACTGGGCGCTTCGCCATCGCGCCGACAAACCGGACTTTCATGACGCCGATGGATTCGCGCTACTGCTAGAGCCTCCCGGTCCCGAGTAGGTATTGATTCCGAATCAACAAAGCTGCCCTTGTACGATTGTTCCCCTTCCCTCGAGGGAAGGGGCTAGGGGTTAGGTTCCGATGCAACCACGAGGTCTAAGCCGGCGACGCGTGGAACAGCTTCTGTCGAAAACAAAGCGCGATCGTTCCGCCGCCAGTCGAATCGAATTCGTCTCCCGCCAATTCCTCGGACGCCCCTACCAACCAGATCCCCTGATTGGATCCGCCGACACAGCCGAAGTGTTCACGGCCTCGCTCGACGGATTCGACTGTGTCACCTACATCGAAACAGTTGTAGCGCTCGCACGCGCTTCCAACATCGATGACTTCACCGACTGGCTGCGAAAGATTCGTTATGAGCATGGCCGCATTCAATGGGACCGGCGCAATCACTACATGTCACTCTGGATCCGCAACAACATACGCAACGGGATACTCGAGCCGGTTCCAATGCCGGCGGTTCCGAGCGTCAGCAGGGAGCGCGTGCTGAATGTCGTACAAGGACTCGATCCGCAGCGTACTCGCATCAAATGTGTACCGAAGGCGGCAGTGCCGCTGCTCCAACGACATTTGCAAACCGGCGACCTGATTTTTTTTGTGTCGACACGAAAGCATCTCGATACGTTTCATGCTGGAATCATCGTGCGCGGCGACGGCAAAAAAGTTTCTATGCGTCACGCCTCGCGCAGCCAGGCCTCTGTCGTGGAACAGGAATTGAGCGACTTCCTCAAAGCAAACCGGATGGCCGGCGTCATCGTCGCACGGCCGCAATAGGTGGCGCGGCGCATATACTTGAAGACAAAGCCGGCTGCTTGAATGAGAAAAAACTCGATCAGATCCGCGAGGACGGCCTTTCGGATTAATGAACTTTTCAGTCTGATACTCGCGCATTCGGCGTGCTACCTTCTAGGTATGGAAAACTGCCCCCGATACCCGCGCGGCCCGCTCGCAATCGGAGGACTCCTGCTTCGTGCAAAAATAGTTTTTGACGGAACGAAGCTACCCTTGGTGGTGGCCCGGTCTCAAAACCACAACAGATGGTGTATAGTTAGCCTTTCGTGAACGTCGTCTACCCACAGGAATACTCGTCCGCGAGCATTCAGCGAGTCCTCGACGCGGCCGATTCCGACGTTCTCTTTCTCGGCGATCCGCGGGTGAACGTCGAGCCCGGACTGCGCATGTTCGATCGAATGGCGAATGTCATTCGCGAGACCGCCGCCGGCTGGGTCTATGCTGACGCTGTCGGCCATCCTCGTATCGACTATCAACGCGGGAGCATCCGCGACGGCTTCGACTTTGGCCCGGTCGTTGCCGTGTCGCTTGCGGCTGCGCGTCAGTCCGGAATCGACAGCACCTTGAAGTGGGGAGCCTTATACGATCTACGGTTGAGAATTTCGGAAAAGCACGCCGTCGTGCGAATCCCCGAACCGCTGTACAGCGCGTCGACGCCTGATGCGCGGCCGACAGGTCAAAAGCAATTCGATTATGTGGATCCGCGCAATCGCGATTACCAAATCGAGATGGAGCGCATCGCGACCGCACATCTCAAACGAATCGGGGCGTGCCTGCCGCCTCAATTCGCCGAGGTTCCAGTCGCTGAAAAAATTCCGGTAAAAGCCAGCGTCGTCATCCCGGTGCGCAATCGCGAGCGAACCATTCTCGACGCCGTTCAAAGCGCCCTCGTCCAGAGCGCCGATTTCGAATTCAACGTGATCGTCGTCGATAACCATTCGACCGATCGCACCACGGAAATCCTGCGCGGCATCAGCGATCCGCGAGTTAAGCACCTCGTTCCCAAAAGCCGCGACCTCGGAATCGGCGGATGCTGGAACGAGGCGATTTATTCCAGCGACTGCGGACAATATGCCATCCAACTTGATTCCGATGACCTATACCTCAATGACGGCGTCCTTCGCCGGATTGTCGCAGAACTTGAAGCCGGGCCTTATGCGATGGTCATAGGTTCCTATACGATGGTCGATTTTTCGTTAAAGGAGATTCCGCCCGGTCTTATCGACCATCGCGAGTGGACGCGCGACAACGGAATGAACAACGCACTCCGCATCAATGGTCTCGGCGCGCCGCGCGCATTCAACACTTGGGTTCTGCGCCGCGTAGGATTCCCGAATGTGAGTTATGGCGAGGACTATGCCGTGGCTTTGCGCATCAGCCGTGACTATGAGATCGGCCGCATCTACGAGTCTGTTTATCTGTGCCGCCGTTGGGAAGGCAATAGCGACAGCGCGCTGCCTCTCGAGGTCGCGAATCGATACGACCTATACAAGGACTGGCTGCGTACTATCGAGATCCAGGCTCGAATGCGCCTATGACCTACAACGTAGAAGAACTGTTCCAGCGCCAGATACATGCATGGCCGCAGCTCGCGAAAGGCCTTGAAGGCCTCGCTCAGGCGAAGACGCGTTCGGTACGCATCGATTGGTTCGACATCTTCATCCGCCACATCCCTCATAGGATGGCTAGCACAACGGCGCCGGTCGACCGCGAGTCGGTTGCGAAACGCCCCTGCTTCCTATGTGCGGGTAATCTGCCTCCAGAGGAAGAGGGTCTGCAGTTCGATGACAACTTCACCATCTACTGCAATCCGTTTCCAATCGTTGATCGTCACCTCACGATCGCTCATAGAGAACATGGATCGCAGCGCATCGCGAACCAGTTCGGAAATATGCTCGACCTGGCTGCAGGCCTGGAAGGATATTTCATCGTGTACAACGGTCCGGAATGCGGCGCGTCCGCGCCAGACCACATGCACTTTCAAGCTGGCTCGCGATCATTGTTTCCGATCGAGAAGGATACCGCAGGAATGACCCGCCTTACCGTTCCGAACTACGCAAGAAATGTGTTCTTGTTTCGTGACAGAGATCGATCTGCTTTGATCGATCGAATGGATCGCGCCATCGATCTGCTCGCGGAGACAACGAGCAAACGTCCAGAGCCAATGGTCAACATCGCGGTCTTTCATGCGCGAGGCGAGTGGGTGACATATTTGTTCCCTCGAGGAAAACATCGGCCACAGGTCTTTCATACCGGCGAACTAACTGTCAGTCCGGCATCGATCGATCTATGTGGAATATTTGTCGTTCCGAAGGCGGAGCATTTCGAAAGAATCACGGGCGACGCCATCGCTGCAATTTTTCGAGAGGTCACCTTATCCGACGATCGATTTAGGGAAGTCGCCGCTAAGCTGGAGAGTGAGCGGTGAACGTATCTGTCGGTCTTATCGAAGGACAAGCCGGCGTCGAAGTCGAATTGACGGGTACCTATGCCGATACTTCCGGCAAGTCCTACGGTCCGGGCCGCCACCGATTCACTTCTGAAGTCACACTAACTCCGTCGGACCTGGCATCGTGCGCGTTCGCGCTGGAGGACGTCACCATCGGAATCGGCTTTCACTGGGAACGCAAGGAGCGCCAGGTATTCCGCGGCACTTTTCGCCTTATCAAACGAGAATCAGGGCTGACGGTTATCAACGATGTTCCGCTCGAGGAGTACGTCACCAGCGTGATTTCATCCGAGATGAGCGCGAGCTGTCCGCTCGAACTGCTGAAAGCTCACGCCGTGATTTCGCGCAGTTGGCTCTGGTTTCCGAAAGCAAATCCCGCCCGCGCCGCCAGCGGACAGCGTCAAGCGCACGATCCTCACGAGATCCTTCGATGGTACGGACGCGAAGCACATCCGGATTTCGACGTCTGTGCCGACGACCACTGCCAGCGCTATCAGGGCATCACGAAAGCATTCTCGCCGGCGGCAGCCGAAGCCGTTCGCGCGACAGCCGGTGAGTTTCTCCGTTACAACGGCATGATCTGCGATGCACGATTTTCCAAGTGCTGCGGCGGGATTACAGAACGCTATGCCACCGCCTGGGAAGATGCAGACATTCCCTATCTCGAATCAATCTCCGACAGTGCGGCCCAGTCCCACTCCTACACTCCCGAAGCATGGATACGTTCCTCACCGCCGGCTTACTGCCATACTAATGATTCCGAACTTCTATCTCGCGTCCTTCCCGGGTTCGATCAGGAGACCCAGGACTTCTATCGATGGCAGGTCGCGTACACGCCGGAAGAACTCGCCGACCTGATAAACAAGAGGCTAGGGGTCGCTCTAGGTCCAATTCGCGACCTTCAAGCACTCGCACGCGGCCCCTCAGGTCGAATATACCGGCTTAAGGTCACTGGAGAACGCGACTACATCATCATCGGCAAAGAACTGGAGATTCGCCGCGCCTTATCGCGTACACATCTCTATAGCTCTGCATTCGTGGTAGACACGGAACCTGATCGCTTTGTCCTAAGAGGAGCAGGCTGGGGACACGGCGTCGGCCTATGCCAGATCGGCGCCGCGGTCATGGCCAATGAAGGCAAGACCTACACAGAGATCCTGCAGCACTACTATCGCGGGACCACGGTCGGCGCCTAATGACCATCGTCCGCGATAACTATCCATGTAGGCGCGTGGTCGCTCGCTTTTTCCCAACCGCGAACTTCGCGATCGACGCCTGCGCTAGCCAATCGCGGCGCGGCAGGCGGACTCAGTAGCAGATGATCGATGCGCAGGCCCGCATCGCGCGCATAGTTGTTTCGGAAATAGTCCCAAAACGTGTAGATGCGCTCATCCGGATGTAGCTTGCGCAATGCGTCGGTCCAGCCCATCGCGACCAGGTTGGCGAACGCGCTTCGTACCTCCGGCAGAAAGAGGGCATCCTTAACCCAGTGTTCGGGCTTGTAGACGTCAATCTCGGTCGGGATAACGTTGTAGTCACCGGCGAGAACTACAGGTTCCGCCGTCGCGAGCAGTTCTTGTGCGTGTTTCGTCAGGCGATCCAACCAGCGCAGCTTGTAGTCGAACTTCGGGCCGGGCGCGGGATTGCCGTTGGGTAGATACAGACATCCGACGCGGACGCCATTGATGAGCGCCTCGATATAGCGGCTGTGTAAGTCCTCGGGATCGCCGGGCAGAGCGCGACGACTCTCGACGGGATCGGCGCCGCGCGCGAGGATCGCGACACCATTCCAGCTCTTCTGGCCGTGCCAGATCACGCCGTAGCCGGCGTCGCGAATCGCGGCCTCCGGAAACTTCTCCTGCGGCGCCTTCAACTCCTGCAGGCACACCACATCCGGCTTGAATTCGGCGAGCCAGCGGACGAGCGCCGGCAGACGAGCACCGATGCCGTTGACGTTGTAGGTCGCAATCTTCATCAGACAAAACCTGTCACACCGCGCCAATGCTTTGTAGACTTAGCTTGTGCCGAAAGAAGACGCTACCGAGTTGCTCTCGATCGACGGACGCGAGGTTCGTGTCAGCAACCCGGGCAAGCTGTACTTCTCGAAGGAGATCAAGCTCTCGAAACTTGACCTGGTCCGCTACTACCTGTCGATCGCGCCGGGCGCGCTCGCCGGAATCCGCGACCGTCCTATCGTCCTCAAGCGATACGTCAACGGCGCCGAAGGCGAGGCGTTCTATCAGAAGCGCGCACCATCGCAGCGCCCCTCGTGGCTGCGAACGATCACGCTCGCGTTCCCGTCGGGACGCACTGCGGAAGAAATCGTGGTCGATGACGCCGCCGGGCTTGCATGGATCGTCAATCTGGGATGCGTCGAGCTGCATCCTCATCCGGTGCGATCCGGCGATCTCGATCATCCGGACGAGTTGCGGGTCGATCTCGATCCCGGTCCCGGCGTCAGTTGGGCGGACGTGCGCGCGGTCGCGCTCGAGGTGAAATCGCTGCTCGACGAGATGGGCCTTCGCGGCTGGCCCAAGACCAGCGGGTCGCGTGGAATGCACATCAACGTGCGGATTCATCCGCGCTGGACTTTCGACGAAGTGCGGCGCGCGGCGCTCGCTCTGTCGCGAGCGGTAGAACGGCGTGCGCCCACTATTGCCACGTCGAAGTGGTGGAAGGAGGAGCGGCATGGCGTGTTCCTCGACTACAACCAGAACGCGAAGGACCGCACCACCTGCTCCGCGTATTCCGTGCGGCCGGTCCCCGACGCCCGCGTCTCTGCACCGCTTCACTGGAACGAGGTTCCCGACTGCGAGCCCTCCGATTTTACTGTGCTCACAGTTCCGAAACGTTTCGCCGAGCTCGGCGATCCGCATGAAGGCATCGACGGAGCGGCCGGTTCGCTCGACAAGTTGCTCGAGCTTGCGGCACAGGACGAAGCCGCGGGCCTCGGCGACGCTCCCTGGCCTCCGCACTTTCGCAAGACCGAAAGCGAACCGCGCCGCGTCGCACCTTCGCGCGCCAAGTCCGTCGCAAGGGCGCCGCGCACGAAGATGCCTCTGATTGTCGTCGCGAACTCGCCAAGCAAGGAGGCCGCGCTTTCGGGTCTCGAAAGATGGAAACGCGATCACGCCGAAGCGGCGAAGCTGCTCGCCGCCGATGACGTTCTGGTCGATTCGATGCGTGGCAGATCGTCCAGCTGGACGCGGATCCGAATCAACCTGCGCCACGTCCCCGAAGAGCTGCGTCCGCTAAATGAAACTCCCGATCCTGATGACGATCCAACTCGCGAATGGCGTAAGATGCACGCGTCGAAGAAAGGCACTTGAGCGCGCGAGGTTAGACGTCCCCGGCAAAAATGGCTTTCAGCTCGTGCGGCGGAACGACTTCAAGCTGCGCATAAGTGCAATCGCGCGGCTTCTTATCGGTACGCCACCTCCGGAACTGCGCCATGTGACGGAAGCGGGTGCCTTGCATATGCTCGTACGCGACTTCGACTACCAGCTCGGGTCGCAGAGGCTCCCACGATAGATCCTTGCCCTGGCTCCAACGGCTCTGGCCGCCCGGCATCCGATGCGTCGCGTCATTTGAACCTGCCTCCGCCCACGACTTCCACGGATGATCGGCGAGTGCGTCGCGCCGATAAGGAGCCAGAAATTTCACCAGCTCCTGGCGCCTGGCTTGCGTGAAGCTCGCGCATACACCGACGTGTTGCAGCGCGCCCGAATCGTCAAACAGGCCCAGCAGAAGCGAGCCGACCGCAGTGCCGTCACCGCTTTTGTGCCATCGAAAGCCGGCCACGACGCAATCGCAGTCGCGCTCATGCTTGACCTTGAACATCACGCGCTTGTCAGGTTGATAGGTGCCGGAAATCGGCTTGGCCATAACACCGTCGAGGCCCGCGCCTTCAAAGCGCCTGAACCAATCCGACGCGACACTCGGTTCATGCGTTGCCGGAGTCAGATGGATAGGCGGAGTCGCGCCCGCCAGCATCGACTCGAGCTTTTCGCGCCGCCGCTCGAACGGTTCGATCCGCCAATCGCGATTCCCTTCGCACAGCAGGTCGAAGAACACGATCGATGCGGGACTCTGCTGCGAAAGCAGTTTCACTCGCGAGGCCGCCGGATGAATCCGAAGCTGCAATTCCTCGAAGTCGAGCCCGTCGTTCTTTGCGACCACGATTTCGCCGTCGAGAACGCATCGAGCGGGTAGCTGCGCGCGTAGCGGATCGATCAGCTCGGGGAAGTATCGATTCAGCGATTTCGTATCGCGGCTCTGAATGAGGATTTCGTCACCGTCGCGGAAGATCATCGCGCGAAACCCGTCCCACTTCGGCTCGAAGATCCAGTTTTGGCCGGCGGGCAAGTCGTCAATCCGCTTCGCGAGCATCGGCAGCACGGGAGGGTTCACGACGAGATCCACAGCTTCAACGCTATTACCGCAAAGGAATCGATCCAATCCCGAAGCTGAATCGGGATACGGCGGCGTCAACCTGCAATCACTGCGAAATGAGGCCAGAAACGCCAGCTATGAAGATCGCGCTGAGCAACCATCCGATAACAACCTGAAGCCAGAGGTAATAGCGCAGAGTTCGCCCGCGTACCCGGATCGCACGACCAAGCATCACGCATTCTCCCGAGGCGTTGGCATCCGGCCACCAGTAATGTTCCTGGTGTAAATTCACAAAGGGCAGGAATACGTCCAACGAGTAGAGCAAGGGATGGAGTTCCTCGTAGGGATCGTCGGTTGACGCAGGGCGATTCTCTGGCCAGGTCGGTCGCAGCACGCCCGCCCGCTTGCCTATCGACACCGCAGCCCATCCGAGAAGCACCACTGCGAGCGACCACGCGACTGCGCGCAGCGGCTCATACCCGTAGCCAATGACCGTGCCGACGAAAGCTCCCCACATCCGTAAGGGAAGCGAAAGACCCGCATAGTGAGCACGTTCCTCTGCGATCAGCACCTGTCGCGCGCCGGCATCATCGCCCCGGTTGCGGAGGACTCTCGCAAGTTCGCGATAAGGTTGGGGATGAAAGCTGCCCTCAAGGGTGAACCAGGGTAGCGTCGAGCGGGATTCAAGGCTTATCCAGCGCAAGCGGCTCCGCGCGTCAGTCGGGCCCGCATAGATATCGCCGTAGGTGAAACCGTCGATTGCAAGGCGACCCGGCTGAGGCCAGCTACTTTCATCGTCGAGCAGACCACCTACGGAGGAGTCGCTAAGGTTGAAAATCGCGCCATTTTGGAGCTCGACGTTCTGCCAGAAGAATCCTTCGCCGACTGAAATGGCCGGTGCCGAAAAGCCATGCGGTTCGTTTTCCTTGCCCATGAATTTCGCGCCCATCGCCCAAAAGACTCCACCAACCTTCGCGCCACCGAATTGCACTAATCCGTCAGCCTCCATTCCTCCCGAGCGCCCATAGGCGTTTAAGGCTACGGCGTGGGAAACATTCGCCAGCAAGGCGTTCAGCGCAAGATTGCCGGGGTTGATGAAGCGGCCGCCGGAACAAATCAGATCGGTGCAGGTCACTCCATTCACATCTACTGCACCATTGGCGTGGAAACCGTCTGACAACCAGATCGGTCCCTGGATCCGGCTGGCCCCCAGGAACAACGCTGGCATTTCAGCTGCCCAGGGTTCCGTGCCTTCTGCCTTGTTGTGCGTGAAGCTGCCTCCGGAGCAATTCAGGTCGTTGTCGATTCGCGAGTTACCGAAGGCCACCTCGCCCGACGCATGAAACCCCAAATTCATGAAGGCTCCATGCAACAGATGACTACCTGCCGCATTGATCTCGCCAGTATAGCTGCCACGAAGGCTTAGACGCCCTAACTCAGCGTACTGAAGGCTCATCGAATCCGGAATCGAGCATCGCACCAGCCTTAACCCAAAGGGTGGATGTACCAAATCGAGATTCAGGCTGCCCACCACTCGGGCCCCGAGCAATGCAATTCCTTCGGGATCGATCAGCGTGATTGCATTTGGATCTACGCAGAGCCAGCGAATGAGTTCGGCGCGGATTTCGCGTTGGTGGCCCCATTCGGCGGCATCCTTAGGATCATTACTCGGGTCGTCGATCTCTGAACTGGAGCCGCATGCGGCGAGTTCCTGATGAGATTTGGCATTGACGTCCGCGTTTATAAGCAAAGCTCGCTCACAGCTGGTTAGATTCCTGAACCGCGCAGCTGCGAGTCTTAGGAGCTCTGTTGATTCAGGCCGACTCGGCCTTGGCTGCACGTTCGCAGCGGAGACTGGCGTAGCGGCGAAGCGGACCAAGGTCGCGGCACACACGATTGCGCATGCGAGCCTTAGCGTCATGTGATTTGTTTACTAAACGTCGTAGAACTTCTCCCCCCTTAATCGCCTTGCAAACGCGTTCTTCAGAGGTCCCAGAACGAAGAGCACTTGTGATCGGTGTCGAAACTCGCATCCGGCTCCGGCACCGGCGTGGGCGGCAGCAGCGATTCGAACGAGCCGCCGGCAGTGTACGGAGACCAGGTCGGCGCATCGGGCGAGTTCGGATCCCCGGTTTTCGCGAACTGCGTCCAGTAGTTGATCATCGCATCAGAGAGCTGCTGCTGTGCGGGCGTGAATGGCCCGAGCACCGCTTCAAAATTAAAAAGGTATTGAATTTCCGCGCCGTGGTCGGCCCCAAGCGGAAAGGTTAAACCCGGAGGGAGAGGCCCCTGAGGGGCATTCTCGTCGTTGAACTCGTAGGCGTAGGTCGGCACGTACTGCGACAGCAAAAGATCTGCGTTGCGTGCAGGACAAGCGAAAGCCCAGTCGGTGCCGAGCGCGCCCAAGGCCAGCGGTGCGCTAACGACACCTGGTGGCGGAGGATAGTTGCTCAGCGGGTATTCGGTATCAACCAGGAATTGTACGAACGGGTTGTCTACGGAGTCACCGAACAGTGCTACCACCGCAGCCGGATACTCCGCATCAGTCAGCGGTCCGACTCCGAAATCGTATTCTCCTTCCACGTAGGCGCGCCATTCGTCATGGTTCGTGCCGTGGATCACCGGTACGCGGTTGAATTGACCATCGGCGAACGCTTGGGCCGGAGTCTGAGTAAGCAGTGTTCCATCCACGAACGGAAACAACCCCAATGGCTCTACCGCGACCAACGCCGAAGCTGACAGACCGCGCAAACACATCGATGTCTCACTGGACGTCTCACCGGGATTGGAACAGCCGAAGCCTGCCGCTACGTTGTCGCCTGGCGGCACGAACACGGTGCCGATGGTTTCGCCAATCGTCAGCGAAACAATGAAATCGAAGTAGCTCTGAAATTCATAAGTCGATCCGCTCTCCGAAATCGCGCCGCGAAACAGGCGTGACGCGGTTGGAGAAGCAAGGTGGGCATATACGCTCTGCCCGCCTGCGGACTCACCGAATATCGTCACTTGATCCGGATCGCCGCCAAAGCCTGCAATGTTCTGACGTACCCACTTGAATGCGAATTGCTGATCCATCAACCCATAGTTACCGGCCGGATGACCCTCTGAATCGAGCGCCGACTGTGCGAAGAATCCTAGATATCCCAGCCGGTAGTTCATCGTGACGACGATCACTCCTTTTTTCACCATGGGTGTGGGGTCGTAGATTTCGGCGCCCCCGTTCACCAGGCCGCCGCCATGTATCCAGACCATCACGGGCAAGCCGCGGCCGTGATCTTCCAGCAGGTCATCGGCAAGTACGTTCTGGGGCGTAAACACATTTAGGAACAGGCAATTCTCGCTGCCAAACGGTCCCGACGCGGTAGGTTGCGTGCAGTCACCACCGAATTGAGTCGCCTGTAGGACAAATCCATGAAACAGCCCGTAGGGCTTGGGCGGTGTCCAGCGCAGGGGGCCGAGCGGCGGCGCCGCGTACGGGATGCCGAGAAATTGGTTTACTCCACTCGTCGTTGTGCCTATTACGAGTCCGCTCTCAGTGAAAGCAATCGGAGAGCGAGGCGAGCCGGCGGCAGATGCGGTTACTACCAAGCCAGCTATGAGCGCAGAAATACCCGCTAATCCGACCAGACAACGAGTCGAGTTGCGAACCATCGCAGACCCCCTTCCACGGTCGTGGACTTGGACGGCGAATCTTCTCGCAATGCCGACTATCACCATGCGCCCGTCGTAATGCAATTCCTTGAAGGGCGCTTGCTTCCGCTGATCAGATTACCTTTAGCAGCGTCTGAATCGCTCAGCCTGTAGATTTTACAATATAGATTTTACACACCACCGGTAAAAGAAATTCGAGCGCTGAAAGATTTTCAGGCATTCGGGTCGGCGCGGGTTTTGCTCTCTTTTGGGTACCAGGAGTTAGAGCTTGGCCGTCGGCACCTTCATATACAACGCTTACAGAGACTACAGCAGCAAGCGTTCAGCACTTCTTTTGGATCCGGTCTTTCAGGGCAACGGTATTCCCAAAGGACAAGGCCAGGCGATTCTTTTGATTCCGGGCTTTACCGCCGGCGACTGGACGTTCAACACGATGTCGCCATGGCTACAACAGATTGGGTATCGCACGCACCTCTCAGGGATCAACGTGAACGTAGGATGCCCGCAGCGCAAGGTCGAGCGCATGCTGGGCCGCGTGGAAGAAATCTCGAAGGATGCGGGTGGCCCGATTGTTATCATCGGCCATAGCCTGGGCGGATTAGTCGGCTGCGCTCTCGCTCGGCAGCGCCCGGAGCTGGTCTGTCATGTCATTGCAATTGGTTCACCGTTGCGCAGCGGATGGCAGGCTGTCGCGCCCGAAGTGCGACCGGCGCTGTTCGCGATTCATTCATTTTTTCAGAGATTCATCGAGACGCCGCAGGATTGTGGAACGGAACGATGTGCGTGCGACTTTTCCAAAGAAACATTGGGAACCAGCTTGCCGCCCGGCGTCCGCTTCACTTCGATCTATTCTCGACAAGATGGGATCGTTGATTGGAGATTCGCTGCCACCGAGAACGGCGATAACTATGAAGTCGACGGCCTGCATACCGACCTGGTGGTGAACGTCGAGGTCTATCGGATCTTAAGCAACGTACTCGCAGGCTATCCGCGCGAGATCGTGAAGCTCCGCAGCATGGCCGCCGCAGCCTCGGATATCAAAACTGGAAAGAACGCTACAACCGCGAACTTCCCGCCTGCGTCGAGCTGTCAGCCCGGTTGATACTTCTAACGGCTCGACCTCAGGTCATTCACTGGGCGGCATAGCAGACGAATGCGTCGGTCTGTTCGAAAGCGGGGTCATGCGCCGGGTAGCACTGAAACTTGGCATCCAAACTCTTGGTTTCGGAGCCCGTCGTTTCCTTGCCGCTGAACATCCCGGTATAAGGCGGAGAATTACGCTGGACTGTGACAGGTGCCGCAGCGGCGGCTTGGCCCGAATTGCCCCCGAGTCCTAACCCACCTAACAACTGCGATACTCCGTCGACGCCCTGTGCTCGCGACGAACCTGGCAATACAAAACAAGCCAGGAGAAAAAGTGCCGTCGCGCTGATGAACAATGTAGATCGAGTAGTTCTCATATATCTCGAAACCCGCGGACTCACGTCTCGATCAAAAGACGAAGAGACTCGCGTGCGGGTTACAAGAAAATCCAAGGTTGCTCGCATCGAATCTCCGGCGAATTCGTGGACCTTTGGATGTTAGAACCAGAATTGAGGTTCCCAAGGTTACCGAGTGGTCGAAAACAATCATGCTTTAGTGATCGAGTAACAGCTGGAGAGCCCGCCAAGTTGACTCCCCACTTAGGGCCCTATACGCACTGAGACGTTGCGTTATCGGCTGAGTCTTCCCGTCGTCAAGACGTGGAGGGGCAAAAGCCTGGTGGGGAGGTTCGAAGGGGCGGAAATCGGGGGATCAAGTCTTTCAGCCCGAATAGATGAATCCATGCGTCCGGCGGCTGCCGAGACTGCAGTGAATACGCCGCGCCTGGCTGGTGTGCGGCACGTGACCCCGCGCCCGGAGATTGAGGCTAGAGGCTGTTGGAGGGGATGACTTTAGATGAGAATGCTAACTATTCGGGTGACGATAGTCGCCGCGGCGGTAGCGCTCCTGGCTGCTGGCTACGGTCTCACGTCGGCGGGCAATCACGACGCGGACGATGATTTCGTCGCCGCGAAGATCAAACCTGTTCCTCCGGCCCAGTTCCCGTGCGCACGATTCGCCCCCGGCAGTATCGTGCAGAACCCTCCTGATCTTTTCAGCGCAAAGGGCAAGCTCGTGGTCGATCTGTCCTATCAAACAATTTCATCGCAATGGGGACCGCTGTTCTGTTTCATGACGCCCGCCGGTTTGGTAAATCCTACGTTTCACGTCCAGCCGGGCGATCAGCTGATAATAAATCTGACCAACAACACGCCTAAGTCTGCAGACACTCTACTGCTCGATCCACCTCACTGCGGGGCGTCGGAGGTCACGCAATCTTCGGCCAATATGCACTTTCACGGCCTCCACGTCTCGCCCGCATGCCATCAGGACGACGTGGTGCGAACCATGGTGAGTTCCGGACAGACCTTCCGCTACGACGTCAAGTTTCCCACGGACGAGCCACCCGGACTCTATTGGTATCACACGCACGTCCATGGGCTGGTGGATAACGCATTGATGGGCGGAGCGTCAGGCGCGATCGTGGTCGAAGGGATACAGAATTACTTTCCCCAAGTGGCGGGCTTGCAGGAGCAGATCCTTGTGGTCCGCGACCAACCTTTTCCGAGCAGTGCGCCGACCCCGACCGCGGCCGCCCCTACGCCCACCCCCGTCGCCACGCCGACCTTCACGCCGGTACCGACCTGCTCCGGCGCTCCGACTCCCGCTCCCACGCCCAGCCCGGTCTGCTCGGGAGCGAGCAACGATTTGTCGCTGAATTTTGTTGATATCGGATGTCCCGAGACTCCGGCGGTCATCCAGACGCAGGGTGCGGCGCCGCAGCTATGGCGGGTGGCAAATGCTTCTGGCGACGATATTGTAGATCTGCAGGTTGTGTATAACGGCGAGCCACAGCCGTTGCAGGTCGTCGCGTTCGACGGCGTCCCGGTGAACTCGCAGGATGGCGCCACCAGTGCGCTGCCGCCCGAGCCCGTCGCGGCCACTGATATTCTGCTAGGCCCCGGGAACCGTGCGGAGTTCCTTATAACTCCGCCTGCTCCGGGAACCGATGCGCGCCTGGTGACTCTGCCGGTCAACGACGGCTCGCAAGGGGCGAATTTCCCGGAACGGACTCTTGCGGTCATTCAGGATCTTTCGTTCTGTCCGCCGCCGAGCGGAGTGCGGACTACCGTGCCGACAGAAATCGGCCCGCGAGTGAAGCCGCGCTTCGGCGGCCTGGCAACGGCTCCGTCTTCGGCCACGCGCAAAATATATTTCTCGGAAGATTTCCCGACCAACCCTCCGAATCTTTTTGATTTCTATGTGACCGTGGACGGCGCGACGCCCACGCTCTTCTACTACAACGACCCGCCGGCGATAGTCACGACCCAAGGCGCGGTCGAGGAGTGGACCATCGAAAATCGCAGCGAAGAGAGTCACGTATTTCACATTCATCAGATTCATTTTCTGGTCGAGTCGTTCAACAACTTTCCGCCTGATTTTCCTAACCCCAACGGCATTGCTTACGACCAGAATCAGTTCCTGGATTCGATCACCGTTCCCTATTGGGACGGGGTTCATGCGTATCCGTCGGTTACACTCAAGCTGGATTTCCGCCCTCCGGTTACCGGCGACTTCGTGTATCACTGCCATCTCGCGTTTCATGAAGATAACGGGATGATGGCGATTGTCAGAGTCATGCCGTCGAAGACCGCTGCCATCGTCGAGAAGGCTCGCATCTACTTGGCGTCGCTTGGATTGCTGGGTGGAACCGACCCCGTCGAAAAACAGCGGGTTGAGGCCTGGTGCTACCGAGGCAAGACCGTGTGGCGCAAGCAGGAGGCGCAGGCCTCTACTCCCATCAGCAATCGCGCTTTCGCGCGTCGCGCCGGGACGCCAGTGTCCGCGAACTAAAGCGACTCGTTAAGGGTCCGGTTTCACGGGCAAATCTGGAGCGAGCTGGCAAGACACGCGTGGACAGGTCCTGCCGTGTCGTAATGAACTTGACCCAAAAATCGAGTGGTTGGAAAATCTACAAAGGAGATCGGAATCAATTGCACGGAGGATTCAGCATGCGACTTGCGCGTTTATCAGACGCTGTACGGATAGCGATCGGAGCCTTCGCCGGGGTGGGTTTGCTATTCACGGCCACCGGATGCCTTGCCACCCGCAATTGGGTAAACGATCAGCTGCAACCGATAAAGGGCCAGCAAGCGCAGCTCGAAACTCAGGTGAACAATCTCCATCTCGAGCGAAAGCTGGTGCTGGATTCGAGTACCGGACCAACCTTCGCATCCGGATCGGCTTCCTTGAGCCCGAACGCTAAGCGCGAGATCGATGCATTCCTCGAAGATATTGACGGACCGGCCGCCTCGTCCGCGCCGGCGGCGGCAGGGTATCGCGTCTTCGTGGTCGCCGGGTATACCGACAGCGTCGGCCATGAGGCCTACAACTACGAGCTCGGACAGCGGCGCGCTACCAGTGTCGCCGGGTACTTGGTCGGCCAAAAGGGCCTCGACCCGACCCAGGTTCGGGTGATTTCCTACGGCGCGAGTAAGCCGGTCGATGACAACAGCTCGCCGAGCGGTCGGCGCAAGAATCGCCGGGTCGAGATTATGGTCTACCAGGAAAAGATCGCTAGCTGATTCGTCAGAACTTCTAACTGTCTTCAGCTGGGAATTGCAGTGGGATCCATCTGGCTCGCTGGACCTGTAGGCCTGTTCAGTCACAGACACAGTTCGAACATAGCCGTTGCTGCTGAGCGCTGGAGAAACTCAGTCCCGTCGCGGGCGAGCCGAACGAATTGGCTACGCCGATACCTTGCGCTACCCCGGGGAGTGAGCCAAGCGAGCTGGACGATCCGGAACTCTGCGCCACTCCGGGGGCGGAGAAGCCTTTAGCGGCACCCGCGTTCTGCTGCGCCCCGGGTAGCGCACCGAAGAAATTGCCGGCGCCGATGCCCCCGGCCGTTCCGTATGAAGGAGGCTTACCTTTGTTGTACGAGACGCAGGCGCCGCTCGCGCTTTGGCTGGCGCCTAGGTACGACGCCGCAGTCACCTGGCCCATCCAGTGAGTAGGCTGACCGGGACCCCAACAAGAACAGTTGAACAAACGTGCTCCCGGCGTCGAATAGGCGGCCGGCAACGACGGTACCGGTATTGGGATCGGCGCGATCGCGGTGCTGGCCGGGGCCGGCAGTTGGGCTGGAGGGCTGGGCGGCAGCGGAGGCACTACCAGCGGATTGGTCGCCGGCAACTGAGCCCATGCGACGGAGCCGAGCATCAGAGCCAGTACGAGCAGCACTATTGGCTTAAGTGCGTTCATGGCCTCAAAAGCGCGAGTACCATGGCGACTGCCGTGGATTTTGCACCTGGAAGTCGATGTTGAACTGCCCGAGCAACGTGCCTTCAGCATGCCACAAGGCAAGGCGCGCGTTCTCCAAACCAACATCGGCCTGAACCTCGTTACCCTGCGCAGTTACCAGATTACTTTGGAACTGCAGGAGCGTGTTGGTGGTCGCTGTGCCGACGCGGTATTGCGCCTCAGTATCGTGCAGACTCTTTTGTGCGTAGTTGGTCGCTTCGGCAGTGGCGTCGACCTGCTCTTGATAGGCGGTCAAATTGGCGAGCGCACTCTTGACCTGCAAGACCGCCTGGTAGAGAGCCTGGCGGTACTGCAAACGGCTTTGATCATACGCGACGTGAGCCTGCGCCAGCGCTGCTTTCGGAGCGGCATTGTCGAGCGGCATCGAAAAGCCCAGCACCGCCGCATAGTCGTAGAATTTGAAATCAAACAGGCCGTTCAAGGCCGTGCCGTAGTCGCCACCAAAAGGAAGCAGGGCGCCATTGTCGCTTCCCGGTGGGACGGTAGGTCCGCTCGGGCTGAAGCAATTGGCAAACGCAGGTACGGTGCCGGAGGTGGTACACTTGGAGTTGCCGGCCACGGATGTTACGCCGAACTGCACTCCCAGATTGAGTTGCGGCAAGGTCTGATTCTCCGCGTATTTTACCTGGATCAAAGCAGAGCGAATTGCTTCGCGCAGACCCGCCAGCGCGGGGCTGTATTCGAGCATCTGCTTGAACGCGTCACTGTCAGGCTCGATCGGTCCGTACCGCGTGTCGGGTCGCTGCAACGGCTCGATTTCCGCGGCGAGCATCGCGCCCGCATGATTGGCCGCCACGTCCTGGCGAAGCGTAGTGCGCGCGATCTCGAGGCCAGCCTTGGCGGCAGATACATTTGCCCGCGCCGTGGCAGCGGCCGACAAAGCCTCCGCGAGGTTGACCCCGGCCATCATGCCGAGCCGGACATTCTCCCGGTTGACCCGAACCAGATCGGTGTTGAACTTCAAGGCTGATTGGGCGACCTGCAAGTTCTCCCCGGCCTGCACCACGCCCCAATAGTCATTGCCGATGCGCTGAACGAAGTCGTTTACCGATGAAGCATAGTTCCATTGTGAAGAGCGCTGCGCCGACTCGGCCAGGCGGACATTAATCGTCGCGAACTGCCAGCCAAAGTTCTGCAACAGCGGCTGCGACAGCGACATCACCATCGTCGGCGTGTAAACCGGATTGACCGGGCTGAACCCGGAATTGGTCAGCGCGCGGTCGTTGTTGAACGTGATGCCCAGTGTGGCATTGCTCGCGGAAAGCACTTTGCTTATCCCGAAGTTCCAATCGTAGAACTTCGCCACGTTGGTGATGCTGTTCGGGTTTTGAAACGGCGAAGAGACCGGTGTGACCTCCTTCTCCACATCTACTTGCGAGCTTAGCTGGGGGTCGAACACGGCGTTCGCCGACTTGACACTCTCGGTCGCCGCGACCGGGTCCAGCGATACTGACTGCAGGCCCGGATTGTTCTGAAGCGCCAGGTAGATGGTCTCCTTGAGGCTGAGCTTCTGCTGCTGGTTGTCCTCGATCAGCGGGAAGTAATCGCGGGCCAAATCCTCGCGCCCGGGAGTCCATTGGCGAGCGAGCATATCAGGCAGCGACAGGATTGGATTAGTTTCGAACTTATGCGCCGCCTGCGAAGAAACGCTGACATTCACCGGTGGCGCCGAGTTTTGTGCTCCGATCGAGCCGCTCGGATTTCCGGCGCCAGCGTTTGCAGGTACCGGCTGCGCCTGCGCATACACCAGTGAGATAGTCGTCGCCATCAGGCCCGCGGCTACGAAAGCAAATAACCCGGCGAGGCTTGCGTGTAATCGCCACAAGCTGCGCGAATCTTTTGCGACGACGGCAGCCTCGCGTGGCGGTATCTCCGCCATGCGAACGCGCGTCAAGATGATCGTCGCTCGCGCCCGAGCTCGCCCGCTCAAATTGGCGACGGCCACGGCCAAACGTGGAATCGCCGGAACATACAGGACCATCGCCAACGGCCACAGCGGCGGCGCGGCTGAAGCAATTCGCCGGATTGCGCTGATCGCGGTAAGAAGCGCGTCAGTTGTCGAGGCGGTGCACATTTTCTTCATTTGGTTGATCTCACGAGAATTTGCTTACCTTGTGGCATAGCTTTGGGGCTAGCCCAAGAGCGCGCGGATTCTCTATTCTGCTCGGGGACGCAGAATCAGTTTGGATACGGCTGTACTTTTGATCGGTTTCAAATATTTTGAGCTGTTGCCGCACGGACCTGAATAATCGCTGCGCGAAACTGTCCAATTGGTATCAGGCGGCACTCCTCATCGATCACTACCTCGTACCTTTGTAACCGAAGCGCCGTTCCTTCGTCTTCGTGATGGCGCGTTCAGACTCGCGTCGACGATATTCTCTGCTTACCGACGTGTATGCTCATTTCTCACAGCAGAAACTGAACAAGGCCCCCAGGCCAGTCAGCGAATTTCTCGCGCCAAAAAGTTTTGCACGAGAGCAGCGTCACGATGCTTTTTGCAGTGATAGCTATCTTGTGATCGCTTAGCACCAATCAGAACGGAGTCAGAGAGAAATGCCAGAAGAAAGCATCGAGGGTACCGGTGATCAAAATCACAACGATGCGCGACGAGAGGCCAGGCGACGAGAACAGCGCTGGTGGAAGGGCGGGCTCATCGCGGCGTTGGTGTTTTTAGGATTAGCGACGCTTTACAACGGAATTGCGTACCGCAGGCTCGTCAGATCGCAGCAAAAACTCACATTTGCACTGATGCGTCAGCGAAACCAGTCTGACCTTGGTCCCAGGGGACCATTGTATGGACAAGGCTTTGGCGGCAGACCATTTCCTATGCCGTTCCCAGGAGTATCGCCAAACTATGGCAGTCGCGGCTGGGGCTGGCATCCCTGCTACCCAAATCAACAAGAACAGCAACAGAAGCAAGTCCCAAACGGCCAGTCCACACCTGGCCAGTAGAGACCTATCCGGTTACGTTTGCCCTGCCACAAGGCCTTGGAATAAGTCCTGGCTGATGTGGCCGGATCCGGGAAGAGCATAGGAACGAAAAAAAATGAAGACCAAGATGAGTTATCAACATGAAGCTTTCACGATCCTTCGGGAGGGCTTGGGCCGCCTGAGTCTGCCCTTGGACTTAGTCGACGAGGTGATCGAACGCCACATGGCCGTTGTTTATGAGAAGGGCGCGTTGGCGTTATGCGAGGGCAACACCGACGATATGCTCGCCTGCATCCTGAGCGGCTATGTATTCGTGTATTGCCCGGTGGGTGATGGCAATCGCACTTTGGTACGAATCGCAGGACCGGGCGAGATTATCGGTTATGCTGACTACGTCGACGAAAAGGGCCGTCACGCGCGTATGTTCGAAGCCCAGGTCGCAAGCAAATGCACATTGGCGCTTTTCAGCCGGGATCTTATAGCGCGGCGCCTGGCCGATCTTCCGCCGGATGCGGTGATCTCTATCCTCGCGTCCTTGAACACCTTCTGGTCTGAGAACCTCCGGCGCTTCACTACCTTGCTTAGCCTTCCCCTCAAGGATCGGCTCACGATCGTGATGAGCGAATTGGCAATGCGGACGGGTGTCAGGGACAAGGAAGGGATAATCCTGATCCCGGAAATCGGCCATGAGGATTTGGCTGAGATGATCGGTTGCTCGCGGCCAATGGTAACCCGGATGATATCCGAGATGATGGAATCCAGCCTGCTTTCGAGGCGAGGAAAACAGTACGTCCTACTGAAGAAATGGGACTTCAATAACAACGGTTACAACTCTCAGAAGTCAGATCGGCGAGCTGAGGCTGTCTCTAAGAGAAGATCCTCGACCTTCGCAGTACCAGCGGGCTCTGCAAATCGCGGAGCCATTGCCTGCGCCGCACCCGGCCCGGGCGGGCGATGAATTGAGCGGAGAGATCGGACACTCGTCCGTGACGAAGGAGTGCTGGCTAACGAAGCGGCCGGCGACGAGCTGGACCAGGCTCGCCGGAACGGAGATCTCGAATTTCAGGCAAGCCTGCGCGATCTTTCCGAAAGCCGGCTCATGGCCATCACATCTTCCTTGATCCGACTGGACGAAGGACGCTTCGGCATCTGCGAAGAATGCAATGAGCAGATTTCGCTGCCGCGCCTGCAATCCTTGCCGTTTGCCCGTCATTGCTTTGATTGCCAGAAGGAGATCGAGGAGGCTTCGCGCCGCGCACGCTCTCGAATCGTTGCGTCTGGGCCTGCAACGAATCTCTTCGAGCCTTATCAGCCGGATGCCGAGCGCATCGATCGAGTAGCAGACTCTGGTGAGGGCATTAGCGTTCCACCGCCGCGCCGCCGCCGACGCAAGCGAACCATCGTCTGACAGCGATTGCTATGTTGTCACCGTAACGACGCTGGATAAGGGACGGCGAGGCTCTGCTGCATCAAAGTAGCGGTTCGATAATCCTGGCAGCAGTCTCATGGAGTCGTTCGACGAAACCACGATGTTTCCATTGTTCCGCCTCGATCTGCGCGGAGCCCTCAATGTCGTTTCGGAACATCAGATTCATATCGTCGCCAAAGGAATGGCTTAGGACAATAGCGTTGAGCTCGTTATCGCGCGCGATACTCCACCAATCCAGATTTGAGGTACCGACGGTCGACCATACTCCATCGATGGTAGTGGTTTTTGCGTGCAGCATCTGGCCCTGCCACTCGTAGATCTTGACGCCGGCATCGAGCAGGTCTGCGTAGTGCGAATGCTGCGCCGCGAGGATCAAGGGTTCATCGGTTTGACTCGGTAGTAGCAGCCGCACGTCCACGCCGCGTTTTGCGGCGTGCTCCAGCGCATGCAGCATCTGATGGTCCGGCGCGAAATAGGCGTCGGTGATGTATATGTTGGTCTGGGAACTAACTATCGCCGAGATCAAGGTGACGTAGATCAGGCTGAAACGTTCGGGCACGCTGAATATGACTCGCACGATCTGATTTCCCTTCTGCTCGAGTGTCGGAAAATAATTGTGCTGGCCGAGTGCCGGACCTTGTTGATACTTCCATTCGTTAATGAAGGCACGCTGGAATTCCGCGACCGCGGGTCCTTCGACTTCGATATCAGTATCGCGCCAATATTCGAGTGGTCCTTTCTCCTCGCTGCCGCTAGGTCCATTGGCGTAGACCTCAGAGATGTTAATGCCGCCGGTAAATGCGATGCGACCATCGACCACTAGCATTTTTCGATGATTGCGGTGGCTGAACGACCAGGGAAGCTTCGCCGCAAAAGGATTAACTGGTCGGTATTCCAGTACTCCGATGCCATTCTGCCGCAGTCGATCGAAAAAACTCTTAGGCGTTCCGAACGAACCAAGGCTGTCATACTCAACGTTCACCTGCACGCCGTGGCGCTGCCGCTCGATCAGCGCGTCGGCAAACATCTGTCCTACCGGGCCATCCGTAAATGTGTAGGTCTGCATATTGATGTTGTCCTGAGCGCCACGAATCGCCCTCAGCATCGCCTGATAGGTCGCGGCGCCATTTTCCAGCAGCGTCACCTTGTTGCCCAGGACGAGGGGGACATCGCTCAGCCCTTGCTCGAACGCAAGGTGCCGCTCAAGAATGTCGCTCGGAGTCTTCTGATGTTGCTCCAGCCGCAACATGACTCTCTCTGTTTGTTGGTCGGTTAATTCGCCGTCGGGCCCGACAAAGTCTGAACGCGAATCATACAGGGACCTATCGTGCAGCAGCGCGTGCATGTCCGGAATTGTCCCACAGCCACTCAGCATGCATAGCAAGGCAAGGAACCAAAAAAATGCGCGCGCCTTTATCATTTGTCTTTGGACTTCAATCGTAAATAGCCCGGCATAAACAGATTCTCAAAGATCGAACCTGGCCGTAATGCCGATTGTAAATTCTGGCTTGTTTCGCCGGATAAGCGCCGGAAGTATGAAATCAAATGGATGCTTATATCGCTTTGAACCGCGCTGAAACTAACTAACGATTCCAATTCCGGCTTCATGTCGGTTTAGATCGAGCAATCTACGGACCAGCTCGCCAGAAGGGCGCGCCGCAAGTGCCGGTGGCGCCTGTCGACCTCGCCGATTTTCGGGACGAACCACTATGCCTATGATTCGATGAATCGGCTGATTAGCGCTACCGATCCGTTGGGCGCGACTGAGCATTACAGCTACGACGCCAACGGCCGGCTCGCTCAGTTCACCGATAGGCGGGACAAGATGACGGTCTTCACTATGATGCACAAAAACCGGACAACGTTCGTCGGGTACAACGGAACTTCTTGCGGTTACATTACAATCAGTAGTAATTGACAGCTCCTTTGGACGAATCTCGTCAGGTTCGCTTAATGCAAATCTTGACCATTCTCTCTTGCGTTACGTGGTTCACCTGGACTAAATCCGTGTTTAATTCAGCGTCCTGCTAGTTTGTGGTTTAGAGCTGATTCGACGACCAAGGGCGGTATTTGGAATGAACGCCAGCGGGATCCTTATGGCGCGTCGGACAACGCTGACTACCGCGGCGCAAATTACTGTATGCGCCGTCTTCGCGCTCGCGTGGTGCCTGTCAGCAGAGGCGGGCACGATCGCGACCCGAGTCCTCGGGCAGCCTGACTTTACCCATGGCGCTCCCAATACGCTCTCGGCTGGCTCGCTGAATTTCCCCGGCAATCATAGCTCGGGCGCGGTCGCCGTCGACGTGGTGAATAACCATGTGTACGTGGCCGATACCGGCAACAATCGCGTGCTCGGATGGGAGTCGATAAGCGCACTGACGACCGGCAAGTTCGCCGACATCGTGATCGGCCAGGTTGACTTCGAATCGTCAGCAGCCGGCACCAGTTCCACCAAGCTTTCGGGTCCCAACGGCCTCGCGGTTGACGCCGCCGGCAACGTCTATGTCGCCGACACCGGCAACCCGCGAGTACTGGTGTTTACCGACCCGTTCACCAGTTTTACCAAAGACGGCCAGTTCTCGAATTTTGAGGCGAGCGTCGTTCTCGGCCAGGTTGGCAACTTCACTTCGGGCTCGTGCGACGTCGCTACCTCATCGCCTGACTCCGAGACGATATGCAGTCCGCAGGGCGTCGCCGTCGATAGCGACAACAACGTGTGGGTAGCAGACACCGGCAACAATCGCGTGCTCGAATACAACGGACCGGTCACCGCCGACTCCTTTTTCGCGGACCTTGTCTTCGGGCAACTTGGCAGCTTTACCAGCAAGACCGCGAACAACGGCGGCATCAGCAAGAACAGTCTTAATCAGCCGACCGGGGTCGCTGTCGACGGCCACGGAAATCTCTACGTAGCCGATTCGAGCAACAACCGCGTCCTCGAATTCAACACGCCGCTCGCCATGACAGCGATCGCCGGAAGCGGCGACACTACAGCCGATGAGGTATGGGGCCAGGCCGGCAGCTTCACCACCTCATCATGCGCCAGCGAGTCTGCGAGCTCGCTATGTCTGCCGACCAAGGTCGCCGTGGACGGCTCCGATAACCTTTATGTCGGCGACACCAGCGACAATCGCGCGCTCATGTTCAACGAGAGCAATCCGCCGACGAACGTGACCGCCAATGTGATCCTCGGCCAGGCGAGCGCCACCACCAACACATGCCTTGCGCCGCCGACCGCGAATTCGCTGTGCCTCCCCAACGGAGTCGCGGCCGCGTCCTCGGGCAACCTGTTCGTCGCCGACGGCGCCGATAATCGCGTCGTCGAATACGCGGCGCCGCTTGCCTCCGGCGCTGCTGCGGCAATCGCGCTCGGCCAGACCGACTTGATTCACAAGAATCAGAACGTTGTGAATGCGTCCTCGCTCGACAACCCGGCGCAGATAGCGTTCGACCCATCGACTGGAGGCCTTTACGTCGCCGACACGGTGAACAACCGAATCCTCGGATGGCGCAGCGCGGCCGATTTCACCAACTTTGAGCCCGCTGCGCTGGTGGTCGGACAGCCGGACTTCCAGTCGAACGAAATCGACCGCACCGGCACCGTCGGCGCGAATGGATTCTCGGCGCCGAGCGGCGTCGCGGTCGATAGCAACGGCAATCTGTACGTCTCCGATTTCGTAAACAGCAGGGTGCTCGAATTCAATGCGCCGTTCGCCGCGTGCGCCGGAGTTTTTCCATGCGTCGTCGGCTCGGCGAATCTGATTTTCGGCCAAACCAGCGCAACCTCTTCCGAATGCAACCAGGGCGGCGCCACTCCCACCGCCTCGACCTTATGCGAGCCACGGCAACTCGCCGTCGACAAATTCAACAACTTGTGGGTCGCGGACAACAACAACAGTCGCGTGCTCGAGTATTATACGCCGCTCACCAGCACCTCGGTCCCCGGCAGCGGCGATACGACAGCGGATTTCGTGCTGGGCCAGGGCGCGGCGGGCAACAGCTTCACCACCGGGAGTTGCGAAACCATCAGCGCAACCAGTCTATGCAGCCCGACCGGCGTCGCGGTCGATCAGTCTGGCAACGTATGGGTCGGCGATACCTCGAACAATCGCGTGCTCGAGTACAAAGAGACCGTGACCGCGACGACGCCGGCTGCCAACGCCACCGCCAATACAGTTTTCGGCGAGGACGGATCATTCACCTCGTCAAGTCCGCCGGGGATTGGTCCCAATTCGCTCGACGGTCCGCAGGGCGTGATCGTCGATGGCAACGGAAACCTGTTCGTCGCCGACGTGGTCACGAATCGCGTGCTGGAATTCTTCTCGCCGCTCACGGTCACATCGGCGCCGGGCAGCGGTGACACCACCGCCGACGTCGTATTCGGCCAGGGCGGGAACTTCGTAGCCAACGAAGGCGCCGGCAGCGCGCCGTCGAACGAAACGCTCACCGATGCGCTGTCGGTAATGGTCGACGCTTCGAACTCGCTGTATATTTCCGACCAAGGCAGTAACCGGATCCTTGCCTACCCGTTGCCCTACAATCCACCGGGCGCCACCAAAGTGCCGCCGCCATCCGGCGCGCTGGACGTGCGCCCAGCCTCGCTGCGATTTGACGCGACGGCGATCGGCGAGAGTCGCACCGGTGAGGTCACGCTCGAGAACGCGGGCACCACCCAGATCGCAATCGGCGGTTTGAGCACGGCAGGCGATTTCGTTCTCAGCCATAACTGCGGCGCGATCCTGCTGCCCGGCCAAAGCTGCACGGTGCGCGTGACATTTACGCCAATGGTCAAAGGACGGCGCGGCGGAATGGTCTATGTGAATGACAACGCCGACGGCGCGCCGCATCTGGTGCGCCTCGACGGGCATGCGACGGCGCGGCGGAGGCGCAAATGATTTCGCGCCGCACAGCACGAGTCCACCTCGCCGGGATCGCGGCGCTTTGTATCGCCGCCACCTTCGTCGTTGTGACAATGCTTCCGGCCGCGACCGGCGACACGATCGCCGATCGCGAGCTCGGCGAGCCCGATTTCCTTCATAGCGCTGCCGTGAACGTGAATGGCGTAAGTCTGGGAACCGGCAACGGATACGGTCTGAGCGGGGTTACCGCGCTCGCGATCGACAGCTCCGGCCATCTCTATGCCGCCGACACAGCGAATAATCGGGTACTCGGATGGCATGACGAAGCGGCGCTGGTCACGGGACAGGCCGCCGATCTGGTCGTGGGGCAGGTCGATCTGTACTCGGTGGGTAGCGCCGGCGGTCCCAGCGGTTTGTCGTCGCCAAGCGGAGTCGCGGTCGACAGCAAGGGCAATCTGTACGTGTCGGACACTGGCAACGGCCGCGTGCTGGAGTACAACGCGCCTTACGTAGCGTGCGGCGGAGAGTTCCCATGCTCGGTCGGCCCGGCCAACCTGGTGTTCGGCCAGCGCAACGATTTCTTCGCGGGCGGCTGCAACTTCGGCGCGTTCACCGTGGGCACTAGCGCCGATTCTCTATGCGTTCCGGCGGGGATCACGGTCGACAGTCATGACAACCTCTATATCGCTGACGAAGACAACAATCGCGTGCTCGAGTTCAATACACCCCTGACCGTCACCGCAGTCCCCGGGAGCGGAGACAACACCGCCGATTTCGTATTCGGCCAGGGCGCGAGCGGCACCAACTTCAACACCTCGTCCATCTCGTGCCCCGCTGTCAGCGCGACCAGTCTGTGCGGGCCGGTTGGCGTCGCGGTCGACAACAATGGGGATGTCTGGGTTTCGGACACCAGCGAAAACCGCGTGCTGGTCTACAATCAGACTGGAACCCCACCGACTAACGCGACGGCTGATGCGGCGCTGGGCGTGCCGAGTCCGAGCAGCAGCAGTTCATGCATCATCAACGCCCAGAACGGAATCTGCAATCCATATCAGATCGCGTTCGACGCGAGTAATGATCTCTACGTCGGCGGACGAACGGCCCGCGTGCTCGAGTTCACAACTCCGATAACGAACAATCAAAACGCGATCGCAGTTTTCGGTCAGGCCAATTTCACGTCGATCGAAACGACATGCAGTTCGGCCAACGTGCTGTGCTCGTCGGAGGGTGTCGCGATCGACGCCAGCGGGAATCTGCTGGTGGGAGATACGAGCGGCAATCGCATCATGGAATTCACGGCGCCGCTCGAAACCGAAAATCAATCCGCGTCCCTGGTGCTTGGCCAGAACTTGTTCAGCCATCTGCAAGCGAACACACCGGTTCCGGAATTTCTCGCCCTGCCGATTCAGATCGCGATCGACCAGAAATCGACCCCGATCCATCTCTACGTCGCCGACTCGTTCAATAACCGGGTACTCGGATGGAACGACGTCGCGACCTTTACCGACGGCGCGGCCGCCGATCTGGTGATCGGGCAGCCGGATTTCTTCAGCAACGCCGCGAACGAGGGTGGCGGCAGCACCTCGAGTACCACCCATTCGCTGGCCGATCCGGTGGGCGTGGCGGTCGACAGCAACCACAACCTGTACGTGGCAGATGGCGGGAACAATCGTGTGCTGGAGTTCGCCGCGCCGTTTGCCGGATGCGGTAGTCTGCCCTGCGTCGACAGCGCGGACGCAACTGTCGTAATCGGTATTCAGGGCACTTCGACCGCAAATTGCGCCGGCACACCGAGCGCGATGACTCTATGCGGGCCGCAGTCGGTCGCGCTTGACAGCAACAACAACCTCTACGTCGCGGATACCCAGGACAACCGCGCGCTGGAATTTCTCGCGCCGCTCTCGAGCAACGAGGCGGCGTCAGTGGTATGGGGTCAGGGAGGCTCGTTCACTTCTAATGACCGCAACAATCCGTCGGACACGCCCACCGCGAACAATTTATACCTTCCCGAGGGCGTCGCGCTGGATGCGAGCAACAATCTCTACATATCCGACTTTTTTAACAATCGCGTCCTCGAATTCAACGAGACAGCAAATCCCGCGAACAACACCACCGCCAACACCGTCTTCGGCCAGAGCAGTTTCACCAACAACGGCGCGGGCGGCGGTACGACCGGCCTGACCGAGCCGCGCCAGGTGGCCGTGGATCCGTCGGGGAATCTCTACATTGCCGATTGGGGCAATAGCCGCGTGCTCGAATACAAAGCGCCGGCGACGAGCAACACTACCCCGAATCGCGTCTTCGGCCAGGCCGACGATTTCAACGGATTCCGTTGCAACTTCGACGGCAGCGCGCCCGATGCGGCGACGCTATGCTCTCCGCAGGGAGTCGCAGTCGATGGTCTCGGCGACGTCGCGATCAGCGACACCCTCAACAATCGCGTGCTGTGGTTCGATCAGCCGCTCGCGGCAACTCCGACGCCTACGCCTACCGCCACTTCGACCGCTGCAACGCCGACCGCGACGCCAACTGCCACCTCGACGTCGTCTCACACCGCGACACCTACTGCCACCGCTACGCGCACCGCGACAGCGACCGCGACTCATACCCCGACGCCGACCTCGACAGCGACCGCGACCCCAACTCCTACGGCGACCGCAACCCCCTTCCCGCCGCAGGTAATCCCCCCAACGCTGTCGTTCGGCACGACCACGCCGGTCGGCAAAACCAGCAAACCGAAGACGCTGATGATCAAGAACACGGCGAAGAAAAAAGGCCCGTTACTGACCATCCAGATGCAAAGCGTGACGCCGGGGGCGTTCGCGATCAAATCGCAATGCAAAAAAACCCTCAAGCCGGGGAAAAGCTGCAAGGTATCGGTGACCTTTAAGCCGCCCGACACTACGCCGCAGGCTGCAACCCTGATGATCTTCGACAATGCTGCGGGGTCACCGCAGATGATCCCGCTCTCCGGAACCGGCAAGTAGCAGCGTCTTTGAGAAACGGCTGGCGATACCGTTCAATTCGCTGAACGAGTTCAGGGAGCACTGACCTCGAATACACGTCTCTACGGGCTATCCCTTATTTCAATAAATGTGAAACCGTCCTGATTGTACCGGCGCGACTTCATCGCGGTGACCTCGAGCATCGCGAACACACCTGCTGAAACCCGGCAGAGGTTTCGCTACAATTTGTTGAGTACCTTCGCCTGAGCGATAGGCATCCGCCACTGAAGGGAATCCGTTGGGCGGGAGATGGATGATGTTGTGGGTCGAATGGATGTGGCGAATTGTCGATAAGTGACGTCTCTCTGACCAGGCGCCAGTTCCTCGCCAAGTCGGTTCGACTAGCCGCGGGCGCAGGGCTCGGTCTTAGCACGCTGGGTTTGACTGGATGCGCCCGCGGTTCCAGTTCCAACAATTCAGCTTGGCGAGAATTAGCCCGTCGCATCTCAGGCCCGGTGCTGCGTCCGGGCGATCACGGCTTTAGGGCGACCGCGTTGCCCAACAATCTGCGCTACGCCTCGATTCTGCCGCAGGGTATCGCCAAATGCGCCAGCGCGGCCGACGTGGCGCAGGCAATTCGATGGTCGCAACAGAACGATATCGCGCTGATTACGCGGTCCGGCGGTCACTCCTATGCCGGGTTTTCGACCACCCACGGTCTGATGATCGATATGACACTCATCAATCAGGCTCAGTTCGCGCCGTCCAGCGGCATCGTCATGATCGGCGGCGGCATCCGCAACGTTAATCTCTATTCCGCGTTGCAGGCCGCCGATGCGACCATCACTCACGGGCGATGCATCGGAGTGGGCGGCGCGGGATTTCTGCTTGGCGGCGGGATTGGCTTCAACATGCGCCGCTACGGTCTCGGTTGCGATCAGGTATTGAGCAGCGAGCTGGTCACCGCAGATGGGCAGATCCTGACGCTCAGCGCCACTGAGAACCCCGATTTATTTTGGGCGTGCCGCGGCGGCGGCGGTGGCAACTTCGGGATTAACACTTCTTTCAGCCTGCAGACCATGCCGGCCGATGACCTGATTACCGTGTTCGAGATCATCTGGAGTGGGCAATCCGACGCGATTTATGCGGCGCTGGTCGATGCGCTTCAAGATGCTCCCTCAACCATGGGAAATCGCATTGGGGCTTCGGCTGTGACGCCCGCGCAACTGGCGGAGGGACAGGACGTTACTATCACGCGGCTGGGACAGCTTGCGGGCACGCCCGCTGAGCTGGCCGATATTCTGGCTCCCGTCTACCAGGTCGCGGCGCCCCTTTCCGCCGACATTCAGCAATTGGCGTACTGGGACGCGCAACTGACCTTCCTGGACGAGGCCGGACCTCCCGATCACTATCAGGAGCGATCGTCATTTTTCGCCGCGCCGCCGACCTCCGAGGCAATCGAGGCTGCGTTTTCTTTCTTGCGCGCATGGCCAGGCACTTCTGAATCGGCCAGTTTCGTGCTCTTCCAAACCGGCGCGCAAGTCAACGCAGTCGCGCCCGCGGCTACTGCCTTTGTCCATCGCGACAGTGACTGGCTGATGACGATGGCGCTTAACTGGGGCGCCCACGATAGCCGATCCACCGTGCAGCGCAATCTTGAATGGCAGGCGGGCTTCTATGAGGCGATGCGTAATTTCAGCAGCGGGGCCTACGTCAATTTTCCCGACCCTTCGCTGACCACCTGGCAGGATGACTACTACGGCGCGAATCTGTCCCGGCTGGAATCGATTAAGGCCCAGGTCGATCCGCTGAATGTTTTCCACTTTCCGCAAAGCATCCCGCCCGCCAGCACGATGGAACGCCGATCAAATTTGCGCGAGGCGCTCTATGCGTCTGCGCGTCACGCCCCGGCCAGAGCCGCTTAAGAGGAGACCGTTTAGATGGAATTCGTGGGGAGAGATAGGATCGGCAGTCGATATGCCACGCTAGCCGTTGGCATAATCGCTGTGCTGGCGGTTTGTGGCGAGATCGTTATAGCGCAGGAGTACGCGCCGATCGTCGGCGACCACGTCAGCGACGTTACGTTTACAAGCGAATTGCCGGACAGTCAGCCGCTGCAGCTTGAAGTGATAATGGCATTGAACAGCCGCGCCCGGTTGACGCAGCTCGAAGCTGACCTTCAAGACCGCGATTCTCCCTCTTATCATCGATGGCTCACGCCCCAGCAGTTCGCGGCCACCTTTGGCCCGACCAGCCAGCAGATGCAGGCGGTTACCACCTGGCTCAGAAGCCGGGGCCTGATGGTGAGCGCAGTGGATCCGCTGGCCCGCGCGGTGCGATTCACCGGTCTTTACTGGCAGGTCAAAAAGGCACTCGGTACGACGATTCTCGGCGATGGGGCTAACTACGCCAATATCACCGATCCGCAGGTGCCCGCCGCATTGGCGCGAACGATAGTATCGATCGAAGGGTTGAGATCACATAATGCCGGTCCGCTTCAGACCGAAACCGACGCCATCGTCAGCTCCTGCACAGAGCCGGCCGGATGCAATACCAGCCCTTATTTCGGGCCCGGCGATCTTTATACCTTTTATGATGAGACTCCGGTGCTCAATGGCGGGAACCTCGGCACTAGCGGCACCGGCACGACTGGCGACTGCATTGCGCTGCCCGAAAACGCCAGCATCAACACCGTGACGTTGACCAATTTCGTCAACCAGTTTCAGGGCCTCCCTTCGCCGTTGCCATCACCAGGCACGTTGCCGCCGATCGTCTACAATGCAGTCAACCCGCCATTAAACGGCGCCACCCCCGCCGCGACGCCCGGCCTGCCGTCAGACAACGAGCCGTATCTGGATATCGAGTGGGCGCATGCGGTGTCGCCCAACACGCCGATTCGCGTTTACTACGTGAACGGCAACTACCTGAACGCGATGCAATATGCCGTATTCGAGAATCAATGCGGCGTGATCAGCAGCAGCGTCGAGGGCAACTGTGATCCCGTGACAACCATCCTGGCGTTGGATGACGTCGAAGCCGAAGCGGCGCTGCAGGGCCAGACCATCTTCAAATCTTCGGGCGACTACGGCAGCAACTGGAAGTGCGGAAGTCCGATCCCGGCCGAACTCACGCAGAGTTCCCCGAACCAGGAGCCATACAATCAATCCAGTTGCCCAACAACGTCCAACAACTACACCGACGCCAACGGCAATCTGTGGCAGCCCAGTATCGACGAAGAAGCCGCCAGCGCGAACATCACGGTGGTGGGCGGCACCAAGTTCCAGCCGACCTATGATCCTGCAGGCAACGATCTGAGCACTGTCGGCGAGGGATTGGAGAGCGTCTGGAACAATAACGATAGCGGCACATCCCCCATCTATTGCCCGATCAAGGATGCGAGCGGCGGCGGTCCGAGCGTGATTTTTGGCAAGCCCGCATGGCAAACCGGGGTCGGCGTGCCCAACGACGCAGCGCGCGATATCCCGGACGTGGCGATGGGCGCCGACGGCCCCGCAGTGGGTGTCACTCCGGCGATCGCTTTGCCGGGATTTTTTGTCGCGACGCAAAAGACCACCGACCCGGCACCGACCTTTGCTCTCACCGGCGGAACCAGTATCGCCACTCCGATGTGGTCGGGAGTGTCGCGCCTAATAGCCCAGGCGCAAGGCGTAACCAGGCTGGGGAATATCAATTCGCGGTTGTACGAACTGGGTAATCTGCAAAGTCCCAGTTCCGGACTCCACGATGTGACCACAGGCAACAATGCTAACAACTCAATTCCCGGCTACAGCGCCGGGGTCGGCTACGATCTGGTAACTGGATGGGGATCGCCGGACATCGCGAAGCTGGTAGCCGCGTTCCCGGGCGCCGCCGCATCGACCACTCCCGTAAGCACGACCGTTCGCGCAGGCGCAACCGCGGCCGCCGGCACCTTCACGATTACCAATACGACCAGCGGCACACTTAGTTTGCAGTCGGTCACTATCAACCTTAGTTCACCCGCCGTTTTCTCATCTCTGACGCTTACCGCCACTGTCGGCAGCAACACGCAGGTTGCGGCCGCATTACCCTCGGCGTCGAGCGTGTTCATTTTTTCACCGCTGGTCAGCATTCCTTCCGGTGGTTCCGCTACGCTGGCCCTTCAAGGGCAGACCGTTACTCGAGCTGCCGTTGGCGCCGGGGTTACCATCGCATCCGGTGCGGGCAGTTCGCCGCGAAGCGGCGGTGGTTCATCTCTATTGTTCAGCCTCGCGCTTTTACTGGCGTGGGTCTTTTTCGTGAGGCCGCGTCGCCGGATCCCCTATGCGCTTGCCGGACTGCTGCTCCTGGTAGGATGTCTTGCAATGCTGACCTCAAGCTGCGGTGGCGGCAGTAGTAGCGGAAGTTCCGCGACGCAGACGCAAAGCTCCAATCAGTCAATTGCTCAAGGCGGAATCAACCTTGGTGACGGTCAACAAGGAATAATAGAGGTCTCTGGCCTGCCGGCGACGTTGGGCATCGTGAAGGTTCGGTTTTAAGTTGCATTGACCAAATCGTTTATCCGACCGCGGGCAATTTAGCGAGAAACCCGGCATTCGATCTTCTACTAGGGTCGCGATTTCGTCGCGCTCTAGCGAATCCGATGCTCGGGCGCGAAGCGAACCTTCTCGTTAGCCATTTCACTGCCGATGGAAGCCTGACCCGAGGGCTGCATGCCTTCATCTCGGTCAATACTTCCGCCGGCGGCTATGAAAAATGTGTAACCGACGCATCTCGAAAGCGTCTTATCGGCGCGTGATACCGGATTTCAAAGGCCATCATTTCGTAGAGGACTCCAAGCCAGGCGAACCGCCATCGTGGCATCACTGCGAGAGATGCGGAATGAAAGCCTTGCTCAGACCAAACGGCTCGACATACTTCGACATCGATGGAACTGTTCTAAGGATGAACTCTGACGTTCCACTGAGCACCTTGTCTATACCCCACTGCAAAAGGAAGGTGCCGGCTGGCTGAATTAAGAAAGCGAATCTACGGCGATGATCCACAGAGAGCATCATCGCCCTGCATTCGCCCTTGAACGTTTCTCTTTCGCCCCGCCAAGGCGTCGCGATTTACAGATCCGCGAGAAGAGGTCCAATTCCTTCTCCGGCGGGCCTTTCGATTGATCATCTTGCTTGGCTCTATAGGCCGGAAACCGATGCAATCCAAAGGTTTGGTCGCGCAAAAATGCGTGCCCTTTGCCCACATGTGGCGCTCTGTTAGGTCTAGCTAGCAGTCCGTGAGGGGATGATCTAAGGGGGGCCAGATGGATAGAGCCGTATCAGTAATAGCGCGCGTCGGTCGGCATTTCGCGTCGGCGTGGATGCGCACCACGGCGACGGTAACTGTTGCCACCGTCGTGATGATGTTTATACCGGGAATCGCCGCCGCTCAGACTCCGAAGCAGGCTCCTATCCCGACTGCGGAGCAGACGCCGTCGGCCGCCACGGTGCGTTCCAGCCAGCCGGAGTTTGAGGTTTGGCGCAAGACGATTCTGAAGACTCCCCGGCCGAAGAGCGGCTGTTTTGTAGCTAGCTATCCGGACACACAATGGCGCGAGGTTCCCTGCACGACGCCGCCCCACAAACTCTTTCCGCCGAAGAGCGGACGAAGACGCACCGGAACGGCAGGAGAAACAGTAGGAGACGGATCGGATTTCTCCGCCCAAGTAACAGGCACAGTATCGGAGGCGGAAGGATCGTTCGACAGCGTCAGCGGTGTGACCAGCGAGAGCAGCCCAGACGGCGCAAACTCTTATTCTTTGCAGCTTAACACCGACTTCTTCACAACGACGACGTGCAGCACCTCTCCTGATCCAGCGTCATGTCTAGGGTGGGAACAGTTCGTGTACGACACTTCTGCAGGCACCAGTTTCGGCGGGTTCATGCAGTACTGGCTGATAAACTATGGTCCCACAGGCACGTCATGCCCATCTCCCAGAGGCGCTGACTGCATGACCAACCAGGTAGAGTCTGACGGATGGTGTCCATTTTCCGTCTCCGGAGAGGTCTATTGCGTGGTCAACGGCATGAATGCCGCCGCGGCGCCGGCTGAGCCGATCACTTCGTTGAGCCAGCTAACGGTCACCGGCGATACGGCGGGCGTGAATGGCGCGGACGATTCCATTGCCGTGTCAGTAGGTGGCGAAGTCTATTCGGCGTCCGGCAACAACTATTTTCCCGATCTGAGCAGCGAATGGCGGGACGCCGAGTTCAACGTCTTTGGCGACGGTGGCAGCGACGAGGCTACCTTCAACACCGGATCGACGATGGTTGTGCGCACCAGCGTGGACAGCGGAGTGACGAGCGGACCCGCCTGTGACGATGCAGGCTTCACCGGCGAGACGAACAACCTGACCCTGGTGGACACAATAGAGGTCCCGGCAAAGTCGGAGTTTCCATCGCTCGTATTCACGGAGAGCAATGCATCCGGCTCTGTGGCGGTGGGTTGTGGGGGGGCCGTCAGCGTCGCAGGGCTAAGCAGCGCCACTTCGACCCCGACCCCAACGGCGACTTCTACCGCAACCAGGACCTCCACGCCGACCTCAACGCGGACCTCGACCGCTACTCGAACTGCGACGCCGACCGCAACTGCGACTCGATCGGCGACCGCCACTTCGACCCCGACCCCAACGACGACTTCTACCGCAACCAGGACTTCCACGCCGACCTCAACGCGGACCTCAACCGCGACCGCCACTCAAACTGCGACCGCGACGAGAAGTGCGACTCCGACGGCGACCGCTACTTCGACCCCGACCGCAACCGCGACTTCTACCGGGACCGCGGCTTCGACGCCGACCTCAACGCGGACCTCAACCGTGACCGCCACTCAAACTACGACCCCGACCGCAACTGCGACTCCGACGGCCACCCCCACGCCTACTGCGACGCCGACTTCCGTCGGTATGTTGTCGATCACGCCGAACCCTGTGAACTTCGGCGACAACACCACCGAGGGCAAAACCAGCAAGCCCAAGAAGGTGACGATCAAGAACATCAGCTCGAAGAGATCGAAGATCAGTGTGATGATCACTGGCGAGGTAGCCTCGTCTGGGTTCGGAATGAAGGGAGCGCAGTGCACCAAGACCTTGGCGCCGGGCAAATCATGTAAGATTGAGGTGACCTTCAGTCCAACGGACACGACGCCGCAAAGCGGTACTCTCACCGTCAACGACGATGCTCAGGGAGCGCCACAGATGGTCACGTTGTCGGGGAGCGGCAAGGCGCCGAAATGAAAAATAATCGGGATGGCACTCAATGAGGCACCCGGCCAGGCGGCGGGCTAACCGGCTCGCCGCTTGCCTTAAGCGGCGCATGGGGTTCAAGTTCCCCTCTCGCATCGAAGACTAAATCGCGTCAGGAAATTCATTCGCTCCGCGCTCCAGATGAGCCTGCTAGCGTCGGGGTGGCAGCAAAAAAATTAGAGAGGAGCATACCCTCCACTGCTCACGCTACCGACTGACTGCCTCTATAAACCATCTGTTATAACCACCCTTGATCCCCGCAAAGGCGTTTCATCGCTTCAAAGCTCACTTTGACTCGACATGAGTGTGCCTATTTGGTACAAGCCTCTCTATTCGTCAAAAGGCGTGATCGCGCGATTCACACAACGGGGCGCCACCGGACCCACCTAAATCATGGCGGCCTTTGTAGCACTATCGGCGGGGGCCTCTAATGCACTCACACTATTCTGGTCGGATTTCGCTTCTCGGACTGGCGATGCTGGTTCTCTGCGCTAGTCTGACGTCTGCAATCGACGTCACCGGACAGTCCGCAAATCCCGGAGATACACCTGGAGCGGCTAAGCAGGACGCCGCTGGCGCGAAGGCCACAAAGCTCCGCGTCATGGATCGCTGGCTGAGTATTCCGATGCGCTTCGAGCGCAACGACGGGCAGACCGATGCGCGGGTCAAGTTCCTCTCGCGCGGCGAGGGCTACACGCTGTTCATCACGCCCGAAGAAGCCGTACTCGCGCTGCGCGAGCCCTCCAAGGACTCTCGGCCGCCTTCGTCATTACGAGAAGCTGACAAAACAGCGAGAAACGACCACCTAAAGAACACGGTGCCGGTTAAGGCTGAGTCGGACGTGCTGCGCATCGGACTGGTCGACGTGAATCCGCACGCGCAGATCGAGGGCGTCGAGCGACTTCCCTGCAAATCGAACTATTTCATCGGCAATGAACCGAAGAAGTGGCATACCGACGTTCCCAACTACTCCAGGGTTCAGCTTAAGTCCGTCTATCCCGGAATCGACCTCCTCTACCACGGCAGCGAGCAGGGACATCTTGAATACGACTTCCAGCTTGCACCGGGCGCCGATCCAGAGGCTATCCGGTTGAGCTTCAAAGGCCCGGACAAGCTTGTGCTCGACCAGCGGGGCGCGCTGATCGTGAGCGTCGGCAAAAACAACATTGTCGAGCACGTGCCGGAGATCTACCAGGAGATTGGCGGCCAGCGGATAGCAGTAGTGGGTGGATGGAAGCTTTATGGTGCGCACGAGGCGGGTTTCCGGGTGGCGGCATACGATCGCAGCAAGCCGATCGTGATCGATCCGCTGATGCTGCTCTACTCGACCTACTTGGGCGGCAATGCCGAGCACGGATATGGCGACTACGCTCAAAACATCGCGGTCGATTCCGAAGGCAACGCCTATGTCACGGGATACACGGGCTCGAGCAACTTCCCCGCCACCTCGGGTGCCTACCAGACCACGCTTGCGGGTGACTACCATGCTTTCGTGGCGAAGCTCGATCCAGCGGCATCAGGGGCGGCTTCGCTGCTTTACTCCACCTACCTGGGCGGCAACCTATATGAGGAAGGCTTTGACATCGCGGTCGATTCCTCCAAGAACGCCTATGTCGCGGGATTCACAGCTTCGAGCAACTTCCCCACCCTGAACGCCTACCAGAGCACGCTGGCGGGTACCCACAATGCGTTCGTGGCGAAGCTCAACCCGTCGGCGTCAGGAAAGGCCTCGCTGCTCTATTCCACTTACTTGGGCGGCAGCGCCGAAGACGCCGGCGTAGGCATCGCGGTCGATTCCTCGGGCAAAGCCTATGTCACGGGATTGACAGATTCGACCAACTTCCCCACCCTGAACGCCTACCAGACGACCAATAAGACCTCTGGCGGCGACAATGCCTTCGTGGCGAAGCTCAACCCGTCGGCGTCGGGAAAGGCCTCGCTGCTCTACTCCACCTACTTGGGCGGTAACACGTATGACTATAGCCAAAAAATCGTGGTCGATTCTTCCGGGGACGCCTATGTGACGGGAGTGACAAAATCGACCAACTTTCCCACCCTGAACGCCTACCAGAGCGCGCTTGCGGGTGGAGAAAACGCCTTCGTGGCGAAGCTCAATCCATCGGCATCGGGAGCGGCCTCGTTGCTCTATTCCACCTACCTCGGCGGTAGCAAGGACGACATCGGCAATGCGATCGCGGTCGATTCCTCGGCCAACGCCTATGTGACGGGAGTGACAGGTTCGACCAACTTCCCCACACTGAACGCCTACCAGAGCGCGCTTGCGGGTACCTTGAATGCCTTCGTGGCGAAGCTCAACCCGTCGGCGTCGGGAAAGGCCTCGCTGCTCTATTCCACCTACTTGGGCGGCAGCGACCAAACCTATGGCTTGGGCATCGCGACCGATTCTTCCGACAATGCCTATGTCACGGGATGGACGGAATCGTCCGACTTCCCCACCCTGAACGCCTACCAGAGCACGCTTGCGGGTGGCAAAAATGCTTTCGTGGCGAAGCTCGATCCATCGGCGTCGGGGGCAGCCTCGCTGCTCTACTCGACCTACCTGGGCGGCAGCGACCAGGACGCGGCCAATGGCATCGCGCTCGATCCGCCCTGCAACGCCTATGTCGCGGGACAGACAACTTCGGCCAACTTCCCCACGCAAAACGCCTACCTGGGCACGCTTAGCAACTCCGACTCCAATGCCTTCGTGGCGAAGCTTGGTTTGGGAAGCCCGTGCCCAACATCGACGCCTACGGCAACCTCAACCAGCGCCACGTCCACGGCAACCCCAACGGCGACCGCGACGAGCGGAACACCTACGGTGACGGCCACTCCGACAACGACAGCCACGGCGACGCCTACCGCGTCACCCACTCCCGAGCCCGGTACGATCGCGATCTCGCCGAGCTCGATAAACTTCGGCGACAAAACTGCTGAGGGCAAGACCAGCAAACCCGTGAAGGTGACGATCAAGAACACCGACTCCAAGAGCTCGAAGATAAGCGTGATGGTGGAGAGCGAGGTGCCTACAGCGCCGTTCGCGCTCAAGGGCTCGGCGTGCACAAAGACGCTGCCGCCGGGAAAGAGTTGTAAGATCCAGGTGGTGTTCGACGCCCCCATGAATACGACGCCTCAGGCCGGCACGCTAACGGTTACCGACACCGCTCAGGGATCGCCGCAAGTGATCCCGATCACGGGCACCGCAAAGACGCCGAAGTAGCCGCGCACGACCGCGAAAACCACCGAGAGCGGCGGGCCGAAGGGCTCGCCGCTTTCTACTTTTGCTCACTGAGCCGATCATTTTTCAGAGGATGTACTCCGGGTCCGGCCGTGTGCGCGAAATCGCGCGCACACGCGCGGATTTCGATCGATTCTCTGCGATGTCGTCAGACCTCGGGACTGAAATGTGGAGCAGAGAGGATTTGAACTGTCGACCCACACTTCGTCTTTTCATCGCAAAATTGTCCGCGGGTTCGGCGACAAATTGCCTGAAGATTAAAGCAGCAGTGCTGAAGAGAGCATCATCGCCGCGCATTCGCGTTTGAATGTTTCTCCGATCCGCCGCAGCCGCCTCCGAGTAGCGCTTCGAAGCGCGTTCGATTCGTTTCGCCTTCCAGGGACGGAAAGTGCAGGACCGCGCCGATTGAATTTCTAGCGCGCTGCCGCTGGGGGAAAGGCTCCTGCCAACCCCAGACGGCGCAGTCGTCTCTGCTAGCACGGCCGTGAGGTGTTCCTCGAACTCAGTGATTGCACGGCGGCGTTGGTGTAGGTGATGCCGGCTTGCGGTGCGGGGAGTTTTCCGGACGGCGTCTATGGCTCCCGAAAGCTTGGATATGATGACGCGGTCTTTCCGCTCTCAGGGCACGCGGTCGGCATTTACGTCGCGCCGAGACGATCGACTTGGTGGAAGAGATCGGATCGGTACGTACGGTGCGCCAGGCCTTTACTTAGCTGCCGCATTTCGAGCGCGGATGCCGAGAAGCGCGGTGATGCGGTTTTCGACAAAGCGGCGCCAACTAGCGTTTCCAACCAGATGGGGCGCGATTGTTTCCATGTGCGCGAGCCCCATCATGAATACGATTACGATGTTAGCCAGCAGCTCAGCATCCAAGGCGGGATCGATTTTGGCCGCACGCTGCGCTGGTTCGATCATGTGCCGGAGGTACTGGATGTTCATTTCCAAAGCCCGCCTCAGGACCCTGCGGACTCTCGGATGCTTGCTCGACGCCGAATGAATTTCGAGAGAAAGCTGGCGGAGCTGTTTCATTTCGCGTTCGGTATAGATAGCAGCCTGACGCAGCAGTAAATCCAGTTCATTTCCCGGCGCTGAAAACAACGGTACCGAGGAAAGAGCGCCTTTAACCACCTCAAAAAGCAGCTCGCCCTTGCTCTCGAAGTGCTTGTAGATCGCTCCGGCGGTGACCCCGCTGGCCTTGGCGATGGCGGGCATCGAAACCCGCTCGAAACCGCGCTTGGTGAAGAGTCGTTCCGCCGACGCAAGGATGCGTTCGCGGGTGGTCTTTTGCCCACGGTCTCGGCGCAGCGTCGGAGTTTCGCGGGCGGCGGTCCGGCTCGGTTTCGGTGCAGCATGCAAGGTCGTCGGTTCGTCGCGCATCGGCGGTTTACTTGTAACACGACGAGCTTGACAGGTAAATGCCCATTTACTAAGTTGCGGTTGCTGGTAAATGAGCATTTACCACTCTCGGCTTCCCACCAGAGGGAGGAGCAGATGAGCGATTCAGCCGACGATCGGACCTACGTCGTGACCGGCGCCGCTTCCGGTATCGGGGAGGCAACGACGCACTATCTGAGGGAACGAGGAGGACGCGTGATCGCGTGCGACCTTCACCATGCGGACGTGATTGGCGACTTGACCACCATCGAGGGACGCGCCGCCATGGTCGAAGGCGTGTCCCGGTTGTCGGGCGGTCGAATCGACGCAATCGTTGCGAACGCCGGAGGAGGGCCGCCGGAGACCAGCCTCCAGTTGAACTTCTTCGGTGCGGTCGCGACTCTCGAAGGTCTACGCCCGTTGCTCGCGGAGAGTGCTGCGCCTCGCGCGGTCGCGGTTTCTTCGATCGCGTCGCTGCGCCCCGATGCAGGATTCATCGAAGCGTGTCTGACGATGGACGAAAATAATGCGCTCGCGCACGCGCGAACCGTGGTCGCATCAAGGACCGCAACTCGCACGCATCACAATCCGCTGCCCGACGCCGTCCAGTTGCCGCTGGATCTGTATGGTAATGCGAAACACGCCCTCCAGCGATGGTGCCGGAGAGTCGCGGTGAGAAGCGAATGGGCCGGTGCTGGAATTCCTCTGAACGCAGTAGCGCTCGGCTTCTTCAAGACTCCCGCTGCGGCGTATGTCCTATCGGATCCGCAGAGCAATGCGGCGATGGCGCAAATGACTCCGCTCAGCGGCGCGTATCCGGGCGGTGCCGAGGAGGCCGCGGCTATACTTGCATGGTGTGTGAGTGCGCAAAACTCGCAGATGACCGGACAAATTCTCTTTGTGGACGCCGGCTTTGAGTGTCTGGCGCGTGGAGAGCGTGCCTGGTGAGCCATTTTCAGTTGAGCTGAGGAGTAGGGTGAAGTGAAATGGAACGACCGGTGCAAGTGACGGCCTCGGAGCAAGCCAAGCCCGCGTTGCTCGTGCGAGGGCTCCGCAAAAGCTTCGGCGCGCGCGTCGCGGTCGATAGTGTCGGATTCACCATCGCAGCCGGTGAAATCTACGGTCTGCTCGGACCCAACGGCGCGGGCAAAACCACTTCGATCTCGATGATCGCCGGAATCCTCGCGCGCGACGCGGGCGAAATTACCGTCGATGGCATCGATATCGACGCCGGTCTTGCGGCACGCGCGCTTATCGGGATCGTGCCGCAGGCGATCACCCTCTACCTCGATCTAACCGCGCGCGAAAATCTCGACTTCTGGGGCCGGATGTACGATCTCAGCGGCGCCCCGCTGCATGATGCGATCAAAGGCGCACTCGAGGCGGTCGGTCTCACGCCGCGCGCCGACGACATCGTCGGCACCTATTCGGGCGGGATGCAGCGACGCCTGAATCTCGCGTGCGGAATTCTGCATCGACCAAAGGTACTGATCCTGGATGAGCCGACGGTTGGCGTCGACCCGCAAAGCCGTAGCGCGATCTTCGATTTGGTGGAGCGCCTGCGCGACACCGGCACTGCGATTCTATACACCACCCACTACATGGAGGAAGCGGAGCGTCTGTGCGCGCGGATTGGAATTATCGATTCGGGCCGGCTCATCGCCGAAGGCACCCGCGACGAGCTGATAGCGAGTCTGGGGCATGATGCGCGGGTCGAGATCGGACTGGGACGCGGCGATTCGGTCGAACGCGCAGAGCGCATCGTAGGCGCGCTCAAGGGCGTGCGGTCCGCGAACGTGGAGAACGGCCATCTTCATGTGGTGGCTGACCATGGCGCGCGCCGCTTGCCCGCGATGCTGACGGCGCTGCTCGACGCGGGCGCCGTCGCCGAGAGTGTGCGCGTGGTTGAGCCAAATCTCGAAGACGTCTTCCTGCGGATGACGGGGCGCGCACTGCGCGACTGATTTCAGATGCAACACGCGCTTCTTGTTTGCCTCAAGGATCTGCGTCAGCGGCTTCGCGATCGCACCGCGATTCTGACCGCGATCGTCGCTCCGCTCGCGTTGACTGCTCTGATGGGTCTCGCGCTGGGCGGTGCGCAAGGCGGCTCCGGGATGCGGCTGTGCATCGCGGATCTCGACCACTCGAAGCTGTCATCCGGGTTCGTTGATTTCGTAAAGCGGCCTGCGCTGGGCGGAAGGATCCGGGTCGAACCGGTGGACTCACTTCCCGCGGCAGAAAAGATGATCCAGGAGCATCAGGCGGAATGCGCGGTGGTGATGAGCCCCGGATTCGGGCGCGCGATCGAGAGCGGGAATCCTCCGCCGGCTGAGATTCTCGCCGCGCGCGGCGAACAGTTCGCGATGCAGGGGACCGGCGAGCTCTTCCGTGATTTCATATATCGTGCGGCAATCCCGCACGATCGCGCAGTCCCCGAAGTGATTCCGCGTTCCGCGGGCGGGCAGATGCGAATCGTCGACTTTTTTGCGGCGTCGATGACCGTGCTGTTCCTGAACTTCGGGGTGTTGTCAGGAGTCCGCGCGCTGCAAGCGGAGGTCGATTCGCGCACAATGTCGCGGCTGATCGCCTCGCCCACACCGCCATACGCGATTGTCGCGGGGAAACTCGCCGCACTATTCCTCATCGGGCTTATTCAGATGGGAACCATGATCGCGGCGACCTCTTTCATGTTCGGCACGCGATGGGGGAACCCGCTGCCGGCTGCGGCGCTGATGTTCACCAGTGTGCTGATGGCGATCGGATTGACTGCGTTCCTGATGAGTCTCGCTAACAACGCTGAACAGGGAACCGCACTGGCGGCGATGGTTATCGCCCTGCTCTCAATCGTCGGCGGACAGTTCCTGCCTCCGCAGGGACTTCCCGACGTGTTCGAGACCCTGACTCGACTTACGCCGAACGGACAGGCGTTCTTCGGCTTTCTCGATTTGTCCGCCGCCGGCGCTCACGGAACCTTGATGACGATAGCGGAGCCGCTGGCCGTTACGGCGATAGTCGGATTGAGCGGTATCGCGCTCGCGGGGCTGAGGGCTCGTGGATCACTCCAGAGGATGACCTGATGCCACTATCGCATAGTCTGAACGTGATCTTCGGCGCGGCAGCCGTCAGCGGCGCGGGCGTCCGGCGCGACCGCCGCAGGCTCCTGGTGTTGTTCCTGCTGCCAACCCTGGTGATGGCCATCGTCGGCTTCGCGATGGGCGGTTACAGCAGCGCGTCATTCGAGGTTGGCCTCGTCGATCGAGCGAATACGAGCGAGAGCCGGGCGCTCGCCGCGGCGCTGGTATCCAATGAACGGTATCAGATTCGCGATTATACCAATGAGGAGAGGCTTAAACTCGCGGTTTTCCGCGGCAGGATGAACGCCGGGATTTTGATTCCGCCCGGCTGGCATGGCGACCAGAACCTTGTTGTATACCTCTCGAGTGCGAGCGCCGGCGCCGCCATCATGCGAGCCGGCATCAACACGGAATTGAGTCGGATGGCGCGAGGCGGTCAACCGTTCGAAATTCCGATTCGCTACCCTGCGGGCGGGCACGCCGGTGTTCCGCGTCTCGGATTCGCTTACACAGCGCCCGCGAACCTGGTGCTATTCGTGATGGTCACCGGGTTCGTCTCGGCCCTCACCATCCTCCAGCTTCGCGAAAGCGGCATTTCGCGCCGGCTGCTGGCCGCGCCACGCCGGACCTGGGAACTGCTCGCGATGCTCGCGATCGCGCCGGCACAGCAGATGATCGCGCAAGCGGTGTTCATGATTGTCGCCGCGCGGTTTTTCTTCGGCATTCATTGGGGCGATACCGTAGGGCTCGTGTTGACTACCGCGGCGGTCACTTCGCTGGGCGTCGCGATCGTCCTCTTGATGGGCACGGTGTTTCGCACCCGGCAGCAAGCGACCGCGCTCGGTCCGTGGATCGCCGTGTCCATCGGCATGCTCGGAGGATGCATGTGGCCGCTCGAAATCGTCCCCCCGTTCATGAAGACCCTGGCCCGTCTCTCGCCCGCCTCATGGGCAATGAACGCGTACCTTGGCCTGATCTTCGATCACGCAACGTTTTCCGAAATAGCTCCAGACATCGCAATGGTGTTCGCTTTTGCGGCCGTCATCGCGACGGCCGGCATAGTCCGTCTGCGGCCGCAGTTGTCGCGATAGAAGGCGAATCTATGGCGATGATCCACGGACTTGGCAAAATCGCGCCGGGTAGGTTTGCCAGATTCGGGCGATTCGTGCCGCCGGAGTCGTTCTCTGGGTCCGCGCTCGATCGCGAATCGCGCGCACACGCGTGGATTTCGATCGATTCTCCGCGATGTCCAAGATCCGGGAGACTGGATGGTGGAGCAGAGAGGATTTGAACTCTCAGACCCTATTCTCGTCTGCCAGACGACGGCTGATTGTTCAGTTTATCGTCGGTGAGTTCAATTCCCCATTGAAGTCACCTTTGCCGGTGGCAAGATCGGCCGGCTCCGAGACGTGCTCGTGAACATTATTTTTCTTGCCCGGGCGACGTGACTCTTGAAGGCGTCGAGTTTCCCCGGACGGGGCTGTGAGAAAACCCCCTCGCTCACAGCTGCCATTGTGTTCTCCTCTTGGGCTTTGGTTTTGCCCAACTAGGGTTCAGAGCAGATCATCCGTTCCCTTACTGCGCTGACATCCTTAGGGCAAACCTGCGGTTCGGCGGAAATCTCGTCAATTCGTCACATGTGTTCGAGGGCCAATGGACCGTCCAGACGGTCTTTACACACAGCCGCAATGAATCTATAAGTACAATGAGTCTACAATAAGTAGCGCATCTTAACGCCTTCATCGATGACGCCAAAAGAGATTGCGCCGACGACCCAAGTTGAGCAATGGCAATGGGAACCAATCGTTATTTTTTGCCAAAAAGCCGAACAGTCAGGCGAAAAGGCGAAATGGACAAGATCACGAGAATGTCTTTGAGGTGCTTGGGTCTCAGGGGGGTAAGACGATGGCAGAATACGATTTGATTTCTCGCAGAATGCCGCCAGCGGGGGCCACTGAGCGAGCGGCCCGGCGAAAGACATTTTCGCTCGCTGTGGGCGCAGCGCTGCTCCTACTGGCAATCGGAAATTCCGCCTGCCTTTACATTCCGCCGATTCCAGAGGACCCGACGCCAACTCCGGGCTGGAACGAGAATAAATCTCAGCTCCAAGAAAATGGAATCCACCTCCAGCAATCAGCGGAGAACCATAGCGTCTCGACGTCCGAGGTTGCGAATTCAGTCGCGGCCAAATCGTTGCCGAATACGCACTAATTGTCGCGAGCGATCAATGTAACCGGACCGTTACGTAACAATTGTGTGTTACCTACCGTTCCATGCAGATTTTCGCCGCACTTACGGATGATCAGGCTGCGGCGAATGGAAGGCGATGCTCCGCGGACCTAGGTAAATCGCGCCGAGAGAGAAATTTGCCGATTTGGGCGAATCGCTGCCTTTAGAGCCGCTCTCTGGTCCGCGCGCGATCTCAAATCGCGCGTACACGCGAGGATTTCGATCGATTCTCCGCGATGTCCGAGATCCTGGAGACTGAAATGTGGAGCAGAAGGGATTTGAACCCTCGACCCCTACGTTGCGAACGTAGTGCTCTCCCAGCTGAGCTACTGCCCCATCCTGTGGCGTGATGCGATTACTCTTGTGAGATAACTGACTTCAGATACGCTCGCAACCTGTCGGCCAGGTCGGGACGCTTCAACCCGAAACCGATTTGCGCCGAGATAAACCCAACGCGGTCGCCGAGGTCGTATCGAATGCCCTCGAACTCGTAGCCGTAGATCTTGCGGCGCGACGTGAGAGCCATCAGCGCGTCCGTCAATTGTATTTCTCCGCCGGCGCCCGGCTTCCCCGCGGCGAGCAATTCGAAAATGTCGGGCGTCAGCACGTAGCGTCCCATGATTGCGAATTCGCTCGGCGCTTTTTCGGGCGCCGGCTTCTCGACCATCCCGCGCAGCTCGTAAGTGCGATCGCCGGCGGCTTTCGCGTCGACAATCCCGTACTTCGAGATCTCGCTGCGCGCCACTTTGAGCAGCGCAACCACTGGCGCATCGCGCGTCTCGGCTACGTCCAGGAGCTGGCGGAGGCATGGACGCGGGCAATCGAAAATGTCGTCGGGGAGCATCACGGCGAACGGCTCGTCGCCGACCGCCTCGCGCGCTTGCAGCACCGCATGCCCGAGACCGAGTGGCTGCCGCTGTTCGGCGACTGTGATGCGCGCAGGATTGTTGCTCCGCAGGATCAGTTCGAGGATGACGCGCTTGCCGCGCTCTTCGAGATGGCGCTCGAGCTCAAGGTTGGGCTTGAAGTGATCGACGACGGTGTTCTTGCCCGGGCTGATGACGATGATGATTTCCGTGATGCCGGACGCGACCGCTTCCTCGACGACGACCTGGATCGCCGGCGTGTCTATCACCGGCAGCAATTCCTTCGGGATCACCTTCGACGACGGAAGCATCCGCGTGCCCATGCCGGCCGCGAGAATGACAGCCTTTTTAACTTTCATAGCAGTGCGATTTTCCGGATTGGTGGAATGGGGGTGCTTAGATCTTCGCTTCGCGCGCTTCCTGTGCGGACTTGCATGCGATGCACAGCGTGGTGACGGGGCGTGCCTTCAGCCGCTCGATCCCGATTTCGCCGCCGCATTCTTCGCATCGTCCGTACGATCCATCTTCGATTCGCGCGAATGCCTCGCTGATCTTGGAGAGCAACTTTCGCTCGCGATCGCGCATCCGCAGCAGGAAGTTGCGATCCGATTCGAGCGCGGCGCGGTCAGTAGGATCGGCCGGCGCCTCGTCCGACTCGTGGTTCATGGTGCCGACGGCGCGCTCCGCTTCCTGGAGAATGTCGCGTTTGCGGCCTTCGAGCAGTTTTCTGAATAGCTTGAGGTCTCTTTGCCTCACGGTTGAACAATCCGCTACGAACCGAGTTTTTGATTCTATAGACGCCCTGCTACCATGTAAAGATTCCGCGATGAAAACAGCTTACTTCGACGCGTTCTCCGGGCTGAGCGGCGACATGATCGTCGGCGCAATCATCGATTGCGGCTCCGATTTTGGCGAACTCGAGCGCGCGATAAAGTCGATGCCGATTGCAGGTTACCGGCTCTCGACTCGGCGCAAAACTTTGAGCGGCATCTCCGCGCTCAAGTTCGACGTCGCTGTGACCGATCCGCAACCCGAGCGTCATTTCGGTGAGATTCGCGCGCTGATCGACGCGTCTCAACTCTCGACGACGATCAAGAAGCGTGCAATTTCGATCTTCGAAGTGCTCGCGCAGGCCGAGGCCAAGATTCACAACACGACGCCCGACCACGTTCACTTTCATGAAGTCGGCGCGGTCGATTCGATCATCGATATTGTCGGCGCGGCGTGGGGACTCGAGCATCTCGGTGTCGGCGACGTGATCGTGTCACCGCTCCCGATGGGCAATGGATTCGCGCGCTCGCAGCACGGAGTCATTCCAGTGCCCGCGCCCGCGACGGTCGAGTTGCTGTCAGGGTTCCCGCTGAAGATAGGCGACGGTGCGCATGAGATGGTCACGCCGACCGGCGCAGCGGTGGTCCGTGCGCTCGCGCGTCCGGCCGCGATTCCGCTCGCATTCGAAGTCGAGAAGATCGGTTACGGCGCGGGCGCGCGTGAGCTGGAGGATCGGCCCAACGTCTTGCGCTTGATGCTCGGACATGAGCGCGCCGCTTTCGACAGTGACGAGATAATCGAGATCTCCGCGAACATCGATGACCTTAGTCCGCAGATCTACGACCACCTGATGAATCGGTTGTTCGAAGCCGGCGCGCGCGATGTCACGCTCACGCCGACGATGATGAAGAAGAGCCGGCCGGCGATAACCTTGGGCGTTATTGCAGAGGCCGCGATGCGCGATGCGCTTGCGAAGATCATTTTCGCGGAGACCTCGACCATCGGATTGCGCTTTCACGCTGTCGAGCGGCTGAAATTGCATCGCGAGATCAGCGAGGTCGACACCCGATGGGGCAAAGTTCGCGTCAAGACCTCGGGAGCGAATGGCGGCGCGCCAACTACGATTTCGCCTGAGTATGACGACTGCCGGCGAATCGCAGCGGAGCACAACGTTGCGCTGCGCGTGGTGATCGAAGAGGCGAGAGTTGCCGCACAAAAGTTAGCATCGCTCCGCTGAAAAGAGTCTCCTGAAAAAAATGATTTCCGAGCGCCTGCACATCAACGAGATTTTTTACAGCATCCAGGGTGAATCCACGCACGCGGGACGTCCATGCGTGTTCGTGCGGCTGACAGGATGCAATCTGCGATGCAAATGGTGCGACACCGAGTACGCCTTTTACGAGGGGAGTCGCATGTCGATATCGGAAGTCGCTGAAAAGATTCGCGGCTACGGATGCGACCTGGTCGAAGTGACGGGAGGCGAACCGCTACTGCAGGAAGGCGTATATCCGCTGACGGAGGCGATGCTCGAAGCGGGCGCGACGGTGATGATCGAAACGTCGGGGGCGGTTGACGTCAGTAAGCTCGACTCGCGCGTCATCAAGATCATGGACCTCAAGTGTCCCGGCAGCGGCGAATGCGAACGAAATCTCTGGAGCAACCTCGACCACCTGACGATGCGCGACGAGATCAAATTCGTAGTCGCAGATCGGGCGGACTACGAGTGGGCGCGCAATGCTATCGTGACGCGTGACCTGGCTCGACGCGCGGGAGCGCTACTGCTGAGTCCGGTGTTCAGGCAACTCGATCCGGCGGCGCTGGCCTCGTGGATACTAGAGGATCGCTTGCCGGCCCGCATGCAATTGCAAATGCACAAGCAGATCTGGCCGGGCATCCCCCGCGGCGTGTGACCGCGAGAGTGAAGAAGGATCGGGATTCTTCGCTTCGCTCTGAATGACACAAGCACAGAACCCCCGAGCAAAGTAGTGCGCTGCGCGCAACTTTGCGATTGATACTGGGTGCAGGGGTCACCCCTGCCGCGGAAGCGTGAAACCCACGGAAGGTTTCACATTCAATAGAGTGATTTACCCTTCCGCGTCCTATCGCGAAGGTGCCGCGGAATGCTGGCGCGCTGGATCTCCCGACATCAATTGCTGCGCTTTGCGCAGTGCTGCTTCGGTCTCGCGCAGCAAGTCGGCGAACACTTCAGCGGCCGGCTTGATCTCGTGTATCAGGCCCGCGCCCTGTCCAGTCGGCATGAAGGTGCGATTCGGATCGATGTCGGCGCCGCCGCGTCCGGTGTAGTTCATGACCCCGTTGCGCGAAGAGGTCTGCGCCTGCAGCGGGAATGGCTGGATCTTCGACGGGTCCTTTTCCCACTCGAGTGCGTACTCGGTGCGGATGACGCGGCAGGTCTTGCCGGTGTACGCGCGCGTCCGCAAGGTGGAATCTTCGTGCGCCCTGACGATTGCCTCGCGATAGCCCTGCGCCGCCTGCGCCTCAGGCGTTGCGATAAAGCGGGTGCCGATCACGACGCCCTGCGCACCGACCGTGAGCGCCGCCGCTACCTGGCGCCCGTCCGCGATTCCTCCGGCAGCCAGCACCGGCAGTCGCACTGCGTCGATCATTTGCGGCACCAGCGAGAGCATTCCGATTTCGCCGGTATGCCCTCCCGCCTCGGTGCCTTGCGCGACGACCACGTCAGCGCCGGCGTCCTGCGACTTGACCCCGTGATGGACCTTGCCGCACATCACGACGATTTTCATCCCGTTGTCATGCATCACCTTGACGAATTCCTGTGGCACCGAAAGTCCGGCGACGAAGACCTTGACCTTTTCTTCGATCATCACCGGCACGTGCGGACGCATCATGTCGGGAATCGGCGCGAGCAGATCGACGGCGAACGGCTTGTCGGTCAGCTCGCGAGTCTTGCGAATTTCCGTGCGCAGATCGTCGGGGCTCAGCGACGCGGCGCCGATCACGCCAAGTCCGCCGGCGTTGGAGACTGCGGCGACCAGCTTGTGCATCGCGACGCCGCCCATTCCGGCGAGCAGAATCGGGTACTTGATTCCAAAGTAATCGCAAATCGGCGTATGCAGCATGAATCGTCTCCAGTAGTGAGCCGTCTGTGCGACTGGCTCCTGATGACTGTTTAGTCTGGCGGGTATGGCGCGATCAAGCGCATCCGATTGCGCCGCTTTTATAAGTGCGGCGGCGCCGGCTGCGTTTAGACTTCGTGGAGCGTTCGGGAGGTCGTGAAGGGAAGCACCTCACCCCTCAACCCTCTCCCTTCAGGCGAGGGGAACCAGCGCGGAGACGCCGCTGTCAAACGCGCGCGCGGCGTCACCATCGAGCCGTTGTCGTCAATGTCACGCTGCCTGGCCGGTCTGTCCTGATTAGTCCTTGACGCGGATAACCCTTGGCGGACTGACCAATGCCTTGGGAGCGTAGATCTTCAGAATCCCGGCCTCCACTGTGGCTCGCACTTTATCGGGATCTATCTCCATCGGGAAATCGAACAATCGTGACCACGGACGGCTATCTTGTTCGCGCTGGAGGTATATCCGGTCAGAATTTTCTTCCTGCGATGGGTGCGTAGACACTCTCAGGCCGTCGGGTGTTGCCTCAACGGCGATTTCTTCAGGCTTTAAACCAGGGACGTGTATCTCTACGACGTACGCCTCACCGCCAGCGGGTTCGTACACATCGGCCGTAGTGGGAGGCGGGGGGAGGGCGGGTCTCATGGAAACGTCAAGCCAACTCGGTTGCTGATCCATGTGATACCTCCATTCAGATCGTGTTTTGTGTTCGAGCAAGATCCAAGCCGGGATCGAGGCTTAGTGACCTCTCCGTGCGGAGAGGGTGTTAGTGAATCGCTGGTGCTTTAAGGTCGTTGAGGAAACGCATCGGGCTTGGCCCGATATTCGCACCAACTATCGCACTCGAGCCGGAACTACGACTTCGCGACATCTGCTGGGGACGCCCTTCCGCCTGCCATGTAGACGTCCAATCGACATAGGTGAGGCAGGGGCCACACATCTTGTGAATGAGAGGAGTACCAAAAATGGCAGATCCAGATTCGATTCAAATCCAGGTAGTTCGAAACCTGAATCCGTATAAGCGTGTTGGAGGTATCGTCAAGATCGAGCACTTCTTTCGGGTCGCTGCCAGCGTGGATATCGATAAAGCCGACGTTAAACGTTATTACGACTTTGTCGACCATAAGGTGTCAGATTTGCTGCTGATGGGAGAAGCTGCGGCCAGTGCGAACGGCCGAGATATCGTAGAACCGTGGGACCTTCCTATTACCAAGGGCCTCCAGGAAAGTATCCATGTTTTCGAGAGGCTCGATGTGGACATCGGACTCGAGCCCATACTTGACAAGAAAGCCCCGCGTCCAGCGGATCTCGACCGGCCTTACAGCCTGGAGACTGATGCACGTCTGCCGGCGATCGCGGGTGGGGTAAGCGTCGCGCTCGCGCGCTCTTTCAAGATCATCGATCCTGAGATAAAGCATCCCGCGACTGAGCACTGGGAGCGCGCATTTCAAATCTTCAATCAATTGCTGTAGACCGCCTCAAATCGGCTATCGGTTTACAGGGAGATCGGGTGGCTCCGCGCGGTTGTGTGATGCATAATCGCGTTTCGCGCGGAGAGGTGGCCGAGCCCGGTTTAAGGCGCACGCCTGGAACGCGTGTAGACTCGAAAGGGTCTCGGGGGTTCGAATCCCCCCCTCTCCGCCATACAGTCTGGCATGTTTCCATACATTATGGAGAAGCGATAAAATCGGCGCGTGGGGCGCGATTCACGCGCGGTCGTGGACGCGGAGAATGCCAATGGTGGCGGCTGAGCACAAATTCCGCGCAAGATTCTCTGTTCGCGATTTTCGCATGTCCATCTGCGAACCGGCCGACATTTTGCGAGGAAGCGTCCTCGGGAAGAAGGCCGGACGCAGGCAACTACGCCCGCGTCAGTCTATCGGGGTTCCAGAGCTTGCTCCTGCGCAGTCCAGAGCGGGGGCAGTTCGATTCTTTGGGTAATCGCTATAGCGCTGAGGTCTGCGGGCTGCCGGCCTTGGGCGATTGCCTCAACGATCCTTGGCGCCAGAAACGCCAGTCGCATCACGCGCCGCACGTGACGGCCCGTAACATGTTCTCGCCTGGCGATTTCGCCGATCGATTGCGCCCGGCCAGCCAGCAGATCGTTGGACCATCGATACGCACGAGCGGTCGCGTTAAGCAGTGGTAGATCAACGCGTGGCAGGGATGCAGCGTCACCATTAATGATCAGGCGCATCTCAACGCCGCGCCGCTTCATCCGCATCGGAACGAATCGACTTAGCGCAAGTTCGGTCGGAGTCGCGGTATCACGTCCTTCATCGGATGGGATCGGCAATTTGATGGAAACCTGGATGCCGTTCTCCTTCAGTCCGACGCGTTCGACTAGACGGGTTAGGGCTGATGCAGCGTCCGCTTCGGACCGCAGGCTTTGAATCCAGGCTTCGGCGACCTTGAATATCGAAGGCAATCGGTTCGCATCGATGTTGAGTTCTTCAATCGCTCCAGCGATCGCCACTCGATCACCGAGAATCTGCCGAGCCGCAGCGCGGACGGCTCGCTCAAGCTCCGGTGCAGCTACGCGCCACCCGCGCTGGTCATCCTGCAATGATCCCCTGACCAATCCGCGCGAGACGTAGTAGCGATAGTGGCGCGCGCTCTTTACCGCACCCTGCACGTATAGGGGCGCGCCGTTCTCGTCGAACAGTTTACCCGCAAGCGGGCTGGAAGGCGCCTTGGTCGGGCGTTCGCGATGGGCGGCGGCTTGATCGCGCAAGCGCTGCTGGACCTTCTCCCACAGTTCCCGGCCCACTATCGACTGGTGTTGCCCTGGATGGCGTACCTTCTTGTGACGAATTTCGCCCAGGTAGATCGGGTTCGACAGCAGCTCGTAAAGAGCGCCGCGCGAAAATTGACGGCCGCCCGATCGCACTCCGTTTTTCGACACCCGGATTTTGGAGATGATCTCACGGCGCTCCAAATCATTTCTCAGGAGCCGGACGGAACCGAGTTCGAGATATCGCTCATAGATGTGTTTCACCGTCGCGGCTTCGGCCCGATTGACTACCAGCCGGCGATCGCGGACGTCGTAGCCCAGTGGCGGCACTCCGCCCATCCACATGCCCTTGCGCTTGGAGGCGGCGATCTTGTCCCGGATCCGCTCGCCCGTTACCTCCCGCTCGAATTGTGCGAAGGACAGTAGGACGTTGAGCGTAAGTCGGCCCATTGAGGTAGTGGTGTTGAACTGCTGGGTGACTGCGACAAACGAAATGCCGTGCGCGTCGAACACCTCAACCATCTTGGCGAAGTCGGCGAGCGAGCGGGTCAGGCGATCGACTTTATAGACGACCACGACGTCGACGAGTCTGCGCCTTATATCTTCCAACAGGCGTTGAAGGGCGGGACGCTCCATGGTCCCACCTGAAAGGCCTCCATCATCATAAGCGGTCTTGACGAGCCGCCAGCCCTCGCCCGTTTGGCTCTTGATGAACGCCTCACACGCCTCGCGCTGCGCGTGCAGCGAGTTGAAGTCCTGCTCCAGTCCTTCCTCGGAAGATTTGCGGGTGTAGATCGCGCAGCGCCTTGTTCGCGGCTTAGGGCGTTCCATCACGGCTCTCCTCTTGTGCTCGCTTGAGTCCGAAGAATAAGGGACCCGACCATCGAGTCCCGGTGATCTCTCGCGCGACTTCCGAGAGCGAACGGTAACGCTTGCCCCCGAAAGAAAATCCCTTTTCGAGAACGCTTACCTGATGGCTCATGCCGCGCCATTCACGCACTAGCACCACGCCGGGCTGCAAGATTCGAGACGGTGCCGCAGCGAAAGCCGACCCGTTAGCGCCGTCATTGGCGAACTCTGCCAGCAAGCGCTGCGTCGACGGCTTGAGGCCGCCGAAAGCTTCTTCCTGGAGCCGATATGCGATCGCGCGCATCAGAAACGACCGGCGGATATCGCGCGACGGCGCTTTGCCGAACATGGCTTTCCAGCCCTCGCGAAGGTCCTTGGTACTAGCCTTTGACAGGCCCGCAATCTCCGCAGGAAGAGCATCTCGGTTCAGAACCTGCGCCCGTCGCTTCATGATCCTTTCTCTCGGTATTTCGGGATTTTCAGCTCAGCATCCAACCTCATATCTGGTCCTCCTTAAGGTGGGCGATTCGCCCCCCGATGACACACACATTGCTCGATTCGCGGCACGGAGCCAGTCGTGTGCGGCGGGAGATTTGGGCAATATCGCGCTTACCCAAGTCTCGTCCTCTAGCTGCATCCCCATTCGCCTTCCAATCGCTCTGGCCGCGCAGACCCTTGATGTGCGCCGATAGTGGGCTCCTTTTTGCGCGAGGAAACCGCTCGCTTCACGCGCCGACCAGAGCGAACATCCCGACGAGCCCTTACGGCTCAAGGAGATTCAGAGCGATGGAACAAGCGAAACTGGCGAAGGGAAGCGCGCATAAGCCGATCGGAAATTCCTCAACATCGGCCCCGAAAAAAGCCACTCGAAAAAGGGCTGAGTCGGCACGGCCGCTCCGGAAGCAGATCGGGAGCAAGTCGAAATCAGACAAACTGGTTTGCCGCTATTGCGGGAGCGATGACCTGGCTCCGAGTTTCATCAAGCGGCGGGATCGCCGATGCCGCAAGTGTTTTACTAAGCGCTATGGATCAGCGGCACGCACGCGGAAGGCGAAGGTCAAGAAATAGTTAGACCCCCTTTTGAGATGAGGGGCCGGGCTCGAAAAGGGCTCGGCCCTTTTTTGCGTCTTGAGCTATTCAGAATATTGCAAACCCCCTTCCGCCGATCGATCGCAGGATGACGAACCATATGGTATCGCCCGCTCAGCCGAGCTGGTCGAGCAGGGCCTTGGCGTCTTTCAGGTCGGCGGTGTCGAAGCCCTCGGTGAACCAGCCGTAGATTTCCGCGAGCATCGCGCGGGCCTCGTCGCGATGACCCTGCTTCGCGAGCAGCCGCGCGAGACTGGTGGTCGCGAGCAGCTCGAATGATCTGGCTTCTTCGCTGCGAGCAATCCGGATCGCGTCGCGGAAGAGGTCTTCGGCCTCGCGCTCGCTGCAGCGTCCGGCCTCGAGCTGCAGCTCACCCCGGACGCGTTTCACAGCAGAGGAGAACCTCGGCGTCCAGGTGGTCTGGTCCAACAGGGCCAGCGCTTCATCGAATCGGCGGAGTTTCCTGTACGCCTCGAACGCATCGAAAAGGGCACCGCCAGCCGCCAAGGCCTCCGCGCGTCGCGCGGCCATAATTCGCTGAACCTCGTTGAGCCCTTCCTCGACGCTGCCCTTTTTCAGCAGGCACCAAGCGCGCCAGTAAGTTCCCTCCGCTCTGTAGAGCCCGAACCCGTGCTCATCCGCCAGCACGCTCATCTCATTCGCCGCTTCCTCAAGCGCAGAGACCTCGCCGCGATCTCGGTAGACCGTGCAGACGCCGGAATACGCCGAGCATAACACAAAGGGCCTCCCCAGCTTGCGCGCCAGCGTCAGTGCTTCGCGGCAACGCTCAAGAGCCTGGTCCGGAAAACCGAGCCACCAAAGAACCTCACCGTACATGCAGAGGGCCGCAATGCGCGGATCCGCAACCGGAAAGACCGTGTGCTCCGCAATAGCGGGAATGAGAGCGATGGCTTTCTCGAGATGCGCTCGGGCGTCACGGTGCCGGCCCAGGAATTCGAGGATGTCTCCAAGCGCGGTATTCGCCCATAACCGCTTTGCGGGACCGGGTTCACGCTCGGCCAGCGCAAGGAGCTGTTGCGAAGTCTCGAGGTCGTTCTGCCATTGGCTCTTGAAATTGTAGAAGTACCTGAGGCCCAGCAGCACGCGGAAGAGCCGCCGGGTGTCGCCCAGCTGCGTGCAGAGATCCCGGGCGCGCACCAGCGCCGCGCCCACCTCGTCATCGGCGGGACCTCTGGCGGCGCCTGCAGCCTCCGCAAACGTGATTTGCAGGCTCGCTTCCTCGCGCCGGCGCTCGTCGTCCTCGGGCAGGCTTTTCAGCAATTGGAGTGCGGCGTTCAGATGGACGATTACTTCGCTGTGGGCCAAGCGCCGATGAGCCTGCTGGCCCGCCAAGCCCAGATATTCGAGCGCCTTTCGAACGTTGGCGCTGCGGCCGTAGTGGTAAGCGAGTTGGCTCAGATGATCGTCGATTGATTGAGCGAATGACGCTTCCATAGCGGAACCGACTCGTTCGTGCAGCAGCTTTCTGCGCTCGATCAGCACCGAGTTGTACGCGACATCGTGGGTGAGCGCGTGCTTGAAGGTGTACTGAAGGTCGCCTACCGCGGGCTGCTCGTAGATGAACTCGGCCAGTTGAAGGTTGTTGAGCATCGAATCGATCTCGTCGTCGGGCTTCTTGGTGATCTCGCGTACTAGCGCGAGCGGAAAGTCTTTTCCGATCACGGCCACGGTTTGCAACAGCTCCTTCTCAGCCGCGGGCAGGCGGTCGATCCGCGCCGCCAGTATCCCCTGTACGGTGAGAGGAATCTTTAGCTCATTGAGCGACTTGGTGACCTTGATCGCCGCCCCGTCGCGTACCAGTGCACCCTCATCGAGCAACACCTGTACCGTCTCTTCCATGAAGAACGGGTTGCCCTCGGTTCTCACGATGATGAGACGCTTGAGTGGAATCAGGTCCTTGCCCTCGCCGAGCAGCGCGGCGAGCATTTCCTCCGCACCGTCCTTACCGAGCGGGTCCAGCCGAAGCTGGGTATAGTAGGTCTTTCTGTCCCACTGATGCTGGTACTCGGGACGATAGTTGACCAGGAGCGAGATCTTCGCGGTCCCAATCGAGTCGGCGAGTAGATTCAGAAACGCCTGCGTCTCCTCATCGATCCAGTGCAGGTCCTCGAACATCAGCATCAGCGGTTGATTCAATGACTCGCGCAGCAGGACTCGCTTGATCGCGTCGAGCGTGCGGCGCTTGCGGATCTGGGCATCCATGCCCGCGAGCGGATCGTCCTGGTCCGCGATGCCTAGCAGCGCAAGCACGTATGGGAGCGTGTCCTCCAACGCACGGTCGAGTGTCAGGACATTGCCGGTGACCTTCGCCCGACGCGCGCGTTGATCATCTTCGCCCAGGATTTTGAAATAGTTGTACAGCAGGTCGATGACCGCAAAGTAAGCGGATGCCTTCCCGTGCGACACGGAGAAACTCTCCAGCACCATCCAGCCTGACTGGTTCCTGGCTTTGAACTCGTAAAAGAGGCGCGACTTCCCAACCCCCGGATCGGCCACCGCGGCCACGATCTGCCCGTGCCCCTGCCTGGCGAGCTCGGCCGCATGACAGAGCGCATCCATCTGCCGCTCGCGCCCGACAAACTTTGTGTACCCTCGGCTGGCTGAGCGTTGAAGCCGCGTGCGCAGCGGGCCGAGACCGGTCACTTCGTAGACGTTGATCGGCTCGCTGACGCCTTTGACCCTGGTCGGACCCAGCGGCTTGAGCGTGAAGTATCCCTCGACGAATTTGCGCGTCTGCTCGCTGATTGCGATCGAGCCGGTCGGCGCGAGCGACTGCATCCGTGAGGCGAGATTGTTCGTGTGGCCGATTGGCGTGTACTCAGTATGTCCCTCGCCGGTCGCGATCGAACGAACGACAACCTCGCCGGTGTTCACACCGACGCGCGCTTCGAGCGGCAGATTGCCTGCCTCGCGCAAGCGCGCCGAATAGCGTTTCAGCTCTTCTTGCATCCGCAGTGCCGCGTACAGCGCGCGCTGCGGATGCTCCTCGTGCGCGATCGGCGCGCCGAACAGCGCGAAGATGCCGTCGCCGGTCGATTGCACGATGTACCCGTCGTAGCGGCGGACGGCGTCGATCATCAGGTTGAGTGCGGGATCGACAATCGCGCGCGCCTCTTCGGGATCGAGGTCCTGCTCGAGCTCGGTCGAGCCTTTGATATCCGCGAACAGGGCCGTGACCGTCTTGCGCTCGCCCTCGAGATTCTCGGGTGAGCTACTCTCCGCCGCGACACGCACGTCGGAGGTCGACCCTCGCGGCGGTGAAGTTGACGGCGCGGTGTTAGGAGCTAGCGCGGTACCGCAGTCCTCGCAGAATGCCGATGGAGGTGCGTTTTCAGAGCCACACTTCGGGCATCGATTGGAAATTGGGCTGCCGCACACTGCGCAGAACTTCTTGCCGGTCTTGCTTTCGGTTCCGCACTTCGAGCAACGCATTGATCCGTACCGCCCCCTCAGGACAACGCGATCTTGTATCACCAGCGCCCGCTTGCGGACATCGCCGACTGTCTGCCCAGCAGGGGAAAATTTGAACTCGGAATTATTAAGCTTGGCTATCGGCCTCTAGAATATGCGGGCCTCGGACCTCGACCGAAGGGGGACCGGAGATGGGTCAAGCACAGCCGAATCACTGGCGAAGAATATCTCTGCAGCATTGCTGCTTTATCTTGGGACTGAATAATGCGCCAATGTTGGGCACAATTCTGCCGCTCGATTGCCAAAAGGTACCGGGGGTTCGAATCCACCCCTCTCCGCCATGCAGTCCGCGGTTTTCGCGCTCTCCGCGGAAAAGCGAAAATGGTGCGCATGTTAGCGCATTCCTCCCACCCGAGGGCACCGGAGAAGCTTAGATTCAGCCGCCGGCAGCTGATTTATGCTAGATTCTCTCTGTCGAGAACCGAGCCGGTGCCCCTTTCACGCCATCATACGTTAGAGTTAGCAGCGCCTTTGCCTCCCTTGATTACCCATGCGGAGCCGCTAGCCGGCCAAGCCGCTTTGTTCTCCCACCGGTGAATCTTACATCGCGGCTATCAAGTAAGGCCCGCAGAGTACCGCAAGCGACCTGAGACTCATCGTTCTAAAATATTCCCGAACTTTTGAGTGGTGAAAAGCTTACCGACTTCTTGGCGGAAGCTACTGTCAGGTACGCAACCATGGCCTGTCAAGATGAAAATGTCTGAGAGCCGCGCGTTTCGCCTTGTCCAAGGCTGGCTGCGGTTCAGTAAATCATTTCGGCCCGCGAGGGCGACTTGGACCGACTCCATCGAGCAGCCTTTTATCTTCGGCACTGAGCTGCTCATGGACCTCTGGATTCACTCTAGCTAGCGACTTCAGGACTGACCCGGCGGATTATCCGAGTAACTTGCGGTCTTCCGGCGTGAGTGGGCCGCTAGACTTGGCCTCCAGCATCCTCAACACCTTCTCAGAGAATGCCTTTACACTGGTCACACTTTGACCGGCGTTTAGCTTTAAGGGTTCTGACGACGATGGAGTTTTCTCTAGCCTGTTTGAGGGTGATAAAGCCTTCGGCGCGCATCTGGGCAGCACGGGCAAGAACGCCTCTACGCTTGAGCAGTCGATAGGCGACTTCGCTGGTCAGAGTGCCGTCGGGGCGGCGAGTTTCGTCTATTGGGCAGAGATCCTTGCGGCGCGACATGCCCTCGGAATGTAGCATGCGATTCAAATTATGAAACTACCCGACCGGAGCGTCGCCTTTACGGCAACCAAGTAAATTTGCCATCGTAAATCCGAAGGCTCCACCGATCTGACCACCGTTCAACAAAGGCTGTTTAACGTTTATGCGAATCGCTCAATTCATTCGGTCGCACCCCAAAGAAATCGAAACAGGGTGGGAGCAGTTCGCCAAGGACCTATCAGTCTCTGGCCCAGATCTGACTGCTTGGGCGTTGCGCGATCATTTGCGAGAAATCCTGGTGGCCATGGCCGATAACATGGAGAGCCCGCAAAGCCAGGAAGAGCAATCAGATAAGAGCGAAGGCAAAGGGCGGCGGAGCGGTGCGCTCGACCGGATAAGCGCGCTGCACGCACGCATGAGGCTGAATTCCGGATTCAATCTCGAACAGGCGATTTCCGAATACCGCGCCCTGCGGTCGAGTATCCTGTTCCTGTGGGTGCAGAGCGGACCTTCGGACGAAGACGTGGTTCTTTCTGAAGTAACCCGCTTCAACGAGACCATCGACCAGGCGATCGCCGAGATAATCAGGCGCTATGCGGACCGAGCAGAACGCTACAGCGATGTTTTCCTTGGGGTACTCACTCATGAAGTCCGCAATCCACTCAATATCATCAAACTTTCTGGTCAATTGTTGCAGGCGGCCCCGCTTCAAGACGCCCAATCTCGTTCGGTAGAGCGCATTCTTAAAGCCGTTGGTAATGTCGATGGCCTGATGAACGACCTGGCTATACTGGTGCGTAGCCGCATGCGGGTTCCACTCCCGCTCAGGAGGACAGCGGCTGATCTTGGTGAGATCTGCGAACAAACATTAGAAGACGTCAGGGAATCTCAGCCCAATGTCGTTGTCGACTTAGCAAAGACCGGGGACCTTAATGGAAACTGGGATCGAGAGCGGTTAGGGCAAGTTGTTCTCAATCTCGTGATGAATGCCGTGATTCACGCCTCCGGAGAAAAGATTCGTGTTTCTGCTGAAGGCCGAGGACCTGACGTTGAGCTTCGGGTCACGAACCAGGGCCCGTCGATTCCTCCAGACCTGCAGAATTCGATTTTCGACCCGTTTGTGCGACGAGAAGTGGCGTCGCCCGGACTTATCAAAAGTGGACTCGGACTGGGCTTGTTCATCGTGAGAGAAATCGTCACCGGGCATGACGGCGTGGTCGAAGTCGTGTCCACCGAGTCGGAAGGCACGACCTTTACGGTTCGATTGCCTCGGGTCCCGCGCTCCAACGCTCCATGAGCGGAGAGACGTTGGCCGATCAAGCGGGACCATCCGGGACCAAGTGGAATCGCGGACCAGAGCGGGCTACGCCGGACGAGGGCGGACCGTGCATGCCGGTATAGGCAACGCGTTCAGCGGAATGCGATCACTTGGCTTCTGAAATATCCGTCTTCGACCAACTTCAAAATAGGTTGAGCCGTCCGGCTTCAGTGCAGCTTTCAATCCGCATCGGTCGCAGTGATGCCCGGACGGCGGTTCACCTGGCTTTGAATCTTCCACAAAGTGATGGCCCTTGAAATTCGGTATCATTTGCTTCCCTCACGTCTGGTTCGTGTACTTCTGGCGAACCCAAGCCCAAATCGCCGTCTCCAAATCTGTCAGTCTGTCAAAGCACCCATCGCAAAGAACAATGTCCATAGCGGCGTTCTGTCCAAGACTGAGCGCATCGATCAACCGTGGGGCACCAATTTCCCCGCAATGCTCACAGAGACCAGCATCGCACATGCGAAAACGATAGCAAACGCACTATTTGAGGCGAGTGTTTGAGTCTGTCACGGCTCGGAATCCGGCCAGCATAAGTCTCCTGAGGGATTCGGGCACATCGACCACACCGACCACCACTACCCCTTGATCATCGATGATGCCGCCGATGCGCGCGGAAGCAATTCCCGCCTTGTGGAGAATATCGCGCGCTTCTTGAGCGACCTTGTGGAACGACGAGCCGCTGCGCGGCTGTACAAAGATTCTGCTGTTTGTCAAATTAGGCACCTTCGCAGAAAAACTAGCCCGCGAGGTCAGCGGCGAGGTAGGGGGATCGATGCCCGAAAACGCTGTTGAAGACTACCGCTTTGCCCGTAGGGTTTGGAGTATCGCGCTAGTCTTTCGGCAGCATCAAACCGATTCGGGTCGTGGTGGCAGATTAACTGTAAGGATTACTATTTTCTTAGCTCAATCGGTCGCGATGGTCGCGAAACCACTTCCAGGTACTCGCGTCCGCGTACTTCAGCAACGGGAGCAAGCGACAGCACGGCGGGTCTTCATGTTCGCTTTCTATCGCACAACCCCTGAAAGCGGAAATGTTGCGAGTCGCTATTCTTTACGTCGGTCGGAAATCTCAAGCCTGCGAGAACGCTCGAGCTCGATGACGAATGAGTCAGTCAATTGTGACGGTACTACCGGCATACCGGCCCGCTTCCGGATGGCGCACACGCGGTAATCGCCTGCTATTCTCGGTAGATGGTCGAATCGATCGAAACCTCGCCCTTCGAAAAGGCCGCCCTTTACTATGACTTGCATCGCGCGCCTTACGCGCCAGCGGCATTGGATTACATCATTTCTGCCTTTAGCCTCTCCTCTGGCGCGCGGGTCCTCGATCTTGGTTGTGGTCCCGGCACGATCGCAATTCCTCTTTCCCGCACCGGCGCAGACATCGTCGCTTTAGACCGTGACACTGTAATGCTCGAGGAGGGTCGGCGATTGTCCGCCGCAAGGGCAGTTGGGCGGATTCGTTGGCTGTGCGCGCGCGTCGAAGATGCCCTGCCTGATCTTGGTCGGTTCCAATTGGTGACACTGGGCCAGTCCCTGCACTGGATGGATCGCGATCTCGTGCTTCACCAATTGGCGGACGTCGTTGAGGACGGCGGCGGGTTGGTTATTCTGGACGAGGGGCGACGCCGCCCACAGGAGAGTTGGGAAACAACTGCTCCGCAAGTCGTAGCGAAATACCTCGGCAGGCGCGGTCGCCATCCGATGAAGCATCGGGAATCTGTGCACGAGCCGTGCCTGGCGCGCTCGCGGCATTTTTCAGGCTTCACGGTGCGCGAATTTCCGTTTGCAATCACGCGCGATGTCGCATCCATCCTCGGTTGGGTCTTTTCCAGCGCGAATGCAACAAAGCCGATGTTTGGCATTCGGCTGGCGGACTTCGAGGGTGAGCTTACGGAAGCCTTGCTATCCCTGAATCCGTCTGGCGTCTTTGAGGAGAAGATCGAGACTGCGGTCTATGTCGCACCGAAGATAGTCAGCTGAAACTTCCTGATCTGTGAAAGGGGCTCGGGAGTTCGCATGGACTGTCTCCCCGCCAAGCAGTCCGCGATTTTCGCGTGCTCCGCAGAAACCTCGAAAATATTGCGCATGCTCGCGCATTTTCTTCGACCTGAGGGCACCGGAGAAGCTTGGATTCGAACGTCAGATGCTGATTTATGCTCGATTCTCTCTGCTGCGGATCGAGCCGGTGCCCCTTCCAAAAAATCTTCGCCAGGACAGCGCTTGCAGGTCGCGTCGCCTCGCGCTTTGATGGCTAGAGGCGATTCCTGCTAACGGAGAACTGTCGCTTGGTCGGAAACTCAACCTGCTCTAGGTGTGGCGCGTTCCAGTACGGTCGGCGCTCAGCGTTCTGCACGCGCTGCGGCGCCGCTCTCCATGAGCGGCACAACTTCCACTTCGCCCGCCTCCCTCGCTATCACAATGCGCCACGCACACAATCCGGGTGGCAGTCGGTTCCTCTCATCGTGAGGTTGGCAGTCTATGCGATTAGTGGGGTGGTCTTACTCTCCTTTGGATTTTGGCTGTTGATGGTTCTGGCGATTTTCGGAAAATCGCACCCCTGAACAACAAATCCATCCGCGCGCGCTTCGAACGTCTGGTTGTCCGAATCGACCACGAGCAGTCAAACGCGAGCAAGTATCGGCTTCTAAAGGACCTCCTTAGAAGACACAACATCTATATCTAGGGCACCTTCAATCGCCATTGGACAAACGCACGATATGGATCAAGGAAGCAATCGGACCAAACGATCTGCCCGACATACTAACGATTCTCATGGAACCCGAAGACGCTGAACTGACACGTCAAGTCGAGATTCGAACGTCAGATGCTGATTTATGCTCGATTCTCTCTGCTGCGGATCGAGCCGGTGCCTCTTCCAAAAAATCTTCGCCAGGACAGCACGCACGAGGGTCTTGTTCTTGAATCTTCCGGATGAAATAGCGGAGCATGTTCGTGGTGATCTCGAAATCGGCGATCACGCCGTCCCTAAGCGGCCGAAGCGCGACGATCGAGCCAGGCGTGCGGCCGAGCATCTTTTTCGTCTCCGAACCGATCGCCAACACTCGCCGCGAGCCGCTCGAGGGTTTTTGCATCGCGACCACGGAAGGCTCGTTGCACACGATTCCTTCGCCCTTGACGTAAATCAGAGTGTTGGCGGTGCCCAGATCGATCGCGAGATCATCAGAGAACTAGCCGTAAATGGAATCGAAGACCATCCGAATTAGCCCTTTTGGCTCCCCGTGACTGACGCCCACAGCCTGAATAACAACCCGCCAACGTACCCAAAGCTTGAAGACCATTCTGCGTTCCAGAGGTTTGATCAACGCTAGCTTAGACAATCGGCGATCGCTATGGTGCCCCTACTCAAAACTCCGAAGGCAAGGGTATATGGCTAGAGTTCTATGAGGCCTTCACCGATCGTATCGCATGCTCTCGCTTTGGCTTTAACGGATCAATCGCGTGAAACAATCTCTAGCATTTTCCCTAGCAATCTGAATTTGAAAACGCGAGTGACTTGATTTGGTTTTGAGTAAACTCAAGGGAAAACGCTGGCTGTCCAAACACACCCGCCAACGCATCTTTTAGTTCTATTTTCTGCTCTTGGCTGATGTTGGATTCCGCATCATGGTCGGCGTTGTATTGGGCGATGTAGACCCCGATCATTTCGGACAACACAGCTGTCAATTCTTGGGGCCCAATGTCTTTGCATAAAGCTCTTTCCTCGGGCAGGGGCAGCGAATTCCGAAGTCAAATTAGCACTGCTACTAGCCTCTAACTACCTAAGTGACGGACGGTCTAGTCACTGGACGAAGTCAGTTATGATTTCCTCGATGATGTCTTACACCGAATGAATATAAGTCAGATGAGGCTCAAGTCTGCGCGATGAAGATGGAGCCAATCAATAGAGAGCGCGCGTTCCGCGCTTCAGAAAAAAAGCCTCAGCTTGCTCCGCAGCTCTGTGACCGATTGACGATTCATTGAGATCGATACTTACCTAATGAATTCCTTATTGGTAGGGGCTGCTTCGTCGGGCTTGCTCTTCAGCGCCTCAAGGAGTTCCGGTATGTGCTGCAACGCCTTGATTCGAACCTGACGTGAAGCATCCAGCAGCCGAGTCGACCCTGGAATCGGAAGCGGATACCACTCGAAATCACCACTACACGAATCTCTCTCGCCCTCCCGGACCCGCACAGCAAGGGACCAATCAGTGCCGGTCATCGCAAAACCAAGTTCGGTATCCTGATACCTATATTCGCTGATTTGGACACTCGAAAGCGAATCAGGAACCCATACCTCAAATCCGAGATTCATCTTGGTGAGCTGGGTTTCCACAGCCGCCAATACGGAGTTAACCGTCTCGGTTCCCGCATTCAACTCGCTCACGCTTTTGTTGAGTTCGGAGAGCAGATTAGAAAATTCGATGTCGGACATTCTGATTCCTCAAAGACCTTTCCGGCCGTTATGAGCAGGTCCCCCTCATTTCGTCCGATCGGTCAATTCCAGCATGAGACGGATTCGATTCTGGCGGCGCTCCGGCCGCGCGGGGCGCTCTGATTTGACGAGCGGCGGAGCAGAAGGCATACCAGAATCACCATCTGAATGGGCGCCTAATTTCCTAGATACCTTGCGCTCGCAGCTTTCGCCATCAGCTTTTCCCGCTGATCCTTGGTAAATCGGGGATCCTGCAAGGGCGTAATGTTGGTGCGGCGCAACTTGACGTATTCATTCGACTGGTAGTCAGGCTCAGTCGGTAGCGAACCTAACTTAAGGCTCCTCGTAACTGTCCTTGTAACTGTCCTTACTATACCCGATACGAGTGACATAAGGCGTACCTCTCAAAGTGAAGCGACGGTCAGCAAGTATAATCGCTCAAGGTACCGAATCTTTTCATTCGTGCGTTGTCTTTCTGCTTTTGTTTCCGCAATTTTTCTCAGTGGCGTCTTTCTTAGTCCTTTTCGATTGACCGACAAACTCAGTCTCGTTTCTTTTTTCCGGGAGGATCGTACACGCCACCTGAAGCGATCTGTAGTCATTGATCCCGTACCACCTCCGAGCTCTTTCAAAGCAAAAGCTGGTGGTCTGTCATGGCGAACGCAGAGAGCGCCTACCAGCGAGCGCCACCGCGGTCGTGGCCGCCGCTTCGGTGGGTGCCGCTGAGGTTGCCCGCACCGAAACTCGATTCTCGGGGCTTCGCTTCGTTCACCTTGATGCTTCTGCCCTTGAGTTCGGTATCGTTGAATTGCTCTATGGCTTTGGAAGCATCCTCCGCATTCGTCATCTCGACAAAACCGAAGCCTTTGGATTGGCCCGTAAATTTGTCCATGATGACGGCGACACACTGCACCTGACCTATCTTTGAAAACAGCTCTTCGAGATCGCTGTTGGAAACCGAATAGGCCAGATTGCCTATATACAATTTGCTGGGCATTTTTTGCCCTCCATTTGGTATGTGCCGGGAAGCTCGAACAGAAAACCCGGGCTCATTCCCGAGTTCAGATGAGGGAAACAATCCGACCGTTGTGTAGTCAGCATATTAGGATTTGTAACGCTACCGGCTCTCTCCAATTGCGTTTCGCGCATGGAGACGAGGTCGTACCATAGAACCTCTGTCAGGCCTTCCCGTCTTACGATTTGTGTTGGTCTAGCGGAACGTGGCCAAAGGCCAGCGGAATGGCCACTGTCGGGCTGGATCAAAGTCGGATGTGATTCGTTCTCGCGGTTCCGACAAGCCAACGTGTATTCCCATTGCATGGGGAAAGTCAAATAAGCCGCGCTAATTAGGTAGTGAGTATACAGTGCATTTCATTGCAAGCCGGTAGGAATAGCTAATCATCTGTTAGCCGACGTTCAGCCGCAGCTTGTTGTGGCGTTGGCGTTCGAGATCAGGACGGCCGTCAGTGGATCGTGCGATTCGTAATATGATTCTGCAGATCAACGCCGGCGACCCGTTCCAGGGTGTGCTCCCGTTCCAACGGCGAGCCTTCCTCAAGCGCGATATTGAGATAAGTTCAAGCTGAACTGTCTTCATTTTTGGCGCATATCTATAGGACGTGGCCAAGGCTAAGCTCGGTCATGGCGGCTTGTGAACACTTCCCCCTAAATTTCTTCAACGAGGCCAGCCATGAAAGAGCTAGTTCGATTGTTGGCGCAGCAGCTGGTTAACAACCCTGACGCGGTCGAAGTCAAGGAGACAAGAGGCGACGCAGCCACGCTGCTTGAGTTGCGCGTAGCGAAGGAAGACTTGGGCAGGGTAATAGGCAAGCAGGGCCGTACCGCGAAGTCGATTCGCACGATCCTCAACGCGGTCGCAGCACGGAACAACTGCAAGGTTAATCTAGAAATCGTAGAGTGATCACCGAACGCTTAGGCGAGCGCATTAGCGTGGCGGCGCTTCATGGGACTTTGCCTAGACAAAAGAGCCCGTGGAATAGACATCCCGTTAACAGGGCTGGGCAGCTCGCATCGCCCCTCACCGTTCGCGCTGCTTACCTGCATCTGGTTCTCGGAACTCTCGAGGCGCCGTTTTCGGGCGCCGATCGAATTATGAATAGCGATAAGCCTAGTGGCGGCGGTAAGTTTGACAAAATCCCATAAGGAAGCGTCCTGTAAGTGCGAATCTGCATCGCAAAGTTTAAAGACCGATCGGGGCATTTACCTCGAGGTCGAAGGCCATGCCTGTCGAGTGGTTAATTTCAAAGAGGAACCGCCGGACAGCGCGAAAATAGTCTACGATGTACACGATACGGCAAAGGAATTTAAGAAGATGGCGCTTCCCCTTACCCGCCAATGTATTATTGGAAGGGTTGATCGATGAAGCGGCAGGTTAAGGCAAGAAAATCTACTTTGCCGGATGTGAATCATCCGGAAGAGAAAGCCAGACAACTCTTGGCGGAGTTGCTGCTGCGGGAACAACGAATCATCAGGATGCGCTTCGGCATCGATAGTGAGGTTTATGCTGTAAAAGAAATTGCCAAAGTTCTCCAAATCTCGGAGGCTGAAGTCCGCGCAGTAGAGGATAAGTTTCGCGGGCGATTTAGACAAACTGGACCAACCTAAGACCCGCGCGTGGCGACGTGCCCCAAACCCTCTTGCGGTTGTTGAAGCGAAAGGAAGCGCTGGAACAAGACGGACTCAAGCACCTTTACTTAATGCACCACTAACTTGAAGTTTGCTGTTTGTCCGGATTGGATGTGCACGCTCTGCGGCTCATCGCTCGCGCCGATCAACGTGTAAGTTCCCGGTGGTAAATCGAACTCGATAATACCCGTGCTGTCCGTAGTTCCCGAAGCCACAACACTCTTATCGGCAGGATTCAGGATCGAGACCTTGTGGCCGCTCAATCCGGCGTTCGGCTCAGCAAGCTTCTTGACGAGCTTCCACGAGACAGCCTGCACCGAAACCTTGCCATTTGGAGGCGAGCTCTGCAGATAGCTGCACCCGACTGCGTTGACGAACAGGATCGCCATCGCGACTAGAAAAAAAAGATATCGCACGATTCCGGACTGTATTACGATTTTGTTGGTGATCCCAGAGGGAATCGAACCCGATTTCCCGACCTGAAAGGTGCAAAGAATGTTCGTTGAGCTTCGCGGTCTCGACCGCCGCTTCAGCCGACGCCATAGCGGCCGCACTGGCGCGAGTGTTTTGGTTAGTGTGATCAAAATCCTGCCTGCTGATCACTTGTTGGTCGTAGCGAGGATAGTAGCGAGAAAGGTCCTGCGCATTGTGCGATGAGCATTTTCGCTTGCCTGATGACTACGACAAGAAATACGTCGCACGAACTAGAGAAACCAACGCCGAGAAGGCATACCCCTCCGCCCTCGTCCGGCTCAACCCGCTCTGGTCCGCGAAAACTTATCCCAGTTGATCCCGATTCGTTCCGCCTCGTCCCGCACTATCTGTGCAGATGCCTGACTTTCTGTGCAGGAAGGACTAAGTATGCAAAGCCGACCTGGATGAGATCACTGTGCCTATATTCGAGTCTGGAACAGCTTGGCCTCAGCACAGCTTTCATGCCGCATCTTTCGCAGTGATGTCGCGATGGTGCTTCATTGGTCTTGGTATCTTCTACGAAATGGTGGCCCTTAAAATCCGCAATCACGCGTTCTCCTCGGTTAAACACTCAAGTGGCGGTTTCGTATTGGGGAAACACCTCGGCTGGTTTACATGCCCGTTGCTAGTCGGAGTCGGGCTGGCGCATCACGCGCTGGCCCGTTCTTTTTTCAATCAACGTATATGTAGTGTTACAAAAGGAACCGCTAGGAACTACTGAGCTCTTGGGTTCCTTGAGTTTTCGCTATGTATTTTTTGTCGGCATCGCTCAGCGAGCGAAAATGCTCCGTGCAGATGAAGTAAGACCATCGGCCAACAAACTTAGCACTGCCTAACTTAACGCATCCCTTCGCTTGGCAGCGGTTCTGTCCGGTCGCCTTTTGCTTGACGCTATTGAGTGATGCGCGCTTCTTCATGCCTTCTCCCAGGGTTCTAACTCCGAAAACTTCGCCGATGCTCCCATCGATCCATTTCCTCAAAGACGGAACGCAACGTTCCCAGAGCCGATGAGAACGGAGTACCCAAACTACCGGGCAGAACGTGGCCAATTAGAAGCGTGCGGAGCGCCTTCATATCGTCACCCGGTTTGAGCTTCCTGTACGCTTTCCGAAATCCATCGAACACTTCGATTGCTTCAGGCTCTGTCATTCAAAAAGCATAACAAAACCGTATATCGAAACAACGAACACTCAAGAAAGCGAAAAGCCGAACCCCCCATTTTGGATTGTCGAATTGGTTTGCTCGGCGCAAGTGATGAGCCAGAGCCCGTGCAGGTTCAATCCGGGCAAACGACAAACTTCAAATTGGTGGTTCACGAAAAACAGAAGGAGCTGACCCAGAGCCCGCTCGTTACCCTTGCGCAATGATCAGGTGGCCTTCCGCATACGCGTGCAACGGGTCCATCAGGCCACTCGCAGTGCGATTGGCACCCGACCGAAAACAGTTCCTTGCTAAGAAGGATACCTACGAGGGGGCGTTCTTTTGTCGGCTTCTCGAGACAACGCGTTGATCAAAGGTTGCTTGTCTTCCGGTGATCGTTTCCGTTTTCCGAGTACGCGATTTTATCAGGCGTAGACGAGTCACGTAAAGCGATACTACCGATCAGATGTTTCACTGCTTTCCCGCACAGACTCCAGCATTTTCTGCCGATCCCATTCGGCCACGCGGACCACACGCACAATACCCGTCTCTACGGTTTCAAAAACTCTTTGAATGTCGTGGTAACTATAGCTTTCGCTAGCATTGGCGTTAGGTCTTGGTCTCGTGATGAAGCTGAAGACATTGCGATGTGTGCAGCGACAGTCAACAACGCGGCGTTCTGCCGTTCCAGCGCGCGCAGTATTCTAGTCTCAATGGTAGTGAGAACGGCTCTGAGGGCGGGTGCCGTAAGTTGCTTCGTTTCCTTTGGGCTGGCCATTTTGTTTCCCTTCGAACTTAGATCGTTACGGTCGTTGGCTCCGGCGTCGTGGGTGCAGCCGGAAACGATTGATGTCGTAAAGTGCTGACTGGGAATCTTAATGTATGCATCAGGGCGAGGCCGTTGGCTCTCGCGTCGCGGTCGGCGCTATGGACGTTCTTTAGAGCCGTCAAAGCGATCAAGCTGTGAAATTGTTTGGGCGTAGCCCATTGCACGCAGACGACTATATTATAGACCCTTGCGCGGCGCGTTGGTTTCATCGATTGGACAGAGCGGCCTTGTTCGCCGGGCTACTATGGTTAAGGCGCGCATTCTGATCACTCAACTGCATGCGCGACGGAACGTTCGCCGCAAACGATTCGCGTGCAGCGATCTGACCAAGACTGGGGAGGCGCCTCGTCTCGAAGCTTTAGCGAGCTCGTGCCAAGTTTGGCGCATCCCTTCACTTCGCATCGACTTCGTTGTGGAGTTCCATACCAAAGCATAACAGGACAGCTCGTTGAGACAACGAAACGCCAGCCCCAGCGTGACTAGCCTCAAAACACCCGATTGTTAAAATGACATCTGTCGGTTCAGAGCACACGGACTGGAGCCGATGGCACGCTTGGCCATATGCCCTCTGAAGCGGAGGCGTGCTTTTGGATCGAGGGGCGATGGCTTACTTTCCCTCTGAGGTTCGGGCGGTAGTCGGCTCTCACGCGTTTCGCCGCCGCCATTTTTGCTCCGATCACTGGATCCCTACGCCACGGTGGCGCTCCGCGTCCCACTCTTCACGGGTTTTGTAACCTCAAAAGTTGAACTGGCCGCTGGCGCGAAGTCGGCGTTTGGTGTTTAGCGTTCAGCCGGTACTTGCATCGGCAGGATCAAGGCCCAGCCGCGGACCAGCACTTCGCGGTGGCTATAGGCAGTCGGCACCGAGTAGTCGTTACCGCGGGGTGGCGCACCAGAGACAACGAGTTGACCCAAGTAGCCTTCTCATCGCAGGCATCGTAGGGAGTCGCCGTAGCGGCAGCAAGGCAGCCTGATCTCGTACCAGCCGCTCGCCGATCGAGATGTCCCGGTGAAGGAGTTTGGCTGAGGAGGCTGCGAACGGGCATCGGCTCGATTCCCGACGGAGAGAATATGGACAGGGCAGTCGCACACGATTTTCTTGTTAAAGTGGTATCGCCCTCGAAATGAACGCGGGTCAGCAGAGTCCATTCCGCGCGAAGCTCGCGGTCGCTCGACGATGGTATTGGAATAACTGCGTTGGCGAGTTGAGGAGAGCTCGGCATTACCTTGAACAGTCGAATCGTCGCTATGCACGGTTGGTCGCGGAAGCAAAGAAACGTGGGGATTCGAACGAAGTTGAAAGCATTGAGGCCGAATGGTCCGCTGATGTCGATGGAGATCGTTCAGACTATGATCTCGCGCAGACGCATTATTGGATGAGGCGTGCCGCCCGGTATCACGTGCCTACTCCTGAATACAATGACACACGATATTGGAACCAGAGTTCTTACGACGGAAGGTATCATCTGACAGTCGCGGGCATAGATGATGTCGAGAAGAGAATAGATGAGAAACGCGCAAGGAACGCAAGCATCTTTTCCGCCAGAGTGACACCAACTATCGGAATCATCGGAGCGGTTACGGGCCTTGCGGCCGTTCTCGCGCACTGTTGATTCGCCTATTGTATTCCGTCTTAGCCTGTAACTTTGATCCACGTCCCCAAGGAAAACTGAGCGCCATGGCAGATGAAGTTGCTCGTGAGATAATCGAGAATGCTCTGAAGGATCTGATCGACACAAAGCACCTATATCAAACGGTTGCGGTTGACTTCCGAAAGGCTGTCGCACGTGATGCAATTATGCAGCTCACGTATGCCAAGCGCTTAGCCGAGCAAGCGAAGGACCCAGCTCCGACGATCGAAGAGATTGAAGGAAGATTGAGCGCAGAAATGGCGCTTCGCAATTGGACGATCGGATATCCGATACAGGGCTCCATTATGATTATGGTGCCTCCTGTTAGAACCCTATGCGGAAATTGCAAGGACGTTGAACCCTTTAACCTCCGCAATGGCTTGCAGTCAGTTCATGCATTTCCGGGCCTGGAGGCTGGCGACCAAGTGTTCTGTCTGGAGTTGGAGTGCCAAAGATGCAGAAAAAATGTGATCGTGTTCGAGATTGGAAAGAACGCCGATTCCTTCAACCGCGTGATGCGGCCGTCGGTGCCCACCTTGACGACAATGTCGCCGAACTCGGACGGAGCGGTCAGCCGGCCCTGCGCATTCAACGTGTACTGGAAGGCAGAACTCTCCTTGGGAAGCGGCGGTCCGCCGACTACTCCCGCTGCGACCTGGATGTTCTGCTCTCTGACCGCGTTGACGACGTCGCCCGCAGTCATGTTTCGCGCCGCGATCTCGTCGGGATTGAGCCACAGCCGCATCGAGTAGTCGCGCACGCCGAACAGATTGATGTCACCGACGCCCGGTAGCCTGGCTATCTGATCCTTTACTTGCAAGGTGACGTAGTTGCTGAGGAACAGCGCGTCGTGCGATCCGTCAGGCGAGAAGAAGGCGATCGCCAAGGTTATATCCGGCGATGCTTTCTTGACAATGATACCCTCCTGCTGGACCTCCGGCGGAAGCTGCGGCTGTGCGATCGCCACCCGGTTCTGCACCTGCACCTGGGCTACGTCGAGGTTGGTGCCGACCTTGAACGTCACCGTCAGGGTCAGGCTCCCGGTATTGGTCGATTGGCTCGACATGTAGAGCATGTTCTCGACGCCGTTTATCTGTTCCTCGATCGGCGTGGCTACCGTCTTTGCGACGGTCTCGGCATTGGCGCCCGGGTAGGTAGCGCTGACAGTTACGGTCGGCGGAGCGATCTGCGGATATTGCGCGATTGGCAGCGTGAACAACGCGATCGAACCGGCAATGATCGCGACCAGCGACAGAACGATCGCGAAGACCGGACGGTCAATAAAGAAATGCGCGCTCTTCACTGGTGCACCTTCGAAGAAGATCGCGAATCTGACTGAGCGGCCGTTCGCATGTCGGGAATCGCTTGCGCGATCGGCGCGGTGGCCGTGTCGCGCTCCATTGCGTCCAGCGATTGAGTGGGAACCGGCACTTCGTGCGGGATGACCTTCGCCCCGGACTGCGCAAACTGCATTCCGTTGACGATGACCTTTTCACCCGACTTCAGGCCGTCGGTGATCGATCGCAGATTGCCGAATAGCGCGCCCAACTTGACTGGCCGCTGCCGCACGACGTTGTCGGCGCCGACGATTAGAAGGTAGCGCTCATCCTGGTCGGCGTTCACCGCCGCATCCGGAATCAGCAGCGCATGGTAGCGTCCGCTGGCCGGAATACGCATGAGGGCGAACAGCCCCGGCGTCAGTATGGTCGTCGGGTTGTTGATCACGCATCGGATCTGCTGGGTTCCGGTATTCACGTCCACCTGGTTGTCGACAAAATCGATCGCGCCTTGGTGCGGAAAATTCTTCTCGTTTTCGAGTTGCACAGAACAGGCAATGTTTGCTCTCGCGACGTTGCCCTTCTCGTCCCTTAGAGCTAGCTCCTGATAAAGCAGCGCGGCGCTTTCGGGAACGTTGATGTAGCAATAGAGCGGGTCGATCGAGACGATGGTCGTGAGCGTCGTTGGCTGGCCGGAACCGCCGTTGACCAGGTTGCCGACAGTCACGTTCATTCGGCTCACGCGGCCGCTGATAGGAGCTCTAACTTCCGTCCATTCCAGATTGAGGCGGGAAGTCTCGAGCGCCGCTTCGGCCGCATCCAGCGATGCGGCGGCCTCACCGTAAGAGGCTTTGGTCGTGTCGAAGTCCGATGGTGCTATGACCTGGGCCTTAATCAGCTCGACGGAACGGCCGAAGTCAGCTTTCGCCTTGACCGCCGTCGCCCTGGCCTGGGCTACAGCAGCTTTCTTGTTGTCGAGATCGGCCTGAAACGGGCGCGGGTCAATTTTGAACAGCAACTCGCCCGCTTGGACGATTGCACCTTCCTGGAAAGGCGCCTGTTCGATAAGTCCACTGACGCGTGCGCTAACGATCACCGTTTTGGGAGAGGAGAGATATCCGCTGTATTGATCCCAACGGACCACGTCGCGCTGAACTGGTCGGCTGACCGTGACCGTCGCGGGCGGAGGTGCCTGCGGCGCTTCCGCTGGTTTGCAGCCCGGAAGGAGTGCCACTGCGAGTGCAACAAATACCGATGCCAGTACAAATCGGCGCAACAGAATGTGATTCATCCAAACTACCTGCGATCAGTTGCCCTGAGGTTACGATCCTTAATGCCGGCCGCCGCCGGCTGCGGCGCTAGGCGGAGATTGCTTTCTGGCCTTCACCGGACCCTGTTTCTTCGCTTCGAGCTTGAGCCCGTCGCCGCTTTTGATAGCGGGAGCGAAGAGGCGCTGCCCGATGCATTCAAGGCAGGCAGTCCACCTCTGCCGGAACTCGGGATCGAGCGGGTCCATGCCTGTAACCAGCGAAATGACCTGAGGCAGGATCAGAGGAAATATGCGCAAGGCGCAGCTCACGAGAAGCAACATCTCTTCGTCGGCGTCGGCAGGTAACATTCCGCTGGCTTTCGCTCGCCGCCAGCGAGCAACCTCTGACTGCAAGAAGGCCCGACGCTCCTCTTCCGCGACCAGCTTGCGGTTAGTCTTGTCGAGCGCCTCCCACTGCCACATCCGAAGCGAGTCGATGTCGTCACAACACTCGTCAAACCCGGTTACCAGGCTGCTGGCGAAGTCCTCCTCCGGCGTCGATTCGATCATTGCTGCTTTGGCAGCCAACTTTTGTTTGAGTACGGCTCGATACAGCCCCTCTTTGGATTCGAAGCAATAAAAGATCATGCGCTCATTAACGTGCGCCCGGCGGGCGATCGCGTCAGTCCGCGCGCCGGCGAAGCCATTCGCTGCGAATTCCCTTAGTGCTGCCGCCATGATCCGTTCCCGGGTGCGATTCAAATCGCGCTGCTGTTGCATTGCTGTTGCGTCCTCATTTATGTAGATGCTTAATTAGATTAAGTATAGACTTAATCACGCAACAGTGTTGCCGGGAACCCTCACCACAAAGCTTCTTTCGATTTCAGGCGCGGATCATCGGCTGCGATGCACGTGGCAACCGCGGAGCAATCCGGGCAATCCTGCCTCGCTCGTTGATTGGCTTGCTCGACTGCCTTTCTGCACTCCGCGGCCGTACCATATGACCCCGCTATTTCCCACGTGTTCAGTGGCTGCGTCGAATAAGCAACGTAAAACCCGGTAGACGGGTTGCGTCGGGATTCCACTGAGCCCACCGGCGGCATCATCAGATACCATCCGGCCAGCGCGAGCATTGCGGCGTGGCGGAAATTCATACGCGCTCTTCTCCGGATAAATTTCCCTACTCCTTTATGTAAATGCTTAATTGTGTTAAGCAGCCGCTTAATCCGACGCAAGGGCCGTGCCCGAAACGTTCACTGCCACTGCTTGAAGAATTTCTGCCGACCGGGCCCGGGAGTTCGCGAAAGGCAAAATCTATCGCGAAATGCGTGTGAACGGCGGAGTCGGTTTATTTAGAGCTACGAGGTAAATCGCGAGTTCGACTCCAGCTAGGATATCCTTCGCGAGCGCCATCACCCCTTCGGGTCGTTCAGCGGCTTTGGAGAATATGAGTTCGCGCGACTGAACGCAGAACAAAGTTCAGGTCTTTCGCGGTGCGGCGCAAGCGGCGCGCTCGACCTTCGAGAGCAGCTCAATTCTATTTTCAGTTTTGAGGATTTCGTGGACGACGACCGAAATCAAAGTTGAGGCAAAATGCTTCCCAAGTTCGCATCTCCCGGTTGCAGGAGCCTGCAATGACACAATCCGCTGCCATCAAAAGGGAGATCGTTTATCGGCGCCCGGTGGAAGTTGTTGACAGCGCTTTCCCGTCGCCGCTGCGATCGGTGTCAGAGTCTATTGGGGTCGCGGTAATAGTTATGTTCTTGCTGGGTTCCACTGGATTGCTCGACTGGGCCAACGGTCTCCCGGTTGGAACAACGATCGGCGACACGCTCTCAAATCTGGCGCAAAGGTGGAACGACGCCGATGACTTATCTACACCTGATTCAGTTCGCCGAACTGTTGCGTCAAACCTGGCAAGCTCTTCAAAACCTATAGTAACCAAGAACCCCCTGTCCGCGCGATCCCTTGAAACCGCAAAATCAGACGCCGGCCCGATCGCTACTTGAGCTTGTGCCTGCATCAGTGCTCAAAGTACGCGAGTCGAACCCCTTCATGCTTGAGCTCTACCATGCCCACATATCGACCTGCAGCCAGAAGGTACGGCTTTGTCTCGCCGAGAAGCGGCTTGAGTGGACGAGCCACCCGATCGAGCTGCATCGAGGCGAGCAGCTGACGCCCGCTTACCTCGCCCTCAACCCAAACGGCGTGGTTCCGACCCTGGTTCACGATGGTCGCGTGGTGATCGATTCGTCGGTCATCTGCGAATATCTGGAGGAGATTGCAACGACCCAAGGCACACGGCTGATGCCTGCCGATCCGTTCGGTCGAGCGACGGTTCGCGCGTGGCTGCGGTACATCGAGGAAGTGCCGACTGTCGCGATTCGAATCCCATCGTTTAACCAGCTGTTTCTCGCCGGATGGTCACATCTGCCGCAGCAGGCGCGGGACACGTTCATCGCGCGGACGCCGCTACGGAAAGGCCACTATCGAACCTTTGGAACCGAGGGTTTCGCCAAGGCCACCGTCGATGAGTCGATGGAGAGGCTCCGGCAAACTGCCGAGCGTATCGATGCAGCAGTCGCGAAGGGCTCGGCTTGGCTCGCAGGTGAAGCGATCTCTCTAGCAGACCTTTGCGTCCTTCCCACCATAGTTCGAATGAGTGATCTGAATCTTGAGCATGTGTGGGGCGGACTCCGTTATTTCCAGAGCTGGTACGAACGGATCAAGGCTCGGCCCTCGTTCGAGAAAGCCTTCTATCCGGAAGCCCGCGCGACAATAAAACATCCTTACGGTAGTTGAGCTAAACCTCTCGCAATTCAAAACCTCGTCCGCGCTGCCGCGCTTCGTCGCGCGACCTGCCCGGAATTAGAAATTCACCGCAGACGGGTCGAGCTCGGACTCCACGAGTTATTCCTCAGATAAGGTTTTGAGAAACGAGCGACCAATTCTCCGAACGGGGTCTCGCAAACAGCGACAAAGTGCGGCATGCGGGCTGTGTCGCTACATGTCGTCTTAGCCTTCTCATCGGTTCCTTAAGATCTTCCTAAAGCGGCGCCTATAGTCGGGAGGAACCACGATGAGGTATCAGACGGGGTTTCGCATAGACGTATGAAGCTTGATCCCATCCTGTCGCCGGATCGAAACGGCGCAATCGCTGATGTTCAGTTCCCGGCCTTTGAAACAAATGATCTTCGCCGACATCTTAGTAACGATGACCTCGGCTCTCGACTGCGATGTGCTGGTCGCCGGCGGCGGACCCGCAGGGCTCGCCGTTGCAATAGCCGCGCGAATGAACGGTCTGAGTGCGATCGTAATCGAGCGCCAGCCCTCTCCACCTGATAAAGCTTGCGGCGAATGCCTCATGCCGCCGGCAGTATCAGCGCTCAACCGGCTGGGCGTGCTGGATTTAATCGATCCCGCCCGTCGCGCCTCGATCGACGGCATTCGATTCAAACAAGAAGGCGCTGCGTCGGCCGAGGCCCGACTACCATCACCGGGCGGACTGGGCGTCAGGAGAACCGAGCTGACTGCAGCGATGATGCATCGAGCGCGCCGACTCGGCGCGGAAATTCACCAGCGCACCAGCGTACGCGGCTATCGTGTCCAGCAGGACCATGTGCTTGCAGAAACGGATGTTGGGCCAGTGCGCGCCCGATTCCTTGCTGCCGCAGATGGCCTTCACTCGCGCATGCGCTCTATGGCTGGATTGCAGGCGACCTCGAGCCGACCGCGGCGATTCGGGATACGCCAACATTTTCGCGTCAAGCCGTGGTGCCGCTTCGTCGAAGTTCACTTTGCCGAAGGAGTTGAGGCCTATGTCACTCCGGTCGGTGCCGAGCGCGTAGGTGTCGCATTCCTCTGGGACGACGCGCGCGTGGCGCGGCATGGCGCTTCAATCGACAAACTTTTTGAACGCTTTCCTTCCATTTCGGTCCGCCTTGCAGGAGCGGAGGTGGATTCCCGTCCGCGAGGTGCGGGTCCGATGGCACGTACGGCACGCTCGCGAATCGCAGACCGTTTTGCGCTGGTGGGAGATGCGGCAGGTTATATCGACGCGATCACAGGCGAAGGGCTGTCACTTGCGCTCGTCTCGGCGCTCACTCTTGGCAGGATACTTCCCACCGCGCTCGAATTAGGCGGGTCGCGCGAGACACTCCTCGCGTACCAGCGCGAATCCGCGCACCAGTTCCGCCGCTACGCGTTTGCGACAAAGATCATGCTTGCCTTTGCGCGCCGTCCAGCGCTGCACGGGCCAGTAATCGCAATGCTCGCGCAATACCCTCAAATGTTCTCAGCGCTAGTCCACTTCGCTGTCGGCTCGCGCCCGGCAGGAGAGCTGCCCGAGAACACCCCATCGCTGAGCCCTGTGGAATCGGAAGATTGAAGCCTATCTAGGAGGAAGAATATGCGTTCAGCGAAGGTTCTAACATTGTTCGCCATCGGACTGGCGCTCGCAAGTTCCGGCTGCGGTGCGCTGGAGGCCGCCAGGTCGGAGCACGTTGAAAAGCAAATGGCCTTCGAGCATCGCGTTGACACTGCTCATGTCTGGGTCACCACGGAGGCGCCTCCAGCCGGCAAACCTTACTCTACGCTCGGCGAGTTAAGTTACACCGAGCCGTTCTCGCCCGACGCGATCGACGAGGCCAAGATCAGCAACAAGCTGAAAAAAATTGCACTCGAGAAATGGCCCGACATGATCGACGCGATCGTCAACGAGAATCAAACGGTTTCGGCCGACGGCTCGCAGATCACGGTCACGGGGAAGGCAATTCAATACGACTCGTCGGTTGATCGGGCAGCCTTGCATCACCTAAACGACGAGCTCGTCGCGTCGCCCAATGGCAACTGATAGTTCTCTCTCTAGAACGCGGCAACTAATCGGGCGTGGGTGATCCGCGATGCGTTCCCTTCATTGGAACAGACCGAACCCTCGCCTCGACCGACAGCGCATAGAGAGTTTGTAAACTTATGCTTATCGCCACTTGCAACGCTTCAAATCGATCCTTTAATAAGGAGCTAGCTAGCGGATGGGGCCCTTAGCGTGCTCCATTGGCCGCCTCCTTCGCCCGCGCCTTGACCCCGAAGAACAAGGGTCCTGACCACTGCCTCCCGGTGATCATCCGGGCCACCTGCGAGAGAGAACGATAACGCTTGCCGCGAAACATCACCCCGTTCTCGACCACCGTGACCTCATGCCGCGTACCGCCCCATTCCCGGCCGGCCGGACGCTTTTTTGAAATCAGTCTTCACACACCGTAGCGGGCGAAGCATTGAGCAAGGACAGTTGTAATTTTATTAGCCTGTCTCTATTTGCCCTCTGACACTTCGGTCATTGTCGAGTGCTACTCAGTCAGTATCGACTTGACGCGCAAGATGGCGTCGCTGCCTGCCTGTCCCATCAGTTCGAGATACTTCGAGTCGCGGTAGTCCGTGATAGCGCTGAAGTTTTTTCGATGCTTCGATCGATCCATCCAATCTGCCACCGAAGCCCGTGCGCCTTCCCACATCCATCCGAGCGATAGGTCTTCGAGTCGCAGGATATATGGCAGCATCGCCGAATCGGCGAGACTGTATCCGTTACCGGCCAGCCATGGCGTCGATTCAAGCTGATGCGCCATTTTCGCCAGGACGCTGTCGTAGTATCGGACCGCCTCGGGAAACCGAGGATGCTCAAGCTTTTTCCTCACCAGGCTCTTGTAATGTGCGGTCTCGACTGGATTCGGACGGTTTTTTAGCTGTGCGCCGCCCTGCGCTTCGATCTGACGACCGAACGCAATCGCGATGCTTAATGTCGCGCATGCATGATGCAGCCCCGTGTCAGGAATTTGGGTCCACATTCGCATCTCTGCACGGTGCAGCGGGTCGCTGGGACGCAAAGGAGGGTCTGGGTACGCATCATCGAGATATTCGCAAATAATGGTCGACTCAATGATCGGCTTGCCCCGATCAACCAGCGTTGGCACTACCCCGTTAGGATTGAGCTTGTGATACTCGCGTGTATGTGATTCGCCCTTGCGAAGATCCAAGTGATGCTCGATCGGCTTCAACCCCTTCTCGCGGAGCACGAGCATAACCTTCTCCGAACATACCGACATCCTGCTGTGATAAAGTTCCAATGATTTTTACCTTTGGCGCATGGCACCTGTGTTATCAAACCCCTGTGTGGCCACTCCACGACTTCGCGATTACGACGGACTCATGCTTCCAATTGAAAATAATCCATTGATAGCGAGAAGGGTATTGCCGAAGCCTGGCCTCTCGCGCTGTACCGGTAGATATTGGCGACCCAGAAACCGGCCCCCCGTGTCTTGAAGGCACCGCCATCTTCTAGAGGGTCTGATGACGAATCGTTAGGTTACACGCGCAGGTTAGTTAACTTGTCACGGCGAGTTTGTCCTGCGTCCTTGTGGTGAAATCGTCAGCGTCGTGGCGCTCATGCAATTGACTCGACAATCCTCCGAACGTGCGGTTGACAATCCGACCGCGTTGGACGGGCGGTCGTTCAAGCAGGACGTCGGCCCAGCGGAGGACGTTCACGTAGTCTTGTACGCTCAAGAACTCAGCAGCGCCATACAACCAGCCCTTCGTCAGCCCCCCGTACCACGGAAAGACGGCAATATCGGCAATCGTGAAGTGTCGCCCGCAATGTATTTGGTTTCGGCCAGCCGCCGGTCGAGCACGTCTAGCTGACGCTTCACCTCCATCGCGAAACGATCGATCGCATATTCGATCTTCGTCGGCGCGTACGCGTAAAAATGACCGAAGCCGCCGCCAAGATAGGGCGCGCTGCCCATCTGCCAAAAGAGCCAAGAAAGGCACTCCGCGCGTGGTCCGGTCTCAGTCGGCAGGAGGGCGCCGAATTTCTCGGCCAGATAGACCAAGATTGATCCCGATTCAAAGACGCGAATCGGCGTAGGGCCACTGCGATCTACGAGGACAGGGATCTTGGAATTGGGGTTCACTGCCACGAAGGCGCTGCCGAATTGGTCGCCTTCACCGATCTTGACCAGCCAAGCATCATATTCTGCGCCGCTGTGCCCGAGCGCGAGAAGCTCTTCAAGCATGATCGTAATTTTTTGACCGTTCGGGGTGCCGAGCGAATAGAGTTGGAGTGGATGTTTGCCAATAGGCAGTTCCTTTTCGTGCGTAGAACCGGCGACCGGACGGTTGATGCTGGCAAACTGACCACCGTTCGTTTTGTTCCAGGTCCAGACCTTTGGCGGCGTGTATGAAGCGTTATCACTCATGTTTAACCTCTTAGGAGTCTCTACGTGCGACGCATGATCAAGCTGTCGGCGGATAGTTCGAAGGAAACAGCGCGCGCTTCGTTTCCTCGTCGTTGACCTTCTTGAAGTTGTGGTCCCTACCCACGGCGCGCGCTCGAACGACCGCCGGCCGAGCATCTACCGTATGAAATAGGCGCTTCAGATGGGGGTATGGGGCTAGCGGATCATCCGCGCCTTTGCGCACGCGCGAAGCGCGATCAAGCCAGCCCCAGGCCGACATATCAGCGATCGTATATGTGTCGCCAACAATGAAGTCGTTTCCGGCAAGGTGATCGTTGAGCACTTGATAGTGTCGTTCGGCTTCGCGACGGTAGCGGTTTACCGCGTAAGCAAGCCCTTCGGGGGCGGCGAATTGGAAATGTACCGCTTGGCCCGAGAACGGCCCGAGGCCCGAGGCGATGAAGAGCAGCCAAGAGAGCAGCTCGGGGCGATCGTTCGGCGCGCCGAGGAACTTGCCGGTCTTCTCGGCGAGATAAATCAATATAGCGGTAGAATCGAAGACGCGAGCTTTCCGACCACCGGGGCCGTCGGTGTCGATAATCGCTGGGACCTTTCCGTTGGGATTGATGGCCCGGAAGGAGGGGTGGTGCTGCTCGCCTTTGCTGGTGTCAACGGGGATCGTCTCGTAAGCGAGGCCCGCCTCCTCGAGAAAGAGTGCTACCTTCGCCGGGTTTGGCGTCGGGTGGAAATACAATCGGATCATAGTCTTTGCCTCGTGATTTGGCAGGCCCTTGCAGTTTTAGATCATTCGTTCTAGAATACCCCTCTGTCGCAGAGATGGCAAGAAGGCACTCTCGCGGCAGCTGTGGATAAAGCGATGGCAAGGCCGCGGGAATTTGACGAGGAGACGGTGCTTGACGCCGCTGTGCAGTGCTTTTGGGCGCGCGGCTACGAAGCAACCTCCGTTCGCGATCTCATCGAGAAGACGGGGATCACGTGCGCCAGTCTCTACAACGCGTTCGGCGATAAGCGCGCGCTCTATCAAAGGGCGCTAGATCACTACGTCGAGGATAGCGTCGTAGATCGTATCCACCGCTGCGAGGCACTGGCGCCGCGCGAGGCAATCGGCGCGTTCTTCGCCGAGATCGTCCGGAGGTCGCTCGACGACCACCAGCATAAGGGCTGCATGCTCGTGAACGCGGCGCTCGACGTTGCGCCGAATGACCCGGATTTCCAAAGTATCGTCGCCGCCGTCCTCGTCCGGGTCGAGCAATTCTTTCTCGGTCGCATCGAGGCTGGGCAGGCCGATGGCACGATTACGCGATCGCTTGCGGCAAAGACTCTTGCCCAGCATCTGCTAGGCGCTTTGATGGGATTACGAGTCCTCGCGCGAGTCCGCCCAGAGCGGGCGCTGCTGGACGGAGTAGTTTCGGGGGCGCTTGCTCTGCTCCACTCGCAAAATGACTTCCGACTGTCTCCAGCATGAATCAAATTAAAGAACCTATGTGCGTAAAAGCGACCGCCTGCGGCTAACTCCGAAGCTGCGCTGACGTGGATGGTCATCGTGCATCCGCTGAGCCTGCAAACGAGCGTAATGGGGCTTTGGAATCGGAACCTTTGATCACCAAGACTTAAACATAAAGTTGCACACTTTCAAATAACTGGCAGGGAAACACCAAGAATTTCAGTCGTTTAGCAAGTGACGTAAGGGATTTAAAGTTCTCGGGAGGGCAACCCCCGTGCGGGTTGGCGAGAAACGGATAGTAGCGGGGATCGAAGGTGTCAAAGTCCGAGCGCTCGTCGGTGTAGTCTTCGACCGGACCGAAGCTGCCGAACCCTGCCATTCGCCACCGCGTCATCTTAGCTACAAACTGCCGTCCCAAGGCTGCTGTACTGGCAAGCGAGCGCAAACCTCGTTCCGTCTTCACGCACGTTTTTCGCCTTGTTCGCCTAGATCTATTCAGAAAGGCCTTGTGCATTGCGCTACATTTGAGCGCGCTATGAGACAGACTCTTTCGAACTAGGAACGTTCGCCCTCGCCCTGCCTGCTCACTCCCATAAGAACTTGACGCACACCACGGTATCTAGCGAAGAGCCGGTGTGTCGGCGGAACGCGCGATCAAGCCGGTAAAGTCCATAGAAATTGCGAATCCCTGCGTCTGACGAGCCACTGACTATCGCCGCACGTAGCTGCACATCGATCGGAAATACCTTAAGGTCGAGACAGGCTGCCGTTGGCATGCCCACCTCTACCCACTGTCGAAGACGTTGCAGCAGACATTCCTCGGCTTCAGTATTGCCATAGGTGATCATCAGGTCGTCTTTCGCGACGACCAGTGAGCGGTGCTCCGCGTCCCATAGCCCGAAGTAGTGATGTTCTACAGCCTGCTGGTCGGTTTTTTCAGTTTTGAACGCACGGAACGTGGACTCGGTGATTCCCAGAAAGGAGCGGATACCGAAAGTCGTTAACATGAAGCCCGCTTTTCCTTTGCCGCCCCACCAGAAGCGCCTTTTGCCGATTTCTTTGCCTTGAAGCTCGCTCCACTCGGGTGTCGCCTTCTCCAATACTGGTGGTTCCAAATCTTCAAATTGGTATCTGCCCCGAAGCTGTACGAACCCGCAAGGTTGTGAGTCCATCGATTCGAAGTGATCGCCGGTCTTGCGCAGAAGGAAGAGGTTATCGCCGCCGCCTTCGCTTTTGATTACCGCCAGCAGCAAACCTTCGTCCCGAACCTGCTAATAGAAATAATGCGGTAGATCGAACGCTCCCGCGGCAAAAAACGCGCGATCGTATGGAGCTCCGTTTTGGTAGCCTTCCGCTCCGTCACCAGCCACGATATGTACGTTCGCGATTCCCAACGAGTCGATGGTTTCCGCTGCTTTCTGAGCGAGCTCCGGAATGATCTCAAGACTCGTGACATGTCCTTCCAATCCCACCAGGTGCCCCATTAGTGCGGCGTTCCATCCGCTACCAGCTCCCAATTCAGAGACCTTGTGTCCCGGCTTGAGTTGCAGAAGGTCGAGCATCCGGAGCACGAACGCGGGTTGTGAGATAGTGGACGGGACATCCTGGTCGTCGTCCCCAAAGAGAATTATTGGCCGGTTCGCGTACAGAGTTTGGATGTGTTCGGCCAAACTACTTGCATTCACCTCATGCCACTCTTTGGTGCCCCATTCCCGATAACGTGTGACAAAGCAATGCCGAGGAGTCGCAAGGTACGCCTGCGTGGTCGCTTCGCTAATCGGCGTCTCCCGGAACAGTTTCTGCGTCTGCTCCAGAAGTTGCTTCTGGTATTTCTCGATGTTGTCCATAGCGTTTGGCATGTGAGGTGAAACTAACAGACGGGCGCCGTACGAGGAAATCGCAAAGCCGAAACTCGCGTCAGTATAGTCGACTGGCTCAGCATTGGCGTGGACGAGCTCGAGTCGAGACTACGCCGCCAATGGAGACGTCATGCGGTGCCGGGCTGCGCCGCTGAGTTTTCGATTCCAACACTACCCGATCCGCTCATACCGTCTTTAACAGCTCTGCGATGCTGATGTGGAGCGCTTGCGCAATTGCTTCGATGTTCCGCAGCGCGACATTTCGTTTTCCGCGCTCGATGCCGCTGATATAGGTGCGGTCCAGATTGCATCTCGCAGCGAACTCCTCTTGCGACAGGTTCGCCCGTTGTCGGAGTTCGCGGACACGTAGTCCGAATCGTTCGGTGATGTTGGTCCGCCGCGCCATTGCGCGGAGACCTAAACCGGCTGTGGATTATTCGTCTACGGACTATGAGTCACATCGAAGAACTGGTACTCTCGCCCGCGATATGTCGACCAATCGCAAGGTCCCGACCTTCGACGAGATGATGTGGCCGACGCTGCAGGCTCTGAAAGAAACCGGCGGGTCCGCCTCAAATCAGGAGCTGCTTACTCGAGTAGGGCAGCTCATGGCTATTCCTGAGGAAGTTCAAAACCTGCCACTAGGCGATGGTCCTCGAACCAAGTTTGAGAACCGTATGGAATGGGCGCGGACCTTTCTCCACAAAGTCGGCGCGATCCGGAACAGTGAGCGCGGGGTGTGGAGCATCACTGCCGCCGGACAGGCGCTGACCGAGACGGACGTCAAGAAGATCGTAGCGCAGGTCCGTGCGATGGACCGAAAGCCGCCGAACGGTTCAGAACAATCGACCCCTGAACAACTGGAAGAGGACCCGCCGGCTCTGCGTTGGCAGGATGAACTATTGGCCATCCTCCAGAATATGGCGCCGGACGCGTTTGAGCGATTGGCACAGCGGATCTTGCGCGAGTCGGGGTTCGTCAAGGTAGTGGTCAAAGGCAAGTCCGGAGATGGAGGGATCGACGGAATCGGCGTGCTTCGCGTCAACCTGCTTTCTTTCCAGGTGTTCTTTCAGTGCAAACGATACAAGGACAGCGTCAGCGCGGGCGCCATCCGCGATTTTCGGGGAGCAATGGTGGGACGAACCGACAAGGGACTCTTCATCACTACCGGCCGGTTCACGCCCGACGCGAAGCGTGAGGCGACTCGCGACGGTGCCCCTCAGATCGAGCTGATCGATGGAGAAGAGACGTGCGAGCTGCTGAAAAGTCTCAAGCTCGGCGTCAAGACCGAGATGGTCGAGCAAGTCAGTATAGTTCCTGAGATGTTCAGAGAATTCGAATCTGCTGGTTGAGAGATCGCATTCATACCCATCCCTGCCTTTTACAGAGGGAGATCCGCGACGACGGCATTCGTGCGAATGAACGCGATGAATGCGAAGTACTCTCTGACGATCTGGTCGGAACCTCAGTCGAATCTCACGGTCGGAAACATGGCTGAGCGAGCGCTTTTCGAACACTCTCGATGATAGTCAACTCCGCGGATTTCGACTGGGTCTGTTTCGATAGGATCACCGCACCAGGCACAAACCGGTAGAGCCCGGCGCTTTTCCCTGTCTTGCTCGAACAGGGGATTGGGTCGTAGTTCGTCTCCTCGTTTGAATTTCTCCGGTGAAACATCATTCCAGTTCATCGTCGGCCTTGCCCAGTTTGGTGTCGGTTCCGTCCGCTTTGCGGCTGGCGCATCGGGCTTGGGCGCCTGTTGCACAGATGGTTTGCTGGAAGGAGTATCAACGAAGTTCAGTTTCGGTTCTGCTCGCTTTGTTGTTGGTGCATCTGGCCGGGGTTCGTTGCGCACTGACGGCTTGGTGGGCATATCGGTCGGGCGCTTCGTTGAAAACTCTATGGTGCGAGGCGTCGGCGGCTCCGATTTGCCACGGGATATCGACACCCCCGGTGGCGGCGGCAACAGCTCAAAGTAGTCGTAGCGGCCATCAAGAGACTTGCGGTATATCCGTCGTTTCTGCCTTTCCCGCTTCCAGGCTTGGAGATCACGATTCGACTTACTGGTTCGCTGGCTGAGGTAGGACAATCCGCAGCACTTGCGGCAAACAAACCCGCCTCCGGCCTGGTAGAGCACAGCGACTCGGCTCCGGCCGCAGGGAAGACCCGGGCAGCGGAACCAAACCCGGTTACCGCCGAACCCGCATTTGCTCCAGTCGAGCCATATTGGTAGCTCGATCTTTTTCAAATTACGGCGGGGCGCCTGATAGTCAAAGCGGAGCACGACCCGGTTCCGCTCCACATCAATGGTCATGAAGAGGATGTCTTTGAATTCACGCTGAAAGTGCCAGCAAATAACCTCTCCGAACTCCATCAGCCCGCGGCGATGCCACTCCATCACATCGATAGAGATGCGCCCTTCTACGCACGGTTTTGCCACCTCTCTCCTCCGCCGAACGAACCGTTTGGTCCGCCCACCCGCCGACTGGAAACAGGTCTGCGACCCCAAGCTTCCGCATTCACTTCAGGTCTGCGCGATTCCTTCGTACTCTACATTTGCTCGGCAGCTTAAGAAATCTCGCGACTAACACGTACGGAGCAGTCGTGGTGCGATCGCTGGATCAATACAATTCCATCCACGCTGAGCAGAGGAGGAACGAAAGGTCGCGGGACGGCGGAACGACCGCTCTCGCCCGAGAATTTCAAAAAAGGCCATCGCCAGTATTCTTCGCAACCCACGAAGCGAGCATAGTCAGAGGCGAAGAAAGTAGTGGCAGTGGCGGGTGACGGTCGCCGGTGGGCGACTACTGAGACGAAAGAGGGAACGGAATCTGAATGGCCAGACGACGGGCGATCAGGCCCACCCCAGAAATCCAGCAGCGTTTTGTCGACGGCCTCACGATCATGGCTTCAATAGAGTCAATAGCTGGTAGCCTTGGCATCAGCTATCAGACCTTTTGCGATTGGATGAAGAAAGGGAAAGCGGCCACCAGGGGTGTTTACTTCGAATTCCACCGAGCCGTGCTGGCGGCTGATGCCCAAGCCGAAATTGATGGACTTGCCTATATCTACTCGATGTCTCTTCCGCAGGTTGTCAGCCGAGTGACGACGACAACTGTGGATTCGAGCGGTAAGGAGACCGTGACGACAAAGGAGAAGTTCTCGCGCGGCAAATGGCGGGCGCGCGCGTGGATAATGGAATATTCGCATCCCGAAACATGGTCTCTGAAATACCCCCGCAAAGAAGACATCTTTGAGACCAAGGAAACAGCTAATCAGCCCTCGCGCGAAGAGATGTTGAAGAGGCTGACGCCAGAGCAACGTGCTGAGCTGGAGCGGCTCGAGGATAAGATCAATAGCGCCGTTCGAGACGCAGGCGCCGGCAAGAAAGTCTAGCGAAGTTCCTTTTCTAAAGATCGTCATTCGAAGCGCGGATGTAGATTGCAGCGAAGGCGCTCTCGCCGTGGTCGGCATTGGTTCAGTTTCCTTCTCGGCCTCTGTCGATTCGTACACCCCAACGGAATCAAACTGAACCAGTGCACGATTCTGCTTCGCATGGATGCGCAGGCTTCGTGGTAAAGTTCGGGGATCTCCGGCGCCTCTTTTCTCTTCTGGGCCGCAGTCTGACGAGGTCCCCGAAAGAGCACTTATCAAAATCTGGTTGGGAGCCGAAATCATTTGCGAAATCATCAGATCCGATGTACCGGGATTCCGAAAACCAGAGGGACGAGCCGAAAGCTATTAGAATCATATATATGCTATGGTGTGCTTAGTTATCGCTTTTTTCTGCTTTTTCCCCAAACCGCCCTTTTGACTGCAAAAACTGCAATTATTCGACTTCGATACGAGTTCGCACCAGACTCCAACATCCGCCAGCCAGTCCTCCGTTCTCGCGTTCTTCGCAGTAAACTCGAAATTAATACGCATGTTCGCGCATTTTCTTCGATCTGAGGGCACCGGAGAAGCTCAGATTCTGCCGCGAGTAGCTGATTTAGGCTCGATTCTCTCTGTCGAGAACCGCGCCGGTGCCCCTTCGCGCGCCGTTCTGCCAAAAGTCCACCTGGCGGCATCTGTTTCCATTGCGCACCCGCGGCGGAATAACTTCGGCAATTTGCTGCGCTATCACCCAGATAGAAACATCTTCATAGTGTTCGCCATTATGAATCTGCGGCGTCATCTGCTCCTTATGCTGCTCGGGGTTATCGCACTCGCTCCGACCGGGAGCGAAGGCGAGGAGGTCCCTATTCCATCCCGTCCAATCGCGGCGGCCTGTGCGCCGACTTCCGACACCCCGACCGGGACGACCGCATCATTGCTCTCAGTTCTTACGCATGCAAAGAACGCGTACGGACTCAATGCTGTCATCTTCAATGCGACGCGAGGCTCGAAGCCGATACTTACGACAGCGCTCGGCAACTCGACGCCCGGTGTCCCGGCGTCAACTGCGATGCACTTTCGCGTTGGCATGGCGGCGGAACAGTTTGAGGCTACGCTTCTGCTGCAGCTGGTCGACGAGAAAAGAATCAATCTTGCTGATTTGGTCTCGAAGTGGTTCCCTGCATATCCGTTTGCAAACCTCGCGACGGTCCAAATGCTCGCATCATCGAGCAGCGGCTTTGGCGATTACGTGACAGCGAAGGCCGATGCGTCTCGAGGCATCCCGTCGTTTACCGACCTGATCCTCAAAAACCCCTATCAAGAATTCAACACGAGCGAGCTTGTCCGGCTCAGCCTATTTCCCTATCAGCAGCCGCAGTTCGTTAACCCGGGTGGGAATTGGGCGTATTCGCACACCGAGTTCGTCGTACTCGGCTCTATTCTCGAGACCGTCACGAAGAAGAATTACGCCACGCTGCTGCGCGAAATGATCTTGAACAGGCTTGGTCTCCACAACACCGTCTATCCGCCTACGACGGAAATTCAAAGCCCGGTGTTACATGCCTACACCTCTGACCGCGACCGCTACGAAGACTCTACCTATTGGAACCCGTCGTGGACTTCGTTTTCGGGACAGATCAACTCCGATGTCTGCGATCTTGCTGTTTGGGAGCAGGCCTTCGGTACCGGCAAGTTGCTGACGCCTGAATCGGCAGCAAAGATCGCTGCTACCACCAACGTCGGACTTGGCCGCAACACGCCCGCCTTGTACTTCGGTCTCGGGACGATCGTCAACAACGGTTGGCTCGTGGCGAGCGGTAACTTTTTCGGTTGGCATACCGCTACGGCATACTATCCGCCGACTAAGACCGCCTTGGTGGTAACGGAAACCGAGGGTCCCCACACGACGAAGGCCGAAGGCGTTTCAAATGACATCCTTAGACAGATGTCTCGCGTGCTGACGCCAACAACGCCGATCACCCTTCCCTAACCTGAAGCACAAGTGATTCTAGCGTCGTTCACTCGACCATCCTGAGCACAGCGTTCAGTGCGCGGGATGCAGCTTGCCGTTGCGTACCGCCTCGACAACCTGGCGGATCGAGTCGACCACGAGTTGAGGCTGCTCTTTATGGATCTCGTGACCGCTGTTCGTCTCGGTGATGTGCTTCGCGTGTGGTACCAGCCGGGCGAGTTTCTCCTGGGCCTGTTTCTGCGCGGCGTCGGTGATGTAACCGAAGTTCGGCGGAACGTTCGCCGGTAGCGCACCCGACGCGATCATTGAGGGGATTTGAGGTCCCCATGGCCGATCGGCAGAAAGCACAATCAAGGGCATTGGACGCAATCGTGGGGCTGTGCGGATTTGGTCGAAGGAGCGATCGACATCGATCCTTTCGAGAGCCGGGTACTCGAGCAGGCTTTCCCTTACATCGCCCTCGATCAGCTCTCGCTGTATCGGCCACTGCGCTGGAGTTTCTGCATCCTGAAGCCCCTCGCTGAGAGTGTCGACCAGGATCAGGCCCGATACTTCTTGGGGATAGGTGCTGGCGTAAAGCCTGACAATCAGACCGCCATAGGAATGACCGACGAGAACGTAGGGGGCCGGCTCATCTTCTGCGCGCAACAGGGAGTGCAAGTCGACGACTCCATCCCTCGCCGTAGTCGGCTGCGGGACCGGGTCGCTCCGACTCGGTTTCTCACCCACTGGCGTTCCGGGTCGATCGTATGCGCATACCCGGGTGAACTTGGCGACCTCAGAAAGGACCGGAGGCAATGATTTACCGGCGACGATCCATTCCTCGGCAGAACCCCTGAGTCCGGCGACCAGCACGACCGTGGGTGACCCCGTGCCGCGACACTCCAGATACATCTTGCGGCCGCCTCCGATGTCGACCATGCCGGCAAAGTCGTTGATCACCGCCGCATCAGCCACCGTTAGTGGTAACGCCGTGACGAGAAGAAGAAGTAAGAAGACGCGAGCGCAAAGATACAAGTGGCTGCCCTAAGGCACCCCCACTACCGGCGGTCCGCCTGTCACCGGTAGATAGAGATTGCCGCCGACCGGCGTGCTCAGGATTGGAGCACCCCCGGTCGCTGGCATGATCATCCGCGGCCCTAGCTGAGGTTGTTGAGATGCAAAGGGCGTGACCGTTTGGTGAGAGGGGAAGGGCGAGACCGATTGCTGCACGGGCGACGCGAAAAAACTGGGCGACGAAGCGTTGCTTTGCGTAGTGCCGAGCGTTCGGCAACCTGTGTGTGGCGAAATTACTAATTTTCCCAGAATCAGCAATTTGCCACACACAAGCAGGAGTTTGGTCAGGAACGCAAACATTGCGCCCCCACTGGCACATTTCGCACTCCGTCACCCCGGACGAGGTTTTCGGTACCGACGGCCGTCGAACCCAAGACAAGTCCCTTGTGCTGTCGGCGTAATGCGCCCACATCAGTATGTCGTCTCTCACTCTGGAAAAGCATCCGCGAACGTAAAAGTAAAGTTGATTTCAGGGTCTGTATCAGGCTGGTACTAATCGGGATTACCCACGTTGCTGAACAGCTCACCATCGCATCGATACAAAAGGTTTACAATCTCAGACCTCTTGGCGGACCACGGGAAATAGACCTCTCAACCACGATGGGTCTATAAGCAAGGCTGGTATGTTCACCGGCAATTCAGCTCTCCACCGACTCCGATCATCGCGAGTGAGCGCGATCATACGCATCGGTCTCGCGATCGTGATCGTCGGGGTCATCTCGGCGTGCGGACATTCCGGCTCTGATCCATCGGCGGCATCGAGGCCAACGACCGTCGGCCGATGGCAGGCGGAAATGTACAACCCGGCCGGCCAGCGTCAGCCATGCGTGATGGAAATTGGCGCTACCGGGAAGATCGCCTACGGCGATACGTGCCCGATGCCGCTGACGGGTCAGCAGGCCACGATCACCAGCGTACCGAATGGTAATTTTGCGCCGAACCTTTACGTCACCGGCAAGGACAGCGGCACGTTCATGATCGTGGGCGGCGGCATCTCGGGGATGGTCGGCGCGTTTCGCCTCGACGGCAGCAAGCATATGACGACCCACACCGCGCCCGGCGCCGATATCGAATGGACCCGCACTTCGTCCGAGACCCCGATGCGGAGCGCGGCCGCCAGCGAGGTGATGCCGGCACAAATCCAATGGCCGCTGGGCGACGTGCCGGCGTTCGCGCAGCGTGCAGCCGCGTACGTTCGCAGCAAATGGCAACCCGACGCCTTCCTCACGTCGATCCAGTTGGAGCAGACTTCCGGCTTCACCAATGCGCAATCCCCGGACGGCGGTGTGCTGGTCCAGTTCCTCTTCTACTCTCCCGGACAGCAGCTGACGCTCACCTACATGCCCAATTCGCCCGCGAGTGAGTTGATGCCTGGCTCCAGCGCCGATCCCCGCGATGAACGCGCGTTGCCCGCCAACTTTGTTGATCTGCCCGCCGCGGTTGCCAAGCTGCGAGCGAAAGGGATGCGCGGCGTGCACGTCAAAAGCGCGCATCTCGAAAATTATGGCCGCGGCACATATGTCGGCGGTGGCATCGGAGTCTTCGGCACCGAATGGGTCATCAAATCCGCACTCGACGAGGAGGGTGTGGTGCTGGCCGAGTTGCCCGATCAAAACGACGCGAGACTTGCCAGCTCCGACCAGGCGGACGAAGGAGGTCAAGCCGCCGACTTGATCCACGTCGATATCGAGGGTCTGCGAAACAACCGCGGGCAGGTTTATTGCCAAATATTTCAGTCGGCCCGAAACTTCCCCTCGAACAGCGACGGCAACGCGGCGACCACTGCGTCGACGATTACCAATAGACACGCCGCATGTGACTTCCAGAATCAGGAACCAGGCTCGTACGCGGTCCTGGTGTTTCACGACGAGGACAGCACCCACGTGCTCGAGCTGAACCCGGACGGTACTCCGCGCGAGGGCGTTGGCCTGTCGAACAACCCAAGCGCTGTCGCCGGACTGCCGAGCTACGCCGCCGCGAAGTTTACCTACCGAACCGGCACGATGAACCTGACGATCGACATGAAATATCCGGCAGGGCAGGCGCCTGATGCGACGCGGTCCTCCTCTGCCAGCGCCGACGCCAACGCCAGCCTGACCGGGTTCGCGTTTGTCGACGGCTCGGTGACAGGACAAGGGTCGCGAGCGAAGCTTCCCACCGGAACGAAAATTTATCCACCGGGCTCGACGATCACCGGAACCGAGGGCTGTCCGACGACGCGCTACCACACCGATGGAATGATCGTTGCGGTGATCGACTACCAAGGCCGGCCGACCGCGGCGAGCCTCGCCGTAACGCGTCATCCCGCGACCGGCGGGCAGTTTCAAAACGCCCCGTACTATCTCGACCTCGACCCGGGCCGCACCCTGCAGTTTCTGGGTCCTATCTTCGAAAATGGTTCCTACGATATTCGCTTCCAATACGACTACAGCCTGGGCCAGGGCAAAACGCTCTCAGCAACGTTCGCGCTGGCGCGTAATTGTCGTCCGACTCCCTGACCGTTTGGCGACGATCTGCTTACCCTCGGATGAGATCAAAGGTGTGTGTGGCCTAACCTGTGTGTGGCGAATTGCTGATTCCTGTGGAAAATCGGCAATTCGCTACACAGGCTGAACCTCAGTCCTGCACCAGATTTTGAAAATTCTCCGTGAAGAAGCGCGCCTTGGTCGGCTCAGAATAGCCGGCGATGCTCGCGTCGAATCTGCCGATCGGATCGCGGCCGCCCTCAGCGTGCGGGTAGTCGGTCGAGAACATAAAGAGCCGATCGTTGGATTGACGGATCAGTTCACCGACGTCTTCGAAGGGGTAGGGCGTGAAGCGCACCTGATCGTCGATCTGTTCGGAAGGCCGCCGTTGCATTTCGCGCAGATGCGGCTCGGGCTTTGACCATATGTCGACGATATGATCGAGGCGTCGGCGCATCGCAGGAACCCATCCGGCACCCAGCTCGATACAGCCACCTCGCAAGCTGGGAAATCGATCGAGCACACCGTCGAGGATCAGCACCGAGAGAAATCGTTCGGCGGAGTGAAAGATGCAAGTCATGTCCTTGGAGCCGACGACTTCGGCGCCGCCGCGTGCGGTCTTGCGATTGGGGAACCCGTCAATCATCCATTCGGGATCGATCGACAACTTGCTGCTTCCGACGTGCAGCACGAATGACGCGCGCGCTTCCGCGAGTCGAGCCCAAATCGGATCATGAGCGCGATGTCCCGGTGAGCGTCCGGGCGCATCCGAAGGCAGCATAAACATTCGCACTCCTTCGGCCAGCGCGCGATCGAGTTCAGCCGCCGAGCGCTCGGGATCGTCGAACACGAGAATACCGGTTGCGACCAGGCGCGGTTCATCGGCAACGAACGCCATCATCGCGCGATTGAATGCCCTGACGCCTCCGTAGCGGACCTCGCGATCCTGGCAGGCGAAAAGCGTGGCCGCGGCGAAGGAAGAAAAGATGACCTGGCGCTGGATTCCCAACGCGTCGAGCACGGCCCCGCGCTCCTTGCTGTTGAATGCGCCGAGTGCGGCGTACCATTTCGGCCCGCGAAGGATTTGATCGCCGAGCGCTTTCAGCTTCGCGACGTTTTCCGGCGAATCGCCGTGGCGCCCGCTGTCCGGCAGTCCCGCCAATGTTGCGTCGAGACTTCCGACCGGAAGGAGTGCGGGCAAGCGGTGACGAATGGCTGGATCCGCATACTCGGTCAGAAAATCCGGCAACTCCATGATGTGACTGTCGGGGTCATTTAGAATTCGCCGTGTCATTGTCTTGGACCTCCGAATCGATCTCGGCGGTATTGAATGCTCCCGTAATCAATATCAGAACCGGAATAGCTTCTGGAGAGCAATCCGGTGTGCGTGTGTGTCGCGAATTGCTGAATCTAGAGAAATCAGTAATTCGCCACACACAGGCTTTCAAGCCCGAGCAAATGTTTTTTGCGGAGCACAGAAGTCCTCGAACGCAAGCCGAGACACAGAAAGTGAACTAGATCATACATGATCCTTAGCCAACTCAGCCCTGCACCCACCATGCAACCGGCCCTCTCTCGTCAACAAATGTCTCCGTAAAATCCCTAAGAACTATGCGCGTTTCAAGCCAGAGCGAAATGATTTGCGGACCACAGGTTACCGCAGGATCGAGAGTGCGGATCAGGTTTTGAGGAGTCACAGCGTCATTAAATCCAAAAATCCAGACTTACTGGCGCGTTCGGAGTTTTTGGTAGGCACAGCTGCAAAAAAGAGTCGTTCGTGCCTTCTTCGATTTCGTCATGTCTGCCGTCGCGATCACATCAGATTGCCTGCAAATCGGGAGGGGCACGCTCACGCTCGTTTACCAGAAAGACGGTCAACCCGACAACAGCGCCTAAGTTCACCATGAGTCACTACGTGACCACCCCCGGCTGCTCGCCGTATTTAGCCTGCCACAGGATTCCGACCGGTCGCTGACGCATAGTCTCCGCTTCAGCGTTTATATACTTACGATCACTCACAATGTCTCGTACGCTTTTTCCACCCAAGGTTATCGAGACCGCGGCGCCGATGTATCCGACCAGGGCAACAGGAACCAGGGCAGAGACTACGCCTAGTGCGGCGGAAACGGAGAACCAGCCCAAATCCCGCAGTTTTTGTTTCGATCTATTCTGCTCCAGGCGCAAAAACTCTGTCTCATAGTCCATTAGCGCTTGACTGATATTGCCCTCGACCTCGCTAACGACGGCGTCGTAGTCGGCAACGGAAGCCCTTTTGAGACGTTTTCGGTTGACGCTGAAAATGCGTCTCATATCTTCCATTTCCCCGCGCTCCCGCAGCCGGATCAGAGCCTCAAGATCGACGCTTTGCCGCCAATGGCGGCTGTCGGTCTCGATCGCTCGCAGCACCGCCTTCCCTTCGCTGATTTTCGCCTGACCGGCAGCCACTTCCGCATTGGTCTGCAGAAGCCATCGGTACAATTCCCAGCCGGACCGATCCAGCGCATGATCCGCCACGAAAGAGTCACATATGGGTTCGTAAGACTGCAGCGTTTGGAAGCCTCTGAACAACCAGACCCAAAGAGACTCTGCACCTCGAACTCTCGGGACTTTGGTTCCGGACACTTGTCGCGAAGAATCGATCGCGGTATTCAGCCACTTTTCCAAAGTGAGCGGCTTGCCGCCGAACGCTGGCGCTGAGCGCGCCGCATTTTCCAAAGCGGTGGCGACACCCGCAAAGGGACCGCCCTTCATCTGTTGATAGAGAGATTTGAAATCAGAACGCTGGAAATAGGCGAGCGCTTCCTCGACGCTCTTGTGATGCTGGCCAAAAACGTCGTTGGCAAACTGGGTAGTGATCTCGTAAGCGGCTATCGTAAGGTTATCAATCGAGCTTCGTTGTTTGTCGCATAAAGTCAGCCGCGGATAGAGTACGCCGATTGGAAATTCGCTATCGTTAACAAAAAGCCCCTTTCTCTTTAACAAGAGGAAGTAATCCACCATCACGCGCAATCCAAAAAACCCGAACGCCCCGCTATCGTCCCACTTCTGCTGACCCTGCCGGAGTTCGTGATAGTTATAAGCGTGCTCGGCCATAAGATCGGGGATGAGCAAAGTATCGAAGTAGAGACCGTAGGCGCGGACAGTCTCCAGCTTCAGATGCCAATCAACATTGTCGATTACGGTAGACTGAAGGCTGTCATCGTCTTTGACGGCCGCACGAACAGCTTCCGCATTCGCTTCCCAAAATGAATGGATATTCTGCAAGAGCTCATGGATGTGCTGGAAGATTGCTGGAACTACACCTAGCGATGGCAGAGAGACGGTGATGCCGGAGGTGAAGCGTGGTTTCACGGTAGCTAAGACAAAAATGATCACGCTCGCGAAATCGGTGGCGCCGCTCTTCTCGAATTCGGACTGCTCTTGCTGGAAGTGAGCCTCCAGAAGTTCGAAATAGCTCTTGTGGATGGAACGGATGGTGGTTTTCCTGTCCATTGTTTGCTCTCAACTTCGATCTAATTCACTGCTTCACCACGATAGGAAGTGCTCACGCGCTCCTAAGTCTAGGGCGGCTAGTCGCAGCATCGGTGCGAAGGTGACGGCGGCGCCACATCCATCGCAGGATTTTGCTCGAAGAAACCTGAGGGTTTGAGCATAAAGCCGGCATATGAAATTGGCATGACTGGCCAGTCCTCGGTCCGCGGCACATGGTGGACGCCGAATGAGTACCATGCGACCAAATCCGTATTCACCAGCGGGAGATCGCGTTTGATCCATTGATCAAGACCGTCAGGAGCGGGGTTTTGATTGATATAGTCGCCGGCCGCGTATCGCTGCGCCGGATTGTAGGCGGTGATCCAAAGGTTGTGGCGAATAAATCCGGCACGTCGCAGCAGGCTCGCCCCCTCATGCGCGAAGGGCCGCGCCAGGTCAGCTCCGGGCATGAGTTTGTAGCCGGTTGGCTGACCCACTGCATTGCGGTGTGATGGATTCACGATGAGCCAGGCGCGCCCAATTGCGGGATCAGCATCCCTGCCTGCTTCCAACTGGTTGCTTATGAGCGTGGACCTTGGACGGTACGAGCCATTGTACGGGTTGGCCGGCCCAATCGGGTCGGCGACTGTGTCGACCTCGTAAACGGAATTGCCCGGCCCGTCCACATTCATATGCAGACGGAAATTAAAGTAGTGTTGATGAATTGGGGCGTAGAGCTGGGGCGCGACCAGAACGCCATGAGTAGGTTGCACGCCTGGCGGACAGGCGCCGACCGACAGGCATCCCGTCAGCTTGACCTCTAGCTGTATTTCGCCGCTTTGATAGAGATACCAGTAAAATCCGTAGTCGTAATTCCCGACCGTCGCGAAAAAAGAGACCACCAAACGGCGTGAGCGCCGGACTTCGCTGCGCCCGGTCCGCCAGTCGCTATGCTTCCAGAGCGTGCCATAGTCCTCTTCATGCATGCAGACGGCGTTTTCGATGGTCTCGACCTCGCCCGCCATGTTCACCATATGCGCGTCAAAGTAGTGAATTGTGCCGACGCAATCGCAACCTAGCTTGAGGCTGTTGGCCATTCGGCCGATGCCGTATTCCCCGACGTCAAAGGCATTCTTTTTATTGTGGGTTCGAGTGGGATCGCCATATGGCACTTGCATCTCAGACAACGACGCCCGGTACAAAATCGAACGTACACGGCCCTGATCCTCGTAGCCGAGCTGATGAAGTACGAGGCCCTCACGCGAGGTGAAGCCGACCCGAAAACGCCATTTCTGCCAACGTACCTCATACCCGTTCACAGTAAAGCTAGGACCCTGGGGCTGTGATATCTCCAGTGGCTTCAAGTCCTGCCGCAGCGGCCCGAGAGATTCGGCAGCATAAGTGCCGGTCAAAGGTGGGAGCGGTACCTCGACATCATCGATCACCTCTACCACCTCCATCTTTTCGAGGTCGACGAAGGTAATTAATCCCTCAACCGGACGGCCATAGCCAACGTCGGCATCGCTGCCGCGAATCCACGTGAGGCCTTGGGCCAGCCGACGGTCGGGAAACCGTTCATCACCGTAAGCGCCGGCAGACCAGGGATCGACGATGGCCTTGTCGAATTCGGTGATACCGCGGCGGATGAGCGCAGCACGCCATCTGGGATCGGCTTTGACGGCATTTTCGCACTGCATGAACTCCTCGACGATGATGCCGGGTTGGACTCCGCGGCGCTCCTGACATGTGATCAGTTTTTCGTCACGCAGGCTGACCAGCACTTCCAGCACCCGTCGACCAGCAAGATCAAGCACGATGATGAAGGCGAGCCGATCCGGAATATTGCCGGGGTTATTATTTTCGATTTCAGTCTTGGCTGGTTCATGCAAGTTGACCGAAACGAAGCGCATATGGTCACTGACGGGGCCGTGGGTACGTAGGATGTGGATGGCGGCTTTCACTTCGTCCGCGCTTAGTGGATCCAGCGAATGACGTCGATCTTTCTTCACCAGCTTGGAGTCATCCATCTTCGATCTCCTCTTGACACTCAAGACCGGACAGGGTTGCGGGGCTACGCAATCTCCCATCTAGTGGCGCAACGACTCACACTAAGACTGATGCTGAGAGAAAGGAAGGAGAGAACGACGCATCAGCCTGTAAGAAGGCTTTGCAATGCGAAGACGATAGCGCTGAGTTTTATTAATCTTACTCTTTCGCCTGTAGCTTCGACAAATGACGGCACGATCGAATTATCTTCGGGCGCGTCGATGGAAGTGTAATACAAGCCACGCGATCGCAGAAAGCTCATGGTTTCGGTACGTCGAGTTTCCCCGCGAACCCAGCTCGGGTGACGGAACTCGATTGCGATCGAGGCTCCCGGTAGCCGTTCGGGAAGGCGCGCGAGGTAATCTAGGTTGGCAGCCTTCGGAATGAAATACGGCGGGAACTGGAAGGCCACCATTCCGAGCTTGCCGGCTTCGCGGAGCGGCGCTATCGCAGCTCCAGAACATTTGGAACGCCATATCGACGACTTCCTTCGACGGTCGCGTAAGCTGGCGATCGCCTTGATCCTCCGCCGGCATCATCTCACGCAATTGCTTTGGGAACCGCGAGATCTCAGCAGTATGCTGAGTCATCAGCGCGAACGGTTTGATATTGAAGACGAACCCCTCGGGTGTGCGCTCGGTCCACCGAGCCTTGCATTACGATCCGCGGGTAGGGGCATAGTAGGTCGAATCGACTTCGACCGTGTTGAATTGCTCGGCGTAAAAGCGCAACCGCTCTTCAGCGCTTCGCACGGAAGGCGGATAAAATAAGTCCGAATTTACGAGTGTCGGGTCGGTCCACGAGGCCGTGCCGACCCGAAATTCAATTGTGTGTGTGGCGAATTGCTGATTCTGGGAAAATCAGTAATTCGCCCACACAGGCATTCTCGGCGAACTACGCCCGGATAGGCGATTTCCTTCTTCCCTTCTTCGGATCCTGACTCAGCATCGGATCAACAACAAGTGCCCGGCAAACGCAAGTTCGAGCCGGAAACGGAATGTAGAGGCTGCCCACGGCGCTCAGTGCGATGAGGTCTCGGGTGCGGGGGTCTGTGGAACAAGGCGCGCGACCATCGGATGCGATTCATGTCGGATGAGAATGTCCATCCAGTACTTGTCTGCCATCGCGGTCGCGACCTTTTCCTTCATGTCCGGCATCTCTTCCAACTTCACCTTGTCAAATTCCTGGTCAGCCACCTTCAACTTCACATAAGGGCTGGTGGTGTTCCTCTGAATGCGTCCGTATGCGCGATCGCCAAGCCGGACGTAGGGCTGCCCGTCGATCACGACCACCCACAAGTTAGACCAATGCTCTCCGACGTCAGGTTCGGTGGTCATTACCTTGATGGTGCTCGCCTCGCGGAACAGAGCGGGATCCCATCCCGGCACTGCTTTCTCCTCCGCGCGCGCAGCGGCTACTAAAGCGATTGATAAAACGACTGAAAGTACCGCGAGATCGGCGATTCGACGAGTCTTCATATCGGTTGGCATAGTCCCGACGGGTTGGATTTGCCACCCTGCACTCGATCGTCGATTGCGCGCGCGAGGCCAATTGCCCGCCGCCCTCGGGGCGGGCCCGCGAGTAGAAATTGCGTCTCGAGGACTCCCCAGAAAAAGTTCTCACGGGCCATCCGTGCGATCAAATGGCGGACTTCGCTGGAAACCTGGGCGCCCATCTCGCCAGCGACCTCGAGATCTATCGGCAAAGCGCTGACCAGCCTATACGGCGCCAGCGCAAGACCGTCTCGGGCTGGACGATGATCAGGCTGTCGCTGTCATCGAGGCCACCAGCGCGAGAATACACGGCTGAGTGGTGCCTGCTTGTATCCCGAGGCGAACCCGAACGAACCGAGCCGGATCTTAATCGCCTCGAGCTCGGCGCGACCTTCTCGCGCGGGCCACAGCAAGTCACCTTCCTCGCGGACCAGATCCTTGCCCGACTGCGGAAAGACGATCGTGGTCTTGCGCTCGGCGTTTGCTGGCAGGGATACCTGCTCCCAACCGCCCTGCGCCAGCAGATGGCCTGCCAGGTCGGCTTGGTGGGTCCGTTGCTCGATTACCAGCATACGGCCGGCGCGCTTGTTGTCGAGCCTAGTCGAATAGGTTTCATCGAACCATCTGATCGCCGCCTCGCGTTCAAGGTCTGAGCTGGCCTGCTCGGGGTTGATCAAGTCGTCGGGCCGGCAAGGAAGTTGCTCCCGCGTCCGGTTGCGCTGGCGCCGACGGAACTTTTAGCAGCGACAGGTGGCCATGACTGAAAACAACCTCGGCATTGTTCAGCATGGTCGGTGAAACCCTTCTCTGCGTTGCGTTTCAGCGAGCAGCCTTGCGTGTCCCGCAAGAAATGGCCCGTATGGGTCGTAGTTCGACATCGAGGTGGAATGAAAGGGCAGGATGATGAATCAAAACAGAAATGTGCGAAAGGTCGAGAGCGTTATGGGTCGGGTGGAGGTCATCTATCGGCCGATCTCGGAATTGAAGCTCGATCCGAAAAATCCGCGGCTTCACAGCCCCAGGCAAATTCGCCAAATCGCGCGCAGTATCGATGCGTTCGGGTTCAATGTTCCGGTATTGGTCGATGAGGACTCAAATGTGATCGCCGGTCATGGGCGGATCATGGCGTGCAGGCAGCTCGGTCGGAACGAAGTTCCAACCATCTGCCTCAGTCACTTGAGTGAGGCGCAACTCAAGGCGTTCATGATTGCCGACAACCGCCTGAACGAGAACTCGGAATGGGATGAACAGCCGGATTGCGATCTGTAATCAGTGCGCGACGCCGCTCAGCCGGGCGTGTGCGAAGTGCGCTCATCTGAACGCGACTGATGCGAAATCCTGCGCGGAGTGCGCGGGGCCTACATGCATCAGGTCTCGCTCGACTTCAGCCGTCCTGGAAAACCAACCGACAATGCCCTGGTTGAATCCTTCAACGGATGGCTTCGCGATGAGTGTCTGAACACTAGCTGGTTCCTTTCCCTTGACGACGCCAAGTGCAAGATCGAAGCTTGGCGTGAGGACGTAGCCCAGAGCAGTGTGAGGACGACTCTCGTTATAGGGAAAGTGCTCTAGTCAATTTCGCCAAATGTCGCTTCTCCTAAGAACCAGGATTCGGTAGCAGCTCGCGGGAAGAGCGATGGAGCGCGAGGTTCTCTAGTTCCACCACAGCAGAATCGGCGAGGACGGATCGCTCGAACTCAAGCATGTCGGCTACGATACCGTCCCGTTGACAACGTTCGGTGGTTGATCGATGCAAGTCATGGCAGGATGGCTGCTGAGTGCGATTTTCGTCGCGAGACCGGCGGGCCTCATGTGGACGCGACGTTGTCAAGAGAGGGCGTGTCTTCGAAAGGAACAACCCCATGCCGAGCCGACAGAGCTTGATCAAGTTCAATCGCGAGGAGCAGGAGCAGTTCCTGAACAAGAACCTCAAGGCCGCGCTCGCCACGTTGGACAAGAACGGATTTCCGCACGTGGTGGCGATGAACTACTTCTATATCGACGGCGCCATTTACATGACCTCCTACGGCAAGGCGCAAAAGGTCGTGAACATACGCCGCAATCCAAAAGTGGGGGTGATGGTGGAAACCGGACGCTCTTACGACGAACTCCAGGGCGTGCTGGTTCGCGGCCATTGCCAGATCATTGAAGACCCTGAGCAGGTGCGCGAAAGCCTTCGCGCGATCGGCCAGAAGCAGGGCCAGCGGTCGGGGGTTCCGCGCGAAGCGGCTGCCAGTATGCCGAAACGGGTCGTGCTTAAGATAGTGCCGGAGAAGATCACGAGCTGGGATCACACCAAGCTCGGCGGACGATACTGAGATCTGGTGTAGTCGAAGCGCCATCGTCACCTCAGGGCCCAGGTTCTCGACCGAGAGATCGTCATTCTGTTCGGCGGTGCAGTGAGGTGGAAGTCTTGCGAGCGCTGATCGAGTCCAATTTCCGGCGAGGATGCCCGAGGCGATTCGTTGACCTCATCATGGCGCTCCTTTTGAAAAGTAGTTAGAACTGCCAGGTAGCCAGCGGCTGCGGCCTGAATGCGAGGTGCGAGATGGCTGAATCCAAGGTTCGACGAATGTGGGCTCTTCCTGGTGCGCAACTATCCGCGCCGATGTCGCTCCTGATGCAGGGTGGCGACGACAAGATGCTAGATCTGCCGTGCCCGTCGTTTCTGATCGAGCATCCCAAGGGCTTGGTACTGTTCGACACCGGATGCAATCCAAAGATAATCGACGACGCGATTGGTTACTGGGGCGAGATGGCGCGGCATCTGCCGCTACAATGGAAAAAGTCCGACACTCTGGACCAACAGATCAAGAACGTCGGCTACAAACCCGAAGACGTCAAATACGTGATCCTGTCGCATGCGCATCTCGACCATGCCGGCGGCCTGACCTATTTTCCCAAAGCCAAGTTCCTCGCTGGGAGAAACGAAATTCGCTACGCCTACTGGCCCGAGCCCGACAAGCGTTGGGCGTTCATTCTGAACGATTACATTCCGACTCGCGGCTATGACTGGATCGAGCTCGATCAGGATTTCGATCTCTTCGGAGACGGGAGCCTGAAGTTTCTGCTTACTCCAGGGCATACGCCGGGAGAATGCTCGCTGCTGGTAAACCTTGCCAGCCGCAAGATTCTGTTAACCGGCGATACGGTTCACGTCCGCGCGGCGGTGGATACTGAGGCGACGATGCCGCTCGATACTGACCCGATCCAGTCGGTGATATCGATCAAGCGCATCAAGGCTATCCGCGACATGCACGAGGCGACGATGTGGATCACTCACGACCCGCAAGACTGGAAGGAACATCCGCACAAGGTCGAGTAGGAACAGTGCCGATATACGAATGGCAGTGCGGCGAAGGGCACGTCTTCGAGATGCTGGTGGCGGCGGGCGCCTCGAAGAGGGGACAGCGATGCCCAGTTTGCGGCGCCAAATCTAAGCCTGTGATTTCTACCTTCGCCATTCACGGTGGCGCGCCGATCTCGACCGCATTCGAACGAGCGGCCGCTCGCGACACCGACGTCACCAGACTGAAGCTGCCGAACTTCGCGCGGCTGTGCGGAATGGACGATTACTCGGCAACGCGGCTCGCCGCGCATAAGGTTGGTCGCGGAGCCGAGTTCGACGACAAGATGGCCGCACGTCGGAAACGTCAGGCCGCTCGCGGTCTACCGTCGAAGAATTCGGCCGCGAGCCACAAACCGGAGCATTCTCCCTAGTAGAAGGTTTTGACGATGATTGGACTCAAGGAACATACGGTGCGCGGGGCGAAGTCGTTCGCGGAGCTTCGCGCGAAGCACAAGTGGAACGTGCCGCCCGACTACAACGTAGTGGTTGACTGCCTCGATCGGCACACCGAGCTTCGCGACAAGGTTGCGCTGCTCTACGAAGACGACGAAGGCCACACCGCGCGCTACACCTTCGCGCAGATGATCGACGCGACGAACCGCTTCGCCAACGCGCTGCGAGCTATCGGCATCCGTCGCGGCGACGTCGTCGCGGTTCATACGCCGCAGCGTCCCGAGACCGCGATCGCGCACATGGCGCTTTATCGGCTTGGAGCGATAGCGCTACCGATCTCGAAACTCTTTGGTCCCGACGCCATTCAGTATCGCCTCGACAACAGTTCCGCGAAGGCGATCTTGATGGAGCCCGAAACGGTGGGAAAAATGGACGCGGTCGATCGCAAGAGCCTCCCCAACTTCAAGCACATCATCGTCACCGACGGCGCCAAGGGTGGAATCAGCTTCGACGATCTGATGAGCAAGGGCGCGGCATCGTTCACGATGGAGAAATCGAGCGCCGAGGATCCGGTGCTGCTGATGTACACCTCAGGCACCACCGGCAATCCAAAAGGGGTGTTGCACGTCGCGCGCTACGTGCTCGGCCACAACGGCATTGACTATTCATACAACTACCTGCGAGACGGCGACCTCTATTACAGCCCCGCCGATTGGGCGTGGGCGGGTGGCCTGCTCGACGGTCTGCTCGCGATTTGGCCATACGGAATTCCGGTGCTCGCTTATCGCAGCAAGGCGCGTTTCGATCCCGACGTGACGTTCCGGTTACTGGAAAAGTACGGCGCCTCAGTCGGCCTTTATCCGCCCACCGCACTCAAGGTGTTGCGCGAGGTGAAGCAGCCCCGCGAGAAATACAAACAACTAAACTTGCGATGCATCGTGAGTGGCGCCGAGCCGGTCAGTCCGCAACTCGCGAAATGGGTCGACGAGGAGTTGCAGGTCGAGTTCAACCAGGGCTTCGGTCAGACCGAGGCGAACTACTTCATAGGCACCTGCAGCGCGGTTGAGAAGGCCCGCCTCGAGCCGCTGGGCAAGCCATATCCAGGCCACAATGTCAGCATCGTCTCGCCCGAAGGCGTGCCGCTGAAAACCGGGGAGAGTGGAGAGATTGCGATTCGCCGCGACTCACCGGTCGTGATGCGCGAGTATTGGAAGAACCCCGCCGCGATGAGTGACAAGTTCAAGAAAGAGTGGTGCATGACTGGCGACCTCGGCCACATGGACGACGAGGGTTACGTCTATTTTCAGGGCCGCAACGACGACGTCATCAAGAGTTCCGGGTATCGAATCGGTCCTTCAGAAATCGAAGCCAAGATCATGGAGTACAAGTCGGTCGCATCGTGCGCTGTGATCGGTGTGCCAGATCCTCAACGCGGCCAGGCGATCAAAGCATTCGTGAAGCTGCTGCCAGGGTTCAAACCCTCGGACGAGATGATCAAGGAAATCCAGATGCACGTGAAAACGCGGCTCGCAGCGCATGAGGCGCCGCGCGAAATCGAGTTCATGGAGGAGTTCCCCTCGACTGTGACCGGCAAGATTATGCGCCGCGAGTTGCGCGCGCGCGAGGAAGTGCGCCTTCGCGCCAAACAATAGAGAAAACTACTCCGAATCGCTTGAGGTTGGCATTCAGCACCGTGGCAAATGTCCGTGGCTATATTCGGCCCGACGAACTTCCGGCCGAAAGCAGCTTTTGCGGGTGTAGCTACTGAAAACTTGGATCCGAGGGTTGATCGCAGTGTGTATGTAGGGAGGCGCTGGCGAGCCTGTCTTCTAGCGTCATGCCTTGGCAAGGTGATCGCCGTGGTTCGGCCGGCCGGAATGAACCTCAATACATTTTCTCTGTTATTCAAAGAAAATTCTCTGTTGATCTGAAATACTTCCCTGTTCGCGTTTCAAAATTCCCTGATCCGACGAGTAGGGACCCTCAGAAAAAAACCCCAGAAAGACATCACTCCTGGACGTCGTCAGTAAGTTTCGCGACCGGCGGATAGAAGTCGGCTTCGAACCTTTTCCCCACTACCGGCAAGTCCGTGACAGGTGGCGCAATGTTTCTTCGAAGTCGCCCTATCCGGCTTTCAGATTCTCCGGACTCAGATTAACCGGGTTGGTCTGGTTTGCCGCGTGGCGGCGGACCCACTCGGACGTCACGTAATCAGCCAACTTGCTTTCCAACGGACCGGGTTTGGTGCTTACGGGCCAGTTTATCGAAGGCAGCAGACGTAAGAGCAATATCAGAACAGCGATCACGGCGCCGATTAGAATCATTATAGCGTACTATTCTTCTCACGTTTTCTGACTCCGACGGATTGGACCGCCTGGTACAAACCTATGGTATAAATTGCTGTTTCCCGCCCCGAAACGCGAGGACATCATGACGCAGACTCAACACGAACAGAATCAAAACCAAATCGACGAGAAGAATCGCTACCGGATCGAAACCCCCGGCCACGATGGATGGGCGCGCACAGCGCGAGCTCACGACCCCGACAAGTACCTGATGATCTCGGCGGATTGCCACGCCAATGAGCCCGGCAGTCTCTGGCGCGATCGCATCGACGCGAAATATCGCGACCGCCTGCCGCACGTCGAAATCGACGCGAACGGCGAGAAGTGGTTCATCGCCGAGGGCACCGGCAAGTCGCGCGTGCGCGCGCGCATGATCGGCGACGTCCCGCGTGAGGGTAGCGAGGATCGCATGCGCGGCCGCGTCGGCGCCGATCCGAAAGAGCGAATTCAGGACCAGCTCCGCGACGGCATCGACGCGGAGATCATTTTCCCCAACAAGGGCCTGATGATGTTCGCGACCAAAGATGCGGCATTCGGGATGGCGCAGTGCCGGGTCTGGAACGACTTCGCGTGGCAAATGTACGGCGAGTACAACGACTTCATGTCGCCGGCCGCCGCCATCATGACCGCTGACGTGACGCTCGCGATCGAGGAAATCAAGCGCGTCGCGAAAATGGGGTTTCGATTCCTGACGCTGCCGTGCAAGCCGGTCTTCGGCGGCCACGACTCGCGCGATCCCAATTACAACCTGACCATCTACGATCCGATGTGGTCCGCGATCGACGATTGCGATCTGCCGATCACCTTCCACGTCTCGACCGGACGCGATCCGCGCGTCGCACGCAAGGAAGGCGGCGCGGTCATTAACTACGTATCGCATTCGCTCTCTCCCACTATCGAGCCGGTCGCGAGTCTCTGCGGTTCCGGCGTGCTGGAGAGATTTCCGAAGATCAAATTCGCCGCCGTGGAGAGCGGGATCGGATGGGTGCCGTGGGCGCTCGACGCGATGGACGAGGCCTATCGCAAGCATCATCTATGGGCCTATCCGAAGCTCAAACATCCGCCGAGCGAATATTTCCGGATCAACGGCGCCGCCACATTTCAGGAAGATCGCGCTGGCCTTGAGCTCGCCGAGAAATGGAACCTCGTGGACAACTTCATGTGGGCCAATGACTATCCGCACGCCGAAGGAACCTGGCCCCATTCCGCGGAAGCCATCGAGCGCGAGATGGGTCATCTGAGCGACAGCGCACGCGCGAAGATCCTCGGGCTCAACGCGGCGAAGATGTTCAAGTTCGACGTCGAGTCGCTGCTCGAGCGGCGCCGCAGCCTCGCCCATCAAGCCTTATAGAGTGTCTCGACGATCGCGCTCCGGTATGTGTTCATCCGCTCGGGCGGAACGAAATACTGCGGCGCCGAAATTGTCATCGAGTCCGCGTATTCCCACATCCTCGCTACGCGCTCGCGCGCATCGTCAGGCGTGCCTGCGATCGCGAACGTCGTCACCATCTCATCGGGAATCGCCTTGAGCATCGCGGCCGTGTCCTTGCGCGCTGCCGCCTCGCTCGCGGCGAGGGCCTGCGCGCCGAAGCCGTGCGCACCGTAGTATTTCTGGTACTGCGCGATACTCGAATAGAATGCGACGGTACCGCGCATATCGTCGATCGCTTGGCGGCGATCGTTGGCAATCGCCGCGTAGTTCCACAGGTTCACATGGACGTCCGATCGCTTGCGAGCCTTCGCGGCCAGCGTCCGCTCGAGCAGCGCCGCCGTCTGCGAGATCCATTTCAGCGACCATACCGGATGTCCCAGCAGTCCATCTGCGACTTCAGCCGCAAGCGCGACGGTGTTTTCGAATAGCGCCGGTATGTGGATCGGGATCGAGCTGCGTACCGGCTTCCTGCCAATCTTGAAACCGCGGAGATCGAGCTTGTGATATGCGCCGTCGATCAGCTCAAGCTCGCCCGTATGCCCCTTCTCGACTATCGCACGGACCGTCGTCACGATCTCGCGCAGATGACGGACCGGCTTGCCGTACTCGACACTGTAGTAGCGCTCGTTCCATTCGCGCACACCCGTGCCCAATCCCAACACCATCCTGCCGCCGCTGAGCCGGTCGATATCGAGCGCGTTCTGCGCGGTCTCCATCGGACTGCGCGTGAATGCGAGCGCGATCCCCGAGCCGAGCTTAAGCCGCCTGGTCACCATCGCGGCCGCGGCCAGCGTCGCGAATGGGGTAGCTTGCAGTTGCGGCGACCATACGCCGTAGAGACCCAGGTCTTCGAAGCGCCGCATGAGATCCGCCAGCTCGGCAGCCGGCATCGCCTGCACTATTTCCCAATAATCGCGTTTCATGCTTCCTCGCACGATCCCGCCAGACTGCACACCGCGACCCCCCTACGGCCCTCGCGAAGATCGTTGCGATCGAATCCGTTAGTGAGATAGCCGAACGAAATTCCGGTCGCCGGATCAGCCCATCCGATCTGCCCGCCGAAGCCCGGATGGCCAAAAGCCTCGGCCGAGTTCGTGCGTCCGAAGCCGCGCAGATTCGCCTTGCCGTCGCCGCCCGCGATCACGATTCCCAGCGCGCGATTCGCCGTGATCCCGCGCGCCGGATCAATCAGGTTACCGCTGCGGATACGCCGAGCCTCGCGAATCATTTCGGATTGCCAGATGCGTTTTCCGTCCTGCGCTTTGCCGTCATTGAGCAACGCCTGGTAGAAGAGCGCGATATCGCCGGCCGTCGTCATCATGCCTCCGGCCGGAAAATCCATCTCGCGCAGTTCTGGCTCGTTCATCTCCAGCACCGCGTCTTCGGTGATCGAACCGAGTCCGGCGCGCGGAGGTGTGATGCCGAGCTTGCGATACTCCTCGTCCTTGGCGGGTTCGCCGACCCATTTAACGTCGGCCATCCGCGCCTGGACGGGACGCGGCAATCCGATTCGCAAGTCGGGCAGGCCCAGCGGTTCCGCGATTCGCGTCCGTACGAACTCGCCGAGACGCGTGCCCGTGATTCGCTCGATCGCTTCGGCGATCGGCCAATAGTTCGCGTGGATGTGGTAAAAGAACTTCTCGCCCGGAGTATTCACCGGACGCCACTGCGCGAACCGCTCCAGGCGTCGCTTGCGATCGCCCCAATCCTTGAACGAGCCCGGCGCAGTCGGGATGCCGGCGGTATGAATCAACAGATGCTCGATGGTCGTCGTTTCCTTGCCGTTGGTCCCGTACTCCGGCACGTACTTGACGATCTTGTCGGCAGGATCGATTTTTCCTTCCTGGATTAGAATCCATAGCGCAGACGAGGTTATCGCCTTGGTCGCCGACATCGCGACGAAAACCGTCTCGTCGGTAGCCGGCTTCTCCACGCCACCCTGTACCGCACGGCCGAAAGTTTTCATCGCAGCAATCTTTCCGTCGCGAGCGATCGCAACCTGACACGCGGGAAGAACCCCATCCTTCACGTCGCGCTCGGCCCGATCCATCAGCGCCTGCACCTTGTCGGGATTAAGACCAACTTCGGCTGCACTATCGGCCAAAAATTTCTCAGCGATCATAATTTTCTCTCCTCGACGAAGTTCAGGCGGCGCGACGAGGACGCTTCACATCCTTCGCCATCACCTTCTCCGCGATTGGCGTGAATACGAACGCGCCCACATTTTTCATATCGATCGCATCGCTCGCCACGATCTCCGAAGTCCCACCGCGCGCCCGCAGCTCTTTGAGCACGCCCGCAAGATCGTCAGTCTCAATCTCATAGATGGCGAGATATTTGTAGCCCTTGCCCCCCTCGCGACTCATTTGCGCGTCCGCGATGCGAAACCGCTGCCCGCTCACGAAGCCTGGTACGTTAAGCACATCCGGAATGTGCTGCTTGTTGTACCATTCGTTAAACTCAACCTCTTTTCCAGCAGTCGGATTAGTCATCACGACGAACGTGTGCTTGGCCATAGCAAAACCTCCTCGGTTTTATCCTGAAGCATTGAGCCCCCACCTTCCGCGCATCTCTGACCGGATTTTAGTCCCACAATTCGCGAGCCGTCCATCGGATCTGGCGGCAGGATTCCTCGCGCGACACCCATACCTGTGGCTGCTTAATTCCGTATGCTCTGTAAACACTGGAGTTTTGCGCCGACCGCTTTATCGTGGCCGGCATGCTTACGATCCTGTCCGCAATGGTCTCTCTGGTCTCCTTCCGGTTTCGGCGTCGAGCTACCTTGGAACTTGAGGTGCTGGCCCTCAGGCATCAGGTGGCCGTTCTCCACCGGCAGCGGCCCGGCCGACGTGGCTTGGTCGAGCTGACGGCCTGCTGTGGGCCTGGCTCTATCGAGCTTGGCCGCGCTGCCTGAAAGTGATGGTGCTGGTCAAGCCGTCAACCGTGATCCAGTGGCACCGGCAAGGATTCCGCGAGCGGTGCCTCGGTCTACCTTGGTTGCATGGACACGCTCTACAATCTGGAACATGGCAAGTACGCGTCCGTCGATGCCGGCATGATCTTCGAGATGCTGATCAACCTGAGCTCGTTCGCTTCCCCAGTGATTCTGATTCCTTTACTTCTTGAGGCACCGTGGCTGGTTTGGAGTTTAGGTTTGTTGAGTCGCGATTGGAAGTTCAAAGCCGCAAAACGTAATTGGCGCCGATCGTTTCCAAGGCGAATGGAGGGCATTGCAATGAGTGACACGCGCAAATTCGAGACGATCAAGGTCGAAGTCGATGACGCCGTGGGCAGACTAACTCTCAACCGGCCCGAGAGGCTGAATGCAATCGGTGCTACTATGCTCAGGGAGCTGGCCGAGGCCGCGCGCTGGTTCGATACCCGCCATGATTTACGCGTCGTGATCTTGAGCGGAGCAGGGCGCGCCTTCTCTGCTGGTGCCGATCTCAAAGATTCGCCGCTGGGGCAAAGCGCTCCAGCATCGCATAAGTCATGGTTGGCCCGACGCGAAGGTGGCCAACTGGGACTGCGCGCAGCTGACGCGCTCGAGAACATGCACGCGGTGACGATCGCGCAAGTTCATGGCTACGCGGTTGGCGGCGGCGTCGTTTTGATGGCGGTATGCGACCTTCGTGTTGTTGCCGACGACGCATCGTTCTTTATCCCTGAGATTGAGCTGGGAATTCCGCTTGCGTGGGGCGGGATCCCGCGTCTCGTGAGAGAAATCGGGCCGGCTCTTACCAAAGAACTCGTGATGACCTGTCGCCGATTCACTCCGGATGAAGCCAAATCGATCGGCTTCGTGAACCGCGTCGTGCCGCCGGCTCGATTGAAAGACGAAGTGGAAAAACTCGCGCAGCAGTTGACTGCGATGCCGTCGGTGCCAGTAGCGATCACGAAAGAGCATGTCAACTCGGTTGCGCGTGCGATGTCAGCGGGAACGACATCGTTCGCTGATGGTGACGTGCTGCTTGGTTCGTTTGGCGAGGAAGAATCGCGTGCCGCCGCGGCCGCGTATCGCGGGAAAACCTTCGGGAGAAAATCTCCCGACTAAATCCGTGCCTGAGGGCGCGGATCGCGCTTATCGAGTTGCGACCTCCAACTGGGGCAACCACGCGGTGCCGGTCCGTCACTCTCGAGTGGGCTCGCCAGCGGCCCTGCGAAGAAGTTTGGAAAGCGCGTAAAGTAGAATGAGAGCGCGATGAAAGTAATTTTAAATAAGAGCGCAGGATTACATAATTTTTCAAATTTGCGTGTCAACGAATGGCCTCGACGAGCCTGATCCCCGATACTCCCGCCGGGAGCCAAGTGCGATGGTATCTAGAAACCCTCGCCAGCGCGGGCGGGAACACATCCGCTGCTGACTTTGACCGCTTCAGTGCGTCGGCATCGATCCGCACTCCATTTCCCGGCCAAGGCGAGGATTTGATGGAAGGATGGCGGCGCGCTTCGGCAGCAATCGGCCCCTTCACACCAACGGCCATCGAGCAGAACGGAGACTTCTCCGTCACTGTCATGGCTGACGGCCTCAACAACGCCAGAAGGTTCAGCTTCCGTTGTGATGTAGAGGAGCATGCCCCGCATCTGATCAAGATGCTCGAATATCAGCGCCTGCTCGACGTCGATGTGACCGTCCGCGAGGCCAGCGAAGCCGATGCCGCCGCTCTTTCCGATCTCGAGCGCCGCTGCCCGATCATCATGGGCGACACGTCGATGACGATCGATCGCGGGACGGACTACTTTGCCTTCACACGCCTGATGGAGGAGGCAATCGTCTCAATCGCTCTGGTCGGAGGAAAGGTTGCCGGCGTGAACTGTGGGTGCTTCCACGATATTCGTGTCGGCGGGAAAGTCTACCGAACGCTTACCGCGCTCCACTTGCGCATCGATCCCCAGTACCAGAAGAAGGGTTTATGGGGAGCCGTCAGTTCCCTATTCGGGCAGAAACACCCCGAGGTGGTTCACAGCAACGCGTATATTTCTGTTGAGAACAAGGCGATGCAGGCTGGAATCGCCAATGCCCCGAACAAATGGACCGTCAATGCGACGCGGCTTCAGCTCTCATGCGCATCATCGCTTGCAGGTCCATCGTACGGGCGGCCCGCGACACAAGCGGATGCACCGAGAATCGTCGAGATCCTTAACGCCTGCCACGGCAGCGAGGAGATGTACGTTCCCTACTCGGTGGAGTCGTTCACAGCTCGAGTCGAACGAGCCCCGGAGTTCTACTCGTGGGACCGACTCCTGATGACGGACGATGCAGTCGTAGGCGTGTGGCCCGCCGGTGAGAAGATCAGATTCGTCACGGATTCGAAAACAGGCCGCGTCGAATCACGCCGCGGCCTGGTCGTCGATTACGGGTTCATCACCGGCGCCGAACGCGACCTAGAGTCGTTGCTGCGGGCATGGTGCGCGCAGCTCAAGGAGCAAGGCCTCGACACACTGACCATTTTCACTTCCGACGCGTCTCCCGGAAGCGGTCTCCTCAGCTCTCTGGCCGTCGCCTCGGAATCGTACGTCGTCTGGACGCCCGGCATCGCCGAACCACCCTCCGCCGCTATGTATGGCATTTACGTTGACTCGATCTACTTCTAGCCGGTAGGTCAGTAGCATTCGAAATTCGCGAAAACTGGGGCTGGCATTTTATAACCAACCCTGGTCGCTCAGTCGAAAACCATGCCGGTGCCTTTTTCCTCTGATCATCGGCATATCGCGGGTTGCGTTAACGACGACCATTAACGACGACCATAGCCTATCCGCTTCTCACAGTGTTGGACGTGAACTCGTCCTTTTAGCCAGAATGAGGGCGCGATAGGAAAACGCGTTAACCAAGGTAACCTGAAATGATAGACATTGTGAAAATAGCGGACGTGGGCCACGTCAGGACCATCACGCTCAATCGGCCGGAGAAGAAGAACGCGCTGAGCGACGCCCTCGCGTGGGGTGTAGTTGCTGCCATAGAGGATGCGGCGCGG